>JAWKQQ010000010.1:0-242688 GCA_041390065.1 Candidatus Krumholzibacteriia bacterium
GATGCCGGGGTAGGCGCCCCGCACCTCGTCGAAGATCCGATCCCAGAACACCATGCTGTGATTGAGGGCGTTGCTCTTGGTGGCCGACACGACGCGGGTCTTGCCGTGCGTGCGGGCGTACTCGAAGGCGTAGCGGAGGATGCGCTCGGTGCCGCGGCGGGTGAAGCGGCTCTCCTGGACGGCGGTCTCCTCGAAGGTGCCGGCATGGTCGAGGCGCCCGCAGCCGCAGTACTCGCCCTCGGTGTTCTCGCGCAGCACCACGAAGTCGAGCTGGGCCGGGTCGTCGATCCGCAGGGGTGAGCGCAGGCCTGGCAGGAGCGTCACCGGCCGCAGGTTCACGTACTGATCGAAACCCATGCGGATCGGCAGGAGCAGACCGCGCAGGCTCACGTGGTCGGGCACGCCCGGGAATCCGACCGCACCGAGGAGGATGGCGTCGCCGTCGGCCAGGCGGTCGAGGCCGTCGGGCGGCATCATCGCGCCATGGGCGAGCGACCAGGCGCAGCTCCAGGGCTGCTCGGTCCAGGTGAACCGCACGCCGCCGTCGAGGTCGGCCAGCCGCACGAGCACGGCCCGGGCCGCGGCCATCACCTCGCGGCCGATGCCGTCGCCCGCGATCAGCTGCAGGTGGTATGTACGCATGCCGTCCGCCTTCGCCGGGTGCCGCGGTTCCGGTGCGCAGGATAGCCGACCGCGCTCGGGCGTGGTAGCGCCACCTTGTTCGCCGCGGCGTTGATCCCGTAACGTCATTCCGCCACTGCGCCACGCCGCCGGCGACGTCCGCGGCGCCCGCCCCGCTCGAGGAGGTCTCCCCTCTAGCGGATCGTGATCGTGATGCTCGTCCTGCTGGCGCCGGCGATCGGCGCCGCCGCCGATATCATCGACTGGGCTCTGTCCGCGGCTGAACCGCCGTCCGCCGCCGAGGGCGCGTCGATGTACGTGACCCCCAACGGCGGCGGCTCGCCCTTCACGGAGGCCTTCCTGCCCGGGGGCGGCACGGTCGATGCGACCGTGACCGTCACCCTCCTCGATCCGATGGGCGATCCCGTCGTCCAGGACCCCGTACAAGGACGTCTGGCTCCAGACCAGCGAGGGCGGCCTGGTCTCCTGCACGGGCGGAACCTGGCCCGAGGGGGCGACGGACGCCGACGGCCGGACCCGCTGGACGTTGCCGCTCGCGGCCGGCGGCTGCAGCGCCGGCGAGGCGTTGCAGGTCTACGTGGCCGGCGCGCCGTTGACTGAGCCGGCGGCGTCAGGGACGCCAGACGACGCGGGCGCTGCCGTAGCCGATGGCGGTGTCGTCGTCCTGCTCGGTGTGCTGCTCGGGCTGGTAGCTGGCCACCACTTCGAGGGATAGCCGGTCCGACCACGTCCAGGTTGCCATCAGCCAGATCTCCACGTAGGAGAAATCGCTGTAGGCGAGGGCGAACGTGTCGTCGAACGGGTCGGTGGCGGCAGCCTCGTCGGCGGTCTGCCGGTACCAGCGGTGGCCGTATTCGAGCGCGAGCATCCCGGACACCGGGCCCGCGTACGACTCGACGGTGCCCCGGAGCCCGAACTGCTGATAGGCCTCCGACGCGGCGTCGGCATCCAGGCGCTCCATGGTCAGCAGCGTGCGCCAGTGGGCGCGCAGGGGGTCGCCCCAGCCGTAGCCCAGCTCGGACTCCAGACGCCAGGAGTCGAACCAGACCGTGTCGGTGCGGTCGTACCGCCAGACCTCGCTGCCCAGGCTGGTGACCACCTCGCCGTGGCGGAGGGGCCAGGTGGCGCGGACCTCCGTCCAGTGGGACCAGGCAGACGGCCGCACCTCGGGGGCGGCGGCCAGGCGGCGCTCGCTGCGCTGGTAGAGCCAGATGTGGCGTTCTCCCGCGGCATGGTCGAGGTCCGCTTCCACGGCGACGAGGTCACGATCCAGCGCCGTGGAATCGGGGTAGGTGCGGGCGGCGGCTCTCGCGCCGACGCGCCAGCTCAGGTCGCCGAACCCGCGGAGGCCAGGTAGGCCGCGCCGCCGCGTTCGTGGTAGCTCTGTTCGAGGGTCGACGGCGTGCGGTAGCGGAGATAGCGGCCGCGGACTCGCAGATCGAGCTGGGCGGTCCGGCCGAGCCAGGGTAGGCCCGCACTCGGCGGTGCCCTCGTGGTTGTCGCTGCTGAGGGCGTATTCCGTGCCGCTCCGGTACTGGCGGCCCAGCCAGTCGACGTCGAGCTGCAGCCGCGGCTCGCCCGAAGGCCGCCACTGGTAGCGGCCGTCGAGCAGCTCCCGCAGCAGCTCCGAGCCGCCGGATGCGGCCAGGCGCAGGTTCCAGGCGTGGCGGTCGCGGCGGCCGGAACGACCCTCGATCTCGGCGGTGGCCAGCACCTCGGACACGGCCTCGGTGGTGTCGGCCGTCGCCAGGTAGTAGGTGTGCACGTAGCTCTCGAGGCCGGCGGAGACCTTCGGCTGCCAGACGGCGGCGGCCGCGCCCGCCGACGCCGCGACGGCGGCCTGCAGACAGGCCGCCGCGACGCCGATCGCCAGGCTCCCACGGGTTCGCTTCACCTCACCTCGTCAGTTCCAGGGCCTCGTTCAGCAGGTCGAAGGCGGCCTTGATCTGCCGCAGCGAGGGCTCGAGGTTGCCCGCGGCGAGCAGCGTGGCCGCCTGCTGGCGGTGGTGGCGGGCGCGGGCGAGGGCGTCGACGGCGGCCGCCGCCCCGCTCGCCTCCACGCGACCGGAGATCTGCTCGTAACGTCCGTCCCAGCGGTCGATCTGGACCTGCACGGTGTCCGCGTCGAGGTTGCCGTCGCCGGCTTCGGCCGCCTGCCCGGCCAGGCGCCGCGCGAGCCGCACCGACTGCAACGCACGCAGCGGCTGGCCACGGCGGCCGAACTCCTCGGCCCGCTCGAGGGCCGCACGGGCGCTCTCGAGCAGGTCGGTGGCCGCGCCGTCGGGCGTACCCTCGGCCAGGCGGTCGGCGATGCCGTCGATGGCGCGCCGCGTACGTTCGATCTCCCGCTCGAGGCGCTCCGGGCCGCCGCCCTCGAACAGCAGCCGCGCGGCGCGGGCCAGCAGGTCCTCGGCCGCGCCGATGAAATGGTCGGCGAGGTCGTAGTTGCCCTGCCGGTCGTGGTCACGCGCGCGCAGGGCCTGTTCCTCGGCCTCGCGCACGAAGCGCAGGGCGCGCTCGTCGCCGGCCTCGCGGGCGCGGTCGAGGATCTGGTCGCGGTAATCGAGGAAGTGTTCGAGCCGCAGCTGGACCCGGTTCTCGGCGCCCCGGGCGTCGCGTGCCAGCCGCACGGCGTGCTGGGCGGCGTCGCGCGCGCGACGCGACAGGGCGAAGGCTGCCAAGACGTGACCCCGCTCGGCCTGATCGCGCGAGCGCAGGTGCAGGCTCTGCGCCTCCTGCAGCACGCGGTGGGCCTGCTGGTTCTCGGTCTCCTTCACCTGCTCGGCGGCCCAGTCGACGATCTCGGCCGTCCGCTCGATGAAATCGGCCAGCTGTTCGGCGTTCTGCTGCGCGGCGGCCGGGCGGCCGGCCAGGAGCAGCATGACGCCCGCCAGGACGGCCGTCAGCATGATTGGCGAGCAGTGGCGGGGGCGCATGATGGATCTCCGATCAGGGGTGACGGGGCGTGCCGGTCAGATCGAGCACGACCTGTGCCATGGTGGAGCTTCTCGTTCAAATGGCCATCCGGCAAGCGTTTATCGGCTATCATGCCGACGGCGCCAGGCTGCCGTCGAACCATCAGGTGCGCCGGTGTCCCTCTGGGGACGCCCGCGCCGCGAGTTCAGGCGTCCTCGTCCGGGGTCAGGAATTCCCGGTCCAGGCCCAGGAGCTTCAGCCGTGAATACAGGGTCCGTCGGGTGATGCCGAGCAACTCGGCGGCCAGGGTCTTGTTGCCGCCGGCCCGCTTGATGGCGGCGCGGATGAGCCGGCGGGCGTTCGCGTCGAGATCGAGATCGGTGCCAGGCTCGAGGGTGTCGGCGTCGGTGGCCGACGGTCGCCGCGGGTCGAGCTGGACGTGCGCATCGGTGATCGGCTCGGCGCCCGCCAGGATGTGGGCGCGTTCGATGAGGTTGCGCAGCTCGCGCACGTTGCCCGGCCAGCCATGGGTGCGCAGGCGCGTCAGCGTGGCGTCAGGCAGCGCGGTCTCGGGCCGTCCGAGTCGGCGCAGGAAGTGCCGCGCGAGCGGGGCGATGTCCTCGGTCCGCTCGCGCAGCGGCGGCACGTCGACGGGAAAGACGAGCAGGCGGTAGAAGAGATCCTCGCGGAACTGGCCGGCCTTGATCGCGTCCTCCAGGGGACGGTTGGTGGCCGCGAGCACCCGCACGTCGACCTCGCGCTCGCGGGGATCGCCGACCCGATTGAGGCGGCGCTCCTCGAGCACGCGGAGCAGCTTGGCCTGAACGCCGGGGCCCGCCTCGCCGATCTCGTCGAGGAAGAGGGTGCCGCCCTGCGCCGATTCGAAGAGTCCTTCGCGGTCGCGGTCGGCGCCGGTGAAGGCGCCCTTGCGATGTCCGAACAGCTCGCTCTCGAGCAGGGTCTCGGCGATGGCCGCGCAGTTGACGGCCACGAACGGCCCGTCGCGGCGTGGGCTGCCGCGGTGCACGGCGCGGGCCACGACCTCCTTGCCGACGCCGCTCTCGCCGCGGATCAGCACGGTAGCCTCGCTGGGGGCCACCTTGGCGATGAGGTCGCGCAACGCCCGGGTCGCGGGAGCGTCGCCGACCAGGTCGACGGTCTCGCGGAGCTGCTCGACGGTGTGGCGGAGGACCCGGTTCTCTCGCTCGAGGTCGGCCTGGGCGAGGGCCCGCTCGACGGTGTGGGCCACCTCGTCGAAGTTGATGGGCTTGGTGAGGTAGTGGTAGGCGCCCTTCTGCAAGGCCTCGACGGCGGTCGCCACGTCGCCGTAGGCGGTCAGCACCACGACGACCGTGCCCGGTGAGCGTTGCTTCACGCCCTCGATCACGGCCATGCCGTCGACGGGCTCCATGCGCAGGTCGGTGAGCACGAGGTCGAACGCCTGCTGGTCGGCGAGGTCGAGCGCGGCCTGGCCGCTGGTGACCCCGGTGACCGTGTGGCCGCGGTAGGTGAGCGCGGATTTCAGCAGGGTCACCATGCGTTCCTCGTCGTCGACGAGCAGGATCTTGCCCATGCCGTTGGTCACTTTCGTTCTGGCGGCCCGACGGGCAGCGTGAGGATGGCCTGGCAGCCGGGTCCGGGGTCCCGCGGCTCGAGCACGAGGTCGCCGCCGTGCTGGCGCGCGATGCGGCGCGACACGGCGAGGCCGAGCCCGCTGCCCTTGTCCTTGGTGGTCCAGAAGGGATCGAAGGCGTGCGCGGCGGCCTCCGCGGAGAGGCCGGCGCCCGCGTCGGCCACCGTGACGGTCGCCAGTCCGGCGTCGGCCGTCACGGCGACGGTGACGCGGCCGCCCCGGGGCGACGCGTCCCGGGCGTTGAGCAGGAGGTTGAGCAGCACCTGCTGCAGGCGCGGCGGGTCGCCGACGATCTCCACCGGCGTGGCGGACGCGACGTCGAGGACGAGGCCGCAGTCACGGTAGTCGTCGGCGAGCAGGCGCGCGGTGCGGCCGACCAGCCGGTCCAGGGGCACCCGCTCGTGGGCGACCGCGTCGTCCCGGCCGAAGGCCAGGTAGCCGCCGAGGATGCGGTCGAGGCGGTCGACCTCCTCGGGAATGAAGGCGGCCACCTCGTCGTCCAGGTCATGCTCCCGCAGCACGCGGCGCAGGTGCTCGGCCGCGCCGCGGATGATGCCCAGCGGGTTGCGGATCTCGTGGGCGATGCCGGCGGTCATGCGGCCCATGGCGGCCAGCTGTTCCTGGCGGGCGAGGTCGGCGCGGGCCCGCTCGAGGGCGCGGTGGATGCCCAGCAGCAACCCTCCCACCAGCGCCAGGAAGGCCAGCACCGCGGCCACGGTGAGCCAGGCGCCGCGGCGCAGGGCGGCCAGGGTGCGGAAGAAATCGGCGTCGCCCTCGACGGTGAGCACGCCGGCGACCTGCCCGTCGCGGTCGAAGACCGGCGCGTGGGCCGACTTCTGGTAGAGCGACCCGCTACGGTAGAGGCGCGACACCGACGCCACGCCCTCGCGGGCGAGCTCGACGGCGGGGCGGTCGAGGTCCCAGAAGACGTTGGCGTTGCCGCGCTCGAGGCGACCGCTGGCCGAGCTGAGGACGTAGCCGTCGCGGTCGCAGAGCGTGACCTCGGCCAGGTCGTTGTCCTCGCGGATGCGCTCGAGGCGGGTGGTGAGCCAGAGCAGATCGGTGGCGGGCTCGGGGTCGAAGGCCCAGGTGGGGATGCGGTCGCCGTCGACCAGGTGGACGGACGCCGTGGCCACCCCCTGCAGGCGCAGGCCGAGCGCCTCGTCGAGCTGGGCACGGGCGGCGCGGTAGAGCAGGCCGAGGCCAGCGGCGGTGACCGCGAGCACTCCGAGATAGGCCAGGGCGGCCCAGAGCATCCAGCGACGATCGCGGGTCAACATTGCTCCCCACCGTTGAGGTCCGGACGGCGCGAGGATATCAGGTGGAACCGTCCGCGGCCAGTCCGCGCTGGTAGACCCGCAGCAGGCGCGTGCGCCCGGGAGCGTGGGCCACCGCCTGCGCTCTGCTCGTGGACGAGCGAGAGTCCTGCCTCGGCGAGGGAGCCAGCTCCTCGGGGCGCAGCCGCCAGGGCGGCCCGTCCTGCGCGCGCCGGCCGGGCGCAGGTCGGCCACCAGGATCAAGGTGCCGCCGGGCGCGAGGAACCCGGCGACGGCCCGCTGCCCGCGCGCCTGCCAGGCCGGCGGCAGCGACTGGATGGTACGGTGCTCGACCACGACCGCGAAGGCGCGCGACCAGGCGGCGGGTGGCGAACAGCTCGGCCACCTGCCAGTCGATGGCGAGGTCGAGGTGGCGTTCGCGGGCGAGCGCGATGGCGCTGGCGGCCACGTCGAAGGCGGTGACCGCGAATCCGCGACGGGCCATCTCCGCGGCATCGTCGCCCAGGCCGCAGCCGACCACCAGGGCCGTCTGGCCAGCGCCGGTCGGCCGGTTGCGGTCGAGCCAGGCACGCAGCAGCGGGGCGGGGGCGAGCGTCGCCCAGGGCACGCCCTTGCCGGTGGTGTCGCTGTCGGCGTAGATGTCCTCGAACCAGTTCTCGGGGCGTGTGCGTCCAGGTTGGGACCTCCGGGGTCGGGGGAATTCCGACCCACGTAAGCCTCGAAACGTCTGGTGGCCACCCCGCGACGGCGAGCGGCCGGAAGCCACGCCCGTGAGGCGCGGCTTCCGGCTCGCGGAGCCGGACGCGACGGCGTCGGTCAGCGCTGGTCGCGCGGTCGGCCGTTGACGGTCCGGCCGTCGACCTCGGCCTTGAGGGCCTCGACCTGGGCGCGCAGCTCGGAGAGCTCCCGGTCGATGCGGGCCTGGTTGTCCTGCTCGCTCTGCCGCGCCTCGAGGGCCAGGTCGCTGCTGGTCGCGGGCCGCGAGACGCGGTCGTTGTCGGCCTGCCGTCCGTCGTCGTTCGCGTCGGCGAGGGCGACCGTGCCGTAGGCCGTGGGCACGAACAGCAGGTTCAGCTGGGCGTCCCAGATCACCGCGTCCGTGGTGCCGCTGCGCAACGCGACCAGGTACACGGTGGTGCTGCCGGCGGACACCGGGAAGATCGCCGTCGGCGTGGACGGCGAGAGGTACAGCCCCTGCGCCGCGCCGGTGGGCAGGTAGAAGCTGAGGTCCTGGTTGTCGGGCAGCGACGTCGGGCTCAGCGACAGGCCGGCCGTCACGTAGCAGCTCGAGCCCTGGTGGTTGAGCTCGATCTCCAGGCTGGCCGACGCCACGATGTAGCCGCCGGTGGGGGCGACGATGGTGCGCGAGGTGACGGCGTTGTAGGAGGTCTGCACCGCGTAGGAGCTGGTGGCGTGGTCGTTGCGGGAGGCGATGCCGGGCTCGTTCTCGAGTTCGCCGGCGCTGATCGACGACGCGGGTAGCTGCACCGACGCGTTGCCGGTCGAGCCGAGGGCGAACACGGCCGAGCTCGTTCCGATCATGGAGATCCGGGGTGCGCCGCCGGCGAACGCACCGTCGACCTGGAAGGCGGTGTTGCCGGTGCTGCCGTAGATCTGGAGGAAGCTGCCGTCGCCGTCGACATCCGGCTCGATGAACGTGTGCACGCTGCCGTCTTCCTGGAACATGTGCATACCGCTGCCCTCGCCGAAGGCGTCGCCGCCGAAATCGGAGAGGTAGCCGCCGCTGTTGTAGCTGCCGTAGAAGGCCTGGTTGGCGCCGTCGCCGGCCAGGACGTTGCCCACGACCTGCAGCTTCTCGTTCGGCGAACTGGTGCCGATGCCGACGCTGCCGGACGGGATGGCGTACATGTTGCTACCCGTCACGGTCCAGTCGTTGTCGGCCACCGCCCCGGTGGCCGAGATCACCAGGTTGCCGCCGACGGGGTTGATGGAGACGTTGCTGCCGGCCACGAGATTGAACGGGCCGGTCAGACCGTTGAGCGAGGTGACCGCAGCCGACGGGCTGACCGCCAGCGCGTAGGGCGTGGCCGTCAGCGGCACGCGGGGGGCCATCTCGGGCTCGGCCTCGTACTGGACGCCCACGTAGTAGAGCTGATCGAAGGGCAGGTTGAGGGGATTGATCTCGCCGAGGATCACGGCGAACACGCCGCCGTTGACGGTCACCTGCCGGGTGCTCGTCCAGAGCGGCGCCCCGCCGTTGAGCTGCGAGTAGACGCGGAAGGTGACGCTGTGGTTCCCGTCGGCCACGTTGATCCCGCCGCTGTCGGTGAGGCGGCCCTGGAACGACAGGGTCTGGGGGGCGAAGGCCAGGGACAGGCCGGCGCCGAGGGAGAGGATGAGGCCGCAGAGTAGGACGGTACGCATGGGGATTCCTCCAGGAAGGTCGGCACCGCGGTCGAGCCCGCGGTCGTTGGTCATGGTTGGGAGATCAGCGGGCGAGCACCATCTTGCGGTTCTGCACACCCTGCGAGGACACGATGCGGGCCACGTAGGTGCCCGAGGAAACGCTGCGTCCGTGGTCGTCGGCTCCGTTCCAGATCACCTCGTGGCGGCCGGCCGGGCGGACCTCGTCCACCAGCAGGCGCACGCGCTCGCCGCGGACGTTGTAGACCGCCAGCGAGACCGGGGCGTTCTCCGGCAGGCTGAAGCGGATCATGGTCATGGGGTTGAAGGGGTTGGGGTAATTCTGGTCGAGGCTGAGGATTCCAGGCAGATCCTCATCGAGGACCGGCACCGGATCGCCCAGACCGGGCGTCCAGAATCCGATGTCCAGGTCGTAGGTGTTGCCGGTGACCATGCCGACGGCGGCCTGGCCGATGGTCAAGGAGATGGTGTGGCCGGCCGAGCCGGTCGTGCCGCCGCCGGCGGCCACCACGTTGCGATCGAGTTCGACCTGTGCCGCGACCGCCGTGGCACATACGACCACGGTGGTGAGGACCAGGAGCTTCAAGAACGTCACGGCATTCCTCCAGGGTAAGGGGGCCGTCCGGCATGCGACCGGACCGCCGGGATGCTACGGGATCTCCGTTTGCTAAAAAGGACATTCTTACTCGGTATTAGAGATTTGCAGATTTCCACCATCGTCATCCGGTGGCGAACCCTTAGCTTGACCGGGTCCGACCAGGCCACCGGTCCCCACCATGCTGGAGGCGCGCATGACGTCCCTGATCCATCCCGACCAGCACTGGCTGATCTGGGCCGTGCTGCTGGCGGCCGCGGCCTTCGGCATCTGGGCCGAGCGGACCGCGTGGGGCGCCCGCGTCTCCGGCTGCCTCGTCACCATGGGGGTGACGTTCGCGCTGTCGAACCTGCGGTTGCTGCCGGCGACGGCGACGCCGGCCTACGACCTGACCTGGGGCTACCTGGTGCCGCTGGCGATCCCGCTCCTGCTGCTGCGGGCGGACCTGCGCCGGATCGTGCGCGAGGCCGGGCCCACGCTGCTGGCCTTCGTGATCGGCGCCTGCGGGACGGTGGCGGGCACGGTGGTGGCGTTCCTGGTGGTGCCCGTCGGTGAGGCGGGTTGGCAGCTTGCGGCCATCTTCTCGGCCACCTACGTGGGCGGGTCCATGAACTACGCGGCGGCGGCCGACGCGGTGGGTCTGCGCGGCACGCTGGTCACCGCCGGCGTCGCGGCCGACAACCTGGTGATGGCCCTCTACTTCCTGGTGCTGTTCGCCCTGCCGGGATGGCGGTGGCTGGCCTCGCGGTACCCGGTGCGGACCGTCGACGAGCCGACCGTCGCGTCCGCCGTACCCGCCTCGCAGCCGCTCCCCGACCTGCTCGGCGTGGGGGTCGCGCTCGCGCTGGCGGCGGGGCTCTGCGCGGCGGGCTTCGCGCTGGCCGCGGCCATGGGCTGGAACGGGGGCGGCGTGCTCGTGCTGACGGCGCTGACCGTCGCGCTGGCCACCGCGATTCCCGGCCGGCTCGCGGGTCTGGCCGGAGCCGAGACCCTCGGCATGTACCTCATGCAGATCTTCTTCGCGGTGATCGGCGCGAGCGCCAACATCACCGAGATGCTGCGCGTGGGGCCGGTGCTGTTCGGGTTCGCGGCCGTGATCCTCTGCGTGCACCTGGTGGTGCTGCTGAGCGTGGGCAGGCTGTGCCGTCTGGACCTCCGCGAGCTCGTGATCGCGAGCAACGCCAACATGGGCGGGGCCACGACGGCGGCGGCCATGGCTGCCGCGCGGCAGTGGCGTTCGCTGGTGCTGCCGGCCATCCTCTGCGGCACGCTGGGCTACGCGGTGGCGACCTTCATCGGCGTGCTGCTGGGCCACTGGCTGCACGGCTGGAGCTGACGGGCCGGCTAGCCGGCGAACTCCTCGGCCAGGTTGTGGTCGATGACGTAGAGGCAGACCTCGCGGGCGGACGACTCGTTGTAGCCGAAGCGATCGCAGAGGTTGCCGATGAGGTAGCGCACGTCGGCCTGGATCCGCGCGTCGTAGGTGCGGAAGTCCTCGCTGCCGAGGTCCTTCAGCGCCCTCCGGAAGTTGGCGTTGCTGAGGAACGGCTCGAGCACCTTCTCCTTCAGGTGGAAGACGTAGCGGTCGCGCAGGACGGCGAAGAGCTCGGTGTCGTCGATCGGCTTGCCCTCCACCATGATCTCCTGGGTCAGCGTACGCGACGTGTAGGCGCGCTGGGTCTCGGCGCGGAATCCGCGGCGGCGGCCTTCCTTGATGTCCGGCCCGAGCAGGCGGTCCTCGATGCCGGCGAGGAAGGTCTCGGTGATCTCCAGACGCTCGCCGGTGTAGGTGCAGACCTCGGTGGTGCCGAGCTCGTAATTCAGCGCGAACAGGTAGTTCTTGAGGTCGCGGGCGATCTGCGCCTCGTTGTAGTAGTACAGCGACTCCTTCACTTCCTGGAGGGTCTGGTAGTTGTACTGGTTGCGCAGGGCGTCGAGGAAACCCTTGGGCAGCTTCTTGCCCAGCTCCGGGCGGGTCTTGGTGAAGAAGCCCACGAGCGTGTCCATGGTGATGAGCTGCCGGTCGCGCGCGTGCAGGCCGTAGAGGTCCTGGAAGACGTCGATGGCGTCGCGCCCGCTGAAGCCCTGGCGACCCTCGTTCTCCGCCTCGGCGATGATCCGCCGGCGCCGGCGGGCCGTGAAGTTCTTGCGGTCCTCCTCGTCGAGCCAGTTCGGGATCACCCCGGTGTAGATGATCATCTTCAGCAGCAGCAGGTTCTGGTCGCAGTAGAGCTCGTACTTCTTCGGGTCCTCGATCCAGTCCAGCATGGCGGCCGACTTCTCCGCCAGGCGGCTGGAGATGATGGCGCGGGCGAAGTTCTCCAGCACGCGGGGCAGGAAGGCCTCGTGGATGTGGCGGCCGAAGACGTTCTCGTAGATGGCGACCTCGGTGTTGCTGTCCAGCACGTAGTTGATGCTGATGAACTCGATGCGGTCCTTGAGCGACTGGAAGCCGCGGATGTTCGTGTCGTCCTCCGGGTTCATCACCGCCAGGAACAGGGAGTCGACCCGCTCCTCGATCTCCTCCACCTTGTGGACGCCGTCCGAGATGATGTTGTGAAGCTCGTGCAGGCGGTCCTTGTTGTAGCCCTTGAGGTCCATGAGGGCGAATGCGCCGTTGTTGGTGCGGGCGAAGCGGGAGAAGAGATAGCGGACGGCCTGGCTATCGTGCAGCAGCGCGTTGAGCTGGCGCTGCAGCTCCGGATTGGTGTGGGCGTTCTGGCGGGGCGAGCGGTCGCCGGGGTTGAAGACCGTGACGCCCTCGCCGAGACGGCGGCTGAAGCGGTAGGGCCGGGCGTGGATCATGTTGAAGACGGCGGCCGGGTCGCCCAGGCGCTCGCCGAGGGCGTGGAAGAGGGACGCGCAGATCGTGCACGGTTCGCGGCGGAAGACCCAGTCGTACTCCTTGCCGCCGGACAGGTTCCACTTGAACTCGTCATTGCGGAAGAGCTCGTCGAAGAACCGCGCTCGCTGATCGCGGGGGATCATGAGCAGCGGGCTGTCGTGGCTGGGGCAGGGCACCTCGATCGTCTCGAAGCGGGGCCGGGGGTGGCGGCCGCCGGCCAGATCGCGCAGCAGGTGCGACGTCTTGTGCTCGCCGAGCAGGTTGGCCAGCTGCTCGGTGGGGTCGCTGTGGGGGTCGTCGCCGAGCAGGCCGCGGTCGAGCTGCCAGACCACCTCGTAACGGCAGCCGCGGGGGCTGTTGGCGTAGTGCTCGAGCTTGCGCAGCAGGTTGTTCAGGAAGATCGACTTGCCGCTGCCGGGCGGCCCGTTGAAGACGTAGATCTTGTTCTGGGGCGCGCCGCCGCGGAAGCCCTCGATGAGGTTCATCAGGCGATTGGCCAGGATGCGGTCGGCGTGGAACGGCTGGTCGACGCCCTCGGCGAGCAGGGACGAGAAGTCGTACGCGATGAAGCTGATGGACTCGGGGTCGTCGGGATACTCGTCGTGGCCCTCGCCCACGTGCGCGCGCACCATGTCGTGGAACAGCTGGTGGACGTTGCGGATCAGGCAGGCGGGCCGCTCGCGCAGCTGGGTGAGGAACTCCTCGAAGGTGAGCGTGCGCCGCGGGTCGCCCACCTGGGAGCCGGCCACGAGGGTCTGCAGGGCCTTGCGGATGGGATCCATGCTCAGATCTCCTCCCGCGACAGGGTGCGGTCGCGCATCGTGTAGCGCACGCGCTGCCAGGTGACGTCGGGCGCCGCATCCGGGGACTCGGGCTCCTTGACGTCCTCGACATCGGTGGTCTCCAGGCTCACCGGCCCGCCCCAGAGGTACTCCAGGCCCAGCAGCGTGTTGCTGATGAAGTCGCGCACCAGGGGCTTGCCCTCGTGATGGTGCACGAGGCCCAGCGCGCCGTCGCGGGTCCGGGCGGGATCGACGGTGATGTGGGGCGGATGGTAGAGGGTGTCGTGCACCATCTGCTTGTAGTCCTCGGCGTTGCGGCTCTTGACGTACCACTGCCAGACCATGCGCTGCTCGTCGAGCACCTTGTCGGCCACGAACAGCTTGTGGCGGTCGACGAAGTCCTGCTCGATGAACATGCCGGTGAACAGGAAATCGTTCAGGTTCTCGCGGACGGCGAAGATGTAGTCGCGGCCGCGGCCGGTGTGGGCGTCGAACCTGCGGCGCCGGTCCTGGTCGAGCTGGGCGAGGAAGCGGTGGCTGTAACGGCCCTTGTCGGCCGCCTCCTCGATGAAGTAGAAGAGGCGCATGCCGAGGGCGTAGGGGTTCAGGCCCACGCGCGGCATGCTCGTGACCGCGGCGTTGACGCGGGCGAAATCGACCTCGTGGCCGGTGATGCGGTCGTCGCGCATGAACAGGGTCTCGTGCCAGTAGCTGGCCCAGCCCTCGTTCATGATCTTGGTGCGGATCTGCGGCTGGAAGTACATGGACGTGTCGCGCACGATCTGCACGACCTGCTTCATCCACGCGTTCTCCTCGCGGGCGAGCAGGGGGCTGTGCTCGATCAGGTACCGCAGGATGTCACGGTGCCCGCCGGCGGCGGGACGGTCGGCGGCCTTCTCGAACATGGCCTGGAATTCGGGGTACTTGCGGCCGACGTCGGCGAAGAAGGCGTCCTCGCCTCCGTCGCCGTGCTCGTGCCGGCAGCGGTTGTAGCGCTCGACCTCCTTGACGTACTCGCTGACGCGGACGTGCTTCTCGTCCTGCAGGAAGACGTCCAGGTACCAGTCCAGGCGCCGCGACCAGTCCCCGCCCGGCGGCCGGTGCTGCGCGCTCACCTCGCCGTAGAAGTCGACCAGGTTGTCGAGGCCGCGCGCGAACTCGATGACGTAGTCGACCCAGCGGCCGTGCTCGCTGCGCAGCCGGGCGACGGCGCGCTTGTCGGCCAGGGCGCGGCCGGTGAAGTCGTCGTCCCAGGTGTGGCGGAAGTAGAGGTTGTTCTGGAAGAAGTCGATGTGGCCCAGCACGTGGTAGAAGATCATCACGTTGAGCCAGTCGGGGTTGTTGTCGTTGTAGAAGCTGATCGCCGGCCGCGTGTTGATGACGGTCTCGTAGGGGTTGTGGGGGTAGAGCTCGTAGCGGCCCTTGCCCTGCAGCACCTCGACCTCGTGCACCCAATAGTCGTAGAGGGTGGGGATCATCACCTTGGGCGACAGCTCGATGAGGTCGCGGTTGGTGACCACGTACTCGAGCGACTCGTCGTCGAAGCGCAGGCCGGCGTCGCGCGCGCGTTCCTTGCAGCCCTCCATGATGGCCTTGGCGTGCTGGTCGATGAGCTGCATGGCCACCCTTTCTACGGGCTGGTGAGGGTCCGGATCCCCTCGATGAGCCGGTTCTCGTCGGCGCCGTCGGGCATGACGTCCAGGCGCAGCCGCTTGGCCTGCGATTCGAGCAGGCCGGACGCGTTGAGGTACTTCTCGACCTCGGACTCGCGGCGGGCGCCGAAGGACCGCTCGGTGATGCTGACGCCG
The DNA here is from genome assembly GCA_041390065.1 of Candidatus Krumholzibacteriia bacterium. GTDB lineage: Bacteria > Krumholzibacteriota > Krumholzibacteriia > LZORAL124-64-63 > LZORAL124-64-63 > Glo-17. The sequence goes on from JAWKQQ010000010.1 coordinate 14,884, forward strand.
AGGCGGGCCGTGTCGTGCAGGGACCGCTCGATCTCGGGCAGGGTCTCCTTGCCGTCGGTGTCCCAGTCGTCGCCGTCGGTGCCGTAGAAGGCGTAGATGTTGTGGTCCTGGGCCAGGTTCTCCTCGCGCACGATCCGGTTCATGAGCCGGAAGGCCGCGGCCACCTTCGTGCCGCCCGCCACCTGGCTGTTGTAGTAGGTGTAGAAGTCCGGGACTTCCTTGGCCTCGGTGTCGTGGAGGATGAAGCGGGTCTCCACCTGGCCCGCGTACTGGTAGAGGATCCAGCTGTAGATCATCACGTGCTGCGACACCACGAGCTCGGTGGGCTTGCCGCCCATGGAGCCGGAATAGTCGCGCATGAAGAACACCACCGCCTGCGATTCGAAGTCGCGCTCGCGCGACAGGACGCGGTAGACGCGATCCCGCGGCGCGATGAGGAACTCGGCGGGATCGAGACGGCGGTCCTCGCCGATGCGGCCGAGCGCGATGTTCGAGGTCACGATGCGGCGCAGGGTGGCCTTCTTGTCGAGCAGCTGGCCGAAGCCGCGGTGGCGGTCGGTGAGGTCGTAGCTGTAGCGGGTCAGCGAGCGCTTGCGACCCTTGTCCTCGAGGTTGGGCAGGTGGAACTGCTCGGTGAGGATCCGGCCGAGGTCGTAGGCGTTGCTCTCGATCTCGTGGTTCTCGCCGTCGCCGCCGCCGGGGCCCTGGCCGTCGCCCTCGCCCGGCTCCGGGCGCACGGGCTGCTCGCCGATGACCTCGCCCTCCTTGCCGTCGCCGCTGCCGCCCTGGCCGCCGCCGCCGCCCTCGCGCCGGGCGAAGTCGCGGTCGTGCACGAGCTTCTCCTCGACCGTCGTCGGCACCACGACCACCTTCTGACCGCCCCGCGCGGGCTTGACCAGCTTGCCGATGCGGATCTTGCGCGGGAAGCCGTCCTCCTCGCGCCGGGCGTCGCGGTCCATGAGGTCGTCCAGCGAGCCGAGGCGCAGGGCGGGCGTGCCCCGGGGCATCGCGAGGCCCTGGAACCAGGGCAGGTCGCCGTAGGCGTAGATGTCCTGGCTCACCACGCGGAACGTGGGGCGCGGGCGCTCGCGCTCGGGACCCCGGGCGGCCATGTCAGTTCTCGTCTTCCTGGGTGCAGAAGTACTCGATCGTCTTCTGGGCGCAGGTGCGGCAGTAACCGAGCTTGCCCAGCATGGTGTCGATCATGCGGTCGTAGAGCTTCTGGTTCTCCTCGTTGGTGCGGTTGGCCAGGGCCCCGATCAGGCTGCCGGCGCCGGCGATGTCGCTCTTCAGGCGCACGTCGGTGACCGCCTTGACGAGCTCGAGATTGTCCATGAAGTCGTAGTTGGGGTCGACGGAGATCTTCTGGCCGTAGATCTTGCGGATCGACGTGCGGAAGCTCTCGCGCTGCTCGTCGGTCTTCAGCTGCAGGCGTTCCTCGATGCTCTTGATGAAGCGTTCGTCGACCTTGAGGGCCTTCAGCTCGCCGGTCTGGGGGTCCTTGTACTTCCACATCTTGTCGGCGCCGAGGTGCTCGGCGTCGATGCCGATGATCATGTTGACGTAGTTCATCACGTCCTTGCGGATGGCCTGGGGCTCGTCCATGTACGCGTTGAACATCTCGGTCATGATGCGCTCGCGGTAGAGGCCGCGCGCGGTCTTGAGGTCCTCGAGGAACTTGGCGCGGTCGTTGTTGTCGTGGACGTAGTCGAGGACGGCCCGCTCGAGGGTCTTGAAGACGTCGTAGGCGAACATGCAGCGGCCCTCGTTGGTGTCGCTGCTCTCGACCAGGAGCTGGATCGCGCGGCCGAGGTTGCGCTGGCCGAGGCCCTTCTGGCCGAAGCGGTTGGTGATGTCGGTGTCCTGGCTGAGGGTGTCGATGACCTCGGCGAGGGTCTTGATCGACTTCTCGCCGGCGATCTCGCCGGCCGCCAGCTTCATCGTCTCGACGGGCGTCAGCTTCTCGCTGCGGGGCAGGCGGCTGAGGATCACCGCGACCGAGGCGGCGTAGTTCAGGTTGGGGTCCTGGTGCAGCACCTCGCGCGTGAGCGTGGTCTTGGCCTCGCTGCCGATCGCGTACTGGGTGAGCTGCTTCTGGAGCAGGTAGTTCGTGTTGTGCGAGATGTAGCTGATGCGGCAGCGGTCGACGATGGGCGCCTCCTCCTTCTCGGCGAGGAAGCGGTTGAACTCGCTGTTGTTGCTGGTCGCGATGATCAGCGTGTCGATGGGCCACTTGTAGCCGTCGATCTCGATGGTTCGGTTCTGGATCACGCCCAGGTAGACCTGCACGAGGTCCTTCTTGTTCTTGAACATCTCGTCGGAGAAGTGGATGCCGCCGCCGGCGACGCGAGCCAGGGCGCCGCGGCGCAGATCGAACCGGTAGGGGTTGTTGGTGTCGGTGATGTGCAGTAGGCGCTGGATCGACTCCTCGCCCAGGAGGTCGACGGCGCTCGAGGTGATCTTGTCCTTGGCGGGGTACTTGCCGGTGACGGTGCCGAGGCTCTCGGTGAGCGGCACGGGCGCGATCCGCACGTGCTCGAGCATCTGGTCGAGCTTGCCGTCGCAGTGGGCGCGCAGGTCGCCCCAGACGTAGCTGCTGCAGGCGCCGAGGGGACGGTAGTTCTCGTAGATCTCGTCGAGCTGAGCGTCGGTGTAGCCGATCTTGCGCGCCAGCCAGTTGCGGCTCTCCTCCGGGCTTTCCAGGAGGTTCATCGCGAGGATCATGGGATCCTCGTAGGTCTGGCTCTCGATGGTGGCGATCTTGCCGTAGCTGCCGAGCGCGTCCAGCCCGGTGAAGCGGAACGTGTACTTGCGGTTGCCCTTGTCGGCGAGGAACTCGCGGTAGAGGCGGCTGACGTACTCCACGAAGAACGTCTTGCCGTTGCCGGGCTCGCCCACCAGCACGTAGGCCATCTCCTTGGACGAGCCGCCCTCGGCGGCATCCTTGACGTAGGAGACGAAGCTGTTGATCTCGTCGTAGAGGCCGACGATGTGCTTCTTGCCCCGCCGGAAGATCCGGAAGTCGTAGGTCGTCTTGCCGTTGACGACGACCTTCTCGATCTCGTCGTCCAGGATCATGCGGCTGATCGCCTGGAAGGCGTTCTCGAACCGCCGATCGCCGGCCTTCACGGCCAGCAGGTGACTCTGCAGCGTTCCGTTCGTGCCGTTGGCCATGATCGCCCCCGTCCGTCAGTCAGTCAGGTCCCTGTCAGGAGTGGTTCTCGACGTGTCCGTCGATCGTGCCGGTCGCTCGTCGCAAGGGTCGTGCCGGTTCCAGAAGTGACGATATATCAAAGGGTGAGCCCGGCCATCCCGTTTCTCGCCATGCCATCAATGTACGGCAAGAAGGCCGGTTTGGCAGGCGCGGATCGCGCGGGCACGCCGCCGGCGAAGAGGCGCCCGCCTGGCCGGTTGCGGTGCGCCGGCGGGATGGACAGAAACCGCCCAGCGGGGACCGGAATCGCCGCGGACCGGGATGCGTCCGCCAACCCTGACCGCTGGGGTATTGACAGGGCAGACGCGTGTCTGGTTTCCTGGTCGGGACCGAGGAGAACCCATGAGCCGCACGATCCCTGGAACCACCCGCCGGCGCGTCTACGCCTACGTACGCGACCGCGTCCTGGCGGGGTCGCCGCCGACGACGCGCGAGGTGCAGGAGTACCTCGGGTTCCGCGCCGTGCAGTCGGCGCGCCAGCATCTGGAGCGCCTGGTGGCCGAGGGGCGGCTCACCAAGCAGCCGGGCGTGGCGCGCGGCTACGGATTGCCGGCGTCCTCGGTCGGCGGGGCGGAGCCCGTGCCCATCGTCGGGCGGGTGCAGGCCGGACGCCTGTCCGAGGCCATCGAGGAGCCCGACGGGTTCCTGGCCGTGGAGGGCCGGGCGCCCGGGGAGGTGCTGTTCGCCCTCACGGTCCGCGGCGAGAGCATGATCGGGGCGGGGATCCTCCCGGGCGACATGGTGGTGGTCCGAAGGCAGGAACTGGCCGACGACGGGGCCGTCGTGGTGGCCATGGTCGACGGCGAGGCCACCGTCAAGCGCCTGCGGATCCGGCACGGACGCGTCGAGCTGCACGCCGAGAATCAGGCGTTCGCCCCCATCGTGCCGGCGCGTCCGGGCGACGTGCGGATCGTCGGGCAGGTGGTGGAGGTGCGGCGGCGGCTGGGGTGAGTTCCGCCGCGTGCCGCTCGGCGACGGGCCGATCGGTCCGGTTCGCTCTAGATTTCCGCTCTCGAACGTCCCCGTCGCCTCGCCAAGGAGCGTGCCGTGCAAGATTACGAGAAGCTGGGAGCCTTCTACCTGGGGCGTCCCGTCGATGCCGCCAGCGGCCAGACCCTGGCCGAACCGCTGCTCTACGATGCCAAGGACCTCACCACCCACGCCGTCATCCTCGGCATGACCGGCAGCGGCAAGACCGGCCTCGGCGTCGGGCTCATCGAGGAGGCGGCCATCGATGGCGTGCCCGTGATCGCCATCGATCCCAAGGGCGACCTCGGCAACCTGCTGCTCGCGTTCCCGGATCTGCGTCCCGCCGACTTCGAGCCCTGGATCGACCCCGCCGCGGCCCAGCGCAAGGGGCGTACGGTGGCCGAGCACGCCGCGGCCACGGCCGCCCAGTGGCGCGAGGGACTGGCCGGCTGGGACCAGCAACCCGACCGCATCGCGCGCTACGTGGCCGCCGCCGACCGGGTCATCTACACGCCGGGCAGCCGGGCCGGCACGCCGCTGGCGGTGCTGCGGTCGTTCGCCGCACCGACCGCGGCGGTGGCGGCCGATCCCGACGCCCTGCGGCAGCGCGTGCAGGGAGCCGTGTCGGGCCTCTGCACGCTGCTCGACGTGGACGCCGATCCGCTGCGTAGCCGCGACCACATCCTGCTCGCCTCGCTGCTCGACCACGCCTGGCGGGACGGCCGCGACCTCGGCCTCGCTGACCTCATCCGCGGGATCCAGGCGCCGCCGTTCGAACAGGTGGGCGTGTTCGATCTGGAGTCGTTCTATCCCCAGCGCGAGCGGCTCGGGCTGGCGATGGCGCTGAACAACCTGCTGGCCTCGCCGTCGTTCGGCGTGTGGGCCGAGGGGCAGCCCCTGGACATCGACGGGCTGCTGCATGCGCCCGACGGCCGGCCCCGGGTGTCGGTGCTCTCGATCGCCCATCTCGGCGACACCGAGCGCATGTTCTTCGTCACCACCGTGCTCAACGAACTGGTGGCCTGGATGCGCGCCCAGCCCGGCACGGGGTCGCTGCGGGCCATCCTCTATATCGACGAGGTCTTCGGCTACGCGCCGCCGTCGGCCAATCCGCCCGCCAAGGAGCCGTTGCTCACCCTGCTGAAGCAGGCGCGGGCCTTCGGCCTGGGCGTGGTGCTGGCCAGCCAGAACCCGGTCGATCTCGACTACAAGGCCCTGGCCAACGCCGGCACCTGGTTCCTGGGCCGCATGCAGACCGAGCGCGACCGCGACCGCGTGCTCGCCGGGCTCGACACCGTGGCCGCGTCGGGCGGTGCGCGGTTCGACCGCGCGTGGATGGAGCGGGCGCTCGCCGGCCTGCCGGGTCGTCGGTTCCTGCTCAACAACGTGCATGAGGATGCGCCGGTGCTGTTCGACACGCGCTGGGCGCTCTCGTACCTGAGCGGGCCGCTGACCCGGCAGCAGATCCAGCGGCTGACGGCGGCGCGCCCGGCGGCTCCGGCCGGCGCCGCGCAGCTCGCCACCCGCGCGGTGGCCCAGGCGCTGCCCACGGGCAAGAAGGCGACCGCGGCGGCCAGCGCGGCCACCGAGCGTCCGCCGGCGCCGGCGGGAGTCGTCGAGCGGTTCCTGGCGGTCAGCACGCCGGCTCCGGCCGAGGCGCGCCTGATGTACCGCCCGATGGTCTGGGGGGAGGCGTGCCTGCGGTACGCCGATGCCCGGGCGGGCGTGGACGCCTGGCAGACGGCGCACCTGATCGCGCCGGTGCCGGCGGCCTCGGCCTCGCCCTGGGAGGAGGCCCGCGAGGTGCCGGAGCAGCTGTTGACCGACGCGCCGGCCGCGGCGGCGGCCGTCTGGGCGGCGGTGCCGGCGGTCCTGGGCGCCGACAAGACACGGGTGCGCTGGGGCAAGATGCTCGCGGCCCACCTCTACCGCGAGCGCCCGCTCAAGCTCTGGTCCTGCCAGCAGCCCCGGGCGATCGCCGAGGTCGGCGAGGAGGAGGGCCGGTTCCGGGCCCGCCTCGGCGACCTGTCCCGCGAGAGCCGCGACCTGGCCGCCGAGAAGCTGCGGGCGAGCTACGCGCCGAAGCTGGCGCGGGTCCAGGAGAAGATCCGCCGGTCCGAGCAACGGATCGAGCTCGAGCGGGGCCAGGTGGCCGACAAGAAGCTGGCGACCGCCGTGAGCGTGGGGGCCACCGTGCTGGGGGCCCTCTTCGGGCGCAAGCTGACCAGCGCGGGCAACGTCAGCCGCGCCGGCAGCGCCGCGCGCTCGGCCGGTCGCATCGCCAAGGAGAAGGCGGACGTGGAGCGGGCGCGGGCCGACCTGGCCGCGGCCCAGGCGCAGCTCGCCGACCTGGACGCTGAGTTCCGGCAGAAGCTGGCGGCGTTGCAGGCGGCGTCGACCGAGCATCTGGCGCTCGACGAGGTGGTGATCCGTCCTCGCAAGGCCGACCTCTCCGTGGAGAACCTGGGCCTGATCTGGACACCCTGGTGGGTGGGCGCCGACGGCGTGGCCGTGGCGGCCTTCACCGGTGAGGACGAGGGATCATGAGGCGTCCGCAGGGCCGCCTGGTCGTCACCGCCGTCGTGCTGCTGCTGGCCGTCCTATGGCAGCGCTGGCAAGCCCCGGACCCGGCGCCGGATCCGGCGACCGGCGAGGCCGTGGTGCTGCAGGCCTACGCGGCGCGCCGCTCGGATGTCGAGGTCACGGTGTCGGGCACCGTGGTGCGATCCCCGCCCGACGACGACGAGGGCTCCCGGCATCAGCGATTCGTGATGGAACTGCCCGGCGGCCACACGCTCCTCGTGGCCCACAACATCGACCTCGCCGAACGGGTGCCGCTGCGGTCCGGCGACGCGGTCGCCGTACGCGGCGAGTACGAGTGGACCGAGCGCGGGGGCACCGTGCACTGGACCCACCACGATCCGGCGGGGCGGCGCGCGGGGGGCTGGATCGAGCATGCAGGACAACGCTATCGTTAGCGCCAACTGGGCGGCGAGGTCGGTCCTGGGCTGAAATCGCTTGTTCGACGAGGGCCTCGGGGGATAAGTCCGGCCGCGATGACCTGGCTTCGGCGCAATTTCGATGCCCCGGATCGAGTCAAAAATCAATATCAGCGCTCCCTTATGGCGAAAAAATAGCGAAAATTGTCTTGCCTGTGCAGACATCTGTCTGCTATGCTGTGGAACACCGCCCGACCCGGGCCAGGAAGGTGAACCATGGCCATCCCCGCCATCGATCTCAGTCAGGTTGCCGCCCGTCGGCCGGCCCTCGGGCCCGTTCTGGAGCACCCCGCGCTGGTGCGGCTGGGGTCGCAGGAGGCCGTGCCTCGCCCGGCCGATCCCTGGTCGCTGGGGGATCTGCAGGGCCGCCTGGTCGAGCTGAGTCCCGGGCCACGGCCCGCCGTCCTGAGCGTGGCGGTCGACCTGGTGCGCCAGGCCCAGCTGGTCGGCGAGCCCACGGCCTGGGTGACGGTGGGGCCCGACGTGGTGTACGCCCCCGACGTGGCGGCCTGCGGCGTGGACCTGGCCGCCCTGCCCGTCGTCAGGACCGACGAGCCGGCCGCCGCCGGCCGCGCCGCCGATCTGCTCCTGCGCTCGGGCGCCTTCGGCCTGGTGGTGGTGGACCTCGGGCGCCAGGCGCGCCTGACGCCGCCGCAGCAGAGCCGCCTGGTGCAGCTGGCCCTCAAGCACGACGCCGCCGTGGTCTGCCTCACCCAAACGCCGCCCATGGCGCCGTCGCTGGGATCGCTGGTATCGCTGCGGGCGGCCGTGTCGCGCCGGCGGGCCGGGCCGGGCCGTCATGTCTGCCGGGTGTCGGCCCTCAAGGACAAGCGCCAGGGCCCGGGCTGGCGCTGGGAGGGGGTCTGGCGTGGTGCGGATGGCCTCGCTTGACGGCCTGCGAGCCGCCCTGAAGGATCAGCTGCAGCCGGCGAGCCGGCTACCGGCGCCGGCACGCCTGGCCTGTGTCGACCTGCCGGCCTGGCCGCTGCAGCTGCTGGTGCGGCGTCACCCGGAGTGGCACGACCTGCCGGCCGCCGTGGTGGCCGAGGACAGTCCGCAGGCGCCGCTCCTGTGGGTGAACGCGGCGGCGCGGCGGGTCGGCATCCTGCCCGGCCTGCGGTACGCCTCGGCCCTGTCGCTGGCCCACGAGCTGCGGGCGGGCGTGGTGCCGCCGCGGGTGCTGGAACGGGCCCGACGCGACCTGCACCGTCACCTGCTGCAGCACAGCCCCCGGGTGGAGGCCGCCCGCCACGAGCCCGGCGTCTCGTGGCTCGACGCCCGCGGCCTCGAGCGGCTCTACGGTTCGGTGGCGACCTGGGCCGAGGGCCTGCACCGCTCGCTCACGGACGCCGGCTGGGTGGCCGCCGTGGCCGTGGGCTTCACCCGGTTCGGCAGCTACGGCCTGGCCCGCACCCACCGCGGCGTATTGGTGGTCGAGCGTCGTGGCGACGAGCTGGCCGCCCTGCGCGAGGTGCCCTTGGCGCGCCTGGACCTGTTGCCCCGCCTGCGCGACCAGCTCGACCGCCTGGGGGTGCGCACCGTGGGCCAGCTCTGCGACCTGCCCGAGGTCGGCGTCGGCGCACGCTTCGGCCCCGAGGCCGCCGAGCTGCACCGCCTGGCCCGCGACGCCGCCTACTGTCCCCTGCAGCCCACCCGCCCGGCCGCGCCGGAGCACGCCCAGGAGGTGTTCGACGAGCCCGAGGTCGATGCCTGGCGCCTGCTCTTCGTCATCAAGCGCCGGCTGCACCCGCTGCTGGAGAACCTGTCGCAACGCCTGCGGGCCGTCAGCGTCCTGCAGCTCGACCTCACCCTGGCCGACCGCGGCTCTACCTGCCTGCGCGAGGTCCTGCGCCCGGCCGCGCCCACCCTCGATGCGGTCTTGCTGCTGGAGCTGGTGCGCCTGCGCCTGGAGCAGCGGGCTCTGGACGCGGGGGTCGAACGCCTGGACCTCACCCTGGGCGACGTGCCCGCCACGCCGCAGGTTCTCGACCTCTTCCACCGCCAGCGCCAGCGCGACCCCGCCGCTGCCGCCCGCGCCCTGGCCCGGGTGCGCGCCGAGCTGGGCGACCAGGCCGTGGTGCGGGCCGAGCTCACCCGGGCCCAGCTGCCCGAGGGCAGGGTGCGCTGGGTCGTGATGCGCGAGGTGCCGGCCGCCCGGCCGCCGGCCGACGTGGGCCTGCCGACGCTGGTGCGCCGGCTGGTGGCGCGGCCCCACGAGGTGCCGGCCCCGCGGCCGGAGTTCCTGCGCGGCGGGCCGTTCCGGGTGTCGGGCGGCTGGTGGCAGGGCGAGGTGCGGCGGCGCTACGCCTTCGTGCAGATGGGCGGCGGCGAGCTGCGCTGGGTGTTCCTGGACGAGCGCCGCGGCACCTGGCGCGTGCAGGCCCGGATCGAGTAGGAGGGGTCATGGCCGGTGCGGCGCTCTGGTGCAAGAGCCACTTCTCGTTCCTGGAAGGAGCCAGCTCGCCGGCCGAGCTGGTGACGACGGCCGCCGAGCTCGGCCTGTCGGCCCTGGCGCTGACCGATCGCGACGGGGTGTACGGCGTCCCGTCGGCCTACCTGGCGGCCCGTGAGCTGGCGAACGCGCCGCGGCTCATCACCGGCAGCGAGATCACCGTGGACGACGGCACCACCATCGTGGTGCTCGCCATGGACCACGACGGCTACCGCAACCTCTGCCGTCTGGTCACCTGCGGCCGGTTGCGGTGCGAGAAGGGCGAGAGCCGGGTGAGCTGGGACGAGGTATGCCAGCATGCGGGGGGCCTGATGGCCCTCTGGGGCGGCGCGCGCAGCCGGCTGGCGCAGGCGGGTTCGAGCGGGTTGCCTGCCCTGGCCGGTCGGCTGCGCGAGGCCTACGGCGATCGCCTCCATGCCCTGCTGGCGCGTCACGAGCACATGGACGAGGCCGAGCCGGAGGCGCGGCTGCGCCGTCGCGCACGGCGCTTCGACCTGCCGCTGGTGGCCGCGGTCGAGACGCTCTACCACCACCCGGACCGCCGTCCCCTGCAGGATGCCCTGACCTGCATGCGGCACCGCACCACCCTGGGCGAGGCCGGCCGCCTGCTGCGCCCCAACGATCGCCACGCCCTGCCCGGGCCCGTGTCCCTCGTCGGCCGCTTCGCCGACGTGCCCGACGCCGTGGCGCGCACCCTGGACGTGGCCGACCGCTGCACCTTCAGCCTGGCGCAGCTGCGCTACCGTTACCCCGCCGAGCAGCTGCCGCGGGGCATGACCACCGGCGCCTGGCTCGAGGTGCTCACCGACCGGGGCGCCCGCCGGCGCTTCGGCGCCCGCGTGCCCGAGGCGGTGACGGCGCGCATCCGCCAGGAGCTCGACCTCATCCACGAGCTCGATTACGACGGCTACTTCCTGACCATGTGGGAGATCGTCCGCTTCTGCCGTGAGCAGGACATCCTGTGCCAGGGCCGCGGCTCGGCCGCCAACTCGGTGGTGTGCTACTGCCTGGGCATCACCGCCGTCAACCCCACCGAGGTGGACCTGCTGTTCGAGCGCTTCATCTCCCGCGAGCGGGCCGAGCCGCCCGACATCGACCTCGACATCGAGCACGACCGCCGCGAGGAGGTGATCCAGCACGTCTACCGCAAGTACGGACGCAGCCGCGCCGCCATGGTGGCCAACGTCATCCGCTTCCGGCCGCGGTCGGCGATCCGCGAGGTGGGCGCGGTGTTGGGCCTGCCGGCGGTGCAGCTGGACCGGCTGGCCAGGTTCGCCTCGCGCTACGGTGGCGAACTCGTGCCCGAGGCCCTGGTCCAGGCCGGCCTCGACGCCGCCACTCCGGCGCACCGGCACCTGCTGCGCCTGGTGGCCGAGGTGCAGGACTTCCCGCGGCACCTGGGCATCCATCCCGGCGGCTTCCTGCTGGGCCACGAGCCGGTGTCCGACCTGGTGCCCATCGAGAACGCCACCATGGAGGACCGCACCGTCATCCAGTGGGACAAGCATGACGTGGAGGCGCTGGGTCTCTTCAAGGTCGACCTCCTGGGGCTCGGGGCGCTCAACCACCTGCACCGCTCGTTCGACCTCCTGCGCCGCCACCGCGGCCAGGCCTACTCCCTGGCCACCCTGCCCCGCCGCGACCAGGCCACCTTCGCGATGGTGCAGCGGGCCGACACCGTGGGCGTGTTCCAGATCGAGAGCCGCGCCCAGATGGCCATGCTGCCGCGCCTGCGGCCGGAGACCTACTACGACCTGGTGATCCAGGTGGCCATCATCCGGCCCGGGCCCATCACCGGCGGCATGGTGCACCCGTACATCGCGCGGCGGCACGGCCTGGAAGAGGTCACCTACCCGCACCCGTCGCTCGAGCCGGTGCTGAAGAAGACGCTGGGCGTGCCGCTGTTCCAGGAGCAGGTCATGCGCCTGGCCATGGAGGCGGCCGACTACACCCCGGGCGAGGCCGACCAGCTGCGCCGGGACATGGCCCGCTGGCGTCGCCACGGACCCATCGAGGCTCACCACGACCGGATCGTCTCGCGCATGGTGCAGAAGGGCATCCCCGCCGAGTTCGCCGAGCGGGTGTTCGACCAGATCCGCGGCTTCGGGGAGTACGGCTTTCCCGAGAGCCACGCCGCCAGCTTCGCGCTCATCGCCTACGCCACGGCCTGGGTGAAGTGCCACTACCCGGCCGAGTTCGCCTGCGGCCTGCTGAACGCGTTGCCCATGGGCTTCTACATGCCGGGCACCATCGTGGAGGATGCCCGGCGCCATGGGGTCGAGGTGCGGCCCATCGACGTGCTGCGTTCCGGCTGGGATTGCACCCTGGAGGAGGTGGACGCGGCCACGGACCAGCCCGTGTCCGTGGCCGCCTACGCCCGGCGTCCCCTGGCGCTGCGCATGGGCCTGCGCTACGTCAAGGGCCTGGCCGCGCGCGAGGCCGACCGCCTGCTCACCGCCTGCCGTGAGCGCGCCTTCACCTCCATCGACGATCTGGCCCGCCGCACCAATCTGCCCCACGACGCGCTGTTGCACCTGGCCCAGGCGGGGGCCCTCGAGCCGTTGGTGGGCGAGCGCCGCCAGGCCCTGTGGCAGGTGCACGCGCTGACCCGGCGCCGGCGGCCCGAGCAACTGGAGCTGCCGTTGCTCGACCCCGCCCCGGCGCCGGCGCTGGCCTCGCTCACCGACCACGAGACCATCACCTGGGACTGGGACCTCACGCAGCACTCGCCCCGCGGCCACCTCCTCGAACCCCTGCGTGAGGATCTCCGCGCCCAGGGGCTGCCCACGGCGGCCGAGGTGGCGCAACTGCAGGGCGGCGCGCGGGCCCACTACGCCGGCGTGGTCATCTGCCGCCAGCGCCCGGCCACCGCCAAGGACGTCACCTTCATGACCCTCGAGGACGAGACCGGGTTCGTGAACCTGGTGCTGTGGGCCCGGGTGTACGAGGAGTTCCGACTGCTGGCCAAGACCCGCTCGTTCCTGGGCGTCACGGGCCGGATCCAGCGCGAGGGCTCGGTGGTGCACCTGGTGGTGGAGACGCTGTGGGTGCCGCGCCTGCGGCGGCAGCCGACGGCGGTGGGGTCGCGGGATTTCCGTTGAGCGGATCCGCCGCCGCCGAACCAGGCTTCCGGCCGGGCGACGCCCGAGCAGGCTATGGTCAGGCGATCGCCGGGGTGCGCCTCGCGCGCCCTGCGGCCCGAACTCCGTGGTCTACGATTTGGACTTCGCCACCGGCGACCACGGCCGGAGGGATTGCACCGCCCGGTGCGTGGACTCGGAGCAGGGCTTCACGGGCCTCGATTCCGGCTGGCTGGCCTCCTGCTTCGACCGCTCGCCGTTCACCGGCCAGGAGGTCACCGTGAGCTTCGGCTTCGGCCGCGACGCGCGTGGGCCGCGAGCAGGCGGTGCCCACGGAGGCGCGCGCGTTCAGCACCGTCAGGGGTCTGTTCCGCTGGATCGCGCGGGATCGGTGGTTGGCCGGGGCGGCGTCTCCCGCCGACCCGGTCGCCCTTGTCGGCGTTCCGGATCCCACCCTGCACGTTACGGATTCACCGCATTGCGAACGCAGAGGAAAACAGGCTACGATCAGCCTCGCAGCGATCGGATCTCCGTATTCGCTGCCTGATCCGTGGCCATTCCTGGAGGTTCGCCATGAACAAGATCCTGCTAACGGCCTTCATCCTCGCCCTCATCGTCACCAGCGCGTTCGCCGAGGCCAAGCGGCCGGACGTCCGCGACGCGGTCATGCAGAACGGCTCGCGCATCGTGATCACCGGCATGCTCGATAGCACCTCGCCCGTCTGGAACCGAGGCTTCAACAACACCAGCCCGCCGTCGCCGAGCTGCGATTTCCTGCTGAGCGATTCCAGCGACGGCCAGTATTACGACGTGTTCTGCATCACCTCCACCGATCAGAGCCCGATCGAGATCATTGTCGATCCGGCCGGTACGACCATCGGCGACACCCACATGGAGCTGTACTGCGATCCGTTCGACCCCAACACACCGCTCGTGAACGCCGTCTTCTCGGACGACGACGACGGCGACGGCCTCCTGAGCGCCTTCCTGCTGAGCGACGGACTCGTGCTCACGCCCGGGACCCAGTACTGGCTGGTGCTGACCACCTTCTCGGCCGGTGACCAGGGCACCTTCGCCCTCAACACCAGCGACAACGTCGTGCTCTGCGGCGGCGTCGCGACCGAGAGCCAGAGCTGGAGCCAGATCAAGGGGCTGTACCGCTAGTCGACCCGCCGTCGGATGCACGTCGCCCCGGCCCCGGGCCCGGCCTCGGCCGAGGTCGGGGCGAGCGTGCCGGCAGCGGGCGCGCTGGCCGGTGGAATCGAAGTTCGAGATGGGTTATCATCGAGCGGCAGAGGTTTCCACGACCCGAAGGACCGCCCGGTGCGCACCCTGAGCCTCGTCGCCACCCTCATTCTGGCCCTCGGTGTTCGCGCCGGGGGGCTGACGCTGCAGGCCGCGTTCGAGGCGGCGCCCGCGCTCCATGGCTACGACCGCTACGTCGAGCTCGCGCCCGGGGTCACCTACGACGGCGGCCTCCTCATCGGCGCCACCTGGGACGACGATCGCCAGCAGTTCCTCGCCGAGCCCGGAGCCGACGTGATGATCGTCGGCCACGGCGCCATCCTCGATCTGCAGGGGCAGGAGATCTGCGTCAGCTTCTGCAGCAGCCGGCTCGACATCGAGGACTGCATCATCCTCGACGGCGGCATCCGGTTCCGCGGCGACGCCGACCCGGTGGTCGATCGCACGCCGGTGGGCTCGGTCCGCTACTGCACGTTCTACCGGCCGCGCGACTACGCGGTTCGCCTGCCGGGGGCCGGCGCGGGCATCCTGCTCGAGCGCAACCTCGTCGTCGATCCGGTGGACACCGGCCTGGACTACGTGGTCTGGGTCGGCGTGGCCGGCCCCAACCTGCCCACGGGCATCGCCTTCGGCCTGTCGGTGCAGAGCGGCACCTACGGCCTGCCGACGGTGCGCGACAACTGGACCTGGCACAGCGATCCCGTGCGCAACGACAACCCGCTCTACCATTACGTCTTCCTCTGAGAGTACAGCTGAACGCTGCCCGCGGCGTGGGCGGAGGCCGGTGCGGCCCCCTTCGACAACATCGTCGGACGCGATCCGGGGCTCGTGGACCCCGAGCAGGGCGACTTCCGTCCGGTGAACGCCTTCGCCTACGGCTGCCGGGTGCTCGCCGCGCCGGCGCCGACGACGACCGCGCCGGCCCCGGCCGGCGGGCCGATGCGGGTGCGGCCGGGCGGCCGGGCGGAGGTTGGCGGGGTCGTCGATCAGGACACGACGTGGGATGCGGCGGCCATCGACGTGGTCGACGACGTCACGGTCACCGCCGGCGCGACCCTCACCATCGCCGCCGGCGCCGTCGTGCGCTTCGGCGGCTTCCACCAGCTGCGCATCCTCGACGGCGATCTCCAGGCCGTCGGCACGCCCGACCAGCCGATCATGCTGACGTCGGCCGAGCCGGACGCCTGGCGGCCCGACCTGACGCGCGCGGGCGCCTGGAACGGCGTGGCGTTCGTCAACGTGCCGGCCGCCCGCGACTCGAGCCGCCTGCGCTGGTGCGTCCTGGAGCATGCCAAGGCGCTGTCCGACGACGCGTGGCTCGAACCGACCGACGTGGGCGGGGTGCTCGTGGCCGGCGCCGGCGGCGCCGTCCGGGTGTCCGGCCGGTCGCCGCTGAGCGTGAGCCACTGCGTGCTGCGCCACAACCTGGCCGAGCGCGGCGGGGCCATCGGGCTGCACCACGGCGCGCGGCCGCTGCTGGTCAACAACCTGCTGTACGACAACCACGCGACCCTCCGCGCCGGGGCGATCTACATCTCCTACGCCGACGCCGTGCTCGTCCACAACACCCTCGTGGGCAACGACGTGAACGCCTGGAGCGACGCCGTCGAGACCGGGTGCATCGACCATCAGTTCGCGAGGCCGTGGTACGTCGGCAACCTGATCTGGGGCAACACGACGTCCTACTACGACAACCTGCAGATCCGCGAGCCCAAGCCGCTCAACGTGCGCTATTGCGACGTGGAGGACTGGCTCGGCGGCGAGGGGTGCCTGGTGGCGGACCCGCAGCTGGCGGGGTTCGCGCCGGCGCCGGGTTCGCCGGTGGTCGACGCCGCCCGGGCAGCGGTGGCCGGCGTCTGGCTGCCGGCGCGGGACCTGGCCGGCCAGGTGCGGCGATCGGGCGTCGACGTCGACATGGGGGCGTTCGAACTGGCCGACATCACGACGGCGCCCGCGCCGGGGTCGGTGGACGTCCGGCTGACCTGCGCGCCCAATCCCGCCAACCCCGGGCTCCGGCTCGCCTATCACCTGCCCGTCGCCGGGCCCGTGCGGCTCGACATCCACGACCTGCGCGGCCGGCTCGTCCGCACCCTCGTGGTGGGACCGCAGCCGGCGGGCGATCATGCCGTGCGCTGGGACGGTCGCGATGGCTCGGGACGGAGCGCGCCGTCGGGGGTCTACCACTGCCGGCTCGCCACCCTCGACGGTGCGGCCAGCCGACGCGTGACCCTGGTGCGTTGACGCGGGCCACTCAGGGCGACGCCCTGTCCAGCCCCGAGACCGTCCTGGCCCGGGTGATGGCCGCCTTCGGGGCGCTGCCCGAGGTGGAGTGATCCCTAGCCGTGGATCGCGTGCCAGGCGGCCAGCACCTCGGCTTCGCGCTCGGGCGCGAGGCCGGCGCGTCCGGTCACGCCGTCGCGCTGCTCGGCGGTCAGCCCGTCGTACCAGGCGAGCGTGTCGCGCACCGTGTCGGCGAGGGGCCGGAACCGGAGGCCCGCCGCCACGGCCCGGTCGACGTTGCGGCTGCCGAAGCCGGCGTACTCTCCCGTGGCGGGGATCCAGCAAGGCATGTCCATCCACGGACCCACCCCCTGCTCCTCGAGGAAGGCGGCGTCGGCCCAGATGAAGCGGGCGTCGGCGCCGGTCGCCGCGCGGCAGGTCTCCAGGAGCGTGCGCATGGTGAGCGGGTGGTCGGGCGCCGGGCCCACGACGTTGAAGGTGCCGCCGGTGCCCTGCTCCATGCAGAGGACCTCGAACCGGGTGAGGTCGCGGCCGTCGATGAGCTGGATGCGGTCGTCGCCGCTGCCGGGGGCGAGGACCTCGCCTCCCCGCCGCACGCGCACGGGCCAGTAGCCGCCCCGGAAGCTGAAGTCGCGCGGACCGACGATCAGGCCGGGGCGGACGATCGTGTGGTTGTCGGGGTAGTAGCGCCGGACCCGGTTCTCGCACTCGGCCTTGAACGGTCCGAAGAGGTCCATGGTGAACTCGGTGGTGTCGGCGTCCGGGGCCTCGCTCACCGGGGCGGTCTCGTCCTGGTCGGGCTGCGAGTGGTCGGCGTAGGCCGAGAGCGACGACACGAACATGTAGCGGCCCACGTTCGACTGCAGCAGCGCCGCGGTGTTCTCCACGATCTTCGGGATGTGGGGCCAGATGTCGATGCAGACGTCCCAGGCGCGCCCGGCCGCGACGGCCTGCTGCAGGGCGGCCAGGCCCTCGGTGCTGTCGGCCTGGCGGTCGCCGACGAGGCACTCGACGTCGGGGAACAGGTCTTCCGAGCGACGCCCGCGGTTGAACAGGGTGACGGTGTGGCCGCGGTCGAGGAGGTCGGCGACGAGGTGGGGGCCGGTCTGGCCGGTGCCGCCGAGCACCAGCACGGTGAGCGCGTGGTCAGCGGCGCGGGCGGCCCCCATGTGGCGGGTGAAGGGACTTCCGAGGCCGCCCAGGCCGACCGCCGCGCCGGCCAGGGTGAGCGTCTTCAGGAACGCGCGTCGCGTGGTCTCGAGGGTCATGGCGGTCTCCCGGCTCCAGGAACGAAGATCAGGCGGACCGCGTCGGGCGGGCCGCGAACGGCATGGGGGGCCATACGCCGATCGCCGCGGCCGGGTTGCGCGGACCGTCACGGCGGCGACCGGTTCGTCGGTGGCGAGAACCTCGCGGCGCGATTCTCGTATGGGGTAGGTCCGTGATCCGTCACCCCTCGCCGAGGACCATCGATGCTCAAGAACCTGCTCATCCTGCTGGCCGGCCTGCTCGCCATGGTGGCCGCGCTGTTCGCCTTCAAGGGCGTGCTCTACGTGGCCGACGCGCGGACGGCGCTCGAGAGTCCGGTCGAGCGGCCGGGGCCGCCGCTGGAGGCGACGTTCCCGGCGGCCGTCGGCTGGTCGGCCGACGAGTTGGCGAGTGCGCGCGACCTCGCCCAGTCGAGCGGGGCGGCCGGCGTGGTCATCCTGCACCAGGGTCGGCTGGTGGCCGAGTGGGGGCGCACCCAGGAACCCGTGGACCTGGCCGACGGCCGCGTGGGCGTGATCAGCCTGCTGTGGGGCGCGGCCTGCCGCGACGGCGTCGTGCCGGACCCGGCGGCCGTCGACGACCTGCGCCTCGACCCCGACCGCGCCGACACGCTGGCCGTCGAGCTCGAGGCGCGCACGGGGCGCGACCTCGGCGCGCTCGTGGACTCCTGGCTCGCCGAGCCGCTCGGCCTGACCGACTTCGAGCCCGCGCTGGTGTCCCGCACCGATGATCCGGAGCGGGCGGTGCCGCGTTACGCGGTGAAGCTGTCGACCCGCGACCTGGCGCGCGTGGGCCAGCTGCTGCTCGACGGAGGACGCCGGGGACCGGCGCAGGTGGTGCCCGCGGACTGGCTCGCCCGGAGCACGAGCCCGCTGCACGGCGGTGCGCGCCTGGAGGATGGCTACGTGGGTGTCGGCTGGCGGCTGCCGGTCTCCGAGCAGGTGGAGCTGCGGGGCCGGGGCGGGACGCGTCTGCGGATCGATCGCCAGCTGCAGCTCGTGGTGGCCGTCGGCGTCCTCAGCGGCGACGACGCCTCCGAACGCGCGGCCTGGACCGTGTTGGGCGAACGCCAGGGCGGCGGCGAATTCCGGCGATTCCTGCGCGCGGTCACGGGCGCAGGCCGTCTCGGCGTCATGGATGCCCGTTTCGCAGAGCTGGTCGAGGCGGGCGACATCGACGGCGCGGTGGCCCACGCGCAGGCCGTGCGCGCGGTCGATCCCCACGCCTTCCTGTTCACCGAGGCACAGCTGAACGGCATGGCCTACGAGGTGCTCCGCGACGATCGCCCGGCGGACGCGGTCAAGCTCTTCCAGCTCAACGTGGACGCGTTCCCGGGCTACTTCAACACCCACGACAGCCTGGGCGAGGCCTACTACGAGCTGGGCGACCGCGAGCGTGCGCGGGCATGCTACGAGCGAGCCCTGGAGCTGAATCCGGCCTGCGCCTCGGCCCGGCGCATGCTGAAGCGGCTGGACCAGGCGAGCGCCGACGCGGGCTGACCTACCAGTCGACCTCCCACTTCAGCTCGAGGCCGCTGGCGTCGCCCTGGCTCACCTGCGAGTGCAGCTTGACGTCCCGCCAGAACGAGTAGTCGAGGTGCACGAAGAACGCGCTCTCGGCCGACAGCAGCTGCTCGTAGCGCACGAGCACCTTGGGGTTGAGGTACTTGCCGACGGTGAGCGAGGAGGCCTCGTCCGGGCCGGCCGCCGGCAGGATGGAGAGCACGTCGACGCCGAGCTGCCTCGCCACGTTGTCCTGGATCGTCTGCGAGCCGTAGGCCGCGGCCAGCTGCCGCGCCCGCTGGGTCAGAAGGCCGCTCTGGCCGTCGTCGAGCTCGTCGACCGTGCGTCCGAACAGGAGCAGGGCCATGATGTCGCCGTCGCTCTGTTCGGGCTCGCTCTGGAGGGAGAGCTGCGGCGCGTTGGCCGTCCCGCCGATCACGATCTTGATCTGGTTGCCGGCGACCGTGACGCTGAGCGTGAGGTCGAGTTCGGGGTCGAGGGCGCCTTCGTCGGCGTAGAAGGTCACGCGTCCGCGCTGGAGCGTGAAGACCTGGCCGAGCTGGCGCAGGGTGCCGCCGAGCGCGGTGAGCTGCCCGTCGAGCAACGGCGCGCCGTCGCGCAGGCGGAGGGTGAGGTCGCCGGCGAGCTCGACGTCGAGACCCTGGCCCCGCAGCCACAGGCCACCTGGAGCGGTGAGGCCGAACTCGAGGTCGGGCAGGATGCCGTCCAGACCGCCGCCGGCCGGGCCGCTGCCGCTCGCGGCGCCGTTGGCGGCGCCCGCGGCGTCAGCCGGCTCGGAGCTCCAGAGCATCGCCTCGCCGCGGACGGGCAGCAGCGTGGGCGGCGGCTCCGGCACGCGGATCAGGCCGCCTTCGATGCGCAGGCCGCCGCGGACGACCGGCTCGCGCGTGGTTCCCGACAGGGCGAGCGAACCGTTCACCGCCGCCCACGAACCGTCGGGCAGGCCGACGCGCGCCTCGTCGACCGTTAGACCGCCGGACATCGCGAGATCGGGTGCGGGATCCGCGACATCCAGGATTCCGGTCACCCGAGGATCGGCCGCGAGCCTTCCGGTCAGCGAGACGCCCGCCGGCAGAAGGGGGCCGAGGCGGACGAGGTCGAGGCCGTCGGCGAGCAACCGGGCGTCGAGCGTGTCGGCGGGGGCGTGGGGGAGCGGCCGCGGCCCGCGCGCCGAGATGCGGGCCAGTGCGGTGCCGTCGCCCAGCAGGGCGATCTCGGCGCGGGTGTTTCGGGTGACGTCGAGGTCGGCGGTCAGGGCCAAGGGACCGAGGTCCGGCTGGTCGAGGAACCCGATCCGTAGGCTGCTCTGCAGGCGCGGATCCAGCAGGGGTCCGGACGCATCGGCGCGGCCGGCGAGGGTCAGGGTGCCAGCGTTCGGCAGGTAGGCCTGGGCGTCCGTGGGAAGCAGCGGCCGCAGGGCGTCGAGCACCAGCTTGAGGTTCATGGCCAGGTCGGCGGCGAGGCTGTCGGGGCTGGCGCTGGCCGAGAGGTCGAAGGTGCCGAGGGAGCCGACGAGCGCCAGCGGACTGAGGCTGATGGTCGAGTCGACCGCGCTGGCCGTCAGGGTGCACGGCGCGGTGCTGCGCAGGCGGAGGTCGGCCAGCCGCAGCGCCAGGCTGTCCAGCTGCAGGGTCCCGGCCGGTTGACCGGGCAGGCCGCGCGCCTGCAGGAATCCCGCGAGGTCCAGGCCGGCTTCGGGCAGCTCGGCGCGCAGCCGGACCCGGCCCCGGGCCCGCTCGCGATCGCCCGCGACCCGGCCGTCGACGGCGGCGGCCAGGGCGGTCACGCGGCGCTGGCCGAACGAGCCGCCGTCCGGCACCTGGACGCGGACGCTCACCGTGTCCGGGCCCGCGGAGACCGCGGCCTCCAGGCGGGGCACCGAGAACAGCGGCGAGCGGGCCGACACGTCGGCCACGAGGTCGAGCTGCGGCCAGGGCCGGCGGGAAGCAACGCTGAACTGGAGGTCGGCGGCGAGGTCGTAGGCGGCCGGTCCGGCCTGATCGGTGAGCCCGACGGTGAGGTCGCCAGCCACGTGCGGCATGGTCAGGGTGCCGCCGGCGGTGGAGCGGCCGGACAGCGAGACCGTGGCGTGTTCCGGCAGGTAGGCGAGCGCCGGCTCCGGCAGCCAGGGACGCAGGAGGTCGAGGTCGCAGGCGAGGTCCGTGGCGAGCCGGGCCGCGAGGCGTTGTCCCGCCAGCGTGCCGGCGAGTTCGACGCGGCCGTGATCGCTGGTGAGCGCCAGGGGGCTGAGCGCGACGGTGGTGTCGGCGAGGTCCCAGCGGAGGCTGCAGGGCGCAGTGCTCGCGAGCGTCTCCTGCCCGCGACGCAGCGTGAGCCCGGCGAGCTGCAACACGCCGCGGGGCCGGGCGTCGAGACCCCGGACGTCGAGCAGACCGCGGACCTCGCCGGCCAGGTCGCGCCGGGCGACGGACAGACGGATCCGTGCCTGCGCCGCGTCGAGGTCCGCGGGCACGCGGCCCGCCACGTCGGCCTCCAGGCGGGTGATCACGAGGGTGTCCACGGTGAGCCCCACGGGCAGGTCGAGCGACGCGAGCAGGCTGTCGGCGGTCAGGGCGGCGTGGGCCCGCAGGTCGGGGATCTGCAACCGCGCGCGCGCGAGGGTCAGCGCGGCGTCCAGGTCGACGTCGAGCCGTGGGCGGGGCAGCGGCCCGTGGGCGGTCGCGTGGACCTCGCCGCGCGCCTGCAGCCCCTGCAGCGCGGGATCGTTCCAGCGCTCGAGCAGAGAGGCGTCGGGCAGCACGAGGTCCGCAGTGAGGTCGACGCCCCGGCGGTCGTACCTGCCGTGGGCTGAGAACGCGACGTCGGGCCGCCGGACCAGGAGCGTGTCGAGCGTCGCGGCGGACGTGTCGCCGTGCAGGACGATCAGGGCGGTATCCAGCCAGTCGGTCTGGTCGAGGTCGAGGCGGAGTCGGCCGCCGGGCACGGCGCCGGTGCCGTCGTACGCCGCGTCCACGTGGGCCCGGAGCGGCCCCAGGTCGCCGACGCGGAGCTGCGGGGGCAGCAGGGGCGACACGGCCGCCGGCCCCGGCAGCTGGACCTGGCCGCGCACCTGGACCCGCCCACGCGTTGGCGGCAGCGGGAGGTCGGGCGGGACCAGGGTCAGGTGCAGGTCCAACGTCGGTGGACCGCCGTCGGACCAGCGGCCGGCGAGGCTGTCGAGCCAGCCGACGGCCAGCCCCGGCCTGGCCGCCGCGAGGGCGTCGCCGAGCAGATCGGGCAGGACGGGCCAGGTTGCCCGCAACCTCGCGTGTCCGGGCCGGCGACCGGCGAGGGTGGCGTCGAGGAGGCCATGGCCGAGGTCGCCGTCGATCGGCAGATCCGCGAGCACGAGCTGCGGCCAGCCGGCCTCGCCAGCGGCCAGCCGGCGGAGCTCGGACAGCGGGACGGAAAGACGTCCGGCCACGGCGAGGCTGGCCGCCGGCGGCAGCCGGTCCGGCCGGGCCAGGACCAGCGGGGCGATCCGCAGCACGAGCGAGTCGCCGGCCTCGCCGCCGTCCAGCCGCCAGGCGAGGCCGAGGTCGGCGAGCGGACGGGCGTCGACGGCGAGAACGAGCCGCGCCCGCTGGCCGCGACGCAGGTCGATCGCGCCGGAGACGCGGTCGAGGTCCACGGTCCGCGCGTCGGCGAGGGTGAGCGTCGCCCGGCGCAGCTGCAGGTCGGCGAGCAGCAGCGAGGGCCACGGTGGCAGGTTGCCCGGCCGCGGGAATGCCGGCGACGATCCGGCTGTCCGCTCACCGCCGCCACCGGGCAGGTGGCGCTGGATCGCGGGTACGTCGGCCGTGATCCCGGCCACCTCGAGCCGATCGACGGCGAGGTCGCGTGCGAGCAGGGCCGACAGTCCGACGTCGACCTGCAGGGTGTCGACACGCGCGAGCAGGGTGTCGCCCGCCAACCAGGTCAGGTCGTGCAGCACGAGCCGATCGAGGTGCGGCCAGCGGGCGTCGCCGACGGTCAGCGTGCCCGGCAGCGTGCGGCCGGCCCGATCGATCGCCCACCGCAGCGCACGGCCACGCGGTCCGGGCAGGGCCGCCGCGAGCAACAGCGCCAGGATCGCCACCGCCGCTCCCCACCCGAGCGCGCGGGCGCCGCGGCGGACGCGTCGGCGAGCCTGCGGGCTGAGCTGGAATGGCGGTCGGCGGGTCACGTCGGGCTCCTAGTAGGGATGGCCGATGGCCAGGGACACCAGCCAGCGGCTCGTGTCGCGGTCCGGGGTGGAGAGGTTGACGGCCACGTCGATGCGGAACGGGCCCACGGGCGTGTAGATCAGGACGCCGCTGCCCGCGGCCACCGCGAGGTCCTGCAGGCGGACATCGTGGCGCGAGGACCAGACCTGGCCCGAGTCCACGAAGAACGCCGCGCCGAGCAGGCTGCCGAACGGTACGCGCAGCTCCGCCCCGGCCAGGATGCGCGCCTCGCCGCCGACGGCCTGTCCGGCCGTGTCGGTGGGACCGAGCGCCCGCCGACGATAGCCGCGCATGGTGCTCACGCCGCCGGCGAAGAAGCGACGGTCCGGTCGCAGGTCGGGCGATGCGCCCAGCGGAGCGGCGAGGCCGCCGTCGAGCCGGACGGCGAGCGTGCCCGGGCCGAGCGGCAGGTAGCGCGAGCCGAATACCCGCAACGAGGCGAACGGCGTGTCGGTCAGGAGACCGGGAGGCGACCACTCGGACTGCACGGTCATCCGCGAGCCGTCGTGCGGGTCGAGCGGATGGTCGCTGGTGTCGCGGTACCAGGTGGCTCCCAGCGCGGTGAGCAGGCCCACCTCGTCGACGAAGGCGCCGGGGTCGGCCGAGCGGTCGACCAGCGTGCCGTCGCTCACCGTCAGGCCGACCCGCAGGGAGGCGGCGGTCCAGGGCTTGAAGAGGGTCGAGAGCTCCGCGGAGACCGTGCTCAGGCGGTAACTGTCCTCGTCGTCGATCGCGCCGGACAGATCGAGCGCCGTGCGGGAGCGTGGCGCCAGCAAACCGGGCCACCAGACCGACCCGACCGCCTCGCGCCGGTGGGTCGACCACAGCAGCTTGACGCTGCCGCCGCGTCCGCGGCGGAACAGGTTGCGGTGACGGAGGCCGGCCTGGGCCACGAGCCAGTCGTCGGTGAACGAGCCGACGCTGGTCTCCAGGGTGATCATCTGCATCGGTCGTAGGCTGGCCTGCAACAGGAGCGTCGAGTCGGTGTGCGCCTCGCTCGTGATCCGGACCTGGCGGAAGAGCTGCAGCTGGCGCAGGTCCTGCCGCACCCGGGCCGACACGGCCGGCGCGTAGGGCGTGTCCGGCGCGAGGTTCACGGTGCGGCGGACGAGGGGCTCGAGGTCCGGCGGCGCGCCCTCCACCGTGAGCCCGTCGTAGCGGAACCGCGCGCCGGGCCGGCAGGTGAAGGTCACGTCGGCGGTGGCGCCGCCCGTGCGCACGACCGCGAGGTCGACGGCCGGCTGGGCGTGACCCGCGCGGCGTTGGGCCATGAGGAGCGCGTCGCGGGCGCCCTGCACCGCGGTCTCGTCGAACCTCGCGCCCGCAGCCAGGCGACGCTGCAGGGTGTCCTCGACCGCGCCCGCCGGGGCCGGCAGGCCGAGGACCCGCACCTGGCCGTAGGTGACGGCCGGCCCGGCGTCGATCCGGAGGGTGACGGCGACGCCGCGCGCGCCGGCCGGCTTGGCGCGCAGGCTGATCCGCGCGTCGGGATAGCCATGCCGCGCGAGGAGCAGGCGGACGCGGGCCGCGTCGGCGCGGGCGGTCGCCTCGGTCAGCACGGTGGTCCGGACCCGCCAGAGCTTGCGGCGCGGGGTGAGGGCCAGACCGGGCCGGGCCCGCCCGACGAGCGCGGTGGGCATCCCCGCGATCTCCAGCGTGGTGACGCTGCGGCCGTACCAGGGGCCGAGTTCGGAGAGATCGACCGGCGCCGGGTCTGCGGCCAGGCACATGGCCGCGGCGACGACGCTCCAGATCACGCTCACGATGACGAGCAGACGGGACGGCACGGGGGGCGGACTCCTCAGGATGGGTCGATGCATGATCATAGGCTGCCGGAACGCGCCCGGCCAGAGGTGGTTCCCGTGCCGGGTGACGTCCGGACGGCCGAAAATGGCGGCACGATCACGATTCGTCACTAGACTGTTGCAACGGAGATCGCCTGCGGCGGTCTCGTGCCACCACCTGGACGTCGCTGTTGAACATGCGCATCGCCATCGTCGGGTCGGGTATCTCCGGCCTCGTTGCCGCCTCCCTGCTCTCGCGCCACCATGACGTGGTGGTGTTCGAGTCCGACCGCCGTGTGGGCGGCCACAGCCACACCGTCGAGGTTTCCGACGAGGCGGGCCGACACGGCGTCGACACCGGTTTCATCGTCTACAATCGGCGCACGTATCCCAACTTCTCGCGACTCCTGGACCGGCTGCAGGTGACCACCCAGGCCAGCGACATGAGCTTCAGCGTGCGCGACGACGCGGCCGATCTGGAGTACGGCGCGCCGGAGCTCGCCCGGGTCTTCGCCCAGCCCCGCAACCTGGTGCGCCGCCGCTTCTGGCGCATGCTCGCCGACCTGCGCCGCTTCTACCGCGAAGCGCCGGGCCTGCTCGACCGGGCGCAGGCCGATCCCGGGCTCACGCTGGCCCGGTACCTCGCGCAGGAGGGCTACTCGGATGCGTTCGTCGATGACCATCTGTACCCGGTGACGGCGGCGATCTGGTCGAGCCGCCACGCGGGCATGGGCGAGTTCCCAGCCGCAGCGCTCGTACGCTTCTTCCAGAACCATGGTCTGCTCTCGTTCACCGACCGGCCCCGCTGGCGCACCATCACCGGCGGTTCGCGACGCTACGTCGAACGCCTCGCCGCGCCGTTCGCTCACGCGATCCGCACCGGCGCTCCGGTCACCCGGATCGAACGCGACGAGGCCGGCGTCACCGTGTTCTCGCCGGCCATGCCGCCCGAGCGCTTCGACCACGTGGTGCTCGCCTGCCACGCCGACCAGGCGCTGGCGATCCTCGCGGCGCCGACCGCGCACGAGGTCGAGGTCCTGGGCGCGTTTCCCTACACGGCCAACCGCACCGTGCTGCACAGCGACCCCCGGGTCATGCCGCGCCGCCGCCGCGCCTGGGCCAGCTGGAACTACCGAAGGTCCACGGCCGGCGACCGGCACGTGGTGGTGACCTACCATCAGAACCGCCTGCAGCGGCTGCCAACCCGGCGGCCATACCTCGTGACCCTCAACGCCGACGAGGCGATCGCGCCCGAGCTCGTGCACGCCCGGCTCACGTACCACCATCCCCGCTACGATGCGCGGGCGGTGAGCCTGCAGCCTGCGGTCGACCAGCTCAACGGGCGCAACCGTACCCATTACTGCGGCGCCTACTGGGGCTACGGCTTCCACGAGGACGGCGTGGTGAGCGGCCTGCGCGTGGCCCGGGCGTTCGGGGTCGAGCCGTGAGCGCCCCGCGGAGCGCCGTCTACGAGGGCTGGCTCGTGCATCGGCGCGAGCGTCCTCGCGCGCACGCGTTCCGCCAGGCGCTCGGCATGCTCTACCTCGACCTCGACGAGCTGCCGGCCGCGCTCGACCAGCACCCGCTCTGGTCGGCGCGGCAGCCGGCGCCGGGCTGGTTCCACCGGGCCGACTATCTCGGCGCGGAATCCGTGCCGCTGGCCGACGCCGTGCGGGACGAGGTGGCCCGCCGCACCGGCGAGCGGCCGGAGGGACCGATCCGGTTGCTCACCCATCCGCGCTACTGGGGCTGGTGCTTCAATCCCGCCAGCTTCTACTACGTGTTCGCGGCCGACGGCGTCACCCTGCGCTGGGTGGTGGTCGACGTCACCAACACGCCCTGGCACGAGCGCCACGCCTACGTGCTCGGGCCCGCCACGGCGGTGGATTGGGACGCCGGCTGGCGCCCGACGAGCCGCAAGGTCTTCCACGTGTCGCCGTTCATGGCCATGGACCTGGAGTACCGCTGGTTGATCCGCCCGCCCGGGGCGCGCCTGCACGTCGGGATCGACAACCACGATGCCGAGGGTCGGCTGTTCGGCGCCACGCTGGACCTCGCGCGGCGCCCGCTGGACCGTCGCCACCTCGGCCGCCTGCTCTGGCGCTACCCCTGGCTCACCCTGCAGGTGGTGGGCGGCATCCACTGGCAGGCGCTGCGCCTGTGGCGCAAGGGCGTTCCGTTCCACCCTCACCCCGGCAACCTGGAGCAACGCTGGCCATGAACCTCCGCCCCCTGTCCCGCTGGCAACGGAGCTGCCGCGGCCTCCTGGTGCGCGCCCTCGGCGACCTGCGCGAGGGCCGGCTCGAGCTCCGCGACGCGGACGGCGTCTGGACCCTCGGCCGGACCACCGACGCCTGTCCGCTGGTGGCCGTGGTGCACGTGACCGACGGCGCCTTCTATCCCGCGGCCCTCCTCGAACAGACCGCCGGCGTGGGCCGTGCCTACATGGCGGGCTGGTGGCGCTGCGACGAGGCCGTGGACCTCGTGCGCATCCTCGCCCGCAACGAGCGGGCCCTGCGGCGCTGGACCGCGCCGGCGCAAGGCTTCCTCGCGCCCGCGCATCGCCTCGCGTTGTGGCGCCGCCGCAACAGCCGGGCGGGCGCGCGTCGCAACATCGCCGAGCACTACGACACCGGCAACGCTTTCTTCGCCGCCTTCCTCGACCCGTCGCTCACCTATTCGTGCGCGGTGTTCGAGCACGCGGGCCAGGATCTGGCCCAGGCGCAGGCGGCCAAGCTGGATCGCATCGCGCGCAAGCTCGCTCTGGGGCCCGCCGACCACGTCCTGGAGATCGGCACCGGCTGGGGCAGCTTCGCGGTGCAGGCGGCCGAGCGCCACGGCTGCCGCGTCACCACCACCACGCTGAGCGCCGAGCAGGCCCGCCACGCCCGCGACCTCGTGGCCCGCCGCGGCCTGCAGGACCGCGTGACGGTGCTGGAGCAGGACTACCGCGAGCTCGACGGCCGGTACGACAAGCTCGTCTCCATCGAGATGATCGAGGCCGTCGGCACCCGCTACTACGGCGAGTTCTTCCGCCGCTGCAACCGCCTGCTGCGGCCCGAGGGAGCCATGCTGCTGCAGGCCATCGTCGTGGACGACCGCCACTTCCGGCACGACGCGCACCATGTCGACTTCATCAAGCGCCACGTCTTTCCGGGCGGCGTGCTGCCGTCGGTCGCCGTGATCGCCGATCACGTGGCGCGCGATACGGCGCTGCAGACCGCCCACCTCGAGGACCTCACCGCCCATTACGCCGAGACCCTCCGCCTGTGGCGCGAGCGACTGCGGGCGGCCTGGCCGCGCCTGCTGGCCGCCGGTCACGCCGAGGCATTCCTGCGCGGCTGGGAGTTCTATTTCCTGTACTGCGAGGGCGGGTTCCGCGAGCGGCGGGTGGGGGTGGTGCAGCAGCTGCTGGTCGGTCCGGCCTGCCGCGTGCTGCCGGCGCTGCAGCCGGTGGCGGTCCGCTGGCCTGGCCCCGAGTCCCGGCAGGAAGCTTGCCATGGCTGAGGCGAACGACGAGGAGCTGGCGTGACGATGTGGTACCAGGGGATCCTCGACCGAGGGCTCGTGCCCGACTGGCTGATCCGACGGGCCATCCGGCGTCGGTGCGCCGCACGCCTCGCGCGGGAGACGGATCGCGACGGCCGGGCCGCGTTCATCGCCGGGCTCCGGCGGAGCCCCGTCGCGCTGCACAGCGAGCTGGCCAACGTGCAGCACTACGAGGTGCCGCCGGCGTTCTTCGCCGCGGTCCTGGGGCCGCGCCGCAAGTACAGCTGCGGGCTCTGGAACGCCGGAGTCGAGACGCTGGCGGAGGCCGAGGAGGCGATGCTCGACCTCACGTGCGAGCGGGCCGCCCTGGCCGACGGCCAGCGGATCCTCGATCTGGGTTGCGGCTGGGGCGCGCTCAGTCTGTACGCGGCCGAGCGCTATCCCGGCAGCCGGATCACGGCCGTCTCCAACAGCCGGGACCAGGGGGCCTTCATCCGTGCGGAGGCCGCCACGCGGAGACTCGGCAACGTCGAGGTCGTGACCGCGGACGTAAATACCTTCGCGCCCGACGGCTGCTTCGACCGCGTGGTGTCGGTGGAGATGTTCGAGCACCTCAAGAACTACGGCGAGATGCTCGCGCGGATCGCGCGCTGGCTGCGCCCGGACGGGCGCCTGTTCGTCCACATGTTCGTGCACCGCAGCCTGGCCTACCACTACGAGAGCGAGGGCCCCGACGACTGGATGGCCCGGCACTTCTTCACCGGCGGCACCATGGCGTCGTTCGACCTGCTGCGCGATTTCGCCGACCACCTCGTCGTCTCGCGCGACTGGGAGGTGCCCGGCCTGCACTACCAGCGGACCTGCGAGGCCTGGCTGGCGAACCTGGACGCCCGCAAGGACGCCGTCCTGCCCATCCTGGCCGCCACCTACGGCCCCGACCAGGTGACCCGCTGGAGGGTGCGCTGGCGGGTGTTCTTCATGGCCTGCAGCGAGATGTTCGGCTACGGCGACGGGCATGAATGGGTCGTCGCCCACTACCGGCTGCGGCGGCGGCACGGCTGATGGCCGTCCCCAGCTCGAAAGGCGCCACGTGAGCCAGTTGCAACCGTTCCGGTACACCGGACGCCGGGTCGTGCTCGAGACCCGGATCTTCCACCTCACCGAGTCGACGGCCGTGTGGCCCCGCACGGGCGACGTCGGCACCTACACCACGCTGAGCACGCGGGACTGGGTGAACGTGATCCCGCTGACCGACACGGGCGAGGTGGTGATGGTGCGACAGTGGCGCCACGGGACCCGCGCGTTCACCCTGGAGATCCCCGGCGGCCTGGTCGACGCGGGCGAGAGTCCGGCGGCGGCCGCCGCCCGCGAGGTGCGCGAGGAGACCGGCCATGGCGGCGGGCCGGTGCAGCTGCTGGGCATCGTCGAACCCAACCCCGCGATCCTCGACAACCGCACCCACACGTTCCTGTTGCCGGGGTGCCGGCGCGTGGGCGAGCTCGCTCAGGACGCCGGCGAGGACATCGAGGTCGTCCTGCACCCGCTGGCCGACATTCCGCGCCTCGTCGGCGAGGGCGCGATCCGTCACTCGCTGGTGATCTGCGGCTTCTGGTGGCTGGCGTTGCGGCGGCCCGACCTGCTACGCCTGGGTTAGACGGTCGCGTTCCCGGCGCGGCAGCTTCGCGACCACCAGCCGGTAGGAGTCGTCGATCAGTTCGCGCACGAGGCCATCCGCGACGCTGTCGTCGAGGGTCACCTGGTTCCAGTGCCGCGGGTCGAAGTAGCGGGGCGCGCCGATGGCGGGGTGCTCTTCGCGCAGCGCGGCGACCCGGGCGGGATCGCACTTGAGCGAGACCCGCAGCGGCGACTCCTCCCAGGCCACGGCGCCGAACATCTTGCCCGCGACCTTGAACACCATCACCTCGGGTCCGAAGGGGAAGTCCTCGACCGCCTCGGGCTTGCCGAGGGCATGATCGCGCAGGGCATCGAGGCGCGCGTCGAGGCTGCCGGCTTGCGGCTCGGTCCGTCGGCGGAGGAAACGACGATCGTTCACGGGCTGCCTCCCGCTCAGACCAGCAGCGGTCGGGGGTCGGGGCAGAGGGCGAGCCAGTGGTCGCGCTCGCTGGCGGCGGCCACGCCCGGGAAATCGCCCACGAAGCCCAGCATGTCCTCGATCCGCTGGAAATGCAGATGCGGCGGCCAGCCGCCGTTCTCGCCGGGGTGGCCGAGCCAGGCGAAGACCTCGCCGGCGGCGAGCGGCTGTCCCGGGCGCAGGCCGTCCACCGAGCGGTGGGCGAGGTGGCCGTAGAGGGTGAAGAAGCCGTCGTGGGCGAGGATCACCGTGCCGCCGTAGTCGCCGAAGCGGTCGTTGACGGCGCAGCTGTGCACCTCGGCGGCGAGCGGCGCGCGCAGCGGGGTGCCGGCGCTGGCCCAGATGTCCAGGCCCAGGTGGATGGTGCGCGGCTCGACGTCGCCGGCGAACAGCGTGCTCGCGGCGTAGACCCCGCGGTCCTCGGCGTAGCCGCCGATGAGCGCCGGCGCCTGGCCGCGGCGGGCCGACAGGTAGGCGGTGAAGGCGAGCAGGTCGGCGACGTCGAAGTCGACGCCGGCGAGCACGACCGGACGGGCCTCGGCGATCGGGAAGGGGAAGATGGGGCGCGGTGAGGTCGCGTATGGCACGGTCGTGGTCCTGGAGGGTGTCCGCCATCCTGGGTGGTGCCACCATGATATCCGGATCGGACGATCTGACAACCGTATGATTGGCCGGCACGGCCGCGGCGTCCGCCAGCGGCACGCAGGCCACCAGCCTGCCCTCGCTGGCCGCGTGCGGTGGATCGAAGCCGAGCGCCTCGCGGGCACCCGCTATCTCGGGTCGGGTGAGCAAGGCCGTCTCCCGCAAGATCATGGCGGTCATGCGGCTGCCGCCCTCGCGACGGACCACGTCGGGACCTGCCGGGGTCGCGGCCTGAACTCCGGCCGCGACGCGAGGGCCCGCGCCGTCACCGACGCGGGCCCTCTCCCGATGTCCGGCCGGCGCGGCCTCGCTAGCCGCCGATGGCGCCCTTGAGGTACTCCCGCCGCATCACCGCGATGTGCTCGATCGAGATCTCCTTCGGGCATACCGCTTCGCACTCGCCGTGGTTGGAGCAGTCGCCGAACCCCTCGCTGTCCATCACGCTCACCATGTTGAGCGCCCGTCGCTTGCGCTCGGCCTGGCCCTGGGGCAGGCGCGAGAGCTGCGAGATCTTCGCCGACACGAACAGCGAGGCCGACGCGTTGGGGCACGCGGCGACGCACGCGCCGCAGCCGATGCAGGCCGCGGCGTCCATCGCGATGTCGGCGTCGGTCTTGGGGATGGGGATCGCGTTGCCGTCGGGCGCGGAGCCCACGTTGGCCGTGACGAAGCCGCCGGCGGACTGGATGCGGTCGAACGCCGAGCGATCGACCACCAGGTCCTTGATCAGCGGGAACGGACCCGCCCGGAACGGCTCGATGGTGATGGTCTCGCCGTCCCGGTACTGCCGCATGCGGATCTCGCAGGTGGTGCACGCATGGCCCTTGCCGTGGGCGATGCCGCTGATCACCAGGCCGCAGGTGCCGCAGATGCCCTCGCGGCAGTCGCTGTCGAACTCCACGGGATCCTGGCCCCGGCGGGCGAGGTCCTCGTTGAGGATGTCGAGCACCTCGAGCAGCGACATCTCGTCGAGCACCCCCGGCACCTCGTAGTTCTCGAAGCGGCCTTTCCGCTCGTTGCGCTTCTGTCGCCAGATCTTCAGCTTCACGGTCTTGCTCATTTGGCCACCTCCTCTACTTGTAGCTGCGGGTCTTGAGCTCGACGTTCTCGAACACCAGGTCCTCCTTGTGCAAGGCCGCGGCCTTGTCGTCGCCCTGGTATTCCCACGCCGCCACGTACGTGTAGTTCCGGTCGTCGCGCCTGGCCTCGCCCTCAGGCGTCTGATGCTCCTCGCGGAAGTGTCCGCCGCACGACTCCTCGCGGTTGAGGGCGTCCAGGGCCATGAGCTCGCCCAGCTCCAGGAAGTCGGCCACGCGGCCGGCCATCTCGAGCTGCTTGTTGAGGTCGGCGCCCTCGCCGGGCACCTTCACGTTCTGCCAGTACTCCTCGCGCAGGGACCGGATCGTCGCGATCGCCTCGTTGAGCCCCTGGGCGCTGCGCGACATCCCCACCTTGTCCCACATGACGCGGCCGAGGTCCCACCAGTAGTCGCGCACGGTCTTGCTGCCGTTGACCGAGAGCAGCCTGTCGTACCGCGCCTTCACCTCCGCCTCGGTCGCCTGGAAGGCCGGACCGTCGGCGCCGGACTTGGCCGCGCCGTTGGCCGCGAGGTAGGCCGCGACCACGCGCGGGGCGACGAAGTAGCCGTCGGCGAGGCCCTGCATCAGGGCGCTGGCGCCGAGCCGGTTGGCGCCGTGATCGGAGAAGTTGGCCTCGCCGGCCACGAACAGGCCCGGGATCGTGGACATCAGGTTGTAGTCCACCCAGAGGCCGCCCATCGTGTAATGGGGGGCAGGGTAGATGCGCATGGGGGTGTGGTAGGGATCGTCGCCGGTGATCTCCTCGTACATGGCGAAGAGGTTGCCGTATCGGTCGCGCACCACGTCCTCGCCGAGCCGCCCGATGGCCTCGGCGAAGTCCAGATAGACCGCGAAGCCGGTGTTGCCGACGCCCTTGCCGGCGTCGCATTCGAGCTTGGCCGCCCGGGCGGCGATGTCGCGGGGCACGAGGTTGCCGAAGGCCGGGTAGCGCCGTTCGAGGTAGTAGTCGCGCTCGGTCTCGGGGATGTCGGCGGGCTTGCGCTTGTCGCCCGGCTTCTTGGGCACCCAGACGCGGCCGTCGTTGCGGAGCGACTCGCTCATCAGGGTGAGCTTGCTCTGGTAGTCGCCCGCCTGCGGGATCGCCGTGGGGTGGATCTGGGTGAAGCACGGATTGGCGAACAGGGCGCCGCGCTTGTAGCTGCGCCAGGCCGCCGTCGCGTTGCAGTTCACCGCGTTGGTGGACAGGAAGTACACCGGCGAGTAGCCGCCGGTGGCGAGCACCACCGCGTCGCCGGCGAAGCGCACCATCGCACCGGTCACCAGGTCGCGGCAGATCACGCCGACCGCCCGGCCGTCCTCCACCACGAGGTCGAGCATCTCGTGCCGGGGGACCATCGTGACCGTGCCCGCGGCCACCTGCCGCGACAAGGCGGAGTACACGCCCAGGAGCAGCTGCTGGCCGGTCTGGCCGCGCGCGTAGAAGGTGCGGCTGACCTGCACGCCGCCGAAGGAACGGTTGGCGAGCGTGCCGCCGTACTCGCGCGCGAACGGCACGCCCATGGCCACGCACTGGTCGATGATCTCCGTCGACAGCTGGGCGAGGCGGTAGACGTTGGCCTCGCGGCTGCGGTAGTCGCCGCCCTTGATGGTGTCGTAGAACAGCCGGTAGATGCTGTCGCCGTCGTTCTGGTAGTTCTTGGCCGCGTTGATGCCGCCCTGCGCGGCCACCGAATGGGCGCGGCGCGGCGTGTCCTGGATGCAGATGTTGGTGACGTTGAAGCCCATCTCGCCCAGGGTCGCGGCGGCGCCGCCGCCGGCCAGGCCGGTGCCGACGACGATGACCTTGAACTTGCGCCGGTTGGCCGGCGCCACCAGGCCGTTGTCCATGGCATGGCGATCCCACTTCTCGGCCAGCGGCCCCGCGGGGATCTTGGCATCGAGGATCCTGGTCATGCTAGTGACCTCCCGGGCCGGTGAAGTACATGAAGACGGGCAGCACCAGGAAGCCCAGGCCGAGCACGACGCCGGCCGCCCAGGACAGTCGCGTCAGGAACGTGATATGCCGGTCGCTGTTCCAGCCCATGGACTGGAACGCGCTCCACACGCCGTGCCAGAGGTGCGTGCCGAGCAGCACCATCACCAGCATGTAGGCCGCCACGATCCAGGGCACGCTGAACGCCTGGTCGACCACCGTGTAGATGTCCTTCATCTCGGTGCCGTGGTAGGTCACCGTCGGATGGTCGGCGAACTTGAACATCCGCACGTGCAGCACCAGGAAGACCAGGATGATCGGTCCGGTGATGATCATGCTGCGCGACGCGAGGCTCTTGCGGCTCTTGCCGCCGGCGTTCCTGACCATGGCGTACTTCTGCGGCCGCGCCCGATTCTTGTCGACGAGGGCCACGGTGATGGCGAAGACGGCGTGCACGAGGAACGCGGCGATCAGGCCGACCTCGAACACGTAGATCAGCCAGCCGTGGATCAGGGTCTCGAGGAAATGGGCGTAGTGGTTGAAGGCTTCGCCACCGTCGGGGATGAACAGGGTGAGGTTCCCGAGCAGGTGGACGATCACGAAGCCGAACAGCATCAGGCCGGTGATCGCGACGAAGACCTTCTTGCCGACGCTGGAGCCCGCGAAGGTCGCAACCGAGGTCATGGACACCTTCCTCTCGTGGCGGACGGGGGATCGGGAATCGGGCGGCTCGGCGGCAACCATATCACCTGGATAACAGGTTGCCAACGGTCCAGTTCCCCGCGCGGGCGGGCCCTTTACTTCCCCGCGGCGACAGACCATCTTTGTCGCACCGGCGTTGCAGAAACGGCCCCAGGACCTTCCGCAGAGGTGCAGCCACCATGACCACGCGACCCTTCCGGCTGGCCCGGCGCTCGGCGCGCCTGAAGGCCTCCGAGATCCGCGAGCTGCTCAAGCTCACCGCCCGTCCCGAGATCATCTCGTTCGCCGGCGGCCTGCCCGCGGCCGAGATGTTCCCGGCCGCCGAGATGGCCGAGATCACGCGCCGCGTGCTCGAGACCGAGGGTTGCAAGGCGCTGCAATACTCGTCCACCGAGGGCGATCCGGCCCTGCGCCGTCACATCGCCGAGCGGATGAACCGCAAGCAGCGGACCCGCGTCGACGCCGCCGACATCCTCATCACCAGCGGGTCGCAGCAGGGCCTGGACTTCGCCGGCAAGCTCTTCCTCGATCCCGGCGACGTCGTGCTCTGCGAGAGCCCCACCTACCTCGGGGCGATCAACGCGTTCGCCGCCTACGAGCCGACGTTCGTCGAGGTGCCGACCGATGCCGACGGCATGGTGCCCGAGGCGCTGGAGCAGGCGCTCGCCACCCGGGACAACGTGAAGTTCATCTACGCCATCCCCGACTTCCAGAACCCCAGCGGCCGCACCTGGTCGCTCGCGCGCCGGCAGGCCCTCGTCGAGCTGGCCGCCCGCCACGGCGTGCCCATCGTCGAGGACAGCCCCTATGCCGAGCTGCGTTTCGAGGGCGAGCCGCTGCCGGCCCTGCATGCGGTCGACACCCACGGCAACGTCATCTACCTCGGCACCTTCTCGAAGACGTTCTGCCCCGGCCTGCGCTGCGCCTGGCTGTCGGCGCCGCGTCTGCTGCTCGACCGTTTCGTCATGGTCAAGCAGGGCGCCGATCTGCACACCAGTACGTTGATCCAGCGTCAGGTCGCGAGCTACCTCGACCTCTATGGGCTCGACGACAACATCGCCAGGGTGGTGAAGGTCTACCGGCAGCGGCGCGACCTCATGCTCGACGTGTTCGCCGCCGAGATGCCCGACCGGGTGCGCTTCACCCGGCCGGACGGCGGCCTGTTCCTCTGGCTCGAGCTGCCGGAACAGCTCAACGGACGGGACCTGCTCGAGCGTTGCCTCGCGCAGCACGTCGCGTTCGTGCCCGGCGGCGCCTTCTTCCCCAACGGCGGTCGGGAGAACACCGCGCGGATCAACTTCAGCTGCATGCCTCCGGAGCGGATCGAGGAGGGCTCGCACCGGCTGTGCCGGGTGATCCGGGAGTGCCTGGGTTGAGGCCGGCGCGGCGAGGTCGGGTTCAGGCCGGATCGAACAGCCCGAGCTCGGCGAGGACCGCGAGGTAGAGCTGCACCATCACCGGCAGCAGCGCGTCGGGAAAGTCGAAATCCGGGGCGTGCAGCACGGGTTGCTGCACCCCGGACCCGATGCCGATCAACGCGCCCTCGATCTCGCGGGTGAACCACCCGAAATCCTCCGACCAGCGGAACGGGCTCTCGGCCGGCGCGGCCACCGGTAGGGCGAGGCGGCCGGCGGCCTGCCTGACCACGGCCACGGCCAGGTCGTCGTTCTCGGTGACCGGGAACTCGTCGGTCCACTCCAGCCGGCAGCCCAGACCGTCGGCCGCCGCCACGTGTTCGGCCAGACGTCCGGCCTCCTGGCGCAGGCGCTGGAGGGTGTCCGCGCTGTCGGCGCGCAGGGTGCACATGATCTCCGCCTGGCCGGGGCTGGTGCCGAAGGCGACGTCGCCCAGCCGCGCGTGCACGACGGTCACCAGCGCGAGATCCGACGCCGGCGCCAAGCGCGCCGGCAAGGCCACCAGCTCGGGCAACAGCCGGCTCATCGCCAGCGCCGGGCTCAGGCCCTGCTCGGGGTAGGCGGCATGCGCCGTGCGGCCGCTGAGGCCGATCACGAGGCCGACGCTGCCGGCGGTGAACACGCCCTCGCGGATCAGCACCTGGCCCAGCGGGTAACCTGGCAGGTTGTGCAAGGCGAAGCAGCGGTCGACGCCGAGGCTGCGCCAGCGCGGGTCGCGGCACACCGCCCGCGCACCCTCGCCGGTCTCCTCGGCGGGCTGCAGCAGCAGGACCAGGCGCCCGCGTCGGAGCGGACGCTCCCGCAGGGCCACGGCGACCCCGGCGAGGGCCGCGAGGTGACCGTCGTGCCCGCAGGCATGGGCCACGCCGGCGCGCCGCGAGGCATGCGGCGCGCGGCTGCGCTCCTGGATCGGCAGCGCGTCGAGCTCGGCCCGCAGGGCGATGGTGAGGCCGGGCTCGCCGCCCCTGGCGGTGAAGATGGCCGCCAGGCCATGGCCGCCGAGGTTGTCGAGCAGCCGGGTCGGTTCGCAGCTCAGGAGGAACTCGCGCAGACAGGCGGCCGTGCCCGACTCGGCGCCGCTGAGCTCGGGCAGGGCGTGCAGCTCGCGCCGCAGGGCGACCATCGCATGTTCATGGGGCGAGTCCATGCACGAGACTATACCAGACGGGCGGTGTCCGCCGCGAGCGGGTTGTCGCCCCGGCCGGAAACGGCGCAGGCCCGCTCCACGGAGCGGGCCCCGGGACGCCGGCGGCCGGCCGCCGGATGCGACCCATGCGGACCTCAGTGCGAGATCCGCGGCTCCATGGTCTTGGCCTGATCGATCCAGCCGTTGATCGTGGCGGCGGGCGGCGCGGTACGCGCAAGCTTCTTCTCGGTGTTCACCTCGAGCATGCGGGCGGCCAGGTTCTCGGCGTTGCGGGTGCGAAGCTCCTTGACGGTGTCCACGCCGGCGGACTCCAGCAGCTCGGAGAACTGGGGGCCGACGCCGGAGATGCGCATGAGGTCGGCACGGTTGGCCCACTTCAGCAGCACCGCGGTGCTCATGCCGGTGGTCTCGGCCACGGCCTTGCGGCCGGCGGGGGTCGCGCAACGGGTCAGCAGATCGTCCGTGGTGGCGATCTCGGCGGCTGCGAGCTTCTCGGCGTAGGCGGGGCCGATGCCCTCGATCTCGGTGATCTTGTAACTCATGGATATCCGGTCCTTCGGGTTCGGGGCGAGGATGCCCACGGGATTCGTGACGTGGTCAGCCAAGCAGCTTGGCCAGCTGGGGGAACGACTGCAGCACCCGTCCGACCAGCTCCTGGCCGGCGTGGCTGCGAGCGAAGGCGACGAAGAGGCTGAGGAACTGGCCGCCGCGGTCCTGGTCGAGGCCCGCGCTCTTGAGCAGTCCGGCCGCGCCGAGGCCCTGGCCGATGTTGCCGCCGAGCAGCTTGCCGGCCATCCCCAGCAAGCCGCCGCCACCGCCGGCCGTGGCCAGCAGGCTGTCGGCGCCGGGCAGGGCCTTGACCAGGTCCCGGCCACCGTCGGCGTCCTTCTGGATCAGGCCCAGAAGGCCGGCCGTCGCTCCTTCGAGCTTGCCCGGGTCGGCGCCGAGCTGGCCGGCCGCCGTGATGATGAAATCCTGGATGTTGTTCATGCCAACCTCCGGTACGGGTCATGGGGTCAACGGGTCTAGGACCCGGGCCGCTGCCCAGGAGTCACAAAAAATAAAGAGGATGGTAATCGT
The DNA here is from genome assembly GCA_041390065.1 of Candidatus Krumholzibacteriia bacterium. Lineage (GTDB taxonomy): Bacteria > Krumholzibacteriota > Krumholzibacteriia > LZORAL124-64-63 > LZORAL124-64-63 > Glo-17. The sequence goes on from JAWKQQ010000010.1 coordinate 53,444, forward strand.
CAACATCCCGCGCGCGGGCGCTCTGCGGTTCAGGGCTGCGCGAGCCCCGCGGCCCAGAGGACGGCCCGCGACCAGGCCTGGTCGAACCCCAGCCCGCCGTGGACGGCGCGCCGCGGCGCCAGCACGCGGCCGTCGGCCTGCAGCGCGCGCCTCAGCGCGGCCGCCTGGTCGCCGGGCTTCACCTCGTCCGGGAACCAGATCCAGCCGACCGGAAGCTCCGACGGGATGGCGGCCACGCGCGCGGCGAGATGGTCGCCGTCATCCTCGGGGTAGGGCGCGAAGTTCACCCCGGAGATGACGAGGACGCCGGCCAGGTCGACGGCCGGCTCGGCGGCCAGCTCGAGGGCCGTGGCGCCCAGCAGATCGACGCCCGCCACGCGGACCTCGCCGCAGCCGAGGAAGGTGCGCAGCCAGCCCAGCAACCGCCTGGCCCGGCGACGGGCCAGCTCCGGGTCGTGGTCCGGGGGCAGGTGCGGGACGGCCACGAGCAGGGCTGCGGGCGGCCGGTCGCCGCTGGATTCGGCGAGCAGCCGGTGGGCGAGGGTGACGGCGCGGTCCTCGGCGCCGGGCGCGCGCGCGAGGAGCAATAGGAGCGGATCGGGTTGCCCCCGCCGCCAGCCCGGCGGCAGGGCCAGGCTGCAGACCAGCGGCTCGTCGGCGCCCTCGGCGGGCGCGACGGCCAGGAACGGTCCGCCGGCCGGGAGGGCCGTGCCCGTCGCGTCGACCCGCGAGAGCAGAACCTCCAGCTCGTCGAGGGTGGTCGCGAGCGCGGCGGCCGTGTCGCGCGGCCGCCGCGCCGCGAGGGCGGCCAGCACCGCGTCCTCGCGGTAGCGGAGCGAGGCCTGCTCGGCGGCGGGCGCGGCCGCGATGCGCGCTTCCGTCGCCCGTCGCCAGCCATCCGGCACCACGGCGAGGGTGGTCTCCCAGGTGCTCAGCCCACGGGCGCGGCCGGCGCCCAGGCTCACGCCCAGGCGCGCCGAACCCGCGAGCGCGACGGGCGGCAACGCGAGCTCGGCGCCGCGCACCTCGGCGGCGGACACGAGCCCGACCGTGGTGTCGAGGACCGCATTGCCGAGTCGGTCCTGCAGCACCACGTGAACGTCGCCGTCGCCGCGGTCGGGCGGCAGCAGGGCGCGCACCCGCAGCGACACCGGCGCGCCGCCGAGCACCGCGTCCGCCACGCGAGCCTCGACCGTCGGTTGCGTGGGTCGCCAGCGGACCTTCAGCGGCACGCCGCGACGCCACGCGCGGTCCGTGCGGCCGAGGCCGGGATCGGCGATCAGCGCAGCCGTTCCCGCGTCCGGCTCCGGGTGCCGCACGTAGGCGACGTTGAACGCGAGATCGTCGTCCACCAGCGGGTGCAGCCCGCCGCAGGCCTCCCAGGGGATGGACGCCGACAGGGCCAGCCACTGGCTGTCGTGCTCGAGGCGCATCTTGGGGTTCAGCTCGGCCAGCCGTTGCCACCGCGAGCCCAGCCGGATGGCGCCCGCCGGCAGGCCGTCCTGCCAGCCGAAGCCGAAATCGACCGCCTGGCGGCCGTCGCCGGTCTCCGGATCGTCCGCGACGAGGACGCACGCCAGCACGCCGCCGCCCGCCGGATGCCAGGGCGGAGCTGGCGGCAGGTCGTGGGCGTCCAGACGCAGTTCGAGGTGCAGGCTGTCGGCCGTCGGCCGCAGTCGCAGGTCGGCCGCGGCATGGCCCTGGCGGTCGGCCAGCGTCATCCACGGCGACCATTGACCGTCGTCCAGTTCCAGGGTCCGCTGCCGCGCCCGCGTCGCCAGGCCGTCGGCCCAGGCGTCGCGCAGCTGGCGGTAACGCGGCTGCTCGCGGAGCCGGCCCAGGTCGGCGTCCTGATCGGCGTGGCGGAAGTCGTCGAAACCCAGGAGCACCGCCCGCTCGAAGGCGGCGACGGCCTGGCCGAGGTCGCCCACCTGCGCCTCGAGGCCGGCGAGGTTGTACCACAGGCCGCTCAGCTCGGGATGCTCGCCGACCGCCTCGCGGGCCGTCACGAGCGCGGCCGCGTGGTCGCCCGCGGCGAGCTGTCGGCTCAGGGTGTCCAGCAGATCGGCCGACGGCTGGGCGACGGCGACGGCGACGGACATGAAGCCGCAGGCCACGAGGCCCAGGACGACGCAGCGGTACATTCAGCGACCTCGCGGCGAGGGATGGTTGGCCGTGGGTTCAGGGGCGTGATAATCTATGGCCTGATCCTTGTCGAAGTGCAACCCGATCAACCGTCACCGGTTCCCGCGTCCACAGGAGGCCGCCATGCTCGTCAGCCTGCTCCTGGCCACCCTGCTGCAGATTCCCGGTCCGGCGGCGCTCGTGACCGGTCCGGTGGCCGGACCGGTCGACCTCGTGCTGCACGGCGGGCGGGTGGTCACGATGCTCGAGCCCGAGCCCGCGGCTCCGCCCACGGCGGTCGCCATCGCCTCCGGCCGCGTGGTGTGCGTCGGCGACGATCGCAGGGTCCTCGCCCTGGCCGGCCCGGACACGCGCATCATCGACCTCGGCGGCCGGGCGGCGGTGCCCGGGCTGGTGGACGGCCACGCTCACCTCTACGGCATCGGCAAGGCCCTGGCCGAGATCGACGTGCGCGGCCTGCCCGATGCCGACGCCTGCGCCGCGCGGGTGGCCGAGGCCGCCAGCGAACAGCCCCAGGGCTGGCTGCAGGGCCGCGGGTGGGACCAGAACCTCTGGCCGGACCGGGCCTGGCCGACCCGCGAGCAACTCGACCGCGTGGTCGCCGACCGTCCGGTGATGCTGCGGCGGGTGGGCGGCCATGCGGCCTGGGTCAACTCGCGGGCCCTCGCGCTGGCCGGTATCACCGCGGCGACCCCCGATCCCGACGGCGGCGCCATCCTGCGCGACCGGGACGGCGAGCCCAGCGGCATCCTCGTCGACAACGCCGCCGACCTGGTGCGCGCGGTGATCCCGCCGCCGCCGCCGGCGGAGGTCGAACGCCGGATCCGGCTGGCGATGCCGCACTGCAACGCGCTCGGCCTGACCGCGATCCACGAGATGGGGGCGACCTGGGACCGGGTCGAGATCTACCGCCGGCTGGCCGACCAGGGCGAGCTTTCCCTGCGGGTGATCGTGTTCCTGGAGGACGACCCGGAGACGCTCGACCGGGGCCTCGCCGCCGGGCCGTACACCTCCGCGGACCGCATGCTGCTGGTCCGCGGGGTCAAGCTCTACGCCGACGGGGCGCTGGGCAGCCGGGGTGCGCTGCTGCTGGCCGACTACAGCGACCAACCCGGATCCCGCGGCCTGCAGGTGACCTCGCGCGAGCATCTGGAGGACGCGTGCCGCCGGGCCGTCGACGCCGGCTTCCAGGTGGCCACCCACGCGATCGGCGACGGCGCCAACCGCCTCATGCTCGACATCTACGCCGACGTCCTCGGCGGCGCCGCCGCCGATCGCCGTTGGCGCATCGAGCACGCCCAGATCGTCGCGCCAGCGGACATCCCCCGCTTCGGCGAGCTCGGCGTGATCGCCAGCATGCAGCCGGTGCATTGCACCAGCGACATGGACTGGGTCCCGTTACGGCTCGGACCCGACCGGCTGGCCGGCGCCTACGCCTGGCGCAGCCTGCTCGCCACGGGTGCGGTGCTCAGCTTCGGATCGGACGCCCCCGTGGAGTCGGCGGCGCCGGTGCCGGGCCTGTTCGCCGCCTGCACCCGCACCCACCCGGACCACACGCCGCCGGGCGGCTGGCGTCCATCGGAGATCCTCTCCGAGCGCGAGGCCCTGCGGGCCTTCACCCTGGGGCCCGCGTACGCCGCCGGGCTGGACGAGGACCTGGGCGTGATCGCGCCCGGTCGGCTGGCCGACATCACCGTCCTCGACGCCGACCCCACCGGGATTCCGGCGCCGGATCTGCTGACGGTCGCGCCGTGGCTCACCCTGGTGGGCGGCCGGGTGGTCTGGCAGGCCGACCCCTTCTGATCGACGCCGGCCGCCGGAATCGCTGGTGTCGATGGCGGCGATACGGTAGGATGATGCGGGGTGGGCGCCACCGACGCGCCTCAGCCTCCCCACACCGCCGCACCTGCGCTCTGCACCTGATGACCGGCACCGCCGCAGCGGAGGCCTGCCTGCCCCGGAAGGAGCTGGTCATGGCTGTCATACCCCTGCACATCGTCGACGCATTCGCGGAGCATCCCTTCTGCGGCAACCCCGCGGCCATCGTCCCCAACGCCGCCGTGCTCTCCGACGACGAGATGATGAAGATCTCCGAGGAACTCGGTCTGGAGGTGGGCTTCGTGCTGCCGCCCGAGGCCCGCGACGCCGACGTGCGCCTGCGGTTCTTCAACGACCAGCGCGAGGACTCCCTGAGCGGACATGTCCTGCTGGCGGCGTTCGCGAGCATGGTCGACCGCGGCATCTTCCGCTGCACGCCCGAGGGCCGTCTGGTGCACGCGGAGACGCTCGCCGGGGTGCTCGAGGTCCGCCTGCGGATGTCGGCCGCCGGGCGGGTCCGCATCACCTGCGAGATGCCCAACCCGCGGTTCGGCGAGCGTGTGCCGGTCGACGAGGTCGGCCGCGCCCTCGACGTGCCGTCCGAGTTGCTACGGTTGCGGGGCGCCGGCCCTCGCCGGGTGTCCTGCGGCTTCGATCAGATCCTCGTCCCGGTGGCCGACCATGACATCATGCGCAGCAACCTGCGGGGTTCGGCGGCCGTCAAGGCGCTGCTCGACGACCGCGGCGCCGCCGGTCTGACGCTCTTCTGCCCGGAGACCAGCGACCGCAACGCGGATTTCCATTGCCGTTTCCTGCACCCCACCGACCGGCGCTGCGAGGACGTGGCCAGCGGCACCTGCCTGGCGGCCGTGGCAGCCTTCGCCGTCAGGGAGGGGCTGGTGCCCCGTCACGATCCGGTGCACCTGGTGACCGAGCAGGGCGCGAGCGTCGGGCGGCCGACCCGGGCCGAACTGACGGTGCGCATGATCGCCGACGAGATCCACCGGGTGGAGCTGTCGGGGGCCGGGACGGTGGTCATGCGGGGGTCGTTCCAGTTCCACCGGCTGGCGGACGCGGCTCACGCCTGATTGGTCTGCTTGCTCATCACCAGCTGGTGGGTGTCGCGGGCGATCATCAGCTCCTCGTTGGTGGGGATCACCATGATCTTCACCCGCGAGTGAGCCTTGCTGATGATGGCCTCGTCGTGGCGCACGCCGTTCTCGAAGTGGTCCAGTTCGGCGCCGAGGATCTCCAGGCCACGGCAGGCCCATTCACGGATCATCGAGCCGTTCTCGCCGACGCCCGCGGTGAACACGATCGCGTCCACATGGCCGAGGGCGACGGCGTAGGCGCCGATGTACTTGCGGATGTGGTAGCAGTACACCTCGAGGCCGAGCCGCGCCCGCTCGTTGCCCGCCGCGTACTCGCGCTCGACGTCCCGCAGGTCGCTGCTGATGCCCGTGATGCCGTAGATGCCGCTCTCCTTGTTGAGGATGCGGTCCACCTCGTCGAGCGACACGTCCAGGTTCTTGGCCAGGAAGCCCACGATGGCCGGGTCGATGTCGCCGCTACGGGTGCCCATGACCAGGCCCTCGAGCGGGGTGAACCCCATGCTCGTGTCCACCGAGCGGCCGTTCTTCACCGCGCAGACGGAGGCGCCGTTGCCCAGATGGCAGGTGATGAGGTTGCACTGGTTGGGCGCGCGGCCGAGCATCTCCGCCGCGCGGTGGGTGACGTAGCGGTGGCTGGTGCCGTGGAAGCCGTAGCGGCGGATGCCGAACTTCTTGTAGTACTCGAACGGCAGCGGGTAGACGTAGGCCCAGTCGGGCATCGTCTGATGGAAGGCGGTGTCGAACACGCCCACCATGGGGATGCCGGGCATGACCTGCTGGGCCGCCTTGATGCCCACGATGTTGGGCGGATTGTGCAACGGGGCGAGCGGGATGCACGCCTCGAGCGCATCGACCACGTCGGGGGTGATGAGCACCGAGCCGGCGTACCGTTCGCCGGCGTGGACGACGCGGTGCCCCACGGCCGCGATCTCGTCCATCCCTCGCAACACTCCGTGCTTCGCGTGGGTCAGGGCGGCCAGCACCAGCGCGATGGCCGCCGCGTGGTCGGCGACGGGCAGCTCCTCGACCAGCTTGTCGCGGCCGCTGGCCTTGTAGGTGTGCACGCCGATCTCCTGACCGATGCGCTCGACCAGGCCCTTGGCGAGCAGGCGCTCCTCCTGCATGTCCAGGAGCTGGTACTTGAGGGAGCTGCTGCCGCAGTTGATGACCAGGACGTTCTGCATGGCGTTGGTCCCTCCGCGAACCCGCGCACCGGCCGGCTAGTCGACGCTCTGCAGCGCCGTGATCGCCACCACGTTCACGATGTCGTCGACGCTGCAGCCGCGGCTGAGGTCGTTGACGGCGCCGGCCAGGCCCTGCATGACCGGGCCCACGGCCTCGGCCCCGGCCAGCCGCTGCACCAGCTTGTAGCCGATGTTGCCGGCGTCCAGATCGGGGAAGACGAGCACGTTGGCGCGGCCGGCCACCTCGCTGTCGGGCGCCTTGCGCTCGCCGATGGCCGGCACCAGCGCGGCGTCGGCCTGCAGCGGGCCGTCGAGCTTGAGCTCGGGGTGCCGCTGCTGCAGCAGCGCGACGGCGGCCTCCACCTTGTCGACGTCCTGGCCGCTGCCGCTGTCCATGGTGCTGTAGCTGAGCATGGCCACCTTGGGCTCGAAGCCGCAGAGGGCGCGGGCGGTGCGCGAGGTGGCCCAGGCGATGTCGGCGAGCTGCTCGGAGTTGGGCTGCGGGTTCACCGCGCAGTCGGCGAAGACGATCATGCCGTCCTCGCCGAGGGTCCAGTCGTCGCGCACCATCACGAAGCAGCTCGATACGATGCTGGTGCCGGGCGCCGTGCCGATGATCTGGAACGCCGCCCGCAGCACGTTGCCCGTGCTGTTGACCGCGCCGGCCACCATGCCGTCGGCCCGGCCGCGGGCCACCATCATCGCGCCGAAGAAGAGCGGGTCGTGCAGCTGCGCGAGGGCCGCGTCGGCGGTCAGGCCCTTGGCCTTGCGCTTCGCGTGGTAGGCGTCGGCGTAGGCCTGCAGGTCCCGGTCGGCGGCCGGGTCGACGATCTCGAGGCCCGCGGGGTCGACGTCGGCCGCCACGAGGGCCGGAGTGACCGTCTGCGGATCGCCCAGCAGCACCACGCGGGCGATCGCCTCGTCGCGGATCACGCCCGCGGCGCGAAGCATACGTTCGTCGCCGGACTCCGGCAGCACGATGGTCTTGCCCAGGGCCGCGGCCTTGCGGCGCAGGGAACGGACGAACTCCATGACGGGACCTTTCGTCGAGACCGAGAAACCGAGCGATCGAGGTGGGGCAGACCCGAAGATGCGGCACGCGCGGGCTCAAGTCAAACGCCTGTCAAGCCCTCGACAGGGGTTTCCAGACACCTCTGGAGGTGTCGGTTACAGGTGGCGGGATTGAGCCCGAAATGGACCCTGCGGGGGGCGGAGGCTCAGAGGTCGAGCCCCACCGAGCGGGCCCGGGCGTCGGTCATGGCCATGAGCTCGGCCAGGGTGAATCCGTTCCAGAAGGCCTGCAGCCGCTGGTCGAGCATCTTCCACACGGTGAAAGCCACGCAGCAATCGGTCTTGCTGCAGGTGCGGGGATCGTCCACGCATTCGACGAGGTGCGGGTGGCTGTCCAGGGCCTGGATCACGTGCCAGAGCGTGATCTCCTCGGGATCGCGAGCCAGGCAGTAGCCGCCCTTGACGCCCTTCTGGCTGACGACGAGTCCCGCCCGCCGCAGCGGGCTGACGACCTGTTCGAGGTACTTGCCCGAGATGCCTTGCTCCTGGGAGATGGTCGAGATCGAGATCGGCGGGCCACCGTAGCCCTCGGCGATGCGCAGGATGGCGCGCAAGCCATACCGGACGCGGGTGTTGATCTTCATGGCTGGATCTCCCGGCGGCGTGTTGCAACTCCAGGCCGTCGCTGGCAAAGAATTGAAAAAGGGTCCCCGCAATTAATAGTGCCTCGGGAACCCTGGTTCAAGTCTTTCGGGACGACTTTAGTCCTAGTGTATTTCTGGGACTTCTTTCACGAGCTGCGGCGGCAGGTGCAACGGACGGGTCGTGGCGCGCTTGCGGTCGATGTCGCGATACACGCGCTCGACCTGGGCGGCCGTCAGGCCGAGCACCGGCGCCGCCTCGGCGGCGGGTACGCCGTGGTTGCGGGCCCACAGGAGCAGGTCCATCTGCGGGTAGGGCAACACGAAATAGAACTCGTCCTGCCCCTGCTCGAGGCTGTAGGTGTCGGTGGTCGGGGTGCTGTTGCAGATACGGTCGGGCAGGCCGAGGTGCCGGGCCATGGCGTAGACCTGCGTCTTGTAGAGGTGGGCGATGGGTTTGACGTCGGCCGAACCGTCGCCGTTCTTCACGAAGAAACCCTGGTCGTACTCCAGCCGGTTCGGGGTGCCGGTCACCGCGAAGTTCAGGCGGTCGGCGTGGAAGTACTCGAGGGTCTTGCGGATCCGCTGCTTGAAGTTGGTGGCGGCGACGATCTCGAGGTAGGCCTGCAGCGGCAGGCGCTCCTCGTGGCGCTGGCCGTCGGGGTCCTCGACCACCACCCGGTAGACGTTGATCCGGTCGGAGTCGAGCAGGTCGCCGGGCAGGACGATCTTGGACTTCCAGCCGGGACCGAACGCGGGAAACACCCGGCGAACGGCGTCGTCGTACCGCTGGTAGCAGCCGATGGCCGCCAGGGTGGGTTGGATATCCTCGACGGTGTAGTCGACGCCCAGGTGCTCGCACAGCTCCTTGCCCAGGGACACGCTCGCGCTCGATGAGTCGCGCTCGGGCATGAGCAGGCCGAAGACGCGCTTGGGCCCGAAGGCGCGCACGGCCAGGCCGATGCAGGTGCTGCTGTCGATGCCCCCGCTGACGGCCACCACCAGGCCGCGGCGCAGCAGGGTCTTGGTCACGGTCTGGCGCAGGGCGTCGCAGATCTCGGTGGCTTCCTGCTCGAGGTCGATCTGCAGGACGTCGCGGGTGAACATCGGCTGGCCTCCAGGAACTGGGCGGAATCTCGACGGACGAACGTCGCCCAGGGTAACCGCGGAGCCGTCCGCCGTCCAGTCCGGCGCCCGCCGGCCGTTGGACAAACCGCGCCACGCCGCGTATCCTGTCGGCCCAGATCGCCCCGCCCGCGTCCGGCGGCACCGTGTCGCCAGGAGGGACATCCCATGACGCCTGAAGCCTGCCGCGAGTTCATCGCCACCCTGCCGCTGGCCGAGCTGCACCGGCACTTCGACGGCGCCTGCCGTCCCGCCACCCTCTGGGAGTACTCCGAGAAATACTACAGCGCGGTGCCCAACCTCGATTTCGAGGAGTTCCGCCACTACCTGCAGTGGGACGACGCCAAGGACCGCAACCTGCTCGACTACCTCAGCAAGTTCGACCTGCCCCTGCAGTACACCCAGTTCTACGAGAACATCAAGCGCATCGCCTACGAGATCGCCGAGGACGCCTACCAGGGCGGCGTGCGGGTGCTCGAACTGCGTACCAACCCCTTCATCCACCGCCGGGCCGGCCTCTCCACCCGCCAGGTGGTGCACGCCACCCGCAAGGGCCTGGCCAAGTTCGGCAACGAGCATCCCGACTTCCGCGCCGGCATCAACATCATCGCCATGCGCAACCACGGCGGGAACATGGCCCGCATCCTGCTGCGGGAGGTGATCGGCGAGCACGCCGATTTCCACAACGGCCCCGGCGTGATCGGGTTCGACATCGCCGGCGCCGAGGCGCCGTTCCCGCCCATCCTGTTCGCCAAGGCCTACGAGCTGGCCAACACCATGAACCTGGGCCTGACCGTGCACGCGGGCGAGGCCGCGGGGCCCGAGCGCGTCTGGGAGGCGGTCGACAACCTGGGGCCCGACCGCATCGGCCACGGCACCAGCGCCGGCCGCGACCCCGAGCTGCTCAAGCGCCTGGCGGCCGACCGGATCACCGTCGAGTGCTGCCTCACGTCGAACATCCATACCGGCGCCATCGACCGCTACGAGGATCACCCGTTGCCGAAGTTCCTGGAGGCCGGAGTCCAGGTGGCCCTGTGCACGGACAATCCCACCGTGTCGTGCACCAGCCTGCGCCGCGAGTACGAGCTGGCCATGACCACCTTCGGCTTCTCGGAGGACGACATGCGCCGGATCGCCCGCATGAGCTGGGAAGGGAGCTTCCTGCGGGAGGCCGGGGCCTGGCCGGAGCGCCTCTGATCGCCGCGCGGGCGGTTGCCGCCGTCGCCCGTTCTCCTTACCCTGCCCCTGGCGTCCGGGCGATCCGGACCCACGCCGATGAACGTTCGTGCTGGAGGAAGCCGTCATGCCTCACAAGATCCGTCGCATCGCGATCCTGACCGGCGGGGGCGATGTCCCTGGCCTCAACAACGCCATGAAGCAGGTCTTCTACCGCGCCATGAAGGAAGGCATCGACGTGGTGGGGATCCGGCGCGGCTGGGCCGGCCTGGCGAACTACAAGATCGGCGACCCCGACCACAACAAGCAGTGGGTCACGGAGCTGGACTGGGAGCACGTGCGCCGCATCGACCGCACCGGCGGCACGTTCCTGCACACCTCGCGCACGAACCCGGCCAAGATGAAGCCCGAGACCCTGCCCGTGCACCTGCGCGACCAGTACCGCGACGCGGAGTACCCCATCGACATCACCGACACCGTGGTGGCGAACCTCGAGGACCTCAAGATCGACGCCCTGATCCCCATCGGCGGCGACGACACCCTCAGCTACGCCGCGCGCCTGAACCAGGACGGCTACCCGCAGATCGCCATCCCCAAGACCATGGACAACGACGTCTACGGCACCGACTACTGCATCGGCTTCTCCACGGCGATCAGCCGCACCGTCGACGCCATCGACCAGCTCCGCACGCCCATCGGCAGCCACGAGCGTATCGGCGTCATCGAGGTGTTCGGCCGCAACAGCGGCGAGACGTCCCTGATCGCCGGCTACCTCGCGGGCGTCGACCGCGTGGTGATCAGCGAGGTGCCGTTCGACGTGCACCGGCTCGCCAACCTGCTCCTGGAGGACAAGCTGGCCAACCCCAGCAAGTACTCCATCGTCACCATCAGCGAGGGCTCGACCGAGACCGATGGCGGCATCATGGAACGCGGCGAGGCCGACGCCTACGGCCACCGCAAGCTCGGCGGCATCGGCCTCGTGCTGGCCGACCAGATCAAGCAGATCACCGGCCACAAGACGACCTACCAGGAGCTCGGCTACATGATGCGCTGCGGCGCGCCGGACGCCCTGGACCGCATGGTGGCGATGAACTTCGGCAACCTGGCGATGGACATGCTGCTCGACGGCGCCAGCGGCCTGATGGTAGCCTTGCAGGAAGGCAAGTACACCACCGTGGGCCTGAACTCGGTGATCGCCGGCAAGAAGCACGTGGACGTCGACCGGTTCTACGACCGCCAGACGTACCGTCCGCACGTGACGCGGGTGGCCCAGTTGCCCATGTTCCTGAAGTAGTCGGCCGCCACCGCCGCGGTGGCCGGGCCGGACCGGAGAGGGCTCATGACCCCAGCCTCGGCGCGGCAGCACTGGGCGCGTGTCGTCTGCGGCCTGGTCATCCTGGCGGCCGCGCACGTCCTGCTGCGCGGCTACATCACCGACGACACGTTCATCCACCTGCGCTACGCCGAGAACCTGCTGCACCGCGCCGAGTTCGCCTTCAATCCGGGCGAGAGCACCTACGGCGCCACGAGTCCGCTGTGGATCCTGGGCCTTGGCTTCTGCCTGAAGCTCGGGTTGTCGGGGCCCGCCGCGGCCTGGGTCCTGGGCCTGATTTCGGGCGTGCTGATGGTCATGGTGCTGGCCGGGCTCCTGCGGCGGTTGGCCTTCCCCGAGGCCTGGCGCTGGTGGATCTTCCTGCTCGGGGTATCCGACGCCTGGTTCCTGCGCTGGACGATGTCCGGCATGGAGACGCCGCTGGCCACGGCCGCCCTGCTGGTGCTGCTGTGGCCGCTGGTGATGGCCTCGCCTAAGCCGGCGTCCGGGGCGGCCGGGCGGCTGCGACGGCGTTACCTGGCCTGGGGCGTGGCGGCGGGGCTCGCCGGCCTCGTGCGGCCCGAGTTCCTGCTCCTCGGACCGGCCGCGCTGCCTTGGCTGATGCTCTTCGAGTATCGCCGCGCCGAGGTCCTCGGCGGCGACCCGGCCCGGCGACGGGCCGGACCGCTGGGCCTGGCCGCGGCCTCCGCCGTGGGCTGGCTCGCGAGCGCGGGTCCGTGGATCGTCTACGCCGAGCGGACGTTCGGCCGCTGGACGCCCGGCACGGCCAGCGCCAAGAGCTTCGCCGCCAGCTTCGATCTCGTGGAGGTGGTCCTGTACCTCGGGCGCTCGCTCCAGCAACTGGCCATGACCCAGGGCGTGGTGTGGCTCGGGTTCCTGGCGCTCGTCGCGGTCGTGATCGTCGAGCGCCGCCGCCAGGAGCGGGGCCGCGCCGAGCCCGACGGCGCCCTGAATCCCGGCCAGTGGGAATTCTGGCAGGCGGTCGCGCTGGTGCTGGTCGTGGCCACCTGGTCGGGCCTCCTGTTGGGCGGCTACGCCGTCAAGAAGGTGTGGACCATCAGCCGCTACCTGTCGCCGCTGGCGCCGTCGCTGCTGCTGATGCTGGGGGTGCTGGCCTACTGGCTGCTCAACGTGGCGACCCCGTTCCGGGGACGGCCGGTGCTCGGCACCTGGGTGGCGGGCGCGGCCTGCGGCCTGGCCTTGCTCGGCAACGTGATCCTGCTCGCGGGGCCGGTGCGGACCCACGCGCGCACGTTCTCGGCCGGCGTGATGACCTGCTACCTCGCGCGGGGCGAGTGGCTGGCCGAGCACGCCGCGCCCGACGACGTGGTGGCCGCGCTGGACATCGGCGCCCTGGCCTACGGCAGCGACCTGCGGGTCCTGGACCTCATGGGCCTCGTCAGCCCCGACATCATGGTCATGGGACGGCAGATGGGCTTCCCGGAGATGGTCGACAGCGGCCTCTGGCTGCGCAACGACCATCGCCATGCCCCGGTGCCGCGCTGGTTCGTCGACCGCCACGAGGGGCCGCCCCGCTGGGACGGGCGAACCGTCCACGGCGTCGCGTTCGAGCTGATCGACACCTGCGTCATCCACGGCGTGGGCCTGCGGGAGCAGCAGGACTGGACGGTGGCAACCTACCGGCTGTCGCCCGCGGACTGAGCGGCCGCCGCGGCCCGGCCCGCGAAGGACCGAGTGCGAGCTTCATGAAGGTCCTGATCCAGAACAGCGTGTACTTTCCGAACGTCATCGGGGGCGCGGAGATCTCGTCGCACCTGCTGGGCCAGGAGCTGCGGCGCCGCGGGATCGCCGCCGACGCCGTGGCCACCACCGGCCGCGTGGGCGGCGGCGCCGAGCTGACCACGCGCCCGACCGCCGACGGCCTGGGCACGGTCTACGAGGCGCCGGCCCACGGCGTGTGCGACCTCCTGCCGCCCGCCGGCGCGCCGCAGCCCGGCTTCGCCAGGCGCAGCCTCAACCACCTGTCGTCGGTCCGCAGCGCCCGCTGGCGCCGGCTGTTCGACGCCGTGCTCGACCGCGTCCGTCCGGACGTCGTGCACACCAACACCATCGTCGGCCTGACGCCCGCGATCTGGGCCGCCGCGCACGCCCGCGGCGTGCCGGTGGTGCACACGCTGCGCGACTATCACCTGCTTTGCCCGCGCACCACCCTGCTGCGGTCCAGCCAGACCGACTGCACCGCACCGCCGCTGCCCTGCCGGGTCCTCGCGAGCCTCAAGCTGCGCCAGACCCACGAAGTGCAGCTGGTGACCGCACCCTCGGACTTCGTGCTGCAGAAGCACCTGGCGGCCGGCGGTTTCACCGGCGCGCGCACCGCCGTGGTGCCCAACGCACTCGAGGAGTGGCCGGAGGAGGTTCCCCGGCGCGAAAGCGCCGGAGGCGAGGTGCGCGGCCTCTTCCTCGGGCAGATCAGCCGACACAAGGGCATCGGCCTCCTGCTCGAGGCGCTGGCCGGCCTGTTCGCCGATCCCGCCTGCAGCCGGCTCCGGTTCGACCTCGCGGGCCGGGGCCCGCTGGTGCCCGAGGTGGTGGCGTTCTGCGCCGCGCACCCCGACCGCGCCGTCTACCACGGCATGGTCCGCGACGAGCCGCGGCGCGATCTGCTGCGGCGGGCGTCGTTCATGGTGGTGCCGTCGATCTGGGCCGAGCCTTTCGCGCGCAGCATCATCGACGGCTTCAGCTGGGGGCTGCCGGCCATCGGCTGCCGCCAGGGCGGCATCCCCGAGGTGATCACCGACGGTCGGGACGGCCTGCTGGTGGCGCCGACGGCGGCGGGGCTCGCGGCGGCCATGGCGGCGCTGACCACCGACCACGCCCGGCGCCTGCGGCTGGGGGAGGCCGCGCGGTCGCGCGCCGCCGACTTCACGCTGGTGCGGCAGGTGGACCGGTTCGTGGAGCTCTACCGGGACCTGGTCGCCGACCCGGGGCCGCCGCGGCGGCCGACCGCGGCGACGTGACGGCGTAACGAGGGACAGGACGCGCATGCTCTGCTTCTTCGCCTCGGACCTCCATGGCCGCGTGTCACGCTGGGAGTCGCTCCTCGCCCGCGTGGCGGCGGAACGGCCGGCGGCCGTCTTCCTGGGCGGCGACCTCGGCCCGCACCCGCTGGCCGGTGGCTCGCCGGGCGGCCCGGACGGGTTCCTGCCGGGCTGGCTCGCACCGCGCCTGCGGGACCTCCGCCGCGGTCTCGGAGCGGCCTACCCGGCGGTGCCGACGATCCTCGGCAACGACGATCCCGGAGTCGATGCCGAGCAACTGTCGGCGCTCGAGGCCGAGGGATTGCTCGCGCACGTCCATCTGCGTCGGCTCGACCTGCCAGGCCGCGCGGTCTACGGATGCGCTTGGGTGCCGCCGACGCCGTTCCAGCTCAAGGATTGGGAGCGCTACGACGTCGGCCGCGGTGTCGATCCCGGCTGCGTCTCGCCGGAGGAGGGACGCCGGACGGTGCCCGTACCCGCGAACGTCCTGCGCTGGTCGACGATCGCCGGCGACCTCGACGCGCTCGTCGGCGATGCCGACCTGGCCGACGCGGTGTTCCTCTTCCACGCTCCGCCATACCGCACGGCCCTCGACCGCGCCGCGCTCGACGGTCGCCGGGTGGATCACGTTCCCCTCGACGTGCACATCGGCAGCGTGGCGATCCGGAACTTCCTGGAGGCCCGCGGTCCGGCGATCGCCCTCTGCGGCCATGTACACGAGTCGACGCGGCTGACCGGCCGCTGGCGCGACCGAGTGGGCCGCACGCGGATCCTGGGCGCGGCCCATGACGGCCCCGAACTGGCGCTGGTGCGGTTCGATCCGTCGGACCCCGACGCCGCGACCCGGGAGCTGATCGGCTAGCCTCAGCGGATCGGCAGCGGCCGGGCGGCGTCGGTCACGGCGCCGATGCGGACGGCGAAGCTGGTCCGGGCCGCGATGTCCTCGTCGGTGATGATGTGCACGTCCAGCAGGCCCTCGGTTTCGTAGCCGGTCCGCATGTAGTTGATCCGTGCCAGGGCCTCGCTCCAGCCCTGGAGCCAGTCCTCGAGGTGCCGGCGCTGCATGCGGTCGCCGCGGAAATGGACCAGCAGGTCGATGTCGCTGGCGGGCCCGGCGGTGCCGTTCTTCACGCTGCCGAAGAGGTAGAGCGCCGCGACGCCGCAGGCGTCGGCCTCGAGCGTGGCGGCGATGCCCTCGGCCATGCAGAGGCGCCATTGCGAATGCTCGTCCTGGCGGGTCCGGGCCGGGGTGGCCTGCCGGGGCGGTGCCGGCGCCACGTTCTCGCCCGGCGCGGCCAGGACGGCCACCGCCTCGTCCAGATCGGCATTCATCAGTACGCGGAGGACCCGGCCGTCGGCGACCGCCGGCACATCGATCACGCGCAGGACCGACGTCAGCGCCGAGAACTCGGGCGCCAGATCGGCCAGCAGGTTGGCGGAGCGGTCGAGGAACAGCTCGTTGAAGACCACGGCCTCCTCGTCGGGATAGAGGGGCAGGTAGCGGATCTGGGCCTCCACGAGGTCCTGGAAGAAGTGCGTGCCGAACGACACCTCGGGCACGTAGCCGTTCCGGCTGCGGGCGACCTCGATCATCATCGCCGCGTTGTTGATGTCGGCGTAGGTGACGCTCACGCCGAGCTTGATGTCGCCGCGGCTGCCCCAGCGGCCGGGGCCGATGAGGATGAACTGCCGCTTGGGCAGGAGCTCGTTCAGCAGGCTGACCGCGCGGCCGACGGCGAGCATCTCCTCGCGGGAACCCAGCCCGGCGTAGGCCTCGGGGTTGACGTAGACCACGTGGGTGATGTCGGGCACCCAGCCGTTCATCACGTGCCGGTTGGCGGTGAAGACGATGTCGCGGCGGTCGAGGTCGCGGGGGATGGCCGCCGGTGCCTCCTCTCCGCCCTGGCTCTGGACCCGGCACTGGAGCAGGTAGAGGTGCTGACCGTCGTGGGCGAACTCGACGTCCACCGGATGGCCGAGGCCGCGTTCGAGCTCCTGCAGCAGCACGTCGAGCTGGCGATAGAAGCCGGTGGGTCCGCGCAGACCCTCGAACGTGACCACCGGCGCGCCGTCGTCGGGATGCCAGGGACCCAGCGGCCGGCGCAACGCGTCGTGGTTCAGGAGCGAGAAGACTCGGGCGAAGCCCGGATAGCGGTCACCCACCTCGCGCAGAACGTCGTCGACGCTCGCGGTGACGAAGGCGTTCTTCTCGAGATCGATGACGTCGACGTAGCGAGGCGCGTAGCGGATCACCTCGTCCACGGCCACGTTGACCCGCAGGTCCGGCTTGGCCGGCACCGCCAGCACCGGGTAGTCGTCGCGGGTGCGATCGACGGCGCGCGTGCCCAGACCCGGGACCACGCGCACCAGTCCGTCCTCGCGGCGGATGCGCGACGACCAGCGGAATTCGGTGCGCGAGAAGGCCACGCCGGCGAACGACGGCAGGAAGTAGCGGCCCGCCTTGACGCCCACCACCTCCTGGATCAGGATCCCCATCTGCTCCTTGAACTCGAGCAGGCCGCGCTCCTGGCGGTAGGCGAGCGGATCGGGTCCGAAGGTCGAGGCGTAGATCTCCGCGATGGCGTCCAGCAGGGCCGCCAGGCGCTCCTTCTTCGAACCCTGGTTGGCCAGGAAGAGGGACTTGTACTTGCCGGAGAAGGCGGTGCCGGCGCGATCCTCCAGGAGGCTCGAGCTGCGGACGATCAGCGGCTTGTCTCCGAGCTCGTCGAGGACGGCGGTCAGGCCGTTGATCATGTCCGGCGGGAAAGGCGAGCTCTTCATGAGCTGCTGGATGTTCGGGTATTCCCGGCGCACCTCGTCGATGTCCTTGAACTTCAGCGCGAGGATGTCCTCGAGGTCGTTGTGGGAGATGAACGCCATGAGCCCGTCGGTGGTCAGATAGTACGACCGCGGGAAGCGCACCTCGCCGCCGAGGCCGCCCGACGCGGCCGCCTTGCGGAGGATGCCGCGAGCGAGGATCACGCCCGCCGCCTTGCCGCCCACCTTGCCGTGGCTGCCGGCGGGGAAGACGATGTGGTCGGCCATCTCCGCGAAATCGTCGAAGTCGAGGAATCGTCTGGCCGTGTGCACGAACTCGAGCTGGTCGGTCAGGAAGCGCTGGATCAGCGAGACCGTCAGGCTGGAGATCGTGGCCTCGGGCAGGTCGTTGGCCTGGCGCAAGGTTGGGTGGTGGCGCCGGACCTGGTCGATGACCTCGGGCAGGGGCGAACGCAGGTTGTCGAGCACCTTCTTCAGGCCGACGATCTTCTCCTCCTGCAGCCAGCACCGGATCTGCCGCGCGATCTCCTCGGCCGCCAGGTGCTCGGCCGCCAGCGTGAACGGGCGGCCTTCGAAGAGCAGGGCGGAGTCGATGTCCGCCCGGCGGCGGGGCGTGTTGCGGACCTCCTCACCCTCGCTCGCATCCTCGATGCTCGTGCCGTAGGCGGCGGTGAGGATCTGCTGGGCCTCGGGGACGCCCAGCGAGCACAGCATGTTGATCATGCGGCGGGCCAGCCGCAGGTAGATGTCGCGGTCGGTCGAGCGCACGTGGTCGACCAGCACCTGCCAGTCGTGGCGACGGCCGTCGGCGATCGGGGGAGCGTAGACCCGCTCACGCAGGGCCAGATGCTGACCGATGCGGTCGGCGATGCTCCGGGCGAGGCGTTGCTCCTCGACGAGGAACGGCCCGAGGTCGGCCTCGGGCATCTCGGTGAGGTAGTAGACGCGCAACGAGCCGACCGGCGTGTCGTCGCGCTTGATGGTGGCCTCCTGGACCCACGGCGTGGGCTCGAAATTGCTCGACCGATAGACCCCCTGGCCCACGGTGATCTCCGCCGCGCAATGGTCGGCGTACTGCCAGCCGCTGGGCAGCACGTGCACGACGTCCGTCAGCAGGCTCTCCACGTGGCGGTCGCGGCGCTGGAGGATGGCCTCCACGGAGTAGAGGCAGTTCAGCTCCTTGGTTCGCTCCCGCAGGGCATGGAACATCTCCTCCTGATTCATGTTGCCGTCACGCATGCCGGATGACCCCCAGGCCCGCGATCCCATCGACCTCGATGTGCAACGGCGCGGACAGCTCGACGTGGCGCACGTACTGCGACCGCGCCACCTCGGGTTGCGCGGAGAGCCAGGCCCAGTCCACGGGCGCCGCGGCGCCGCGTCCGGTGGCCAGGTAGAAGACCGCGAAGCTGATCAGGTTGTGGAAGAAGTGCGAACCCTGGCTGATGTCGGGGTTCATCCTGCAGGGCCGCCTCCACGAGCACGCAGGCGCCGGAGACCCGCCCCCAGTCGACCGGGATGCCGAGCCAGGGATCGGAGGTGCCCCAGCGTCCGAAGCCGATCAGCACGTACGGTCGCCGCGCCTGCAGCAGCCGGCGGTTGTGCTCGGCCAGCTCCAGCGCCACCTGGGTGGTCTTGCCCGCGTCGAACGTCGCGGGATCGACGTAGACCACGTCGACGACGCCGCTCTTCACCCCGTCGCCCAGCGCGTGCTGGGCTGCCACGACCACGTCGGGCCCCCGCAGGTCGTCCGCGGTCAGCGTGCGCCCGGACCCGCTGACGGCCATCGGGCGCATCTGCAGGAAGCCCAGCCGCGCCGGCTCGCCGTCGTCGTGGGGGATGTCGAGGGCCAGCTCGATCTCCACGGCGCCGCCGGTCGCCTGCTCGGACAGGGCCAGCAGGCGCTGGATGGCGCCGTTGAGCGGCAGGGTGCCGAGGCCGAGCATGGGTGAGAAGTCGACGCACCAGGGGCCGCCCGGCCGTCGTCCCGGACGCAGCACGCCGTTGGCCGGCAGGTAGGTGGAGACCACGTGGTCGAGGGAGCCGTCGTACTCGGCGTCCTCCAGCGGGCATTCCACGAGGTACTCGGTTTCCCTGACCGGGTCGGGCGCCGGCGGCTTGCCGACGTTCACGGCCCAGAAGGTGCGCTGGGTGGCGTTGAGCCGCTCGCCCACGTCGGCGTACGGCGGCGGCGCCAGCGGATAGGCGGGGACGTACGACCAGCACGCGCCGCCGTCGACGATCTGGCGGCCGAGGCCCAGCGCGAGGCTGGCCACCCCGTCGTGGGGCGTGGCCTTGCCCGCCGGATAGTAGTTGTAGGTGCGGGCCACGCTCGAGATCGTCGGGTAGAAGCGATCCCCGTGGCGACGGCCGACCACCTCCTGGATGATGACGGCCATCTTCTCGTCGCGGGGCTCGCGGCCGAGGGCCTCGAGGTAGGTCCGGGCCGAGCGGAAGAACGTGGAGGCGTAGACGAACTTGACCGCCTCCTGGAGGCGTCGGAACCGCGCGTCCGCGCTCGGCTGGTTGTTCGGGGTCATCTTGGTGGCGTAGACCCCGGCGAAGGGATGATCGAGGGCGTCCTCCAGCAGGCTCGATGAGCGCACGGCCAGCGGGTTCGTGCCGTGACGCACGATGTCCCGCAAGGCGCCGAGGTGCTGCGCGGGGAGGACGCCCCTTTGAAACGCGTGGGCGATGCGCTCGTCGTCGTCGCCCGAGAGCGCCACGCCCTCGAGGTCGTTGTGGCGCATGAAATCGTCGAAGACGTCGGTGCCGATGACCGTGAAGCCGGGCACCCGGATGGAGAACTCCGGAAACTCGCCGTCCGTGATCTGGGTGAGGACCTCGCGCGCGATGCGCACGAGGCCCTCGGCCTTGCCGCCGATCCTGCCGCCGCCGATGACCGTCACGTCGCCGATCCAGCCGTCCCGGGACCGGGCACCGTCCCGGCCGTGTTCGGTCGTGCTCATGGCAGGCTCCTCGCCGTTCAGATCCAGCCGCGGTCGCGGCACGCGGTGACGACGCGCTTGATGGCCAGCACGTACGCGGCGTCGCGCATGTACAGGCCGCCGTGCCGCGCCAGGTCGCTGACCGCGATGTAGGCCGCGGTCATCTGGTTGTCCAGCTTGCTGAGCACCTCGCCGGCGTCCCAGAAGTAGTTCATGTTGCTCTGCACCTGCTCGAAGTAGCTGCAGGTGACGCCGCCGGCGTTGGCCAGGAAGTCGGGGATGATGAACACCCCGCGTTCCTTGAACACCGCGTCGGCCTCGGGCGTGGTCGGGCCGTTGGCGCCCTCGGCCACCAGCTTGACCTGCCGGCTGACCTTCGCGACGTTGCCGGCGTTGACCTGGTTCTCCATCGCCGCCGGGATCAGAATGTCGACGTCCTGCTCGATCCAGGCGCCGCCGTCGAGCACCTCGTAGCCGAGGTCGCGGGCCCGGTTGCGGTCGATGCCGCCGAAGGAGTCGGTGATCGAGCGCAGCTCGGCGAGGTCCACGCCGCTCTTCTTGCGGAAGCTGTAGGACGTCTGGTCCCGCTGATCCCAGCAAGACACGCAGATCGTCGTGCCGCCGATCTCGTGGTAGAGCTCGATGGCGTACTGGGCGACGTTGCCGAAGCCCTGGACGGACGCCGTCGTGTCCTGGGGCCGGATCCCCAGCTCCTTCAGGGCCTCGCGCAGGGTGTACACCAGGCCGTAGCCGGTGGCCTGGGTGCGGCCCTGCGAGCCGCCCATCCCCACGGGCTTGCCGGTGATCATGCCGGGATGGCGCCCGCCGTGGATCGCCTCGAACTCGTCGAGCATCCAGAGCATGTGCTGGCTGTTGGTCATCACGTCCGGTGCGGGCACGTCGCGGTCGGGGCCCACGTCGCGGGCCACCTGCCGCACCCAGCCGCGGCAGACCTGCTCCTGCTCGCGGGACGACAGGTTGTGCGGATCGCAGATCACGCCCCCCTTGCCGCCGCCGAGCGGGATGTCGGCCACGGCGCACTTCCAGGTCATCCACATGGACAGGGCCCGCACCGTGTCGGCGGTCTCCTGGGGGTGGAAGCGGATGCCGCCCTTGCACGGGCCACGGGCGTCGTTGTGCTGCACCCGGAAGCCGCGCAGCACCTGCACGCGCCCGTCATCCATGCGGACGGGGATGTTGAAGTGGTACTCGCGCATGGGGGTCCGCAGCAGCTGGCGCGCGCCGTCGTCGAGCTCGAGGTAGTCCGCCACGGAGTCGAACTGACGCTGGGCCATCTCCAGGGGATTGAAGGAACGGTCGCTGGACATGGGAGGCTCTCCTTGCGGTGGAGGTGGGTCTTTGCCTGTTGGCAGGGCAAGGGGCGGACCAAGCCACCGCGCGCCGTGTAATAAAGTTAAGACTTTACCTTGAAACAATTTAAGAGATCATTCGCCGTGCCGCTTCCCTTCGCCTCGATTCGCTGTGTATCGATATCGCAACACACCCTCTCTATGGTGATGCGTTTCTGCTACTCATTGGCCTCGTCCGGCGGGCGACGGCGGTTGCGACCATCCACGTCCGGGAGTTCGACCCGCAGATCCCGCAGCTTGCGCTGCAGGGTGGTGCGGTGGATGCCGAGGGCGGCCGCGGTCGCCTTCCGGTTCCAGCCGTGGCGGGCGAGTTCCTCGCGCAGGAACGCAGCCTCCGCCTCCGGCAGGGTCCGGGGACGCGGGGTGCGGCGGGCGTCCAGGATCCGAGGCGGCAGGTGGTCGAGTTCCACCGTCGGGCCCGGGCAGAGCACGTATGCATGCTCGATGATGCTTCGAGCTCGCGCACGTTGCCGCGGTATTCCAGATCCTGCAGGGCCTCGAGAACCTCCGCGGTCACGCCCGTCACCTGCTTGCCGCGGCGGTTGGAGAACTGCTCGAGGAACCGCTCGACGAGCAGCGGGATGTCGGCCGGTCGCTTCCGCAGCGCGGGCAGCTTGAGGTTGATCACGTTGATCCGGTAGTAGAGGTCCTGGCGGAACTCCCCGCGGCTCACCAGCTCGGCCAGCTCCCGGTGGGTGGCCACCACGACGCGCACGTTCGCCGTGTGGGGCGTCACGTCGCCGAGACGCTCGTAGGACCGGTCCTGCAGGAAGCGCAGCAGCTTGACCTGCATCGGCAGGGGGATGTCTCCGACCTCGTCGAGGAAGAGGGTGCCGCCCTCCGCCGTCGCGATGCGGCCCGGCCGATCGCGGCTCGCCCCGGTGAACGCGCCGGCCCGGTAGCCGAAGAGCTCGGATTCCAGCAGGTTCTCGGGCAACGCCGCGCAGTTGACCGTGACGAAGGGATGGCGGCGGCGCGGGCTGAGGTCGTGCAGGGGAGCGGGCGAGCATGCTCTTGCCGGTGCCGGTCTCGCCGGTGAGCAGGATGCAGCTCTCGCTGCCGGCCAGGGTGGGCAGCAGCTCCAGGAGCGCACGCATGCCGGGGTCCACGGTGAGGATGCCGTCGAGCGGCAGGTCGTTGGGGTGGCCGTGGCCGTGGCGCCGGACGCGGGTGAGATCGCGGAAGGTCTCGACGCCGCCGATGTCGCGGCCCTGGCCGTCGCGCAGAACCGCGGACGAGAGGATGGTCGGCGTGCGGCGTCCATCGCGATGCAGGATGTCGGCCGGCCGGTTGACGATCGGCTCCCTGGGCCGCGCGCGCGGCCCGCAGGGCGCATTCCTCGCGGCAGATGCTCAGCCGCAGGACGTCGTGGCAGGGGCGCCCCAGCACCTGTTCGAGCGGGAGTCCGACCGCCTTGAGGGCGGCCGGATTCATCGCCAGGATCCGCCGCTGCTCGTCGACGATGTACACGCCGTCGGCCACGCTCTGGAAGGCCCATTGCGTGAGGTCCGGCGGACGGGATTCGTGGTCGGACATGGTCGGACTCCACATCCCTGGGGCGCCCCGTCGGGCGCCGATCAGGCCTCCGGCCGCCGCGGCTCGGCCACTCCCAGCGGCGTCAGCGATTCCTGCATCTGGTCGCCCTCGCGGGCCAGGCGCTTGACCACCATCACGGTGACGTCGTCGTCGAGCGGGGTGTCGCCGCCGAAATCCTGCAGCGCCGCGATGACCGCGTCGACCACCGTGGCGGCGTCCTCGTGCCGGTGCGCGTGGCAGACCTTGACCACGTTGTCGCGTCCGAACTCCACGCCCTCGTTCTCGTCGTCGGCGCCCTCGCCCGGAGGGTTGCGCTCGAGCACGCCGTCGGTGAACAGCACCAGCATCTCGCCGGGCCGTAGGGTCATGTAGCAGCGGCGGTAGACGGCGTCGGGCAGGGGGCCGAGCACCGGGCCGGAGGTCTGCAGCTCGTAGACCTCGCCGGCCGTCGTGAACAGCAGCGGCGGGCAGTGGCCGGCGTTGACGTAGGTCACGTTGCCCGTGTCCTCGATCTCGGCGTAGAACAGGGTGATGAACCGGCTGGTCAGGAGGGTCTGGTGCACCACCTGGTTCAGGCGCTCGACCTGCGAGGTGATCTTCTCGTTGTGGGTCTGGCCCATGCGCATGCCGACGACGACGTCGCGGGCCTGCAGGGCGGCGGGCAGGCCGTGGCCGCTGGCGTCGGCCAGCAGGAGGCCGAGCATGCCGGGGTCGAGCACCTGGACGTCGTAGACGTCGCCGCCCACCTCGTCGGCCGCGAGGGTGCGGGCGGCGATCTCGAAGCCATCGAGGGGCGGCATCCGCTGCGGCAGGAGCGAGGACTGGATCGCCTGGGCCTGGCGCAGCTGGCTCTCCAGGGCGCCCTGACGCAGCTTCAGGCCGATGGCCGCCCGGATGGCCTCGAGCATGATCATCAGCTCGTCGTTGTTGCCGCTCTCGACGCTGAAGCTGATGATGTACGTGGGGTTCTGGCCCACGGCGATGGCCGCGTTGTTGAGGTGGCTGAACTGCGACTCGATGGTGCGGTCCCAGCCGGGCGAATCGGGCGTGAAGATCCACAGCCGGCGCTCCAGCAGGCGCTGCACCGGCGGGTATTCCTTGCCCACCGTCTTGCCCTCGATGGCCTCGCCGTACTCGCCGATGCTCTCGATGAGCACGAAATCCAGCGCCCGCTCGCGGTAGACCCGGCCGCTGGCGATGCCGAAATGGGCGGCCTCGTCGGTGTCCACGAGGGCCTCGACGACGGCGCTGAGCATCTGCTCGTCGCCGGCCGAATCGTCGATGTCGCGCAACAAATGCTCGAGCGCGCGGTAAAAGGGCTTGTGCACTCTGCCACCTCCGTTGCTGGCACGATAGGCAGGTTCCCGCGGGCGGCCAAGGGAATTCCCGGGGCCGAACGTGTGTTTCTCGCGAGGCGGCGTTGTCCGCCCGGCGTCGTTGACGTAAGCTGTCGCCGCCACCCTGCTTCAACCCGGAGGATGCCGTGACCGACCCCGCCCGTATCGACCAGCTGCTCGACGCCCATCAGGCCATGCGCCGCCAGATCGCCCGCCGCATCGTGGGCCAGGACCAGGTGGTCGAGGAGATGCTGATCGCGCTCTTCGCCGGCGGCCACGTGCTCCTCGAGGGCGTGCCCGGCCTGGCCAAGACCCTGCTCATCTCCAGCTTGGCCCGGGTCATGGACCTCAGCTTCGGCCGGATCCAGTTCACGCCCGACCTCATGCCCGCCGACATCACCGGTTCGGAGATCATGGAGGAGGACCAGGCGACCGGGCACCGCGAGTTCCGTTTCGTGCGCGGGCCGGTGTTCCACAACGTGATCCTAGCCGACGAGATCAACCGCACCCCCCCGAAGACGCAGGCGGCGCTGCTGCAGGCCATGCAGGAGAAGCAGGTCACCGCGGCGGGCACGACCCACGTGCTGGAGGCCCCGTTCTTCGTGCTCGCGACCCAGAATCCGATCGAGCAGGAGGGCACCTACCCGCTGCCCGAGGCCCAGCTCGACCGCTTCATGTTCAATGTCCTGATCCGATACCCCGAGCTCGAGGACGAGGTGCGGATCGTCGAATCGACCACCGGCGTGCTGGGCGACGAGCCCCAGGTGGTGCTCAGCCGCGACGACGTGCTGGCCTTCCAGTCGCTGGTGCGCGAGGTGCAGCCGCAGGAGCAGGTCACCCGCCATGCCGTGGCCCTGGTGCGCGCCACCCGCGTGGGCACGGACGAGGCCGCGGCCGCGGCCCGCGAGTTCCTGGCCTGGGGCGCGGGCCCGCGCGCGGCGCAGGATCTGATCCGGGGCGCGAAGACCCGCGCCCTGCTGCAGGGACGCGAGACGCCGTCGCTGGAGGACGTGCGGCGCCTGGCGGCGCCGGTGCTGCGCCATCGTCTGGTCACCAACTTCCACGCCGAGGCCGAGAGCGTGCCCAAGGACGCGATCGTCGCCCGCATCCTCGACGAGGTTCCCGCGTGAGCCTGGAGCGCGATCTCATCACGCCCGAGCTCGCCAGCCAGCTCGACCGGCTCGACGTGATGGCGCGCCTGCTGGTGGAGGGCTTCCTCACGGGCCTGCACCGCAGCCCCTACCACGGCTTCTCGGCCGAGTTCGCCGAGTACCGCCGCTACCAGCCGGGCGAGCCCGCGACGGACATCGACTGGCGCGTCTACGCCCGCAGCGACCGGGTCTACCAGCGGGTGTTCGCCGAGGAGACCAACCTGCGCTGCACCCTGCTGCTGGACTGCTCGGCCAGCATGCGCTTCACCGGCCACGAGGGCCGGCCCAGCAAGCTGGCCTACGCCCGGGTGCTGGCCGCCTGCCTGGCGTACCTGCTGCTGCGCCAGAACGACGCCGTGGGCCTCGTGGCCTTCGACGAGCAGCCGCTCCTGCGGGTGCCGGCGCGGTCGGTGCGGCGCCAGCTCTTCGAGGTGCTCAAGGGCCTGCGCGAGGCGCCCGACGGCACCGGCACCCGCCTCGGTCCCGTGCTGCACGACGTGGCCGAGCGCATCCCGCGGCGGGGCCTGGTGGTGCTGCTGAGCGACCTCATGGATGATCCCGACGCCGTGCTGTCCGGACTCAAGCACTTCCGGCATCGCGGCCACGAGGTGCTGGTCATGCACCTGATGGATCCGGCCGAGGTGTCCCTCGACTTCGGCGGCGAGGTCGAGTTCACCGCCCTCGAGGATCCGACCGCGCGCGTGCGCACCGAGCCGGCTCACGTCCGCGAGGGCTACCGGCAGCGCCTGGAGGCCTGGCGGACGCAGCTGCGTCGGGCCTGCCGACGGCATCTGGTCGACCTCGTCGAGCTGTCGACCGCCGAGCCGGTGGGGACGGCCCTGGGCTCCTACCTCATGAAGCGGGGGCGGTTGCACTGATGCCCCTGAGCTTCCTCAATCCGGGACTGCTGGTGGGCCTGGTGGCGGCCGCCGTGCCGGTGATCATCCACTTCCTGAGCCGCCGGCGGCTGCGGCGCGTGGCCTTCAGCGACCTGCGCTTCCTCCAGGAGGAGGAGTCCCAGCAGGCGCGTCGCCGTGGCTTGCGCCGCTGGTTGCTGCTGCTGCTGCGGGTGCTCATCATCGCCTGCCTGGTGCTGGCCGCCGCGCGGCCCCATTGGGGCGGGCTGCCGGGCGGCGGCGGTCGCGCCGCCCTCTTCGTGATCGACGCGAGCGCCAGCATGCAGGCCCAGCAGGACGACGGCCGCCGGCGCTTCGACGCCGCGGTGGCCGAGGTCGGCGCGATGATCGGCGGCCTGCCCGCCGACGCGTCGGTGCAGGTGGTGCTGGCCGGGCCGACGGCCGTGCCGCTGTTCGCAACCTGGCTGCCGGCCGGGGCGGCGGCCAAGGCGGCGTTGAGCGCGGCCCAGGTCACCGACGGCGCCTGCGACCTGGGGGCGGCGTTGCGCCAGGCGGCCGAGCTCGTGGCCGAGGCGCCCGCATCGCCCGTGGAGCTGGTGTTGCTCTCCGATCTGCAGGCCGGCCCGCAGCCCGGCCTCGCCGACGCGGTCGCCGGGCTGGCCGCCACCGGCACCCGCGTCCTCGTGCGCGGGCTCGGCGACGGCCTGCCGCCGGGCGCCGTGCTCGACGTCGCCCTGCCCGAACGGGCGCTGCAGCCGGGCGAGACGATCACCGTGGCGGCCACCGTGCGCCCCGACCGCCCCGACCAGGCCTTCTGGCTGGAGATCGACGGCCGCCGGGTGGCCGAGACCGTGGCCGGGGCCCCGCCGGCCGAACTGGGGACGGTCAATCTGGACTTCACCGTCACCGCGCCCGCGGCCGGCCTGCATACCGGGCGAGTGGGCAAGGACGCCGACCGCCTGCCGGTCGACGACACGCGTCCCTTCGTGCTCGACGTGCCCGAGCGCCTGGCCGTCCTCCTGGCCCATGGCGAGGATCGTGACGGACTCGGGCGCGGCGGCTGGCGTTACCTCGAGCGCGCCCTGGCGCCGGACGCCGTCACCGCCGGCCTGTTCTCCGTCCGCAGCCTGCCGGTCGACAGCCTGCTGGAGGTGGGGCTCGACGCCGCCGACCTCCTCGTGCTCGTGGACGCGGGCGCACCCGGCCGGCGTCTCGCGGGCACCCTGCGCCCGTGGCTCGAGGCGGGCGGCGCGCTCATGGTCCTGGCGGGCGACCCGGCGCAGGAGCAGGACCTGCGCGGCGGGATCCTGCCCCTGCTCGACCTCCCGCCGGAGGCGGCCTGGACCGCGCGCGCCGACGACCAGCCGGAGCGGGCCCGTCTGGTGGACGCGGGGCATCCGCTGCTGGCCGACCTAGGGCCGGCGGCCGCCGAGGCGCTGACCGCGGCGCGCTGGTGGCGCTACTTCGCGATCGACGAGGGGCAGGCGCAGGTCATCCTCGCGGCCGACGGCGGCGCCCCGCTCTTGCTGGAGGGCCGGCTGGGCCGCGGACGCTGGCTGCTCGCGCCGTTCCACCTGCGGCGCGACGCGACCGACCTCATGCTCAACCCGGTGTTCCTGCCCCTCATGCAGCGGGCGGCCGCCGGCCTGGTGGCGGGCGGCGGGCGCGTGCGGACGCTCGCGGTGGGCGAGGAGCCGGTCCTGCCGGTGGCGGCCTCGCGGCTGGGTCTGCAACCGGGCGACTCGGCCACCGATCTGAGCGTGCGCGTGCCGCCCGACGGCGCGTCGGCGGTGGTCGACCTGCGCTGGCAGGCTGCCGGCCCGGCCCTGGTGGCCCCGACGACCGGCCGCAGCGGCATCTACGCCTTCACCGCGCGGGACGACACGCTGGGCCTCATCGCGGCCACGATCCCGGCCGCCGAGCTGCAGCCCACGGTCGAGACCAGCGGCGCGGTGGCCGCGCGCCTGCAGGACGCCGGCCTCGCACGCGTGAGCGAGCTCGGCGGCGACCCGGCCACGGGGTTCTCCCGGGCCCTGGCCGGGCGCAGCCTGGCGCGCTGGCTGCTCGCCGCCGCGCTGGTGCTGATGGCCCTCGAATTGTGGATCGGCCGGCGGGTCAGCTAGTCCTTTGAAATCCCGCCCGCGGGGCCTAACTTTGGCGAAACCCGACGGATCGAGTTTCTTAGAGTCGACCGTGTCCGGGGACGCGGTATCCGGGAGGCGTACGGCCCATGTGGAACTACTCGGACAAGGTGCTCGACCACTTCATGAACCCCCGCAACGTGGGCGAGGTGGCCGAGCCGGACGGCGTCGGCGAGGTGGGCTCGATGTCCTGCGGCGACGCCCTACGCCTGAGCTTCCGGCTCGATGCGGACGGCCGCATCGCCGAGGCGAAGTTCCAGACCTTCGGCTGCGGCAGCGCGATCGCCTCGAGCTCCATCCTCACCGAGATGATCATCGGCAAGACCCTCGATGAGGCCGCGCGGATCACCAACGAGGACATCGCCGCCGAGCTCGGCGGCCTGCCGCGCGAGAAGATGCACTGCTCGGTGATGGGACGCGAGGCCCTCGAGGCCGCGATGATCGACCACTTCAAGCGCCTCGGCCGGGGCGTCCCCTGCCATCTGCTCAGCCAGGGCGTGATGATCTGTCACTGCTACTCGGTCACCAAGGACACCATCCGCGACGCCGTCCTGCAGCACGATCTGCAGACGGTCGAGGACGTGACCAACTACACCAAGGCGGGCGGCGGCTGCGGCGATTGCCACCACGACATCGAGCATATCATCGAGGAGTGCCGGCAGGCGCGGCCGGCCAAGCAGCCGATCGTGCTCGGGTCCCTCGACGCGATGCAGCGCGCCCGCGGCGCCGAGAGCGACGAGCAGCGCGACCTCGTCGCGCGGATCCAGGACCTGCTGGACAACGACATCGCCGTGGCCCTGCGCAACGACGGCGGCGACATCGAGCTCGTGCGCTACAGCGACGGCAAGGTCTTCGTGCGCCTGAAGGGCGCCTGCGCCGCCTGCCGCGTGGCCGACGTCACGCTCAAGGACTACGTCGAGAAGGAGCTCCGCCGGCACGTGCGCCCGGACCTCACGGTGATCGAGGTGACGGCATGAACCGCGACGGCGGCAGCTTCGACATCCTCGACGGCCTCGGACCCGTGCCCGAGGGCGGCATCTACCTCGACAACAACGCGACCACGCGGGTGGCCCCCGAGGTCATCGACGCGATGATGCCGTACCTGCTCGAGCACTACGGCAACCCCTCGAGCATGCACCGCTTCGGCAGCGAGGCGGGCCGCGGCCTCGCGGTCGCCCGCGACCAGGTGGCGGCGATGCTCGGCGCCCGCACCTCGGCCGAGGTGATCTTCACCGCCGGCGGCAGCGAGAGCGACAACCTGGCCATCATGGGCACCCTGCGTTCGTATCCGGACAGGAAGCACGTGGTGACCTCGGCCGTCGAGCACCCGGCGGTGCTGGGCCTCTGCCGCGACCTCCAGAAGCGCCACGGCTACGAGGTCGACTTCATCGGCGTCGACGGCGAGGGCCGGCTCGACATGGACGAGCTGCGCGACAAGGTCCGCGACGACACGGCCATCGTCTCGATCATGATGGCCAACAACGAGACCGGCGTGATCTTCGACACCGCGGCCATCGGCGAGATCGTCAAGGCCAAGGGCTCGGTCTTCCACGTGGACGCGGTGCAGACGGCGGGCAAGCTGGCCCTGGACCTGCAGCAGCTCGCGACCGTCGACATGCTGTCGATCAGCGGCCACAAGCTGCACGCCCCCAAGGGCGTGGGCGCCCTGTACGTGCGCAAGGGCACCCGCCTGCGCCCCTTGATCGTGGGTGGCCACCAGGAGCGCGGCCGCCGCGCCGGCACCGAGAACGTGGCCTCGTGCGTGGCCCTGGGCGCGGCCTGCGAGCTGGCCGAGAAGTACCGCGACGACGAGAACACCCGGGTGCGCGCCCTGCGCGACCGACTCGAGCAGAAGGTGCTGCCCGCGGTGTCCGACTGCCGCCGCAACGGCGCCCGGGACCCCCGACTGCCCAACACGTCGAACATCAGCTTCGACTACATCGAGGGCGAGGGCATCCTGCTCCTGCTCGACCGCGCCGGCATCGCCGCCTCGTCGGGCTCGGCGTGCACCAGCGGCTCGCTCGAACCCAGCCACGTGCTCAAGGCCATGGGGGTGCCGTTCATCGCCGCCCACGGCTCGATCCGCTTCTCCCTCTCGCGCTACAACACCCAGGACGAGATCGACTACGTGGCGCAGGTGGTGCCGCGGATCGTCGAGCGCCTGCGGGCGATCACCCCGTTCAACCGGGAGCGGTCGACCTTCTGACGGCGGGTGCGATTGACCACGCCCATCCCGCGGTGCTAGGATCCCGCTCCGGTTCTTCGGACCGATCGCCCCGTTGCTCTCGATCCGGCGGAGGGGGCACGTCCCGGCATGTTCGACCTCGTGCGCGCCGACTGGCGCAAGTGCTGCCGCATCCACCTGGGCACCGAGCGACCCTCCCGGTTGCGCGCCGCCAAGCTTTTCGCCGGCCATTTCGGGTTCCACTGCGTTCTCGTCTACCGATTCGGCGCCTGGGCCACGGCTCAGGTCCGCGCCAGGCGCTGGCTGGGCGCTCCGTTCCTGATCGCCTACCTCGCGGCCAACCATGCCGTGCGGCTGGTGCACCATGTCAACCTGCGGCGGGAGGCGGTGATCGGCCCCGGGTTCTACATCTCCCACGTCGGCACCATCTTCGTCGACAAGATCACCGCCGACGAGAACCTCAGCCTCACCCACAACGTCACCATCGGCGTCGGCCACGCCCGCGGCGGCGCGGGGGTGCCGCGGCGGATCGGCCGCAACGTGTGGATCGGCACCGGCTCGGTGATCGCCGGCGACCTGACCATCGGCGACGACGTCACCATCCTGCCCTGCAGCGTCGTCACCCGCACCTTGCCCGATCGTGTCCTGGTGGGTGGCAACCCGGCGAAGCTCGTGCTCAAGGACTACGACAATCGCGAGCTGTTCGGACCGACCGGGGACGAGGTCTGATCTAGATGCCGATGCCCCGCCGGAACAACCGTCGGCGGACCAGGTAGAGGAACGGGGCGCGCGCCCGGTTGAGGTCGTCGTAGACGGCCTGCATGGCCGGGCTCCAGCGCTGCCGGCTGCGGTAGGCCTGCCGCCAGCCGGCCGCGGCGTCCCGCACCGCCCTCAGCCAATATCGGAGCTGTCCGTCGCGGAGCGCGTAGATCAGCATCGTGGTCTGGCCGCGGGCGAGGTACCCGATCGCCGTCCGCCACGGCATGTTGCGCAGGGCGACCCAGAACTGGTTCCGGGTGTCGAAGTAGTAGCGGCGCCAGCTGGTGCGGCCTCCGTCGGCCAGGTGGTGCACGAGGGTGATGCCGCCGTCGTAGAGGACCGTGTAGCCGGCGCTGGTGATCCGGCAGGCGAGGTCCAGGCCCTCGTGGCTCATGAAGAGCGGTTCCCAGTAGTAACCGGCCTGTTCCAGCGCCGTCTTGCGGAAGGCGACGGTCCCTTCGCAGATCTCGTAGGTCCGGAACTCCGTCCGGTCGTGGTCCTCCGGCTTGCAGTGGTGGCACCAGTTGCAGGTTCGTCGGGTGGCGTGGTGCAGGCTGCGGAAGACGACCGCGCCAAGCCGCGGATCGGCCGCGAAGCGGTCGGCGATCCGCCGGCAGTCGTCGATGCAGAGGCCGAAGACGTCGTCGTCGAGCGTGATCACGATCTCGCCGCAGGCAGACCGCATCCCGGCGTTGCGGCCGACGGCGCCGAGGTTGCGTCCGGTGCGGAGAGCGCGGACGGCGGGGAATTCCAACGCGACCAGTCTCGCCGCCGTACCGGCGGGGTCGTTGTCGACGACGATGACCTCGCCGAGCTCGTCGAAGAGGGGCGCCAGCTGGCGCAGGTTGGCCAGGAGCGTGGCGGGCCGGGCATGGGTCAGGATCGAGAGGCTGAGATGGCGCAGGCCGACCCGATCGGCGGGCGGGCGGGCGAGTCCAGAGTCGCGGGCCTCGGTCGCCGATCCCGACGGGAGAGCGTCGCGGTGGGCAGCCAGCGTCTTCATGGCGCGACCAGTCGGAGGTGTGCGCCCGGGCCGGGCGTCGATCGGCTGGACGCACCATACCACCGGTGAGAGCCGGATATCAAGCATGGGCGCGTCCGCGGCGTTTCGCCAGGGCGAGCCGCCCCGGACACGTCCGCGGCAGGACCACCTCCCGGCGCCCGAGAGGCCGGTCGCGATCCCGGCCCCCGCCGGCGACCTGGGTCGCCCGGCGCCCGCCGGCCGCGCTCGACCGGGAACTATCCCTTGCCGCCGGCGTGAAATGGCCCAACATTGGGCGATCCCCACGCCGAGGCATGAATCGAATCGCGAGGACGGGTGCGATGACGCGGCACATCTCCCTGCTGGCGCCGGTGCTGGCGCTGCTGGCGCTGCTGGCGGCCGGCTGCTCCAAGGACGACTCCAACCAGGCGCCCCGGGTGACCATCGTCTTTCCGGGCGACGGCTACCGTTACGACGGCACCACCAGCGTGGTCGAGGTCGAGGTCGACGACGACGGCAACGTGCCCCTGGTGGAGATCCGTCTGGACGACGTGGTGGTCTCCTCGATGCGCGACACCCTGCGGACCCAGCTGCCGATCGGACGCTGGGCCGACGGACTCGAGCATACCCTGCAGGCGCGCGCCCACGACGCCCAGGGGCTCACCGGCGACTCGGCGCTGCTGACCGTCACCATCGACCCCTCGTTGCAGACCATCCCGCAGATGGTCGCCGTCGAACCGGACCCCGATGCCGCGGGCGCTCTGCTGCTCAGCTGGCTCGCGTTCCCCGCGGCCACCGGCTACGCGTGGGAGATCTCCCGCACCGATGCCTTCGCCGAGATCCTG
Source organism: Candidatus Krumholzibacteriia bacterium (assembly GCA_041390065.1). GTDB lineage: Bacteria > Krumholzibacteriota > Krumholzibacteriia > LZORAL124-64-63 > LZORAL124-64-63 > Glo-17. Next base: position 86,877 of record JAWKQQ010000010.1, read on the forward strand.
GACGCGGGCGAGACCACCGAACTCGCCGTGAGCGTGCCCGTGGCCGACGCGAGCCTGATCTACGTGCGCGTCCGCGCCGAGCTGGCCGCCGGCGCCACCGAGCCGAGCCGCACCTACCGCTACGACGGCATCACGGGCTGGCGCGAGCGGTACGCGCTGTCGGGCGCCCAGCAGGGCAACGCCATCTACACCGCGCCCGACGGCTCGCTGCGTCTGCTCAGCTACGCGATCGAGGATGGCCGGGTGGCGCGGGCGGATGTCGAGTTGCTGCGGGTCGCCGCCGCCGGCGAGTTCATCTCGCGCGAGGTCCTGCTCGACGCGACCCACCTGCCCACCACGTCCCTCGTCGACGCGGAGGGCACCCTTCTGCTCGGGGGGCTGGCCGACGGCGTGGGCTTCCTCGCCGGGTTCACCCTCGACGGCGCGCCGCTCTGGCGCACCACGCCCGCGCTGTTCGAGCCCACCGCCCTGATGGCGGCCGACGGCGGCGAGGTCTGGGTCTTCGGCGCCGATCTGCGCGAGGGCGCCGACGGCGGAGCCATCCAGCAGCTCGACCCCGCCACCGGCCAGCTCACCGAGCTGGCGACCTTCCAGCTGGAGGCCGGTCGGCGCGTTCTGGCCGCCTGGCCGCGACCGGACGCGGGCTGGGTGGTGGCGGGCCGTCTGCCCGACACCGACGCCGGCAACTACGGCGGCCTCTTCGCCCGCGGCCTCGACGGCCTCGGCGCCACCGACTGGAACCTGCGCATCGGCGAGGCCGACCGCTGGCTGTGGCGAGGCTGCGGCCAGGACGGCCACGGCAACTACGTGCTCTGCGGCATCGCCTTCGTCAGCAACCCCCGCAGCCGCTACGGCTTCCTGGTGAGCTTCGACCACCGCGGCCGGCTCCGCTGGCAGCTTGGCGAGACGAACTGGCATCTCTACTCCGGCATCATGGCCACCGAGGACGGCCGCTGGACGGCGGTCGGCGCCCGCCGCCGCTACGTCACCAGCGATACCTGGCTCTACGACACGGCGCTGCGCGGACTCTCGGAGGCCGGCCTGCCCCTGTGGCAGATCCAGCACCGGCTGGGTGAGGAATCGCAGGGCTTCGGCCTCGCGCCCCATCCGGACGGCGGCTGGTACGTGACGGGTTTCACCACCCCGGACCGCTCCGAGTACGACGTCGACCTGCTGCGCCTCGATGACCGCGGCGAGCTCGAATGAGGCCATGACCCCGACCGCTCCGTCCGCCGCCCGCCCGCTCCTGCTCGACGACCTCGTCCGTCGGCGCGGCGCAGCCTTCCTCGCCGACCTCGCCGGCCGCCTCGAAACGGCGCTCGCGACGGCCGATCCGGCGCGCCCGCCCCTGCTCAGCGGCCTGCAGGCCAGCGCGCCCGCCGTCCTGACCGCCGCCTGGTTCCAGGAGCGCCGTCGCACCGCCCTCTGCGTCGTGCCCACGCGCGAGGGAGCCCTGCAGCTGGCCGATGACCTCGAGGCCTGGCTCGGCCAGGATGCGGTCGTCTACCTGCCGCAGCAGGAGGTCCTGGTCTACGACCGCAAGTCGCCCGACCCCGCCCTCGTCGGCGACATGCTGCTGGGCCTCGATCGCCTGCGCGGGCCCGAGCCGGTGCTCGCGGTGACCAGCCTCTACGCCGTCCGCCAGCGTATGATGGCGCCCGCCACCCTGGACCGGTCGGTGCTGCGGGTCGCGCCCGGGAGTCCGCTCGATCCCGAGGCGTTCTGCGCCGCCCTGGCCGTGCGCGGCTACCGCCCGGCCGGCATGGTGGCCCGTCCCGGCGACTACGCCCGCCGCGGCGGCCTCATCGACGTCTACGCGCCCGGCGAGCTGGCCGTGCGCATCGAGCTGTTCGACGACGAGGTCATGAGCCTGCGCCGGTTCGACCCCGAGACGCAGCGCGGCGACCCCGACGGCCGGCTCGCCGCGGCCGCCATCTACCCGGTCAGCCACCTGCTCCGCGAGGAGGACGGCCAGCTCGCCTGCCTCGCTCGTCTGGAGGCCGAGAAGCTCGCCGGCCGGCTCGACGAGGACGAGTACTGGGACCTTGAGGCGCGCATCGAGGAGGGCCACACCGACGACGGCCTGGAGGCCTTCCTGCCCTGGTTCGGACCCACCGCGCGCCTGCTCGACTACCTGCCGGACTCGGCGCCCGTCTTCTGGTACGAGCCGGTCAAGCTGGGCGTGCAGATGGAGCTGCTCGACGAGGAGCTGCCCCGTCTGCGCGACAGCCGCCTCGGCCGCGACGCCGTGGTGCCCGGCCAGGATGAGCTGGTGTGCCCGACGGCGGACCTCGCCGACGCGCGCCTGCGCCACGTCTGGCTGGCGGAGTCGTGGATCCGGGGCGACGAGGCCGGCCGCTGGCTCGGCCGCGAACCCGGCGCGATCATCGACCACGCGACCCGACGCGCCGACCTCAAGGGCGGCGACATCGACCGCCTGCGCCGCTACCTGCAGGAGCAGGAGCAGGCGGGCGCCACGGTGCTCGTGCTCTGCGACAACCGGGGCCAGGCCGACCGCCTGGCCGACCTGCTCGCCGAGCACCCCCTCGGCCCGCCGGCCAGTCGCCCGCTCGTCGGCCACCTCACCGGCGGTTTCGTCTGGCCCGACCTGCAGCTCTCCGTGGTCACCGACCACGAGTTCTTCGAGCGCTACCGGCGTCAGGGCCGCGTCCGCCACAAGGGCTCGGGCATCGTCAAGGACCGCGCCACGCTCAAGGCGGGCGAGTTCGTCGTGCACGTGGAATACGGCGTCGGCCGCTACCGGGGGCTCAAGCGCATCACCGTCGAGGGTGCGGAGCGCGAGTGCCTGGAGATCGAGTACGCCGAGCAGGGCAAGGTGTTCGTCCCGGTCGAGAACATCGACCAGGTCGAGCGCTACGCGAGCGACACCGCGGCCACGCCCAGCCTCGCCCGGCTGGGCTCCGGCGCCTGGCTCAAGGTCACCAAGAAGGCGCGCAAGGCGATCCGCGCCATGGCCGCCGACCTGCTCGAGCTCTACGCCGCCCGCGAGGCCATCCCCGGCACGGAGCACCTGCCCGACGGCGGCATGCAGCGCGCCATGGAGGACAGCTTCGTCCACGACCCCACGCCCGACCAGCTGACCGCCATCGTGGAGGTCAAGCAGGACATGGAACGCCCGCGGCCCATGGACCGCCTGGTCTGCGGCGACGTGGGTTTCGGCAAGACCGAGGTCGCGATGCGCGCCGCCTTCAAGGCGGTCATGGGCGGCTACCAGGTGGCCGTGCTCTGCCCCACGACCCTGCTCGCCCACCAGCACGGCCAGACCTTCTCCGAGCGCTTCCGCGATTTTCCGGTGCGCGTGGAGGTCGTCAGCCGCTTCCAGCCCGGCGCCGAGGGCCGGGCCATCACCCAGCGCGCCCGCGAGGGCAAGCTCGACATCCTCATCGGCACCCATCGCCTGCTCTCGCGCGACGTGCGCTTCAAGAAGCTCGGCCTGCTCGTGGTCGACGAGGAGCAGCGCTTCGGCGTCCGGCACAAGGAGCGCCTGAAGGAGCTCAAGAAGACGGTCGACGTCATGACCCTGTCCGCCACGCCCATCCCGCGCACCCTCTACCTCGCGCTCATGGGCGCCCGCGACATGTCGCTCATCAACACGCCGCCGCGCGACCGCCTGCCCATCCACACCGAGCTCTGCACCTACAGCGACGAGGTGCTGACCGAGGCCATCCTGCGCGAGCTGCACCGCGGGGGTCAGGTCTTCTTCGTCCACAACCGCGTCGAGACCATCGAGAACATGGCGGCCCGGATCGGGGCGCTCCTGCCCTCGGTGCGGGTGGCCTACGCCCACGGCCAGATGAAGGAAGACCAGCTCGAGACGATCATGCGGCGTTTCATCGACCACGAGTTCGACGTGCTCGTGACCACCACGATCATCGAGTCGGGCCTCGACATGCCGCGGGTCAACACCCTGATCGTCGACCGCGCCGACCGCATGGGCCTGGCGCAGCTCTACCAGATCCGCGGCCGCGTCGGGCGCTCGAACCAGCGGGCCTTCGCCTACCTGATGACCCCGCCGGGCGAGACGCTCACGCCGGAGGCCCGTCGGCGGCTGGCGGCCCTGGAGGAGTTCCAGGCCCTGGGCTCGGGCTACCACATCGCCATGCGCGACCTGGAGATCCGCGGCGCCGGCAACCTGCTCGGCGAGGAGCAGTCGGGCCACATGGAGGCCATCGGCTTCGACCTCTACTGCCGTCTCCTGGAGGAGACGGTGGCGGAACTCCGAGGCGGCCGCGGTGTTGCACCGGTCGACGTGAAGGTCGACCTGCGGGTGCCGGCGTACCTGCCCGACCAGTACGTGGGCGACCCGCAGCTGAAGATGGACCTCTACCGCCGCCTGGCCCGCCTCCGCGAGCCGGAGCTGGCCGACCGCCTCGCCGACGAGTTCCGCGACCGCTACGGCCCGCTGCCGATCCCGGTGGAGAACCTGCTCGCGGTCCACCGCATCCGGATCCTCGCCAGCCGGGTCGGCGTCGAGGAGGTGCGGTCGTCGCAGAAGGGCGTCGACCTGTTTTTCGCTGGCGGCCAGGAACCGACGCCGCCTATAATTCGGGGTTTGATGGCTTCGCCCCTGCAGGGGCTGCAATTCAAGGCGATCGACCAGTTCAGCATGCACGTGCCGGCTTCCCGGCCCCAGCAGCTGGCCGCCGCCGCCAACGTGCTCGAGACCCTGGAGGACCTGCGCCTCCGCCACCCGGAATGATCGAGGAGTTGAGGACCATGTTGTATCGGCGTTTCCGCATTCCCCTGGTCGCCGTCGCCCTTGCCCTGCTGCTGGGCGCGGTGGGCGGTTGTGGCCACAAGGACGAGGATTCCCAGGTTCTGGCCACCATCGGAGATCGCACGGTCGACGTGGAGTACTACAAGTCGCGCCTGGTGAAGCTGGAGGAGAACCAGCTGCCGCGCGATGATCAGGGCAACCTCTACGACCTGGCCACGCTCGAGGGCAAGCGCGCGTTCCTGAACGTCATCATCGACAAGGAACTGATGGTGGCCAAGGCGCTGCAGCTCGGCTACGACCAGGATCCTCAGGTCGACGCGGCGCTGAAGTCGCTCACCGAGTACCAGGCCATGATCTTCTTCTGGGCCGACGAGATCGGCGACCCGAGCCGCTTCGTCTCCGACGAGGACGTCGACTACTACTACAGCCGCCTGGGCGAGCGCCGCGACTGCCACTTCATCATCACCGACCTGCAGGCCGACGCCGAGGCCGCGGTCAAGGACGCGCGCGCCGGCGTGCCCTGGTCCGAGATCGTGGCCAAGTACCACGACGGCCTCGACAAGAACGACAAGGAGCCCGTCATCAGCGTGGCTTGGGGCCAGTACCGCGACGAGTTCGAGGAGCCCGTCTTCGCCCCGGCCGAGGGCGGCATCACCGATCCCATCCCCACCGAGCACGGCTGGTGGGTGCTGCGCATCGACAAGGTGTCGATGGAGGACAAGCCGGCCCTCGAGAGCATCAAGGATCGCGTGCTGATGAGCATCGCCAAGCGCCACGAGAACCTGCGGCGCGAGGAGCTGCTGCGGCGGGTGCGCGAGGAGCGCCACTTCAAGCTGAACGAGAACGCGCTCAAGATCGTGTTCGACGGCCTGCCGGCCGATGAGCCGCTGGTCGACCCCGCCACCCAGAAACCCATCCCGCAGGACCAGCTGCAGCCGCTGCAGGTGCCCACGTCGACCTACGGCGAGGTCGTGATGTCCTACGATCTGTCGACCGGTCCGGTCACCTTCACCGTCTCCGACCTCAAGTCCCAGTTCGACCGGCAGAACGTGTTCGAGCGGCCCAAGAAGGGCGAACTGCTCGGCGGCCTGCGCTCGAAGCTCACGGCGGCGGCCGAGCGCTCCATCATGGTGGACGAGGCGCGCAAGCGCGGCTACTTCGAGGACGAGCGGGTGATCCGCGCGGCCTACCGTCAGGTCGAGGAGATGCTCGTGGACAAGGTCCACGCCGACCTCATCAAGTACGACGAGACGGTGACGCCCGCCGAGATCGACACCTTCTGGACCGCCCACAGCGCCGAATACGAGCGCCCCGAGCGGCGCACCGGCCAGATGGTGCTCTGCAAGGACCGCGCGACCGCCGAGCAGGCCCGCGCTGCGATCGCCAGCGGCGAGTCGACCTGGAAGGCCGTCAACAACCGCTTCGGCAGCGACCCCGAGCTGGCCAAGTCGTTCGGCCGCTTCCCGCTCGTGCCCGCCACCGAGACCGGCCCCCTGCACGACGTGCTCTTCGCCCAGCAGCTCGACGACGTCAGCCAGCCCTTCGAGCTGCGTGGCGGCTGGGCCGTGGTGCAGCTCACCAAGATCGTGCCGCCGGAGTCGCCCACGCTCGACGAGATGGCCGAGGCCGTGGCCCAGCGCATCCGCAACCGCCGCATGGACGTGGCCCTGCGCAAGGACCTCGACGACTGGGCCGCCGAGTTCGGGGTGCACGTGAACGAGGAGCTGCTGGCCAAGATGCCGTCGTGGCGCGAGGCGAAGCAGGAAGCGACCGACAAGCGATTCGCCGCCGCCACCCCGAAGGGATAACCGTCCATGCTGAACCGACGCCCGCGCCTCGTGCCGCGGCTCGTCCCGCTCGCGATCCTGGTGGCCGCCCTCGCGGCCACCGGTGCGGCGGCGCAGGAACCCGTGCTGCTCGAACGGATCGTGGCCATCGTCGACGAGGAGATGATCCTCCAGAGCGACCTCGACCTGGCGATCGAACTCTACCAGCTCGATCGCCAGCTGGCCGGCTCGGAGCCCGAGCCGGTCACGCCCGAGCTCACCCGCAAGGTGCTCGACAGCCTCATCGAGAACAAGCTGGTGATCGCCGCCGCCAAGCAGAACGACATGGTGGTCGAGGAGGCGGACATCGATGCGCGGGTGAACGAGCGGGTCGAACAGCTGGTCGGCCAGTACGGCGGCCAGGCCGGCCTCGAGCAGGCCTTGCACGAGTCGGGCCTGACGCTCGAGGACTTCCGCTTCCGCTACGCCAGCCAGCTCCGCAACCAGCAGTACATGCGCCTGGTGGTGGGTCGGTTCATCCGCCCCGGCATCGAGGTCATGGAGAACGAGGTCAAGCAGTACTACCTCGACCATCTCTCCGAGATGCCTGCCGAGCCCGACAGCATCACCGTGGCCAGCATCATGGTGCGGGTGCAGCCGTCGCCCGAGACCCGCCGGCTGGTGCAGGACCGGGTGGCCCGCGCGCAGCAGGCCCTCGCGTCCGGCCGCGCGTTCGCCGACGTGGCCCGCGAGCTGAGCCAGGGGCCCAACGCCCAGCGCGGCGGCCGCATCGGCGCCGTCAAGCCGGGCGACCTCTTCGACCGCGTGCTCAACCAGGCCGTGGCCGAGCTGCCCGTCGGCCAGGTCAGCCAGCCGATCGTCAGCTCGCGCGGCGTGCATCTCCTGCTCGTCGAGGCCGACAATCCCGACGGCAGCAAGCTGCTCAGCCAGATCTTCTTCCCCGTCGAGGTGACCGACGCGGACATCGCCGCGGCCCGCGACCGGATCGCCGCCGCGCGCGCGCGCGTCGAGGCCGGCGAGGCCTTCAGCCTCGTGGCCGCCGAGGTGAGCGAGGATCCGGTGTCGGCCGCGTCCGGCGGCCTGATGGGCACCTTCCAGCTCGACCAGCTCGCGCCCGCGTTCCAGGAGGCGCTCACGGGCCTGGGGGCGGGCCAGCTCTCCGAGCCGCTCCTCACGGCCGCGGGCTGGTACGTCTTCCAGGTGATCGAGCGTACCTCGGGGCACCAGTACACCTACGAGGAGCTGGCGGGCGAGCTGCGGCAGTACGTCGAGGGGCAGAAGATCGAGGTCGCGCTGGCGGAGTATGTGGACGGCTTGCGCGAGCGCTTCTTCGTCGACATCAAGCCGTGAATCGGCCGGCGCTCACCGCGTCCGGGCGGCGAGCTTCTGCGTCTCGGCGGTGAGGAACTCCGACAGCCAGGGGAAGATGCCGAGCACCAGGCCATGGTGGTCGACGAACGTGGTCATGAGCTGCGCCTGGCGGCTGCGCCAGAGGATCCGGATCCACGTCTTGAAGGCGGCGTTGGCCTTGCCCTCGTCGAGATCGACCGAGAACTCCACCGGCTCGCCCAGCGCCAGGCTGCAGGTCAGGTAACCCATGCCGGCCTCCGGCAGGCTGGCCATCAGCTCGCGGCAGAGGTCGCGGGCCAGGCGGCACTGGCCCTGGGCCAGGCGGCACTGGGCCAGCATGAGGTGGGCGCGGCCGTGGGGTTCGCCCTCGGCGGCCGGCGCGAGGACGGCCGCGGCCTCGTCCCAGAGGCCGACCTGCAGCGCATGATCGCCGAGGGCGAGTGTGAGCTCGCGGCTGTCGCCGTACGCCAGGCGGTGCTCGCGGACGAAGCCGTCGCGGGCCTCCAGGCCGCCGTTCAGCCAGGCGAAGCTGACGGCCGCGAGCAGCGCCTCGGGGTCGCGCGGCGCGAAGGTCAGAGCCTGATGGACGCAGTCGCCGGCGGTCAGGAGGTCGCCCCGCTGGGCGGCCACCCGGCAGAGGCCGAGCAGGGGGCGCACGGTGGTGTGCATGGGCAGGGTGCCGGCGGGCAGGTCGCGGCAGCGCTGGAAATCGGCGTGGGCGCGGTCGAGCTTGCCCGCCCGTTCGAGCGACAGGCCGCGCTGCACGAAGAACGCCGGCGACGGCGGCACGCGGTCGGCCCAGCGGTCGAGCCAATCCACCTGGTCGGCCGGGTCCGGGAACAGGCCGCGGGCGGCCAGGGCCAGCAGCTCGCCGGTCCACGGGGCGGCCGGCAGGACGGCGGGCGGCGGCCCGTCCAGACGCTGGACCACCTGACGGGCGGTGTCGCGCCAGAGAGCCTGGTCGCGCCAGAAGCGCGCCTGTTCCATCAGCTTCAGCCAGCTGTACCAGTCGTCCGGGTCGCGCTCGAGGCAGCGTCGGAGCAGGGCGAGGTCGCGGTCCTTCTTGTCGCGACCGGCGGCCACCTCGCGCACGTAGCCGAGGTGATCGCAGAGGCCGGCGAGGTTGACGAGGCGGCGCCCGTCGCGCTGCAGGGTGAGCAGCACCGACCGGCTCGCGTCCTCGTGGATCGCGTGCTCGAACGCGATCGCGGCGTCGTGGCGCCACAGGCGCAGGAGGTCGCTCTCGCGGATGTGGCCATGGGGCAGCTGGTTGCGCATGCGCAGCGTCGCCGCGCCGATGGTCGGATCCTGCGTCACGGTGCGGATCTCGGCCACCAGCTCGGGCCGGGGGCGCTCGTCGGCATCGAGGATCAGCACCCACTGGCCCGTGGCGGCCTGGAGCGCGCGGTTGCGGGCGGCGGCGAAGTCGTCCTGCCAGGGGAACCGGATCACGGTGGCGCCGGCCTCGGTCAGCAGGGCCGCCGTCCGGTCGCGGGAGCCGGTGTCGACGGCGATGAACTCGTCGCGCAGGTCGCGCGTGGCGGCCAGGAAGTCCGGCAGCATCGCGGCCTCGTCGCGGACGATCAGGCAGAGGCTGAGCTGGGGCACGGCAGGTCCTTTCACGGCTGGGGCAGCGAGCCTGAACCCCGGGCGGCCGCTCCGGGTTCCGCGTCCTCGTCCTCGTCGTCCCAGCCGCCGAGGCGCAGTCCGCAGTCCGGGCACTCGATCCCGGGGTCGGCGGCGAACGCGAAGCCGCACGCCGGGCACCGGCCCTCCACGAAGTCGTGGGCCTCCGGCAGCAGCTCGTCGGGCAGGTCCGCGCTCTGCCGCAGCCGGGTGGCGGCGTCGCGATCGGCGGCCGCCACCAGCACCTCGTAGTAGCCGGGGCGATCCACGTCGACCTCGATCTCGCGGAAGCCGTGGAGCTCGAGGTCGGTGCGCTCCTCCACCAGGCTCGTGATCTCCTGCCGCTCGAGCAGCGCCTGCAGGCGGCAGGCGTCGCGGTAGGGCCCCAGGAAGACCGCGATCCGGGCGTCGGGGTCGACCACCGCGGGCCGTGACCCGTCGTCGGCGAAATAGCCGAGCCGGCCGCCGCAGTCGGCGCAGACCTGGGCCGTGGGCAGGTACTCGGCGCCGCAGTCGCTGCAGATCTTGACCGCCATCGTCCAACCTCCTGGTGGCGGACAGGTTGCCACGAACGCGGCCCCGCAAGCAACCCGGGAATTGCTGGCCTGTCGGCACGGATCATGCAAAATGGGGGCGGAACCGGTCTGCCTGGCCGGATTCCTGACGCCAGCAAGGAGCCGACATGGCCGGCGAGACCACGCCCCGGGGGCCCCTGGATCCCCGCTGCATCATCAGCTTGTACCACGTCAGCCTGCGTTATCGCGACCAGACGGCGCTCCAGGACGTGTCGTTCAGCGTGAGCAACGGCGAGTTCGTGTGCCTGACCGGGCCCAGCGGCGCCGGCAAGAGCAGCGTCCTCAGACTGATCACCATGGACCTGTTTCCGACCAAGGGCCAGGTCGTCGTCCGCGGCATGGTCTCGACCAAGATGAAGCGCAGCCGCATTCCCCTGTTGCGGCGCGAGATCGGCTTCGTGTTCCAGGACTTCCGGCTGCTCGAGGACCGCAGCGTCCACGACAACGTGGCCTTCGCCCAGCTCGTCGTCGGGGTGCCCGGCCGCGACATCAAGAAGAACGTCATGCGGGTGCTCACGCAGGTGGGCCTGTGGAACAAGCGCGACCGCCTGCCGCATCAGCTCTCGGGCGGCGAGCAGCAGCGCGTGGCGATCGCCCGCGCCATGGTGAACAGCCCCAAGATCCTGCTGGCCGACGAGCCGACGGGCAACCTCGACCCCGTCACCGCACAGGAGATCATCGACCTGCTCTTCCGCATCAACGACGGCGGCACCTGCGTCATCTTCTCCACCCACGACCATGAGATCGTCAAGACCTTCGGTCAGCGGGTGATGCTCTTCCGCGACGGCAAGCTCGTCAGCGACGAGAAGCGCCGCGTTCCCGACCGCGACTCGGCCCCGCGCCTGACCGACAAGATGTACCGGCCGGCCGGGCCGCTCGACGAGGAGGGCGGCCATGCTTAGGGGCGTCCAGCTCGGCTACCTGGCCCGCGAATCGTTCGCCGGCTTCCGCCGCCGCAAGCTCACCACCGGCGTCACCATCCTGATCATGGGCTCGTCGCTGCTCGTGCTGGCGCTGTTCGTGCTCGTGACCCTGAACCTGGGCGTGATCCTCGAGCGGGCGCGCAGCAACGTCGACGTGCGCGTGTTCCTCGTCGACGGCCTCGACGCCGAGCGCTCGGCCGCGCTGCAGCCGCCGTTCCTGGCGATTCCGGGGGTCCAGGAGGCCCGCTACATCAGCCGCGAGCAGGCGCTGGCCGAGATGCGCACCCTGCTGGGCGACGACGCCGACCTGCTCGAGGTGCTCGACGAGAACCCCCTGCCCGCGTCCTATCACCTCGAGCTCGCGCCCGGCCACCGCTCCGCCGAATCCGTGGCCGCGATCGCCGACGACCTGCGTCGCTGGCCCGAGGTGGCCGACGTGGTGTACAGCGAGGCCTGGGTGGGCGCCCTCGAACGCTGGGCCGGCCTCTTCCGCTGGAGCAGCCTGATCGTGTCGCTCGTGGTGCTCGGCGCGGCGGTGTTCGTGATCTCCAACACCGTCCGCCTGACGATGGCGGGCTCGCGGCGGCTGATCGAGATCCAGATGCTGGTGGGCGCCACCAACAGCTTCATCCGCCTGCCCTACCTCATCGAGGGCATGGTGCATGGCCTGCTCGCGGGCGTGCTCGCGATGGGCGTGCTGGGGGCGGGCTACCGGATCCTCTCGGTGCGCCTGGACGGCCTGGCGTTCTTCACGTCGGCCCAGATCGCGGGGTTCGTGGGCTTCTGCGTGCTGCTGGGGCTGCTGGGCAGCCTGGCGGCCATCGGCCAGTACCTGCGATTGCAGCGGGTGGTGTGATGGTGCGGCGAGCGGGTGCATGGCTGGTGCTCGGAGCCCTGCTGCTGGCCGGCGCGGCCGGCGCCCAGGGCGCCCTGGAGATCCCGCTGTCGAGCGAGGTCCAGGGCAGCGCCGACCAGCTCGCGCGCCTGCGCGGCGACATCCGCACCGTCCGCGCCGAGCTCGACTCCCTTTCCGGCCAGCGCGAGACGGCCAGGCGGTCGGTCTCTCAGGTCACGCGGGAGATGGGTCTGGTGAAGGAGCTGCTGGCGGGCCTGGACCAGCGCGAGGTGATCCTCGAGCAGCAGCGCGATACGCTGCAGGCGCGCCTGGCGGGGCAGCGCGAGACGTACGGCATGCGCAAGCAGGCGCTCGGCGCCCGCCTGCGGGCCCTCTACATGGAAGGGCCGCAGCGCGACCTGGAGCTCATCATCACCAGCGAGAGCTTCTCCACCCTGGTGGCGCGTCTGAAGTTCAACGCCATGCTGGCCCGCCTCGACGGCAGCCTGGTCGCCCGCACCCGCGAGCAGGGCCGGCAGATCGAGGCCGAGCAGAAGCACCTGCAGGCCGCGCTGGCGGGCATCTGGGAGGCGCGCGAGGAGGCCCGCGGCGAGCGCGAGCGGCTGGAGATGCTGGAGGCCGAGCGCCTGGGCCTCCTGCGCGAGGTGCAGCAGGAGGAGAAGCGCGTCCAGCAGCAGCTCGACGAGCTGACCCGTCAGAGAGCCGGCTGGCCGACCTCATGGCCCGGATCGAGGCCCAGCGCCAGCAGCAGACGATCCCGGAATCGGAGACCCGGACGGACGGCCTGGGGTCCGGCGAGCGGCAGGGCGGGCTGCCGTGGCCGCTGTCGGGGACGGTGGCAGGCGAGTTCGGCCGCAACGTGCATCCGCGCTTCGGCACGGTCACCATGCACAACGGCCTGAGCATCGAGGGGCTCGTCGGCGCCCCGGTCTACGCGGTGGCCGCGGGCACGGTGCAGTTCGCTGACCATTTGCCCGGCTACGGCCAATGCGTTATCCTGGACCACGGTTCCGGCTATTACACCCTCTATGCCAACCTCTCGCGCATCTTCGCGACGCGGGGCAGCCGCGTCAGCGGCGGGCAGATCGTGGCCGAGCTCGGCATCAGCGCCGAGAGCGAGCGGCCGGAGCTGTACTTCGAGATCAGGAAGGGGCGCGAGGCCGAGGACCCTCGAGCCTGGCTGCGGCCGCCGCGCTAGGCCCCTTCTCCGCCGCGTCAGGGGACACCGTGCACCGAGACCAGCGCCTCGGCCGACGCCAGATCGCCGACCGGATCGTCCACCTCGTCGAGGACGGGCGCCTGGGCCAGCCCCTGCCGCTGACCGGCCCCACGGGGTGCGGCAAGGAGATCACCGCGCTCGGCATCGCCCGCCGCCTGAACTGCCGCGATCCCGAGGACTGCCGCGCCGCCCGGCCCTGCGAGAGCCGCCAGAAGGCCAACACCTTCCAGCACCCGGATATCCGCTGGTTCGGGCCGGCGCCCGCCGCCTACGAGGACCAGAACCAGGCCGACCGGGTGCGCGAGATCTTCGTCGCCAAGGCGGAGAACCCGTTCTTCACGCCGGTGTTCGCCGACACCAGCCAGGTGCTGATCGGCAACCCCGAGCATCCCGGGCCGCTGACCGTCCGCGGCCTCATGCAGTTCGCGCGGCGGCAGAGCTTCCAGGGCCGCTGGAAGGTGGCGGTGGTGGCCGACGCCCACCGCATGAACGCCGCGGCCGCGAACGCGCTCCTGAAGACCCTCGAGGAGCCGCCGCCCGCCACGCTGATCATGCTGCTCTCGAGCCGGCCGTCGAGCCTGCTGCCCACCATCCTGTCGCGCTGTCAGAAGGTGCCGTTCGAGCCCTATCCCGAGGCCGACCTGGCCGAGATCCTCGCCGTGCTCGAGCCCGAGGCGCCGGCCGACCGCCGGCTGCGGGCCGCCCGCCTGGCGGGCGGCGATGCGCGCCGTGCCCTGGCGCTGCTCGAGCCCGAGATGGAGGCCCTGCTCGGCTGGGCACGTGACGTGTTCACCCAGCTGAACGCCGGGCACGCGTTCCCCTCGCAGGCCGCCGCCGAGGTGCTCAACACCGGCGCCCTGCTGGCTCGCAAGGAGGACGGGTCGCCGGATCCCCGCTCATCCAAGGTGGAGGACAGCCCCGCGCGCCGTCGCCGGGCCCTCGTGTTCTGCGAGATGCTGGGCCTGCTCTACGGCGAGGCGCTGGCCTGCCTGGAGTGCGGCGCGGCGTGGCGACCGCGGCTCTCCGACCATGCCGATCTGGTGCGGCAGGCGACCCGCGGCCGGCGCACGGCCGGTCTGCTGGCCGACCTCGAGCGCCTCGAGCGGGCCAAGCACGATATCGACGGGAATTTCAACCTGGGCCTGGTGATGGCGGCCCTCGGCGAGGACCTGAGCGAGCATGTCCGACGAGACCAGATCCCGACGTCGGCCTGACGCCGACCGTCCCGGCGCCGCGGCCCGCCGCGCCGCGGCGGCGGCCGCCGTGCGAGCGGCGAGCCGGCCGCCGCGCCCGCGCCCGCGCCCGCGCCTCCGGGCGAGGACGAGGTGCTGGCGATCGTGCGGCTCCGGGGCAACCGCAAGGCCTACTTCCACAACCGCCAGGGTCACGCGGTGTCGGTCGGACAGTTCGTGGTGGTGGAGGCCGACCGCGGCCGCGATCTCGGGCAGGTCAGCTACCTGGGCCGGGGCCGGCAGGAGTGGTGGGATCAGGCCGTGCACCAGGGCATCCTCGCCGTCGCCACCGCGGAGGACCTCGACCGCGTCGCCGACCTGCGCCGCGAGGAGCGGGAGGCCTGGGACATCGGCCTGGAGAAGATCCAGGACCATGGCCTCGGGATGCAGCTCGTGGGCATCGAGCGGCGCTGGGACCGCGGCAAGCTCACATTCTTCTTCCTGGCCGAGGGCCGGGTCGACTTCCGGGCCTTGGTGCGCGACCTGGCCGGGATCTTCCGCACCCGCATCGAGCTGCGGCAGATCGGGGTGCGCGACGAGGCGCGCCTCAAGGGCGGCCTCGGCGTCTGCGGCCGCGTCTTCTGCTGCGCGAGCTTCCTCGACACGTTCGAGTCGGTGACCCTGCGCATGGCCAAGGACCAGCAGCTGGCCCTCAACCCGATCAAGCTGAGCGGTCCCTGCGGCCGCCTGCGCTGCTGCCTGGCGTACGAGGATACACAGTACCGCGACTCGCTCGGCAGCATGCCTCGCCTCGGCAGCCACGTCGTCTGGCAGGGCCGGCCCGGACGCGTGCGCAAGCTCGATCCCCTGCGTGAGCTGGTCACGGTGCAGCTCACCGAGCCCGGGGCCGATCAGGTGGACGTACCGCCCGGCGAGCTCGACTTCAACCAGCCGGCCCTCGATCCCGACTCCGAGCGGACCGAAGCCGGCCGCCAGCGCCGCCAGCGCCGGCCGCGCGGACCGCGGGCGCCGCGCCGGGGGGGGCCTCGCGAGCCATGATCGACACCCACCTGCACCTGAACCGCCGGGAGTTCGCGGACGACCGGGACCAGGTCCGCGACCGCGCCCGCGACGCCGGCGTCGCCGGGTTCATCAACGTCGGCTACGACCTCGAGAGCAGCCGTGCGTCCGTCGACCTGAGCGCCGCCCATCCGGAGATCCGCGCCACCGTCGGCATCCATCCCCACGACGCCGCGCTCCTGGCCGATCCGGAGGGCCGGCTGACGCAGGACGGTCGCCGCTGCCTGGCGGTGCTCGCCGATCTGGCGACGGCGCCCGGCGTGGTGGCCATCGGGGAGATCGGCCTCGACTTCTACCGCGACCTCTCGCCGCGGCCCGCCCAGCGCACCGCTTTGATCGCGCAGCTGGAGCTGGCCGGCCGCCTGGACCTCCCGGTGGTCTTCCACATCCGCGACGCCTACCCCGAGACCCTCGCCCTGGTGGACGAGGTGGGCCTGCCGACCCGCGGGGCGGTGCTGCACAGCTTCGCCGGCGAGGCCGCCCACGCGCGCTGGGCCCGCGACCGCGGCTGCCTGCTGGGGATCGGCGGACCGATCACCTACAAGAACAGCCAGCTGCCGCAGGTGCTCGCGAAGGCCGGCGTCACCGCCGCCGATGTCCTCCTGGAGACCGACGCGCCGTGGCTGCCACCCGTGCCGCACCGCGGCCGTCGCAACGAGCCGGCGTTCCTGGTGCACACCTGCGAGACGCTGGCCGCGGTGCTCGGTCTGGAGGCCGCGACGCTCGCTCGCGCCACCGACGCGAACGTGGCCCGCCGGTTCGGGCCCTGGCCCGGCGTGCTTGACGGCCCGCGTGGCGGCGGCCTAGAATGAAGTGCCAGGCGCCCCCTGCGCCCCCTCGTCCACCGAGAGGACACCACGGGACAGCACCGCTAATGCCTCTGACGCGAACGACGATATTGACAGATGAGCACCCAGGCCATCTGCCCCGTCGCGACGGTGCGTCCGGCGGCCATCCGGAGAGGGACGTGAACGAGAGCCAGCTCACCTTGCTCCGACGCCACGGCATCAAGCCGGTGAAGCGCCGGGGGCAGAACTTCCTGCTGGACGGCAACCTCGCCCGCGCCATCGCGCAGGACACGGCGCGGCTGGGGCCGTGCGTCCTGGAACTCGGTGCGGGCGGCGGCGCGCTCACCGTCCACCTGCTGGACCTCTGCGAACGGGTGACCTGCGTGGAGGTGGACCGCAAGCTGTGCGCCCTGCTCCGCGACGAGTTCGGCGACCGGCCGGGCTTCGGCCTCCGCGAGGACGACCTGGCCCGGCTCGACTGGCCAGCCCTGGTGGCCGCCGCCGGCCCCCGGCCCGTGGTGGCCGGCAACCTGCCCTACGTGCTGACCAGCAAGGTGCTGTTCGCGCTCGCGGACCTGCGGGAGCAGGTGGCGGGCGGCGTCTTCATGGTGCAGCGCGAGGTGGCCGACCGCCTGGTGGCCGTCCCGGGCAGCCGCGACTACGGGGTCCTGGCCGTCGTCATGGGCTCCCTGTTCGCGATCGAACTGGTACGGACGGTGCCGGCCTCCGTGTTCTGGCCCCAGCCCGAGGTGACGTCGGCCGTGGTCTCGCTGGTGCCCCGCGGCGGCTGGCCCGACGCCGAGTACGCTCCGTTCCTGCGCACGGTCAAGACGGTGTTCCAGCAGCGGCGCAAGCAGCTGGGCTCGGCGCTGCGGCGCCTCCTCGACCTCGACGACGCGCAGGTGGCGGCGGTGACCGAGGCCGCCGATGTGGATCCCGTGCTGCGGGCGGAGCAGGTGCCGCCCGCCCGATGGCGTCAGCTGGCGGCCGAACTGGCTGCCCGGGGGTGGGTGTGATGCGGTGGCGTCGGCCCGAGATCTGGTTGCTGATGGGGTTGCTGCTGGCGTCGCCGGCCGCGTCGCCGGCGCAGGAAGCGACCCCGCCCGACAGCACCACGGCCGCGCCCTCGGACACCACGGCCGCCGAGCAGAGCTACCTCGACGCCCTCGAGGCGCGGCTGCGGGCCAAGCGCGCCCAGGAAGCGGCCGCCGGGGGCGGCGAGGCGGCGCCGGGCGGCCTCTTCCACGATTGCGTCAACGCGCCCGAGGCGGGCGTGAAGGCCAACGTCACGCGGGTCAACTACTTCGGCAACCTTGCCAACAAGGTGCAGGTGGCCGGCGGCGGCAGCCTCACCGACACCTACGGCTACTCCTACGACAGCTACCGCCGGCAGGACCGTACGGTCGAGAACCGGAACGCCAACGCCACCTACCTCAGCGGCGAGGGCCAGGATCCGTACGGGCTGCTGCCGGTGATCCTGCGCCTGGAGGCGAGCACCAACTGGTCCGAGGACGTGACCGTCAACACCGCCGGCAG
The DNA here is from genome assembly GCA_041390065.1 of Candidatus Krumholzibacteriia bacterium. Taxonomy (GTDB): domain Bacteria; phylum Krumholzibacteriota; class Krumholzibacteriia; order LZORAL124-64-63; family LZORAL124-64-63; genus Glo-17. The sequence continues at coordinate 104,527 of JAWKQQ010000010.1, forward strand.
CCGCAACACCAAGCGCAGCCAGACCCGCCGCGCCGGCGTCAGCGCCACGCGCAGCCGCCTCGTGACGGGCCCGTTGATCCAGAACCTGACGGCCGGCTGGTACTACAACAACATCACCGGCGTGAACCTCGGCGAGGCCAGCGAGCAGACCGACACCGAGACCACCGGCGCCGTGCGCACCGGCATCCCGTTCGCCAGGGGTCTGGCGCTCGCCACCCGCCTCTACGGATCCCGGCGGATCGGCGACAACGCGCTGGCGGGGTTCGACAGCCCCACGAAGACCACGGGCGACACGCTGGGGATCGGCGGCTACTACAACCGGGGGGGCGCCACCGGCAAGCTGGTGGTCTCCCAGGTCAACTTCGACCGCACCTACCTGGACTATCGCCGCGACGCCAACGGCCTGATCGACACCACCGACGTTCCCGACGGCGCCGAGAAGATCGTGCGCGAGCTCGAGGAACGCGACGCCTGGCAGCTCAACTGGGACAACAAGGTCGCGCTGGGGCGCTTCAACTTCGAATCCAAACTCGCCCACACCTACGAGAAGCAGCAGTACAACCAGAGCCTGGTGGGCGCCAAGGAACGGTCGAGCGACACGGCGAGCTTGACGCTGGCCTTCCCGGTGGGCAACGACTCGCTGTCGGTCACCTACAAGTACGAGTGGACCTGGGACGACCAGCGGTTCCTGAACGCGACGGCGTCGCGCGGACGCCAGTACCTCAAGAAGCGCGAGGTCGCCTTCGGCTGGGTGCGCCACCTCTTCCGCCACACCGACCTCAAGGGCCGCTACCGCACCGAGCTGAGCCAGGACATCGCCCAGAACCGCTTCAACGAGAACGACCGCGACCGCCTCACCGAGGAGGCGAGCCTGGAACTGGAGTCGCACCTGTCGCCCCGGTTCTACGCGAGCCTGGAGGGCAGCTACCTCCGGAAGGACGACATCGCCATCCGCTCGACCCTGTCGGCCAACAACAACGTCAAGCGATCCTACGAGGTGTCGCCGCAGTACACCTGGACCATCAGCGACAAGGTCTCGCTGCAGCAGACCTTCCGCATGTACATCCAGTACCAGGACTACCTCTACGATGCCCTGGAGAGCGTGCGCAAGGAAGACACGTTCAACAAGCGCGGCAACGTGGCCACCAAGGTCACCTACGACCCCAACGACCGGATCGAGATCATCGTCAAGCACGACCTCAACCGGAAGAACAACGGCACCCGCGCGGCCACCGACCTGGCCGGCCGGGAGTCCTACCGCCGCGACTCCAACCAGTCGATCAACCGCATCGAGTTCGGGTTCACCTACGACCTGACCGACGAGGTGTCGCTGCAGACGGCGACCTTCCGCACCGAGGACGAGACCGAGCGGTTCTCGGGAACCACCTCGAGCCTGACGGCCAACCGCAGCGGCGAGCTGTGGGTGGGCGCCGTCCTCGATCAGTCCTTCGGGCCGCGGGACAACCCCGTGAGCTTCAAGGGGCGCATCAAGCGCTACCTGGCCTACGGCCCCAACGTGACCGACACGAGCAACGATTACTGGGAGGCCGACCTCCTGTTGAAGTGGGCCTTCTAGGGGAGCTGCCATGCGCACGACCTCGCGCCTCTCGACCCTGGTCCTCGTGACCGTCCTCGTGCCGCTGGCGGGCGGTTGCCTGTTCGGGACGCGGGACCCCGAGCCGCCGCAGACCGCGGCCATCGACTACCTGCCGCGTTCGAGCCCGAGCAACGTGTGGGAGAACTGCCGTCTCGCGCTCACCAACAAGGATTCCGGCGGCTGGGACACGGCCGTGTCCGAGAACTTCGTCTACGTGCCCGACGGGGCGACGGAGACGAGCTTCCCGGGCGTGGCCTGGGCGTCCTGGGACAAGCCCACCGAGATGACCTTCATCGGCAACTGGTTCGCCTCCGGGGTCACCATCCAGAGCGATCAGGCCCAGTGGAAGGACCCCGCGAGCCAGAACACCAACGACGGCTCGGGCGGCTTCGCGCAGTGGGACGTCATCTATTTCCTGTCGATCACCGACAGCTTCGGGTCGAGCACCCGCTACCGCGGCCGGGCCGTGGTCGAGTTCACCCTCGAGGGCAGCTACTGGTACCTGAGCTACTGGCGAGACGAGCAGGGCGAGCAGGACCCCGAGAATCCCACGAGCACGCTGGCCACCATGGGCGCGTTGCGGGGTACCTTCGGCTCCTGATCCGCCGTTGAATAGGATTTTCACTGGCCAAAGAGGTCACCGATCTGATATCATGATGGGGAGAGATCAAACCGGCCGGACGCCGACCGGTGGCCGGCCCCGATCTTGCAAGCGGACCATGAACCCGAATGGGGAGGAATGCGGCGCGCCTTGGCTAACGATGTTGGTTCCACCCGTCGATCGACACCAGCCGGACGATAGTGGCGACCCCCGTCGTCCCTGCCGCGTTTCCAGGAGGATGTTCATGAAGCTCAGGCCCCTTGTTTTCTCCGTGCTCGTCATCATGTTCGCGTCCACGGGATGCCTCTTCTCGCCGGACAACGGCGGCGGCGATAACCCGCCGCCCCCTCCGACCTACGTTTGGCCGGACACGGCCGACAAGCTGGTCGCCAACTTCAAGCTCTACTACGGCGAACGGAACCTCGCGCGCTACCGCGAGGTGCTCAGCGAGAGCTGTCGCTTCATCGCCCAGGATCGTGACCGAGTACAATCACGACCGAGATCGATCGCCGACAAGATGTTCAACGAGGTGGCGTCGGCACGGCGGCATCGCCTTCGAGGACATCACCGTCGAGTACCTCAACCTGCTCGGCACCTGGGAGCCGACCTCCCTCGAGAACGACCCCCTACTTCGCGGGTCGGCGGGCAGCCTCTACCGCTTACAACGTGTCTAGTCAGTCAAGGTGTCCGCCAGGACCTCGTCTACCAGGTGACCGGCCTCGTCTTCTACGTCACCCGCGCTGAGTTGACGACGACGGGCACGATGCGCACCAAGTTCGATATTGCTCGCTTTAGACGAGACCAACGGCGCCAAGACCTCTCGCCGCGAGCGCGTTATCCTGACGGGAGGAGCTCCGGGAGGGCTCCTCCCGCCCGCCCACGAACCGACGTCCACGCCCGCGTCCAGCAAGGGAGGGAACCCTGGCCGCCACTCCGCCGCACCAGGCGCTCCGGATCCGCCGGAGCCGGATCCTCCCGCTGCCGCTGGCTCTGGCCTGTCGTTCCGCTCGGCGCCGTGGCCGTCCTGGGATCGTCGCGCTCACGTGTCGCGGCACGGCCGCTGCCGGACCTGGGCGCGACGCGCCTCACGGTATATCCAGCCCGGGCCGACCTGACCCTCGCCGCGTCCCTGCCCGCCTCGCGGGGGCCCGTCCGCGAGGGGCAGGCCGCCGACGCCCACGACTGGCCGCTCACGGGCCTGGAGGCGGGCGCGGCGGTCCGCTGCCGGGTGGTGCCCGTGGCGGCCACCGGCGCCTGGTGGCAGGTGCAGGCCGACCTCGACCGGGCCGTCCGCCGGGTGGGCGCCCGCGTGCTCTGGAGCGAGCGTCTGGAGCGGCCGGGCCGCCGGCGCGGCGCCGGGCAGCCCGACGAGCAGACCGACCTCCTGCGGGTCGACGGGCGTGCCTGGCCGGGCCACCCACACCCTGCTGCTGCTCGATGGTCGGCGGCCGGTCATCGACAGGGCTGGGGCGGCGACCTCGGCGGCGAGCGGCCTGGCGCAGGCCGCAGCCGCGTCGGACTCGCCGCTCGTGGCCATCGTGATCGATGACTGGGGCACGCCAGGACGCGACCCGGTTGCTGACCTCGAGGCGCCCTCACCATGTCCGTGCTGCCGGGTCTGTCGTATTCGCGCAAGTTCGCCCCTCGAGGCCACCGGATCCGGCCCTGCCCGCCACGCCGCGGCGAGCCTGGCCCATGGCGGCCGCCGAGGCCGCCCGCGAGCCTGGCCGCCGGCTCGTCACCCTGGGCCTCGGCGACCAGGTCGCGCGGTCGACGGCCGCCGGAGGTCATCCTGCACCTGCCCATGCAATCGGTCAGCTACCCGGAGCTGGATCCGGGCCGCTGGCCATCCTGGTGGGCATGGACCGCGACGCGATCGCCGGGGTCGTCGACCAGGCCCTCGCCGCGCTGCCGAACGTCCGCGGGGTCAACAACCACCAGGGCAGCGCGGCGACGGCCGACCAGGCCACCATGACCGCTCTGATGGCCGTGCTGCGCGAGCGCGACCTCTTCTTCCTCGACAGCCTGACCACCGCCAGCTCCGTGGCCTATCAGTCCGCCCTGGCCGCCGGCGTGCCCACGGCCCGCAACCGCATCTTCCTCGACGACGACCCCGACAGCCCGCAGACCATCCGCAAGCGCCTGCAGACCCTGATCCGCAGCGCCCGGGCCACCGGGGCGGCCATCGCCATCGGCCACCCGCACCCGGCCACGCTCTCGGTGCTGCAGCAGGAGCTGCCGCGCCTGGCGGCCGACGGGATCAGGTTCGTCACCCTGTCCGAGCTCATGGCCCTCCGCGAGGCCGAATCGTCCGGCGGCCGCTAACGGGCTGGCACGGGCGGGTTCCGTGTGTTATCATGGTCGCTGGCTTTTTCGGCGCGGCCCAGCCCAACCGGGCTGGGCGTGTTCGCGCCGGGACTTTTTTTGCCCCTGGGATGGACGGACAGCCCGGTCAGGACCGGCCGCCATCCCAACCTCGTACCAGGTCTCGGGAGACATGACATGAACCGATCCCTGCAAATCAGGGGTGCAATCTGCGTCGTCGCCATCCTGCTCTCGGTCTACCTGCTGCTGCCGACCTTCAAGGCAGCCAGCTATTCCCACGCGGAGCGCGAAGCGGCGAAGACCGACCCCGTCCTCAAGGCCAAGATCGACGCCGTCGACGCCAAGGCCATCCGGCGCGGCCTCGACCTCCAGGGCGGCATGTACCTGGTCCTCGAGATCGACGTCGAGGGCATGAGCGCCGAGCAGGCGACGGACGCCATGGCCCGGGTGCGCGAGATCCTCGACAACCGCGTCAACCAGTTCGGCGTCAGCGAACCGGTGATCCAGACCGTGGGCAACAGCCGCATCATCGTGCAGCTGCCCGGCCTGCAGGATCCCGAACGCGCCAAGCGCCTCATCGGTTCGACGGCGCGGCTGGAGTTCCGCCTGCTGGCCGGCACCGACGCCGTGCAGTCGGCCGTCACCCGGCTCGACGAGGCGTTCCGCAACATCGCGTTGCCGGAAGCCGAGGTCGACACGCCCGAGGGCGACGCCGGGTCCGCGGACGCGGCCGCCGACGAGGCCGTGACCTCGGCCGAGGCCGACTCCACCAGCCCGTTCGACACCCTGCCCGATCAGGACGCCGACCTGGCCGCCGCCGACGCCGACACCGACGTGCGCAACGCCGACCGCCCGTTCTCGTCGCTGCTCATCCCGACGCCGTATCCGTACTTCATGGTCCACGAGCAGGACGTCGGCCAGGTCAAGGCCATGATCGACGCGCCCGAGGCGCGCATGGCCCTGCGCGACGTGGAGCTCCAGTTCGGCATGGAGACCGTCACCCTGCAGGACGGCACGCTGGCCCGCGAGCTGTTCCCCCTGAAGACCACCGTGGCCCTGGCCGGCGACCGCCTCGTCGGCGCCCGCGAGCGGCCCGACCAGAACCGCCCCGGCAACTGGACGGTGTCCTTCGACCTCGACAAGAAGGGCGCCCGCGAGTTCGCCAAGGTCACCGGCGAGAACGTCGGCGAGTTCCTGGCCATCTCCCTCGACGGCCGCGTCAAGAGCGCGCCGCGCATCAACAGCCGCATCCCGAGCGGCTCGGGCGTCATCGAGGGCACGTTCACCAGCGCCGACGCCAAGGACCTGGCGCTGCTCCTGCGGGCGGGCGCGCTGCCCACGGATCTGACCATCGCCGAGGAGCGGACGGTGGGCCCGAGCCTGGGCGCCGACAGCATCCGCGAGGGCATCCAGGCCGCCCTCTGGGGCTCGGTCCTGGTGATCCTGTTCATGCTCGTGTACTACCGCGGGTCGGGCCTCGTCACCGACCTCGCGCTGGTCACCAACATCCTGATCCTCATGGCCGTGCTGGCCCAGTTCGGCCTCGTGCTCACCCTGCCCGGCATCGCCGGCGTGATCCTGACGGTGGGCATGGCCGTGGACGCCAACGTGCTGATCAACGAGCGCATCCGCGAGGAGCTGCGCAAGGCCAAGACCGTGCGGGCCGCCGTGCAGGCCGGTTACAAGAACGCCACGCGCACCATCCTCGACGCCAACATCACCACCCTGATCGTGGGCCTGGTCCTGTGGAAGTTCGGCACCGGGCCGGTGCTCGGCTTCGCCGTGACCCTGTGCATCGGCATCGCCACCAGCGTGTTCACCGCGCTGGTGCTCACCCGGGTGATCATGGAATGGCTGTACCGCAACCAGGGTCAGCAGAAGATCAGCATCTGATCGCGAGGAAAGGCAGATCCGACCATGGAATTCTTTCGGAATCCCAAGATCAACTTCGTCGGGGCCATGAGGCCGGCGTTCACCATCTCGACGCTGCTGGTGCTGGCCTCGCTGGTGTCCCTGATCGTGCACGGCGGCCCGCGGCAGAGCATCGACTTCACCGGCGGCTCCGTGCTGCAGGTGGTCATCCAGCCGGTGCCGACCGTCGGCGAGATCCGTGACGTCCTCGAACGGAACAACGTCGAGGGCGCCCAGGTGCAGAAGTTCGGCGCCGACGACGAGTTCCTCATCAGCTATCCGCAGATCGAGACCGAGGTGCTCGACAGCGCCCAGGGGCTTCTGAGCAAGCTGCGGGACGCGTTCCAGGATCGCACGGTGGAGCTGCGCCGCGAGGAGTCGGTGGGGCCCAAGATCGGCGGCGAGCTGCGCCAGGCGGCGGCCAACGCCATCGCCCTGTCGCTCCTGCTCATCGTCATCTACATCTGGTTCCGCTTCGTCTTCCGCTACGGCATCGCGGCCATCCTGGCCCTCGTGCACGACGTGATGCTGACCATCGGCATCTTCTCGCTGCTGAACCTCGAGGTGTCGCTGTCGGTGATCGCGGCGTTCCTGACGATCATCGGCTACTCCCTCAACGACACCATCGTCGTGTTCGACCGCATCCGAGAGAACATGAAGCTGCGGCGCAAGGAGAGCTACTCGACGGTCATCAACCGTTCGATCAACGAGTGCCTCAGCCGGACCATCCTGACGTCGCTCACCACGTTCTTCGTTTCGGCCACGCTGTACCTGTTCGGCGGCCCGGTGATCCACGACTTCGCCTTCGCCCTGTGCTTCGGCGTGATCGTGGGCACCTACTCGTCGATGTTCATCGCCAGCCCGATCCTGGTGTTCTGGTACGAGCATTTCATCGCCGAACGGAAGCGTGCCGGCGCCGACATGTAGGCCCGGACGGCGTTCCCTCACGCGGCCCCCGACCCGTGCGGTCGGGGGCCGCGCTGTCTCCCGCAGGAGGCGCCGCGTCGCCTCCGCGAGACACGGCCGCCATGCTCGGGGGTGGTCTTGTCCGGTCGAAGGCGCTAGAATGGTCGCCAGCGGCCTCGCGTCGTGGCATGATCGTTGCCATGCCCGGGGCCCGGAGGGGGAGTTCAGGAGGCACGCGGTTGAACGCACGCAGCGCGGTGAACGGTCCCCGACGGTTCCGGTCGGCCCTGGTCCTGGGGCTGGCCGTGCTGCTGACGGCCGGCGCCGCGGCGGCGCGACTCGAGCCGGCCGACCCGGACGTGCCGATCGAAGCCCGTCGGGTCCTCGAGCAGCTGGCCCAGGCTTTCACGGACGGCGACCATCGCGCGGTGGCCGACCTCGTCCACCCCGACGGCATCCGCCTCGGCCTCGGCCCCGACCCCGAGCGCATCAGCGAGCTGACGGCGGCCCAGGCCCACTATTACTTCAAGGCGCTCTTCCAGACCCGGCAGACTCTGAGCTTCGAGTACCTGCGCCACCATGCCGCCACCGGCGACCGGGTCCTGGCCCGCGCCGTCTGGCGTAGCCGCGGGGCCAACCAGGGCACGGCCGACATGCAGCGCGTGCTGGTGACCCTGGCCCGCCATGAGCAGGGCTGGCGCCTGACCGAACTGACCGCGCTGCGCGGCGGTTGAGCCGTTGACCACGCCCCGCACCCCGTCGGCCGCTCCCGGACGCCGCGACCTGTTCGCGCTCGGCTTGCCGATCCTCGCCACGGCTGCCCTGGCCCAGCTCGCCGCCGCGCCGGCCCGCCTGCCGACGCCGTTCGTGGCGGTTCCCGCCGCGGTGGCCCTGGCCGTGCTGATGTGGCGAAGCCGCCGCTGGAGCCGCGGCACGCGGCGCACCCGCCTCCTCCTGACGGCGGTGCTGGCGCTGCAGGTCGGGCTGGCCGGACTGGGGCTGCTCGCCGCGCGTCAGGATGACCAGGACTGGCTGGCCGACCAGCGGACGCGGGCCGAGGCGCGCCTGGACGCGGCCGTGGGGCGGGCCGCCGCCGAGCAGGCCGACGTCATGACCCACGTGGCCGCGATGTGGTCGGCCCTGCCGGCCGATTCCCTCGTGGCCGCCGACGCCTTCGCGTTCTGCGCGGCCTGGCGCGACCGGTGGCAGGCCGAGCGGCATGGCCGCGCCGCCCTGGCCGTGGTGCTCTGGCGCGGCGACCAGCGCCTGGGTTGGGCCGGGCCGGTGATCGCCGGCGACGGCGCCCCGCCGCTCGGTGCGCCCTCGCTCCTGCACGACGACCGCCACTGGGCCCTGCGCGCCGTCGCGGCCCGCGACACCACCGCCGGCGACCTCGTCGAGTGCCAGCTCTGGCTGGCGGACCTGGCCGACCTCGATCCCACCGCGGGCGCCGAGATCTCCGCCGTGCGCCGCGAGGTGGTGCGCGACGCCCGGCCGCCCGGGCGGCGGGCGTGGGGCGACGCGGACCGCGGGCTACGCGTGGTCGAGGACGTGGTGCTCGGGCCGGGCGACGCGTATGGCGTGCAGCCGCGCCTGCGGCTGAGCGTGCAGGTGCCGGCACGGCACCTGCTGGGCGAACGGCGGCGCGCGTCGAACGTGCTCGCCCACCTGCTGCTCGCCGGCCTGGCCGTGGTGCTGTGGGCCCGCCTCGGCGGTGCGGCCGGGGGCTGGCTCGCGGCCTGGCTCGTGCGCGGCTGGTGGGCCCGCCTGGACGTGGTGCGCTGGTTCGCGGCCGCCCTGCCGGCGGCCCGGCTGCCTGCCGATCCCGGCTCGCCGACCAGCCTGCTCGATCCCGCCTACTTCGCCACGACGCTCGGCGGCGGCTGGTTCGCCTCCGGCGCGGACGCCCTGCTGACGGCGGCGCTGCTGGGGGGCACGGCGGCGTGGGCCTGGCGCCGGTTCGTGCCCGGCGCTGACCGCCCCGCCCGCTCCGGGGTGCGCGCGCTGGCCGTGGTGCCCCTCGTGGTCCTGGCGACCGTCGCCCTGCAGCATCTCTGGACCGACATCGCGGCCAACGCCAACGCCCGTCTGCTCGGCCTGCAGGTGCCGCTCGGCGCGTGGACGTTCTGGGCCCTGCACGCGGTCATCCTGATGGTCACCGTGGCGGCCGGCGCCCTGCTCGTCCTGGCGGCGTTGCGGCTGCTGGGCGGACGCCCCCGCTGGCTGGAAGGGTCGCTGCGGCCGTACCTGCTCGTGGCTGCCCTGCTCGCCGTCGTGCTGGTCAACTACGGCGTGCTGGCCGGGGCGTACGGCCTGGCCGAGCGCGACTGGCTGCGCCGCAAGGCCGAGCAGATCGTCCAGCCGCAGGACGAGTGGATCAGCTTCCTGCTCGAAGACGTGCTCAACGACATGGCCGGACAGGACACCGCCGGCCCCGACCCCGCCGAGGCCGGTCCCGGCCGGGGCGCCCTCGGCCGCGACCGCCTCGCGCACCGGCTGTGGCGCCGGTCGGCGATCCGCGACCTCGGACTGCCGGGCCTCGTCGAGGTGCTCGACTCCCAGGGCGAGACCGAGAGCCTGTACGCCACCGGCTTCCTGCGCGACTTCGGTTACGAGGTGGTCGAACGCAGCGACTGGTGGTCGTTGACCGGAGCGCCGGCCGGCGACGGCGACCACGAGGGGGTGCTCCTGCAGGACGAGCTGCGCCGCTACCCGACCGGACTGGAGCGCGTGCTGCGCGGCGAACTCGTGCGGCCGGCCGGCGGGTGGCTGCGCCTCGAGCTGTCCACCCAGTCGCTGCGCATCAGCACCCTGCTCGGACGCCTGAGCGGCGCCCAGGACGTGCGCACGGGCGGCGGCTACCGACCACGCCTGGAAGTCGACCGCCCGATCCTGCTCCTGCGCGGCGACGCCGAACGTTGGCTCGATGTCGGCTTCGGCGACCTGCCCGGGCCCGCGGCCGAGGCGGCGCTGCTGCCGTTGCGGGAAGGTCGGCGGGAATGGGCGGCCATCGACCTGGACGGCCAGCGCTGGCTCTGCCGCTGGGCGGCGCTGCCGCCGGAGCTGGCCGGCAGCGCGGGCGAGGGCTTCCTGCTCGGCCTGCAGCGGCGCAGCGCGGTCGACGTGCTGCTCGACGTCGGCCGTCTGCTGCTGCTCGACGTCGTGCTCCTGCTCGTGGGCCTGATGGTGCTGGCGCTCGTCCGCCGCCGCTGGCGCTGGGCGCCGGGGTTCCAGGGTCGGTTCCTCGCCGGCTACCTGGTGATCGGCGTGGTGCTCCTGGTGGTGGCCGGGGTCCTGGCCGACCGCCAGACCTTCGAACGCATCGACCGCGACGCCCGCGCGCGCACCCGCGACGGCCTCGTGACCGCCCTCAGCCAGCTGCGCGGCTTGCTCGCCGAGCAGGCCCGGGCGTTGGCCGGCAGCGACGACATGGCCGACCTGCTCGCCGGCCGCCTTTCGGGCGAGCGGAGGCTCGGACCGTTCGCCGTGCGCCAGGCCATGGTCTTCGGTCCGGACGGCGGGCTGCTCCTGGACGAGACCCTCAGCGACCTCGAACCCGACGACGCGACGCGGCTGCTGGCCGCCTCGCGCGAGGCGCCGCTCCTGGTCATGCAGCAGCCCGGCGGCGTCTACCTCGGCGTCACCATCCCGATCGATCTCGGCGGCATCATCGACGCCGAGCCGACCACCGGCACATTCTTCTACCGCCAGCTCGTGGACGACCAGCTCCTGCCCGGCCTGGCCGACGTCGTCGGCGGCGAGGTGCTCCTGCGCATCGATGGCGAGGTGGTGGACGCCAGCCATCCCGGCCGCGTGCTCGACCAGCCCGACCTCCTGCTCGCCGCGCCCGAGCTGATGCAGTGGTACCGCGACCAGCCGGGCCAGCCGCGGTTGCAGCCGACGCCCGCGGGCCTGGCGTTCACCGGCGGCATCGCGCTGCCGGCGCTCTCGCCGGGGCCCGGCGGCGGCCTGGTGGAGCGCGCGTTGCCGGCCGTGCTGGCCGTCGAGTTCCCCGACCGCGAGCGCGACTTCGCCGACGAGCGCCGGAGCATGGCGCTGTTCCTGGCGGGGCTCATCACGTTGCTCCTGCTGACCGCGTTCGGCCTCGCGATGGCCCTGACCTGGAACATCTTCGAGCCCCTGCGGGTGCTGCTGGCCGCCATGCGGCAGCTGGCGGCCGGCGACTCCACGGCGCCCCTGCCGCCCGGTGGCGGCGACGAGGTGGGACGGCTCGCCGCGGGGTTCGGCGCCATGCGCGACCAGCTGCAGCACGCCCGCGAGGTGCTGGAGTCGCGCGAGCGCTTCCTGCGGGCCGTGCTCGAGCGGGTGCCCGTGGGCGTGCTCGTCTGGGACCGTGTCGGCCGCCTGGCGGCGTCCAACCCCGCGGCCGCCGAGATCCTCGGCCGCTTCTATCCGGACGTCGCGTCCACGGGCGACCCCGATCGCGACATGGCCGCCTGGACCGCGCGGCTGCGCACGCACCTCTCCGACCGGCTGGGCGAGGGCACGGGCGAGCTGGCGAGCAGCGACGGCCGCCGCACCCTGCGGGTGGGGCAGGCGCCGGTGGAGCTGGGCGACACGCTGCCGCACCGGCTGGTCGTCTGCGAGGACCTGACGGCCTTCCTGGCGGCCAAGAAGCAGGCGCTCAACGCCGAGCTCGCGCGCCAGGTGGCCCATGAGATCAAGAACCCGCTCACGCCGATCCAGCTCTCGGCCCAGCTCGTGCAGCAGGCGCAGCAGGACCGCCACCCGCGCCGCGACGAGATCATCGACGACGCGGTCCGGCGCATCCTCGAGCAGGTGACCCTGCTGCGCAGCATCGCGGGCGAGTTCTCGCTGCTCGGGCGGCCCGGCGACCTGGAGTGCGAGCCGGTCGACCTGGTCGCCCTGGTGAACGACGTGCTCGCCGGCTACCGGTCCGAGCCGTCGGGCCGGGGCCCACGCCTGGACCTGGCGGCGGCCGACGTCCCGCCGGTCCTGGCCCATCGAGACTCGTTGCTCAAGATCATCGGCAACCTGATGCAGAACAGCCTGGATGCCGCGGGCGGCGCCGAAAATCTGGAACTAACGGTGCGCTGGCGGGTGGAACCACGCACGGTCGCGGTCGTATGGACGGACAACGGGCCGGGCATCGACCCCGACGTGGCTGGACGACTGTTTGACCCGTATTTTTCCACCAAGAGCAAGGGCACCGGGCTCGGCCTGGCGATCTGCCGCAACCTGCTGGAGAAGATGGGCGGTTCGATCGCCCTGGAGACCGCCGGCTCCGGCAGCGGCGCGGTGGCCACGGTGACCCTGCCGCGGGCGGACGCCGACCCGGCCGACGCCGCATCCTGAACCCGAAGGCGACGCGATGATGCTGTGGCCTCGACGATCGTGGCACCTGGCGGCCGCGCCCCTGGCGCTGGCGGCGCTGGCGTGCGCGGTCGTGATCCTGCATGCGCCGCCGGCGCCGGCCGCGGCGCCCGACGACCAGGCGGAGGTGCGCATCGCCCGGCTGCGCTACCCCGGCGGCGGTGACTGGTATTGCGACCCCAGCAGCCTGCCCAACTGGCTGCGCGAGTTCCGTCGCCGCACCGGCATCCCGACGGCGGCCACCGAGGCCGTCGTCACCCTCGACAGCGAGGACCTCTACCGCTACCCGCTGCTCTACGTCTCGGGCCACGGCCGCATCGACCTCGGCGACGCGCAGGTGGACGCCCTGCGCCGCTACCTCGACGCGGGCGGCTTCCTCTACGCCGACGACAACTACGGCCTCGACCCGAGCTTCCGGGAGCTGGTGTCGCGCCTGTATCCCGACCAGGACCTCGAGCCGCTGGCGTCCGACCATCCGATCTACCACGCGTTCTACGAGCTGCCGGGCCTGCCCAAGATCCACCGCCACGACGGCGATCCGGCCCAGGGCTTCGGCATCCAGCGCCAGGGGCGGCTGGTGATCTATTACAGCTGGTCGAGCGACATCGGCGACGGCCTCGAGGATCCCGACGTGCACAACGACCCGCCCGAGCTGCGCGAGGCCGCCGCGCAGATGGCCTGCAACGTTCTGATGTATGCCCTGACCAACCCCTGACGCCACCCGTTGGGAGCGCTCATGCAGCCGAGGGATCGACACCAACTGGACCAGCGCTGGCGACGCGTGCAGCGCGCCGCGCGCCGACGTCTGCTGGTGCACGGCCTGGTCTCCTGGCTCGCGCTCGCGGGCACCGTCGGCCTGCTGGTCATCGTGGTGCTCGGCGCGACGGAGCCGCCGCGCTGGGTCGTGCGCGGGGTGGTCACCACGGCCGCGGTGCTGATCGGGTCGGCGGCGTGGTCGCTCCTCGTGCCCGCCTGGCGACGCCTGCGGACGCGGGCCCGGCTGGCCCGGCAGCTCGACCGCGCGGGCGGCTTCCAGGACACGCTCGCGGCCACCGACGAGGCCCTGGTCCGGCCCGAGCGGTGGACCGCCGATACGCCCGTCAGGGCCGCCTTGCTCGATCGCCTGCTGGCCCGCGGCGCCCGCCTGCTGGCCGACCTCGACCTCGCGCGGCTGCTGCCCGTCGGCCGACCCTGGCTCGCCTTCGGGTCGTTGGCGGCGGCGCTGGTGGCCGGCGGCGTGCTCGACGTGGTGGCGCCGGACCTCACCGCGCGCGGCTGGCAACGCGCGGTGTCGGCCTGGTCGACGCCGCCGGTGGCGAGCGGCGGCCTGCAGCTCGCGCCCGGCGCGGGGCACGTGCTGCTCGGCGAGAGCCGCACCGTCGCCGTCTTCGACCTGGTGGCCGTCGAGTCCGACCCGGTGGTCTGCGAGGTGCGCCGCGGCACGGGCGCCTGGCGTCCGCTGCCGGCGCGGCCGGTGCCTGCGGGGGTGGCCACACCCGGCCTGCCCGAGCCCTTCGAGCGCTGGGAGGCCGACCTGCGCGACGTGCGGGAGGATCTCGCGTATCGCTTCCGTCGCGGCCGGCGCGTGAGCGGCGTGCGCGAGCTGGTGGTCTGGCGTCCGCCGCTGCTCAGCGAGCTGGCGGCGCGGATCGAGCCGCCGGCCTACACCCAGCTGGGCGCGCGCGACGTGCCGCGCCTGCCCGCCTACCTCGAGGTGCCGCAGGGCAGCCGCCTCGTGCTCGCCGGCCGGGCGAGCACGGAGCTCTCGGCGGCCGCCGTGGTGGAGGATTCCCTCACCACGGCGCTGTCGGTCGCCGGCGACCGCGTGGCCGGCGCCCTGGTCATGCAGGCGCCGCGGCGCTTCCAGCTGCAGCTCACCGACGCGCGCGGGCTCGTGGGCGCCGACGAGCTCACCCACGAGGTGGCCGTGATCCCGGACCGCCCGCCGCTGGTGAGCCTGCAGCGGCCGGACGACGACGGTCGGCTGCCCCTGGCCGTGCCGCTGGCCCTGCGGGCCGAGGCCGAGGATGACTACGGACTCGTGGGCGTGGATCTGCTCGTGCGGCGCGGCGCGGCCGGCGGCGGCGCCTGGGTGGCCGACCTGCCCGGCCAGGGCCAGCGGTCCGACGACGAGGGCTGGGAGCGGGTGCCGCTCCTGACCGGGACGGGCGCCCTCGTCGACGGCCGCCGTGAGGTCGCGCTCAGCCTCGGCCGCCTGGCCTTGGTGGTGACCGATCGTGAGGCGGCCGATGCGGGCGTCGTGTCGGCCGATCTCTCGCTCGCGGTCGGCCAGCTCGCGCTCGTGCCGGGCGACGTGCTGGAGCTGGCCCTCGAGGCCCGCGACAACCGTCAGCCGCCGCCGCCGGGCCGAGCCCGCTCCGCGGTGCTGCGCCTCGAGGTCCCCTCGAGCCTCGACCTGCTCGCCGCGCGCGACGAGGCGGCCGGCCAGCATCGGGCCGACCTGGAGGCCATGCGCCGGCAGTCGGCGGACGTCTCCGCCCAGCTCGAGCGGCTTCGCCGCGAGCTGCTCAAGAACCCGCTTCTGGACTGGGACCGCCGGCAGGAGTTGCAGGCGGCGCTCGAGCGCCAGGACGCGTTGCAGGACGAGCTGCAGCGGCTCGCCGACTCGCTGGGCCAGGACCTCGAGCAGCTCGCCGAGAGCCGCCTGACGAGCCCCGAGCTGCAGGCCAAGATGGACCGCATCGAGGAGCTTCTTGCCAACCAGCAGAACCAGAGCCTGGAGGCGTTGCTGGAGTCGCTCCGCCAGTCGCTCGACCAGATGTCGCCCAACGAGCTGAACCGCGCCATGGACGACCTGGTGAAGGAGCAGACCGAGCTGCGCCGCCGCCTGGACACGGCCATGGCCATGCTCGCCGACCTCGCGCGCGAGCAGGAGATGGAAGGCCTCACGGACATGGTGGCCCAGATGCTGGCCGAGCAGCAGGACCTCGCCGAGGCGAGCCGGCAGGAAGCCCAGGCGCCGGCGGACGAGCCGCGCGCGGGCGACGAGAACCAGGGCGACCAGGCCGAGGGCGACCAGGCCGAGGGCGACCAGGCCGAGGGCGACCAGGCCGAGGGCGACCAGTCGCCCGACCAGCCGGCCGACACGGGCGAGCAGCCGGAGGCCGGCAAGCCCACGCCTCAGGAGCAGGCGCGGCGCCAGCAAGCCCTGGCCGACGAGTTGCAGGCCCTGCAGGAGAAGCTCGAGGAGACCCTCGCCGAGCTGGAGCAGTCGGCCCAGGAGAAGGACCCGTCGGCGGCCGAGCAGCAGATGCAGGAGGCCCTGGCCGAGGCCCTCGAGCAGCTCGCGAAGCAGCGCACGAGCCAGACCATGCAGGACGCGGGCGAGAGCCTGAAGCAGAAGCGATCCCAGCAGGCCACCGAGCAGCAGCAGCAGGCGCTGACCGACCTGGCGGGACTCTACCACGTCATGCTGCGCACCCAGGTCGCCATGCAGATGGCCATGCAGGCCGAGCAGGCCGGCCAGATGCGCGACGTCGCCGCCGACCTGCTGGCCCTCTCGCAGCGTCAGGAGGACGTGGGCCAGGACGTGCCGCTCAGCCTGCGCGAGATCCGCGCCGAGCAGCTGGCCCGGCGGCAGTACGAGGTGCTGCAGGGTACGGCCGCCGTGCGCGACGCCCTCGGCGCGGTGGCCGGCGCGGCCCCGCAGGAGATCCTGCGCATGCTCAAGAACCTCGACGGCCTCATCGAGACGCAGGGCGACGTCCTCGAGCAGCTCAAGGAGCGGCGATCGCGGTCGGCGCGCGAGGCGGCGACCCGGTCGCTCGCGGGCATGAACGAGCTGGTGATCAGCCTCCTGACGCAGGCGCAGCAGACCGGCGAAGGCGGCGGCAGCGGCCAGCCGCAGCCGATGCTGAGCCAGCAGCTGCGCCAGATGTCCGAGCAGCAATCGGGGCTCAACGCCCTCGCGGAGCAGCTGCGGCGTCAGCAGGGCGGCCTCAGCCAGGAGCTGCGGGCGGGCATGCAGCGCCTGCAGCAGGGCCAGCAGGGCCTGGCCGGACAGGCCCGCCAGCTGGCCGAGGAGCAGCGCCAGCTCGAGCGCGCGGGCGAGTCCGGACGCCTGCTCGGCGACCTCGACGCCCTCGCCCGGGACATGGAATCGGTGGGCGACGACCTCGGCGGGGGCCTCGTCACCCCCGAGGTGCTGCGGCGTCAGGATCGCATCCTGTCCCGGCTGCTCGACATGCACAACGCCTCGCGCGAGCGCGACTGGGCGCGCCGACGCGAGAGCCGCTCCGCCGACGAGGTCTACGCCGAGCAGCCCGGTGTCGCGGGACCCGCGCGCGAGGACGCCGATCCCGAGGCCCGCCGCTGGCGTGCCGTCGAGGACGCGCCGCCGGCCTACCGCGACCTCGTGCGCCGCTACTTCCGGGAGATCCAGCGCCTGCACCAGGAGGCCGGCCGCCTCGATGACGGGCGCCTCGACGAACGCCGCCGCGGAGGTCTGTGATGAGCTGGCGGGTCCTGCTCGTGCCGTTGCTGATCCTGCTGGCGGCCGGCGCCGTGGCCCAGCAGCCGCGCCTGCCGCAGGGCCATCCCCTGCCGCAACGTCCGGGCGGCGTCTACGAGAGCCAGCTGCAGCAGGTCGATCAGCTCATCCGCCTCGACCAGCTCAGCCGCGCCAACGCGCTGCTCGAGCAGCTGGCGGAGGTGGGCGCGCCGGCCGCCGACCTGCGCAAGCGGCGCATCCGCATCGCGCTCGGCATCGGCGAGCCCGCGCAGGCCCGCGACCTCTGCCGCGAGGCGCTGGCCGAGGGGGCCGCGGACCCGGAGATCTGGCGGCATCTGGTGTCCGCCGACCTGGCCCTGGGCGACACCGACGGCGCCCGCCAGGCGATCGACGAGTTCCTGCGGCGGGTCGACGATCCGCGCGTCGGCTTCGCGACCGCGGTCGACCTCACGGCCGCCGCGCGGCGGCCGCAGCTCACCGTCGCGCTGATCGATTCGGCGCGCGTCCTGCTCGGGGACACGGCGCTGCTGGCCCGGCCGCGGGCGGTGCACCTGCTCGCCCTCGGCCGCGCCGACGAGGCGGCCCGCGAGGTCGCCGTCGACCTCGTGGCCAGTCCCTACAACCTGCCGTTCCTGCGGCGCGACCTGCTGGGCGAGGGCGCCCCGTCGCTGCCGCCCGCGTTCGAACGCGCGCTGCGCGGCCTGGCCGCCGCGCCCGGGGCGCTGCCCGAGCTGGCCATCCTGGCGGCGAACGTCCAGATCGCGCGCGGCGACGCGGGCGGCGCGCGCGACCTCGTGCTGTCGCACCTCGGGGGCCGCGAGGCGGTGCGAGCGGCGCTCGCCAACGCCGGCGTCCTGACCACCGAACTGCCGGTCCTCGCCGACGGCCCCGAGCGCACCGCGCAGGTCGATTACCTGCTCGACGTGCTGCCGGCCTGCGCGCGGGCGGCGGGCCTGACGCCCCGCCAGCGGCAGCAGGCCCTGGACAACCTGGCCGGCGCCTGCATGTTCGCGCTGCAGAACCGGCTCCTGGCCGACGATCCCCGCCAGGCGGCGGCGCGCTTCGGCGAGCTGCTCGAGCAGGTCCGCCAGGGCGATCCCGAATCGTCCGAGCTCTACGCCGCGCAGATCGAGCTGGCGCGGTTCACGCGCGAGCAGCTGCACGATCCTGCGGGCGCCGCGGCCCGCCTGGAAACGCTGCTGCAGGACCTCGACCTGCCCCTCGAGGGCGTCGCGCTGGCGCGTCTGGCGCTCGGGGAGAGCTACCTCGCGGCCCGCGACACGAGCCGGGCCCGGCAGGTGCTCACCGCCCTCGGCCGGGACCGCGACTTCCGCGCGCCGGCCGGCCGCGCCCACTACCTGCTCGCGCGACTCGATCTGGCCGAAGGCCACATCGGCACGGCCCGCGACCGTTTCGCCGCCGTGGCCCTCGACAACCCGTCGGCGCCGTACGCCAACGAGGCCCTCGGCCTCGGCCTGGTCATCGCCGAGGAGCTGCAGAACCCCACCGGCGGTCCCGACCTGCTCCTGCGCTACGCGCGCGCGGTCTGGTTCGAGCTGGTGGACGAGCCCGATTCGCAACGCGTCGCGTTGCACGATTACCTGGAACGGGCCGAGGTGCAGGTCGACCCCACGGCGCCACAGCCGCTGCTCGAGCTCGCCCGCTTCGAACTGGCCGGCCTCGAACGGGCGGCCGGTCGCTACGACCACGCCCTGGCGCAGCTCGACCGCATCGTCACCGAACAGCCCGCCGGCCGTCTGGCGGCGCGCTCGCTGGCCCTGCGCGGCGAGATCCTGGCCGACGATCGCCTCGACACCGCGGCCGCCCGACGCGAGTACGAACGCCTGCTGACCCAGTACCCCGACTACCTGTTCGCCGGCGAGATCCGCCAGCGCCTGAGGGACCTGCCATGACCCGACGCGGATTCGTCCTCGGCCTCTTGCTGCTGGCGGCCTGCCCGGCCGCGGCCCAGTACCTGCTGGTGCCGATGGACCTGGTGCAGACCAATCACCTGAAGGCTTACGGCCACACCTTCCACGCCCTGCAGGTGGGCGAGAAGGTGACCTGGCTGCTGAACTACCGCGGCGGCAGCTTCCTCATGCGCGACACCGCCCGCGCCCGCACCGAGGCCCGCCTCATGGGCGTGCTCTACGAGCCGCTCGGCGAAGCCGAGGTGCAGGGCATCCACGACACCATCCAGCAGGAGAACATGGACGAGGTGCTGCTGGAGAAGGCCCCGGAGATCGCGGTCTACACGCCGCCCAACCTGCAGCCCTGGGACGACGCGGTGACCCTGGCCCTCACCTACGCCGAGGTGCCCTACTCCACCATCTACGACCCCGAGGTCCTGCGCGGCGACCTCGACAAGTACGACTGGTTGCACCTGCACCACGAGGATTTCACCGGCCAGTACGGCAAGTTCTGGAGCAGCTTCGGCCTGGAGCCCTGGTACGTGGAGCAGCAGAAGCTGAACGAGGCCATGGCCACCGAGCTGGGCTTCCCCACCGTCTGGCAGCTGAAGCATGCCGTGGCCCTGACCATCCGCAACTACGTCGAGCAGGGCGGCTTCCTGTTCGCCATGTGCTCGGCCACCGACACGATCGACATCGCGCTCGCGTTCCTCGACGTGGACATCGTGCCCGCGCCCATGGACGGCTCGCCCATCGATCCCGCGTACCGCACCAAGGCCGACTATTCGCAGACCTTCGCCTTCGAGAACTTCAACCTCTACACCAACCCGGTGCGCTACGAGTTCTCCGACCTCGACACCAGCGACTACGCCAGCATCCGCGGCGCGGAGGCCGACTACTTCACGCTCTTCGACTTCGCCGCCAAGTACGATCCGGTGCCCGCGATGCTCACCCAGAACCACGTCTCGGTGATCAACGGCTTCCTCGGCCAGACCACCGGCTACCACGAACGCTTTCTCAAGCGCTCGGTCATCCAGCTGGCCAAGGTGGAGGGCACCGACGAGGTGAAGTACCTGCACGGCAAGCGGGGGCAGGGGACGTTCACGTTCCTGGGGGGACACGACCCGGAGGACTATCAGCATCGGGTGGGGGACCCGCCGACGGTGCTGGATCTGTTCCCGAACTCGCCGGGGTACCGGTTGATCCTGAACAACGTGCTGTTCCCGGCGGCGCGGAAGAAGCCGCAGAAGACGTGATGGGGGGCGGCGGCAGCGTGAGCTCGCTGGCCCGGCGTGTGCAGAGCACTTCGGTATCCACCTCCTGACGTGTCGCTAGCGGCGCCCGACGCTTGCCGAACGCCACCGCGTGACGACACCTCGCCGGGGCCCGTCGCGCCACGGCGACACCCCGTCTGGGTGCGGACCACATCGACTGTTAGCGCGCCGTAGGCCCGGGTCAGATGGCCGAGGGTCGCGAACTCTCCACGCTTCTTGTAGACCCTGGTCTCGATGTCTCCGATCCGCAGCTTCTCGGCCAGGGCGAAGGCGTCGATCTTGTCGCTCTTCGGACCCCGGCTGCGTCTGACGCCAACGACTACGAGTTCCTGCACCTGAGGGGAAAGCACTTCGAACAGCCAACTCGAGTGCGTCCCTTCCTCGAAGATCAGACGGCGGTTCCTGGGGACGGTGCGGATGAAGGTGATCAGGGCCCTG
Organism: Candidatus Krumholzibacteriia bacterium; assembly: GCA_041390065.1. GTDB lineage: Bacteria > Krumholzibacteriota > Krumholzibacteriia > LZORAL124-64-63 > LZORAL124-64-63 > Glo-17. The sequence goes on from JAWKQQ010000010.1 coordinate 125,315, forward strand.
GCGTTGGTCTCGATGACCTGGTGCTGCAGCTTGCGTCCGCTGGTGTCGATCACCGCGACCGTGCAGCTTGACGCGTGGCCGTCCGAACCGATACACCTGTCCATGGGCGTTCTCCTTTCCGATTTGAGGACGTATCTCGCGGGCAAACGAGATCGTGGCCCTCGTCAGAGGAGAACGCCACTCAGCTTTCAGGAGGGGAACGTGTCCAGCGGCTGGTATGTGGGGTGAGGACGCCATGCCCCTATGATGCCTATCCCCTCCTATCCCCGACGTCACTGAGCCGCTCCCGGTTGCCGCGGCGGCGGCTGGGCCTCCAGAAGCCCACACCGCTACCACCCGCACCCCACCCCCCGCGCCCCCACCTGCCCGCAATCCGCGCCGTCGGGATGCGCCCCCGGCAGGTACGGGCTGGCCGCCATCACCGTCCACCGATCGAACGACCCTGCCCCGCAGAACAGGGGATCCAGCCAGAAGTTGTCGCCCAGGTCGGCGATGCCGGGCGGCAGCACGTCTTCGCCCACGGTGTCGTGCAACGCGCCGGAGACCATCTGCAGGACGGCGTCGGCGATGGCGCGTCAGGCGATGGTCACGCCGCCGCCGCTTGTCCCGACCGGGTCATCCTCGATCACGCAATCGAGAATCTCGACGCCGTGCCCGGTGTCGCCCCCCGACCCCTGGATGTCGGGTCTTCGGCTAGCGGGTCAGATTGACCATCGTCACCCGCCCACGGCCCGTGGTACCATGAACGGGCCCCTTCGACGGGGCCGATCACCACGCGTGCACATCCATCGGGGAGGAGCCGATCCATGAAGTTGTCAATGACGCTCGTCGCGTTGCTGGCCGTCGCCGTGTCCGCCGGTGCCTTCGACCTGGGCGCCCAGCGGCCGGACAAGCCGTCAATCGACCACCCCACGAATGTCCTGGACCCCGACCGCCAGGGCGGCGACACGGTCGTCGACGCCACCGTGGTCACCCTGCCGCTGGTCGGCGAGACGGGCACCACGGCTGGATACGTGGACGACTATGACGAGGCCTGCCCCTACACCCAGAGCACGTCGGCGGACGTGGTCTATACGTTCACCCCCAGCGCCGACACCCTCGTCGACATCGACATGCTCGGGTCCACCTATGACACCAAGATCTACGTCTACGATCAGAACCTGTCCCTCGTCGCCTGCAACGACGACTTCTACTCAGACTACGTCTCGAAGCTGGAAGCGGTCGCGCTCGCGGCGGGTACGCAGTACTTCCTCGTCATCGACGGCTACGGGGGTGATTTCGGCGACTACGTCCTGTCCATCACCGACTACGATCCATGCGTGGTGGACTGCCCCGCCGGCGCCGTGCTGGAGGGCGAGCCGCCCCTGGTCGACGGCTACGCGGACGCGTTTAACGGCGGCTGCAACAGCCCGGAGTTCGGCAACCCGATCCAGCCCCTGTATGCGAGCTATTTCTGCGGGAAGTCGGGCTGGTATCTCTCGTCGGACGGAACCCAGTCCCGCGATACGGACTGGTATGAGATCGTCGTCCCGGCTACCGGTTACGTCGAGATCATCGGCGATGCCGAGTTCGCGACCTACATGTTCGAGCTGGGCCCTCAGGACTGCGAAACGGTGGCGGTGATCCAGAACGTCGTCATTGGCCCCTGCCAGGAAGGCATCATCACGATCCCGGGGCCGCCCGGCTCGACCGTCTGGTTCTGGGTGGGCCCGACGACCTTCGACGGTACCGGCGAGTACGACTACATCCTGTGGTTGTGGCTCATCATCGACCCCGTGGAGGCCCATAGCTGGAGCGAGGTGAAGTCGCTGTTCGAGTAGCGGCGGCCGGCACTTCCTCGCCGACGGCAACGGCCACACGGAACAGGGCCTGGTCGTGGACGAGGCTTGCGCGGGCTGGATGCGAGGCTCCCTGCGGGAGCATTTCCTGGACGGCGAGCGCTATCGCAAGTCGGCCGACGTGGTGCGCGGCTGGCTAGACTGGCTACCCACCCGCGATGTGCCGGCCAGCCATGTGGTCTTCACGTGGTGGTGACCGACGGCGTGTTCTCGGACGACGGCGCGGGAGGCGCCTGCTCACGGCTGAGTCCGCACCACCCGGAAACCCAGGTACGACCGCTTCTGATCGGGCTCCACGTAGTGGCGGTAGGCGTTCCGGCACATGCCTGCTCCGGCTTCCCAGCATCCACCTTTCTCGACCCGGTGGTCGCCGACCGCGGGACCGAGCGGGTCGACCTGCGCCTCGCCCGCGAAGGGCGCCCACCAGTCCCAACACCACTCCCAGACATTGCCGTGCATGTCGTGCAGACCCCAAGGGTTGGGCTCGAAGCAGCCCACGGGTGCCGTGAAGGCCTGGCCGTCGTTCTGGGTCGAATCGCGCCAGGCTCGCGGGCAGGAACGATCGCAGAAGTTCGCGTAGCGGTGGAGCTGGGCCGGGTCGTCGCCGAAGCTGAAGCGGCTCCCGGTACCGGCGCGGCTCGCATACTCCCACTCCGCTTCGGTGGGCAGGCGGTAGCCGTCGGCATCCAGATCCCAGTCGACGGCATGCTCGGAAATCACGTAGGCCGGCTGCAGACCATGCTGCTCGCTGAGCAGGTTGCAGAAGCGAAGGCAGTCGAACCAGGTGACGTTCTCGACCGGATGCTCGGGCGCCGCCCAACGGCTGGGATTGCCGCCCGTCACCGACTCGTACACCGCCTGGGTGACTTCGGTAGCCGATCCAGAATCCCCGCGTGAGCGTGACCGGATGCTGCATCTCGTCGAATTGACGCCCGGGCCGTGGTCGGGGCTGCCCATCTGGAACGATTCCGGCGGGACCAGATCATGGGAAACGCTTCGCCCAGAACTGCCGACAAGCGATGGCTCTCCCCCGACAGCACCAGCAGGCGTGTCGCCCAGGCGGCTCCTGCGTGCGTGACCACCACGAGGTGGGATCCGGCGGGCAACGAGCATCGCGACCAGGTCGCGCCGATGGTCTGTCCATCGACGATCACGGGCGCGTCGACACGGCGCCCAGCCTGGTCGAAGGCCTCGACGGTGAGGTGGGCGACGGGTGCGCTGACGGCCGCCGCCGCGCCAATGAATACAACGGTCACTGCCGCCAGGGCGACCCGCACGACACGTCCTTTCCGTGGCCCTGCTGGTCCTTGCCGTCCTGAGGTCCCCTCCATGTCCGACACCCTAAACTAGACGATCCCGAGCCTCCTGGTGGTGCTTGCGGAACTCCTCGGGCGTCAGATCTCCGAGCGAGCGGTGGGGCCGAACACCGTCGTGGTCTTGACGCCACGTTTCGATCTTCTCACATGCGTCTTCCACCGACAAGAACCAGTGAACGTTCAGGCACTCATCGCCGAACGACCCGTTGAACGACTCGGTGAACGGGGTGTCTGTCGGTTTACCGGACCTCGAGAGATCCAGAGTGAATTCGTTGTCGTACGCCCACTTATCGAGTGCCTTCGAGATGAAATCGCTGCCGTTGTCGACCTGGATGCGCCGAGGTCGTCCGCGAGCGAGCCTGAGATGATCCATGATAGCCACGACATCGTTGCCGCGAAGCGTTGCGCCGACGGCATCTTCGCCGTGGAAACGACGACGCCGAAGGCCGGGGCCTTCGGCGTCGTCACATGCAGAGGCTTCGACGGGCAGCGCGGCGGAGCCGGCCCGGTCACCTGGCGGCCGCACCAGCCGGCGCGTGCGAAACCTGCAGCTGGTAGGGCGTGACCAGGTGGTCGGGGAGCTCGGCGATGTCCAGGTTGGCCGCGCCGGTGTTGAAGTCGGCGGCTTCGGCGCTCAGGTAGTAGACGCCGGGCTGGAGGGTGTGCGTGAACGCGACCAGATCGCCGGGGCCGGTGCCGGTGACGTTCTCCAGCTGGCTCAGGCCGGAACTCCACAGACGCAGGCGCATCCGCATGTCGGACGGGGACTGCACCAGTTCCACGCTCAGATCCGTGGGCGACGCCGCCTCGAACCTGTACCAGTCCTCGTAGTCCTCGGCATGGAGGGCGTTGTCGCGGTAGCCGGCGATCATGTAGGCCGTGACCGTGCCGACGTCCAGAGGCAGCCGCTTGGCCTGCAGGCTGGACTGGTTGGGCTCGTAGCAGTCCATCACGCTCATGAAGGAGTACGAGACGCTCCAGGAGAAGGGGTGGAGCTCCGCGGGCGCCGACGAGAATTCGAGCCAGCGGGCCGTGTAGGTGCGCCCCGGCGCGGCCTCGAAGGCCATGTTGAGGGTCTGGGGATCGGGTTCGCCGAGGTTGGAGCCCGAGAACACGGCGCCCGAGGGACCGTCCGTGATGCTGAGCTGGCCGACCGCCGGCTCGTCCGTGGCGGCGGTCACGAGCCAGTAGCCCCCGCCCGGATCGCCGGGGGTGCCGAGCTGGACGAAGCCGTCGTCGCCCGGATCCTGCCACTGGCCATCCACGACGTTCGCCACCGGCGTGGGGGTGTAGGGGGTGCAGTCGTGGCCACCGTCGCCGGGGAGGTCCGGCACGGCCACGTCCACGCGGAACCGTGACGCGCCGCCTTCGGGCAGCGCCACGGCCACCGTCAGGGGGACCGACGCGTCGGGCGCGACGTCGAACCCGAGGTCCACCAGGTGCGACACCCGATAGCTGTACCGGTCCGTGAAGACGCCTCCCGCCAGCGGATGGTCTGCGGTGAGCTGGACGCCGGCGAATTCGTAGCGGGCGGTGAAGTCGTCCAGATCCGCCGTCATCACGCCGTCCACCTCCAGGACGAGCTGGAGATGGTCCGCCGCGCCGTCGCCGGGGGTGCCGATGAGGTAGGGAAGCAGCGAGGCGCCGTCGGTGAGGGCTGCGCCGCCGTGGGTCAGAAGGCGGGGGATCTCGAAGAGGCGCACGTCGCCGCCGTCCGGAGCGAAATGCTGCAGGGTGGTGATGAGGCCTGCGGAGTTGGTGAGGTTGTTCAGGCCGGCGTCGGTCACCATCTGCAGGGCGGTCCCGGCGGCGAGGCCCTGGCCCAGCTTCTCCGTCAACAGGCCCGCGGCATCGAAGGCGCCGCGGGACGGGACGTTTTCCGACCAGCCCAGCATGACGAAGCGGCGCCCGGCCAGGGCCTCGGCCAGCGCGTTGCCGGCGGCGGCGCCCGATTTGCAGGCCGCGATGACGACCAGGGCGTCGTCGAGCCCGTCGGGGTAGACCGTCCGGAAGAAGTCCTCGGTGAGTCCCACCCGCACCACTGCGTTGGAGAAGCCGCCGCGCCGGTCCACCAGCCCCAGCGGCACCACGCCGGGCATGGTGGAGACGGCGTCGTCGCGCAGGTCCCAGGGGATGCCGGTGTCGATGACCACCGACGTCCGCGTCCCGTCGGGCAGGCGGACGCGGCTGCCGTGGGTGGAGAGGTAGATCAGGTCGTAGTCGTCCCAGTCCAGGAAGTCGGAGTAGAGCACGTCCCGGCTCGACTCGTTCTCGTTTCCGTGGAACACGACGTCGTCGGCGTAGCCCCGCAGACCACGGATCTGCCCGCTGAGAAGGTCGGATTCGTCGTTGGGATGGAACTGCCAGAGATAGGGCGCGAGCACGAGGGCGCGTTTGGCGTCGCGGTTGTCCACAGTGGCGTCGCCGTCGGTGTCCTCGCCCACCACGGACTTGATCCCCTGCAGGGCCGCGGGCTCGGACGGCAGGGTGCCGGTCAGGTCCAGGATCCACGCCGGTGCGCCTCCGTCGAGCCGGAACCGCACCACGCCGTCCTCGGCCTGGGCTTCCGCCATGTCGGGTCGTCCCACCAGCCAGGCCAGCGCTGAGTCCGGGTCCGTCAGCTGCGGCAGCGCTGCCGCGAGGGCCAGTGTGGAGAGGGTGCTGTCCAGAACCGCGGACGGCACGTCGGCCAGCGTGCAGGGATAGCCGTCGGTGCTGCAGGCGAGCTCCGACTGCGGCGGGTTCGGCGTGGTCGTGGTGCTGTCATCGCCGCAACCGGCGAGGGTGGTGAGGGCAAGGGCCAGGACGATGGATGCGCGGATCGGCACGAAGGAACCTCCCGATGACGTTCTGGCGCCGCGAGGCGCGGGGTCAGGGCTCCAATGGAGATACGCGAACGGGAGGAAAAACCGGACAGACGGAATCGGGATCATGCCGGCGGCATGTGCGGACGCGGCTTAAACCCTTTATCGTGGGCCCAGTTCAGAACGCCCCGACCCCCCTCCATGCGGATCGTCCGAGGAATGGGCGCCATGCCGGAACGTGCGGATGTGACGTCGCTGTTGCTTGATCTGGATGCCGGCGACCGTTCGGCGTTCCAGCCCCTGGTCACGCTCCTCTATGACGACCTGCGCCGACTCGCCCGTCGCCATCTCAGGCTGCACGGCGGCAGTCTCACCCTGCAGACCTCGGCCCTGGTCCACGAGGCCTTCCTCAAGCTGGCCGACGGGACCCGGCTGAGCTGGGACGACCGGGGACACTTCCTGGCCGTCTACGCGCGCGTCATGCACAACATCGTGATCGATCTGGCCCGTCGACACAGCGCCGTCAAGCGCGGCGGCGACCGCAAACGCGTCACCCTCGCGGAGGATCATCTGCAGACGGGCGTCCAGGCCGAGGAGCTTCTCTCGGTGCACGAGGCCCTGGAGCACCTTGACCGCCAGCATCCGCGGCTGGCGCGCGTGGTGGAGTGCCGTTTCTTCGGTGGGCTGTCCGAGGAGGAGACGGCCCTGGCGCTCGGCATGACGGACCGTACCGTGCGCCGCGACTGGGTCAAGGCGAGGACGCTGCTGCGGCGCACCCTCGAGGCCGATGGGGATCCGGCGTGCTGAGGGACGGGGACAGCGCCGCCGGGTTCGGAGAATGGTCACGGATGGAGCCCGTCCTGGACGAGATCCTGGACCTGCCACGTCGGCGCGAGGAACGACGGCTGGCAGCCATGTCCGCGACGGACCCCGAACTGGCCGCGGCCGTGCGCGCGTTCCTCGCGGCCGCGGATCGGGTGGAGGCCGATGGCTTCCTGGCCCGTCCCGTGGGCGAGACCGCGGCCGAGCTCCTGGACCACGCGACGCGCGACGACGCGCCTGAGTCGCGCCTGGGCCAGCGTCTGGGCGCCTGGGAGCTGACCGGCATCCTGGGGGAGGGCGGCATGGGCGTGGTCTACGCCGCCCGACGCGCAGACGGCCAGTACCAGGCCGAGGCCGCGGTCAAGCTCATGATGGCCATGGATCCCGAGTCCCCCCTGCGGCACAGGCTGTTGGCGGAGAGGCAGATCCTGGCCGGGCTGGACGATCCCCGCATCGCCCGGCTCCTGGACGGAGGCGTCAGCGCGGACGGGCATCCCTTCCTGGTGATGGAGCGCGTCGAGGGCCGCTCCATCCTGGATCACTGCGAGGCGGGATCGCTGGGGCTCGAAGCCCGCCTGCAGCTGGTGGCGGAGATCTGCGGCGCGGTGCACGCGGCGCATCAGCGTCTGGTGCTGCACTGCGACCTGAAGCCCTCCAACATCCTGGTGACGCCGCGCGGTGAGCTGAAGCTCCTGGATTTCGGCGTGGCCCGCTCCCTGGACGGCGCGGCCTCGCCCGAAGCTCCGCTGACGCGATACCTGACCCCGGGCTACGCCTCGCCGGAGCAGCTGGCGGGCGAGGTGCTCACGCCCGCCAGCGACGTCTACAGTCTCGGAAAGGTGCTGCGGGAGTTGGTGGACGGAGACCGTCCCTGGGCGCAGCGGGTGCGGGGCGACCTTGCGCAGATCCTGAGCCGCGCGACGGCTGTGGCGCCAGCAGACCGTTACGCGTCCGCCGCGGATCTCGCGGATGATATCGGACGCTGGCGACGCCGGCTGCCGGTGAGCGCCGTGGCCCCGACGGCCGGCTACCGGTTCCGCCGTCTCGTGAGCCGTCATCGTATGCTGAGCGCGGCGCTGGCCGCGGTCGCCCTGGCGGTGGTGGTGGGCGTGACGGGGACCGCGTGGCAGGCGCACATCGCGGCCCGTGAACGGGATCAGGCCCGTCGCGAGGCCGTGCGTTCGAGCACGGTCAGCGCGTTCCTGACCGACCTGTTCCAGTCCGCCGACCCGAACCTGAATCACGGCGCCGACGTGACGGTCCGGGAGATCCTGGAAAGAGGCCGCGCCCGCATCGAAGCCCTGGAGGGCGAGCCGGCCGAACGGGCGTCGCTGCTGTCGGTCATGGGACGCGTCTATTACCGCCTGGGCGAATACGAGGTGAGCCGCGATCTCTACGCGGCCGAGCTCGACATCGAGCGTAGGCTGCGGCCGCCCGATCCGGCCGGCGTGTCCGACACGCGCATCGATCTGGCCGTATCCCTGCTGGAGCTGGGGGATGTGGAAGCCGCCGCCGACCAGATCGACAGCTGTCTGGCCTACCGCGAGGCCCATCCCCGCGAGGATCCGAGCTGGCTGACGGTTCCCATCTCCGCGCTCGCGCGCATCGCGTCGGGCCGGCGCGACGACGTCGAAGCCGTGCGGCTGTTCGGCCGGGTCCTGTCGGTCCTGGATCCCCAGGAACCGGCTTTGCAGCAGGACCTGGGCCGTACCTGGTCCAACTATGGCGTGTCCCTCGCCCGGCTGGGTCGTCTGACGGCGGCAGACTCCGCCTACGCGGCGGCCGAAACCCATTACGGCCGATCGGACCAGGACGTGCCGAGCCATCTCGGCGCCCTCTACGCCAACTGGGCCCTCACCTCCCACCAGCTCGGCCGCCTCGAGCAGGCGGAAGCCCAGCACCTCCGGGCGCTGGAGCTGCGGAGGGGCTTGAGGCACAACCGGGTGGACATCGCCACCTCGCTGATCAATCTGGGAAACCTGCTCGTGGAGCAGGGGCGGGCCGCCGAGGCGCTTCCCCTTCTGGAGGAGGCGCTGTCGATCCAGCGCGCCGCCTTCGGCGACACGCACCTCTACGTGGCTGCCGCGGAGATCAACCTGGGGCACGCCAGCCTGGCCCTGGGCGACCCGGAAGCCGCGGACGTGCGCTACAGGCAGGGCGAGACGATCTTCCGCGAGCTCTACGGCGACGACAGTCCGGCCCTGGCCGTGACCCTCGGCCGTCGCGCCCGGGCGGCCAGGGCCTGCGGAGCGCTGGCCGCCGCCGACTCCCTGTTGAACCAGGCGGTGGCCATGCACCGGCGCCACCTGCCCAACTCGCAGCGACAATTCGGCGAAGCGCTGCTGGATCTGGCGGAGCTCGACGCGTTGCAGGGCCGGGACGCGCAGGCGGCGGCGGCCGCCGCGGAGGCCGTCGCCGTGCTCCTCGAAACGGTGGGGGAAACGCACGCGCTCACGATCCGGGCGAGAGCTGTCGTTGCTCGATACCCCTCCGCACTCGACCGATAGCCGCCTCCACGCCCGAGCACTCGAAGACTCGTGCGTCCTCGACGAGATCGACTCGCCCCATCACCGGATTTCACGATGACGAAAGACGACAACGAGATCGGCTGAATACGCGGCACACCCGTACCCCGTGCCCACCGGCCCCAGCACGCCCACAGATCCAGGGAGTCAGGCACGATGGGGTTCGCCGAGGATGACGGCCCCCGGCCCCGCCGGCGCCGTGACCACCGTCGTCTGGCAGGCCACACCGGGCCTCAACGACCTCGTCGTGGTGCGCTTCGCCAGCTAGGTGGTGGCGCTGATGGCTTGCTGGCTCGGGCCACGGGGCCGGCGAACCTCGAGGCGTCGGCCGACCCCGGGCGCGGGTCACTTCATCAACACGAGCCGGTGCGTGTCCTCGGATCCCGCTGCGCGTAGCCGCGCGAGGTACACGCCGCTGGCCACGGCGCGACCGTCGTCGGCCTGACCTGCCCACGTCACCTCGTGTTGGCCGGCCGGCTGGATCCTGTCCACCAGGCGCGGCACCCGGCGTCCCCGCACGTCGAACACGTCGAGGCGGACCGGACCTGCCGCCGGTACCGCGTAGCGCAGGACCGTCCGCGGGTTGCAGGGATTGGGGGCGCAGCCGAGCAGTCCGGTGGTGAGCGGCGCCTGACCCGGCCCGAGGGCGCCGCCGGCGATCAGGTCGTCGAACCTCAGGTCGTCGATCACCGCGCCGGTGAGGCTGGCAGGCGCCAGGGCGACCGTCACCTCGGCGATGATGGGAGAGGATGCGACGTAGACGATGGTCTGAGGTTCGGTGACGGTCGAGACGAACGTGTGGTACAGGGTCGCTCCGCCTTGATCGGTGACGGTCACCTCGACGGTCTCGGTATCCGGATCGCCGTCGCCGACCAGGAATGCAACCCTCTCGACGGTCGTGGGCGCGGAACGTCCCGGGCGCACGAACGCCAGCCGCAGGGCCTCGCCCGGTCCGCCCACGGAGATCGCGTTGGTCGGGGAATTGCCGAAGGCCGTGTAGCCGTCGCCCGCAGCGAGCACCGTGCCGGCCGTGGGGCCGGAGGGCTTGAACATCACGCCCCAGCCGCAGAACTGGGCTCCGAGGCGTTCGCCGGCCACCAGTGGCGTACCGTCTGGGCGGGACTCGAAATCCACAGCCCGGCCGCTGGGATCGCCGCCGACGCCCGTCCCGAGGCAATGCAGGACGACGGTCGGCTCGTCGGTCGGCGTGTCGAACCCGATCTCGCAGCTCGTCGTTCCCCCTTCGTAGGGCGTGAAGAACGCCTCGAACTCGAGCTGCCCGAACGCCGGCACCACGAGCGGGGCGCCCAGGATCCCGAAGGAGGCGCAATCGTCGGTGATCGCCAGCTGCGTGGCGTAATCGCTATGATTCAAGACCGTCACCGGAATGCGGACCGTGGTGCCCACCAGCGTCGTGCCGAAGTCGAGCTCAGCGTTCGAGAACTCGATGGCCCGCTGCTGTGTGCTCGACCGCCGGATCTCGGTGATGTGCAGCACGTCGCCGCACGCGGCGACGCTCATGGAGGTCGGCAGGCCCTGGTCCGCGATGGAGACGACCCGCACCTCCTTCGTCTCGCCTGGCTCCAGATGCAGGGGAACGGGGCCGGGGTGGGGGCCTTGTCCGCCGACCTCGAGGAAGAGGCCGTCGTAGCTGGTCAGTGCTACGGTGGCAGCCAGGGGGCCGTCGCCGGAATTGCTGATCGGCAGGACGACGGTGTTGATGTGATCGAACGGCATCACCGCGAGGCCCGGCCCCGCCACCGCGAGCGTCGGGGCGGGCACCGGCCCGTTGATCTCCGCCACCGGATAGGATTCGCAGCCGCTGATCTGGGTCAGCGGCACCAGCTCCTCGCCGGAACCGGTCGTGTAGATGGGCTGCTGGAGGCGGTAGCCGGAGTCCGGCGGGTCGATGATCGAGGGCAGGGGATACGGCTGGACGTGGAGGGCGATGGCTGCGGCCGGATCGGGTACGAGCAGTTGCAACTCCATCAGCACGACCTGCGCGGCGACCGGCAGGGGCGTGTTCACCCCGACGAGGAAATCCGGCGGCGTGTCGTAGTTCGTGGCGTCGCCCCGCAGGTTCCACTGCAGCGCGACGGGCGCGGGCCCGTCGGTGTACCAGGCGAGGCGGCACTCCCAGGCCGTGATGTCGGCGGTGGCCGACGGATCGAGCAGCACGAGGTACGCCGTGACCACGGCGTTCGGCGCCGACGTGGTGGTGGTGTTCTGGGTCGCGGCGGGATCGAAGAAGATGCCGATCTCGTCGACGGCTAGGACGGGACCGGTGAGCAGCAGGGCCAGGATGACGGTCGAGATGGCCGGGGCAAGGCGGCGGACGCGCATGGCAGAACCTCCGTGAGGTCGGCACGTGGTCCAGGGCAACGCGGGCGGCGACTTGATGACCGGGTCCTCGCTCCCCCGAGACGGACGGACCGGCTGATCATAGCAGATCATCGGCGCTCCGGACATCAACAAGGCCGGGATGATTCGTCCAGATCGAACAATATTGTGGCGTTCGGTCAAATACATCGATTTGATTTTGTCCCTCGGGATTCCCTGGTGTATCATTTGCTGGCAGTCCGTAGACCTGCGCCTGCGTTCCCCGCAGGGTCGACCCCGGCGCCATGATCCCGGCCGGGGCCCGGCGGCCATGCCATGGTGGCGTGGACCGCCCTCACGAGTCGCCCGGCGACCGAACGGGATGGCCTTCATGGACGAGTTCATACTTCCGGCGTCGTTCCTCATCGTCTTCGGCTCCCTCATCGCACTCATCGGCATCCAGATGACCGGCAAGGCCCGCCGCACCGCGCGGCAGGTCGCCACGCCCCTCGACTTCGACGGTCCGCTGGGCCGGGGTCGGGCCGTGGCCGCCGCCGGCTGGTTCGTCTTCCTGCTGGGCTTCCTCGGCTTGCTGGCGGCGCGGCTGGTGTAGACGACGCTCCCCCATGGCGACAGGACGACGCCCCGTCCGACCGCGGACGGTCCGTCGCGATGCCCGGCGACGGCGAGGCCGGCCGGGGCGACGTTGCAGGTGCTGGAGGAGGCGCGACGGAAGGTGGGCCTCGCCGAGGACGAGGATGACGGCCCCCGCCTCTGCCGAGCGACGAGCGTGAGCGCCGGAACCTACCCGGGAAGATCGCGGCGCGCCGCTGCGCGCTGCTCTTGGCGCGGATCTTCGAGTACCTGCCGCTCGCGTGTTCTCGGTGCGGGGAACCGATGCGCCCGATCCCGTTCATCCTGGACCCGCCGGTGCCCGAGCGGATCCTGGGGCGCATCCCGAGGCATGGCGAGCGGTGGAGGGTCTGTGCGCGGATCGAGCGTGGGGGTTGTGCGGGTGTGTCGGGACGTTACCGCGTAGGGGCGTGAATGGTGGGATTGGTGACGTTCAGGGGCGACTCGGTGTGCGCGGGTGGCGGGTTCTGGGAGAATCGTGGGAGGCGCGACCCGGGAGAGCGGTTCAGGAGGCGGGCCTATGCGGTTGGAATGCCTGTACGCGGGACCGGTGCGTCGCGTTGCAACCGTGATCGGTGGCCAGGTAGGAACGATGTCGAGTGGCCGGGTGACCAAGTAGATTCGTAAATGACTTATCGACAAGCAATTGCGAAAGCAGCGCCCCCCGGGCCAAGTCCCGCCCGCCGGGGCGCTACGTCTTAGCCGTCGAGCCGGTACACGCGAAAGAGCTGGCGCCGCGCTCCGCCCACGCCATCTTCGAACTCCTCGAACGTCAGCAACCTGGTGTCGAGCAGCGCCATGCTCTCGGTGCTGGCGTCGATTCCGGTGATGTATACGAACCCGTGGCTCGCGCCACTGACATCGTAGGTCGCGAAGATGGGTCCCCCCTCGGGGACCTGTTTCTGCAGCCAGATCTCGCGATTGTCGAAGCAGAAGAGGTGCGGCAACGCGCGCTCGGTGTCGGCCGCGATCTCGGCGCCGTTCGTCTTCTCCAACAGCGCCTGCCGATACTCTTCCGATTGCGCCGGCGGTGTCCATCCGCCCTCGATGCGCGCGATCCGATTCAGATCCGGATCGTATACATCGACGTCCGGCTCGTAGACGTCAGCCTGTACGAGCACCGTGCCTCGTGGGCCGGTCTCGATCCGGGGGGTGAACCAGAGATCCTGTTCCTTGACGACCCTACCCGGTCGAAACCGGCGTGGTGTCGACACGCGCTTGAGGATCTGACTGGCGAACGGTATCCCGGAATCGTCGATAGCCACGAGACTGAACGTCCAATCCGTTTCATCCCGCACGTTCTCTTCGTAGTTGTACTCAGGTTTCACTGCGTAGATGTTGAGAAGGGAGAACACGATGCGTGGGCTGCCGTGAACACCGTGAATGGTTCGATGGCCAAGATACAGCCCGTCATTCCCATAGAAGACGACCTTGACGGGTGGCGATAGCGACGCGAGCGCGATCCGACCGTCGCCGAGGACGTACAACTCGCATGGTTCCCGATGGTCCTCCGGACCATCACCAACCTGCCCGGTGGCCCAGAGGCGGCGCCCATCCCGTCCGAAGAACGTGACCTTGTTCTCGATGCTATCATAGACAACGACACCTTCGTCGCCGTAAGGAAGGGCGCACGCCAGGCTGCGGTGAACGCCGAAACCGGAAACGTCGCGGAAGGAGACGACGTCGTCGCCGGTCAGTTCGACGGTCATCACGAGATCCGCGGTGATGTTGCGCATCTCCTCGGCTGCGGCCGCCCCGATCAGCGCCACGGCGGCGATGACGCCTACGGTCATGCCGACGATCGATACGCGGCGAAACTTGCTGGTCGGTGTCATTCGTTACTCGTTTCTCTTCCGAGTCGGCGCTGTCGGCGCACAACCAGTTGTGGGGACCGATCAAGAGATTCGAACAAGACTCCGCCGACGCGGGGTAGCCGACGGTTCGGACTACCCCGCGCTCATGTCGACGATCAGGCTAGCAATTGCATTCGATGCCCTGGCAGCCCTGTGGATTGGGGCAGCATGCCATACACCAGAAGTTGTTGCTGGCATCAGGGCCGCTCGCGGTCGCTTACGGGACGTGGCTGCATAGCAACGAGGTGATCATAAGAAGAGCGACGAAAGAGATCACGGGTCGGACGATCTTGACGAGTCGCATGCCAGATGATCCAGATCTGCCCGGTCTTCAAGATTCCCAAGAACTTGCGCGCACGATAGGCGCGCCACGCGGGAACACGCTTACACGTGATCTCCTGGGTCTTGGCAATCGCTGGGAATGGCTCCCCCGGACGAAAGGCGCCTCCCAATCAAGGCGCCTCCCAATCAAGGCGCCTCCCAATCAAGGCGCCTCCCAAGGACTCCAGTTCGTATCGTAATTCCACCGATGGCGTCTTGTCAATCCCCGTCCAGCGAGATTTGCATCGACACGATGAACCGTGGTATCATCAAGTGCAAGGAGGGGTGTCGATGCGGTATCTCCTGATCATGATCTCGGTCGCTTTCGCGACGACGGCCTATGCGCAGGATTGCGTCGAATGGTCGAACACCATCTTGGCTCCGACGCCCATCGCTGGCCTCGAGCCGGGTCCGATCGCCGTCAGTGACGGGATCCTGATCGTCGGCGGCGACCCGCTGCAGCTCTACGATCCCGCCACGTCGACCTTGCTGGGCACCATCGATCTGCCTGCCCCGGCCGTGCGTTTCCACGCCGAGGATTCGACCCTCCTCGCGGCTTGCGGTGCCGCCGGTCTGGTCCGGGTCGACGTGCAGCAGCACCAGGTCGTGGTCCTATGTCAGCCGGATGGTGAGGTCCGCGACGCCTGCCTCCTCGACGGAAACGTGGCCATGGTGACGTCGGCGTCCACGTTGGTCGTCTGTTCCCCGGCCGATGGCACGATCTTGGCGACCATGACGATCGACCACTCTCCCCTCAGCGTGGCCGCGGTGGGGTCCGTCGCTCTGGTCGGGTCGGGCTTCGGTCTGCAACCGGTCGACTGCGCCGATCTCGGCGCCCCGGTGTTTGGTTCACTTTACCATCACGATATGTATATCCATCACCCGATCGTCGACATCGTGACCGTCGGGAGCCGAGGCTACTGCTCGGTGGACGTGTCACAGTATGACGTGTATCTCGTCTCGGATATCGACCTCGCCGACCCCATGCATCCAGCGCTCAATCACCTTTACGAGGACGTCGGGGTCGGGCTGGCCGTCATCGGTGATGACGTGGCCATGGTCTCACAGGATCAGCTCGAGATCTACGACAACACGACGTTCGGACTCGTGCATCGCTGGCCTCTTCAGGGCGACGCCATCGGTCTGGCCGCGATCCCTGGCGGCGACTTCTTCATCTCGACCAGCGCCAGCGTCTTCCGCTCCCCGACCGCGATCACGAGAGCCGTCATCCCGACCGTCTCGGTCGACGGCGTCGATGGTGTCATCGAGACAGACGGTCGCTATCGGCAGGTTACTCTCGAGGTCAGGGACTCGGATGATGAAACGTGGCGCGCCGATACCTGGGTCCTGGACATGCAGTTGGGCCCGGAGATCGTCTGTCATCGTTTCCTTTGGGCCCCGGACGATATCGGATGGACCGGGCTCCCGCGACTGCTCGGCGCCGATGATGACCGCGTGGTCTTCGCGTATTTCGGGTATACCGAGATCTACGATCGAACCAACGACACGTGGGACATCTTCGTACCCTTCGGCTATATCATGTCAGGCCACAATCTCTGGGCCGACGGTTACCCGAGCCAGGATCTCGTGGTCTATGACCTCTCCGGCTCGCAGGGCCCGACCGAGGTCACCCGCATCTCTCGGCCCATGAGGGCCCCTCGGTTTTCACGAGACGGTTCTCTTGTCCTGGGCCACGGAGACAACCTGCTCTGGGCCATCGGCATCGAGGAGGGCTTGCCCCAGACATTGAGTCTGATCGACGTCGATTTCGAGGGAGGAACCGCCCCCATGCTGGCGGACGGCTGGTTCACCATCGCGAGGAGCACCGGCTGGCGGGTCTTCGACTATCTCGACCCATCCGCGCCGGTGGATCTCGGTCACGTCGATCTTCCACTCTCGACCCATCACTTCACGTCGACGGTCGAAGGAGGCGTCTTCGCGGTCGGCAACTTCGAAGGATTCATGATCCTGGTCAGCGACGACCGCGAGCTGCCGGTCGCAACGACCGACGTCATCCCGATGGATGTCAACTCCATGACCATGAAGGACGGCTTCCTCTACGTGGCCGACTCGCTGGGTCGTCTGAGCCTGTTCGATGTCAACGACCCGTACCAGCCGGTCCTGATCGGCATGGCCGTGGGTCCCAGTGCCGAGAAGCCCTACGTTGTCGACGGCGTCGTTCACGCCGGCTGGTCGGTATTCCCCCTGCCGTGCGAGGCAACGACCGGCCTGGAGGACGCCGATCCAGGCGAGCACCCCGATCTCGTGGCGCCGTCGACCGTTCGCTTGCTGACCCCGGCGCCGAACCCCTTCAACCCACGGACCGTGATCCGTTACGAACTAATGCAGCCCGGGCGCGTGACCGTCCTCATCCACGATCTCGCCGGGCGTCAGGTGGCCCGGATCGTCGACGGCGCGCAGACAAGCGGCGGGCATGATGTCGTCTGGGATGGCGCCAACGATGCCGGGCGGCCCATGCCTTCCGGCACGTACCTGGTGACCCTTGAGACCGAGACGGCCATGCGGAGCTCGAAAATCGTGCTTGTTCGTTGATCGGCCCCGGCATCTGCGCGTCTACCCCGTGAGATATGCGTGGCGGGCTCGCCCCCCTCCCTGCGGTTTGAGCCAGTGAAGAACGTCGGCGCCACACCCGGCACCGGCCCTAACCCGAACCCGGGGAAAAACGAACAGAAGATCTAAAGCGCCTCTCTCCGACCCCGACCCGACCATTCGCCTCCCCCGACATTTCAGGTAACACGATCGGTACATACAGGATCGCTTTCAATGGTTGTGCGTCGAAACCAGTTCCGCACCGTATAGCGACGTCGGATGGGAGATGAGCAGGCCATCTGTCAGAATGTGATATCGGAAAGTATTTATCCTTGCTGTCCCTGTTCGGCTAGGGCACTATTATCCGCAGGAGACTCTATGGTCATCTACGGTTCTTCGACAGCTTTCGCGAGTCTTTAGGAGTTCAACAATTGAAGGGGGAACACCAATAATGAAAGCTCAAAGTACCTCGCAATCGCAATTTGCGTTCCTTGTCACGATTTTACTATTTCTGTCAATATTCGTCCCGTGGATGGCGCTCGCGGATATTGTCGATCCGCAGGCGATCGTTGACGATATCCAATGGGGCGGCTACTGGAGCGACACGATCGATATGTCAAACGCAACGGTCTATTACTCGGATCCCAATGTGGCAAGCGGGGGAAGCGGCACCCGGAACGATCCGTTCCCGTCTTTGGAATCAATGCTTGCGTCAGGTGACTATATTCAACGGCGGAATTCGAGCGGAATGATAGTAAACAGGAATGCACCGGTAGCGCCAGGTGACGTCATCGTGCTGATGCAAGGGAACCATGGGGACTGTGCTATCGAGTCATATTACAATTATGTTGGATATTATTCAGACTATACCATGTTGATTGCGGACCCAGACGCAACCGCTCCCGTCGTCCTGGGCTACTTGAGGTTCGGGTCTTCGCGAGGATGGATTGTATACGGTGTCGTTGTTGAAAAGCTGAGAGATCAATTCGATTCTCCAGGCAACGGCTTCGATGATTCGCCAGGCCTGATTCAGATCGACGACGACCCAGACTCGAGTCCATCCCAGCGGATCATTGTCGTCAATAGCACGCTCCGGTCCTACGACGGGGCGCCTACCTGGACCCCATCTGAATGGCAAGCGAAGGCAACGACGGCTGCTTTCGTCAATTATTCATCGTACGTACTTTTTGATCGCGTGGAAGCACGCGTTGTTAATAACGCATTCCAGCTTGGAGAGGGAATGTATTTGGCAGTCGTAGATTGTACGGTGGATAATGCGATCGGCGACGGCATACGTTTCTATAAATCATCCTATGTTTCACTACTGGGTAATACGATCCGGCATCTGCACGACGAGGACGGCCCAGATGGCAATCACGTCGATGGCATTCAAGCGAGCAAGGGAAGCGTATCGATTTATCACGCTCAGATCGAGCGCAATCTTATCTTACAATACTCCGAAAACGATGTAAGCGCTGCCAATCTATCGGGAATTCTCGGCGCGATCGACGACAGCAACAGCAATGGTAATTACGTGGATTTTTCCGTCAAGAACAACATCGTGGTTACCTCCAATTGGAATGGAATACGTCTCGTGCGCATCCAATCGAGTGATATTTGCAATAATACCGTGGTAATCGCAGATAGTTCTCACTATGACTTCCCTCTTATCAGGATGGAAGCTGCAGTAGACGTCAACGTCGCAAACAATGTCGCAGGTAACGTTGTTCTTGAAGGGACAGGCGTCGCAACAAACAATCAATCATATGCCCGCGATTTCTCTTCTGCAGGTTTCTTGTATTGGCAGCAAGGAGTCGACCCGAGTACGTTCGATTTGCATTTCGGTTGCGATAGCCAGCTCCTCGATGCGGGGTCGGCTTCGTATAGTGCTGACGACGACTTCGACGGGGTTGCCCGCCCTCAGGGAGATACGCCTGATGTTGGTGCGTATGAACTCGTTCAAGATCCTGATCTTTCGGTTTCGATCAGCGGTCGCAGTACATGTATCGCGACCCACTCGTATACGTGGACTGCCAATGTATCGGGAGGCGCTGCTCCCTTTGAGTACGTATGGTATTGGAAGACGGGGTGTAGTGGCAGTCCGGTCCAGGTAGGTACAGGTTCCCAACTTGTTCACTCGTTCGATTCAGACGGTTGTCTCCAGGTCGTGGTTACAAGTTCCGACTGCCAAGACGTCTCGGCGGGAATGCATATCACGGTCGAGGAGGATCAGGATCCCGGTCTCGGGCGTCTGCACCAGATGGAGACGTTTGGTGTGTCGTCGGTCGGTCCCAACCCCTTCAACCCCATGACGACTATACAATTCGTTCTACCGGCTCCGGCCAATACGACGCTGACATTGCATGACCTTCGCGGAAGAGTCGTTGCAACGGTCATAGAAGGAAGATATGAGGCCGGAAGCCATGACGTTCTAATCGACGGGAGCCGACTAGCGTCCGGCACCTATATCTATCGGTTGGTTGCCGGAAATCAATCGGACTCGGGACGCATCATGCTTGTCAGATAGCACGGAGGGAATGGGCGATGCATGAGTTCGATCTGGTCTGACGCGCTACCCCTTAGCAACCAAGGATGACTACTGCAGCGGAATGTCGCGACTCAACGTTGGCTCGAACTGACTGACGACTGATGAGCAGTGGGCGGCGATCGCATCATCGGTCCCGCCCACTGCAGCGGCTGGCGGACCAACGCCGTGCAAGTGGACTTCCCCCGGTTCTCTAGACACGTCCTAGGCTATGACGATGGCCGAAGTCAGGTCCCCCCGTAGTAGCCGCCATCCGAGATCAGAACATCCCGAGCCTTGAGCTCGAGCACCGGTACTGCGGTGTGCTGGCGCCCAACCCAAGATTGCGCAAGGCGACGGCCGCGTCGGCGAGGCCGGTGGGCGCCGTGCTGCAGGTGCTGGCGGAGGCGAGGCGAACTTCCCCGGTGGACTCGGCCGCCGGCCGTTGGCTGAGAATGTGGTTGGGCGTGGGGCGGCGCGCGACCTCGGGGCGTCATCGCAGCCGGTTCGGTCGAGGCAGGTCGGCGATCGTCGACCCCGGCGCCCCCGCTGAAAGCCGTCGATCAGCGCGACGGCGTTGGACTCGCCCCTCCCGATGGGTCATACTCCCGGATTGCCGAGACCGACTCGATCGAAAGCCGTGGAGCCCATGCGCCGGTTCGCCCTCATCCCACCGATCATCCTCGCGCTCGCATGCGGCGGCTGCACGCAGGGGCCCGCCGAGGTCGGCGCGCCTCCGGACGCCGCGTCGCCGGATAAGCGCCCGTGCTCCGTGGTCGCGGTGACCTACTCCGACCCCGGCACGCGCGACGAGTCCTGGTCCGGCGGCATCAAGGATTTTTGCCTGGTTGCGGGCGACAACGGGTACCACCTGTTCCATATCACCGATCCGGCCGTCGGCTGGAACACCCGCGACGGCGAGTTGACCTTCGGCCACGCCACGACCAGCGGATTCGCCACCTGGACGACCCACGACCGCATCGACCTCCGCACGGAGGCCGACTCCTGGAGTCCTTCCTTCACCTGGGCGCCCCACGTCGTCTTCAACGACGCCAACAGCCTGTACTACATGTTCTACACCGGCGTGAAGTGGAACCACGGCGAGTCGATGTCGCGCGCGCAGCAGCGAGTGGGACTGGCGGTGTCGTACGACCTGTTCCACTGGTACCGCTACGACGCGGAGGGCCGCGACGGCCTCGTCCTCGACGGCCCCGACCACGAGCGGTATCCCTGGAGCGCCTTCGACACCGACGGGGTCGATCTGCCGTGGGAATACGATTGCCGCGATCCCTTCGTCTTCGACCGCGGCGCCGAGCACGCGCCCCTGCGCTACGTGATGCTCAACTCGATCCGCCTGGCCCCGGACGCCCAGCAGATGGCCATCGCCTTCGCCACCTCTCCCGATCTGTTGCACTGGGAATGGCTCTACCACGTCCCGGTCACCGTCGGCTGGATGGCCGAATCGGCCAGCCTCGTGGAGCACGACGGCGACTTCTATCTCTTCTGGACCGACCGCACCGAGATGCCGTCGGTCCGCGTGGCCTGCTCCACGGGGGGGATCTTCGGCGACTACGAGCTGGTCAACGGCGGTCAGCGGCTGTTCGGATTCGCAGCCGAGACCCTGGCCTTGCCCGACCGGCTGCTCTACGCCGCGTTCGACGACAGCTACATGCTGCACATCAAGCGGGAGCTCCGGTTGCCGGCCTCGCCCGGTCCGGAGGCGCGGGTGAGGTTGATCGACTTCACGGCCTGCGACGAGGACTGGCCGTTCCGCCACGCGAGCCCCTGAGCGCCGGTTCGCCCGGCTCGTGTCGACGAACCGTTTCAGCCACCTCGATCGGTCACGGACGCCGGCTGCCCGGTTCGGCCGGAGGATCGAGTGGCTCGCACCGCGCCCGGGCCCCGTGTCCTCGCGGGTGGTCGTCCTGCTCTAGACGAAACGGAACGGCTGGGCCCAGCGGTGTAGTGGGTACCTCACTGTCACCCAGGGCCACATGAAGTTGCCGCTCTCATTCCCGCAAAGGAGCCCAGCCATGACTCAGTACAGCACCGACCCCGTGTGGGTGGGTATGGATGTCCATCAGGACTCCGTGACCTGCGCCATCCTGTTCGGACAGGAGTCCACCTGTGGGTGCTGGAAAACAAGGCAGCCTGAGCCACGACGATCGGGGAAGAGGCACGCGGTATGGGTGATCCTCGTTTGCGATATGCGGTAACCAGCCCGCGGATATCAGTCTGATCGACCGTCAGAAGCTTCTTCGACGTCAGGAAGAGGCCCCGGGCCGACGCCCCGGGCCAAAGTGACGCGACGAATGGTTGACTAGCCGTCCCATATCATCGTACCAGCGTCAGCTTGCCTCGCTGCTCGCCGCGCTCCGTACGAAGCACTGCCAGATAGACCCCGGCCGCCAGCGAGCGGCCCGTGTCATCGCGTCCATCCCATGCCAGCTGGTGTCGTCCGGCGGACAGCGTGCCGTCGGCCAGGGTGCGCACACGGCGGCCGCGCTGGTCGTGCAGCACCAGGGAGACCGCCATGGCGTGAGGCAGATCGAAGCTCAGGGTGGTGCGTGGATTGAAGGGGTTCGGTGCGGCACCGCGCCACACCACCGCCCCGGGCAGGGGGGCGTCGGCACTGACGAAGGCGACGGCGGCCTCGTTGGACGCCGGACCCTGGTTGCCGTGGTGATCGACGGCGGCCACCCGGTAGTACCAGGTGCCCGAGCCGGGCGCGGGGTCGGTGAACAGGGTGTCGACGGCGGTCCCCACCACGGCTGACGGATCCAGCGGGAAGCCCGGCTGTTCGCCACGGTACACCCGGTAGCCCGCCAGGTCCGGCGCCGGCTCGGCCGCCGGTGACCATTGCAGGCTGGCCGCGGCGTCCACGGGCACGCCGACCAGATTCAAGGGCACGCCGGGAGGCAGGTTGTCCACCGAGTAGCCGGCTGCCACGGGCGACGGGATGACCGACCCGTTGACCGCCTCGGCCAGAACCATGAACTCGGTCAGCACCACGCCCTGCTCGGTGCTGTCGGCGAAGGTCGGGGCCGGCTCGGAGTAGGCGATCAGCGCTCGGGCCGGCGTGACGCCCACGAACTCCCAGCCCGACGATCGCTGCGTTTCGATCACCCGTCGGGAGACCCCGGCCACGACGGCCGCGTCCAGATCCTGGCGCGAGTCGGCCCTGGCGCCCTCCCCGGGCAGGCGTCGCCACAGGGAGTACTGGTCGACCTGATGGCCGTGGATCGGGGTGTCCAGATGGCTGGCCAGCCAGTCGACCAGCACCACGCCGCCCTGGTCCTGGGGAAAGTCCCGGACGCCGAAGATGGCAGGCTCGGGTTCGCCGACGTAACCCGATGCGTCCACCCTTGCGGCGGCCGCCGACAGCTGAGTGCCCTGATGCAGGCCAAGCCCCAGCACCGCGCCGCCGTCGGGCGCCAGGGCCAGGCCGGCCTCGACGATGTCTCCCGCACCCAGGGTGGCGCGGCAGGGCGCATTCCAGCGCCGGGTGCCGGAGGCATCCACGGCGGCCACCAGCAACTCGGCGGTGATGGGCGAGGTGAGGATGTCGGTGAGCACCCAGGCGCCCCCGGTGCCGTCGGCGGCGAGCTGCACCACGCGGCCGCCCTGGTGACCGTCGCGCGGAGCGGCCGGGATTCCGTTCGCGCCCCAGAGGCTGCCTCCGCCGCTGTCCACCCGTTGCAGATAGATGTCGCCGCCGGAGGTAGCGTCCGGCCGGTTGTCCTGCCACGCGATGATCATGCCGCCGAAGCCGTCAGCCACGAGGCTGGACACGCGCTGGTTGTCAACCGCGTTGCAGACGCTGATCCCCGTGGTCGTCCAGAGCCGACTGCCGTCGTTGGCCAGACACTGGACCACGACGTCGCGGTTGCCGCTGGCGACCTCGGACTGGAACGCCAGCAACACGGTGTCGCCGGGACCGGCGACTGCCAGGGCCAGCACATCGTCGAGGGGCGTCGTGGCCACGGGCACGCCGTCGGAGGTCCAGCGCGGGCTGCCCGACGGGTCGAATCGCTGGGCGTAGATGTCGAAGCGCCGGCTGGCGAAGTCGCGCGTGTCGTTCCAGTGCACCAGCACGTCGCCGGACCCCAGATCGGTGAGCACCATCTCGGTCTGACTGCCCGTTGCCTGGCAGACCGGGATGCCCTCGGGCCCGTGCTCGAGGGTCCCGTCGCGTGACACGGACTGCAGGTAAACGTCCACGTCGGTCACGGCCAGGTTTCGCAGGTCGCCCCAGGCGATGGCGACGTGGTCCGAGCCCACCACCAGCAGATCGAAGGCGTCAGTGGAGTCGATATAGAACTGGGATCCCGGCGCCACTTCCAGGCCCGACTGGGGCATGTACGGCGTGCCCGACGTGTCCAGCCACTGCAGCAGGATCTTGCCGGTGATCTGACCGGATCCTGGATGGCCACCGCCATCCACGCAGCCGCCGTCTCCGTCGGCCACCATGGCGATCTCGTAGGTCAGGCCGCCAGGCAGGTTGGCCAGGGCAATCATGCCGTCGGGATCCCATAGCAGCTGGCCGGTGGCGTCCACGCGCTGGGCCCGGTAGACGGGATCCACCGCCGCCTCCTCGACCCACAGGACGATCACGCCGCCCGCACCGTCCGGCACTGCGGCCACCACGGGGCCTGGACGCCGGGGGCGACACGACGAGGGGCGACGCGGGACTGGCAGGCCAGGCGTTGGCAACGGTGGCCAGGGTCGAGGCCAGCAGGAGGAAGGAGAGGATCGAGGGGCGCATGGGTTGGTCCTTGTGATCGAGGGTCTGAGGATTCGACCTGAGTAGCCACGAATCACCCCGAATCGGCTCACGGAGTCGGTTATGCCGCGAAGATTTCGGCTGGCTCCCCGCTTGCAGCTCCGGCGGCATGAACACCACCGATCTGTACCGCCCGGAGTGGGTCCCACCCCACTGCCCCAATCGCAACTGCCACTTCCACAACCCTTGCACGAGGGCTGGCGTTGGAAACGATGACGGCTACCACCGGCGCAAGGCCCTGCCCAGACGTATCCGCAGGTTCAAGTGCAAGGCCTGCGGCGTCACCTTCTGTTCACAGTCCTTCAGCACCACCTACTGGCTCAAGCGCCCCGACATCCTCCTGCAACTGCCCACCAAGGTCATCAGCGGCGCCTGCAACAGTCAGATCGCCCACGATCTGGGTGTCTCGCCGGCCACCATCGACCGCCAGATCTACCGACTCGGCAGGCACGCGATCCTCTTCCACTCCAGAATGATGCGGGACTGCCCGCCCCTCGAGGACGTCGCCGTCGACGGCTTCGTCTCGTTCGAGCACAGCCAGTACCACACCTTCCCACTTCCACGTCGCCGTCCACCGGCCCTCCTCCTTCTTCATCCACTTCACCGACAGCGAGGTCCGCCGATCAGGGACCATGACCGACAAACAGAAGCGACAACGGGCCGTCCTGGAGCGCATCCGGGGCCGACCCGACCCCCAGGCCGTGCGCAAGGACATGCAGGAGCTGCTCGAGTACGTCACCGAAGGAACGAACGAGATGACCCTCCACAGCGACGACCACAAGGCCTATCCCAGGGCGATCCGGAACCTGCGGTGCCAGATCCGGCACCTGGTGACCAGTTCGAAGGATATCCGTAACCGGATCAACAAGCTGTTCGAGGTCAACCTGTTGGACCTGCTGATCCGACACTGGGAGGCAGAGCACAAGCGGGAGACGATCGCGTACGCGAAGCGCCGGAACTGCGCGGCCTACAAGCTGGCGATCTTCCTGGTGCTGCGGAACTACGTGAAGACGCGGAGGGTGCGGAAGAGCCATCAGACGCCGGCGCAGCTTGCGGGGTGTGTCCGCGGAGGTTGACGGTGGACGAGTGCTCGCCAGGCGGTTGTTCGTCGATCAGGTGGGGTTGGAGGAGCGATGGCGCCAGTACTACTGGCAGGAGGTGGTGACGCGGGCGCTGAAGATCAACCGGCGGCATGAGTTGCGGTTTGCGGTGTGAAACGCCAGGCCCCGAGCGGTGCCCGGGGCCTGGCCGAAATCTTCGCGGAAGAACCGAACCCTCGCGGTCGCGGCACCAGGCGATAGACGGCGTATCCTGCCGGCGGTCGCGGCACTGCGGCCGAGTCAGCCTGCCGTGCTGGTCCTCGCTCAGCAGATGCCCGGAGGTGCCATGGGAAGGCTGGCCAGGCTGTCACCAGTGACGGTCGACAGCCTGGCCATAGGGCTCATGACGCTCGACTACTTCAACATCACCATCTTCTCGCTCGCCCGCTGCCCCGCGGCCTCGAGCACGTAGACGTACACGCCGGCCGAGGCCCGGCGCCCCGTCTCGTCGCGCCCGTCCCAGGCCACGGTATGCCGGCCCGGGCCGCGCACGCCGTCGACCAGGGTGCGCACGAGCGTGCCGCGCACGTCGAAGATCTGCAGCACGGTCACGTGCTGCTGCCCCGCGTCGCCCGGCAACTCGAAGCTGATCTCGGTCGAAGGATTGAACGGGTTGGGGAACGCCGCGTGCAACGCGAACCGCGACGGCGTGTGGGGCGGGTCCACCGGCGTCAGGCCCGGATTGACGACCCTGTAAACGGTCACGCAGCGCCGCACCGCCGCCGGGTTGTTCTGCGGCCGCACCACCAGGGTCAGCTCGGTGGTCTGGCCGGTCGTCGCGCCGGGCGGCACGCAGACGAACACGTTCATCTCGTCGTCGAGGCAGGTGGGCTCGCCGCCGGGGATGGCTCCGCTGGTGTACTGGTACTGCCCCACGGACTCGAACGTGCCGTCGTCGAGCCGGACGCAGAGCCAGCCCTCGCCGTCCTGCATGGTGATGTCGTAGGTGTCGGGCTCGAGGCAGAGGTTGCCGAGGCACGCCACGAGCTGGGTCTGCCAGCCGGCGGCCACGTCCACCGATTCGTTGCAGTGGATGCGCAGGCAGTCGCCCGGGTCGGGCTCGGGCTCGACGATCACCGAGTACTGGGCTTCCCGCCTGACGGTCTGGCCGCCGAGCGTGAGGTCGAACACGGCTCGCAGGCGATGGGGCCCCGGCTGGGTGGCCACGGCTGGGATGAGGTTGGACCAGGTGTTGTTGCCGACGTTCTTGTCGCCGTTGGTGCCGTCGTCGTAGAGCTGGTAGGTCTCGGCCGTGGGCTGGCCGCCGCCGCCGGGGCGATAGAGGTCGACCCGGGCCTGGACGGCGTCCCAGCCGCCTGGCGGCCGGTTCAGCTCGGTCATCATGAAGGTGGCCAGGATGGGCTGCCCCACCAGCACTCGCGGGCGGATGTTGGCGGCCTCGACCCGGCCGTAGCCCGCGGTGTGCGTGGTGTAGAAGTAGTCCTGGTCGTTGCAGACGCTGCCCGAGCCCACGATGCAGGGCTGCTGGAACTCGGTCCAGGCCTGGGCCAGCAGCGGCTGGTTGGCCGGTCCGGGGTTGAGCGTGAGATAGGGCAGCTGGTAGTTCGAGGGATCGAGGGCGACGGGCTCGGCGGCGCTCACGAGGCGGTCGTCGCCGATCACCCGCTCGTATCCGGTGGGTTCGACGCCGATCGACAGGCAGGCGTAGATCGGGTTGGCCGCCGCGAAGCCCGGGTAGAGGTCGGTGACGAGCGCCTTCTGGCCCGGGTTGCAGAGGACGGTGGCCAACCGCTGGTCGAAGACCTGGGGCGTGGGGTAGAGCTGGCGGGCGAAGACGATGAGGTCCCAGGTGCGGCCGAGCAGCTGGTCGAGGAACTCCGTGGGGTCGCCGGTCTGGACCACGTCGCCGAGCAGCCCGGCCGTCTGCTCCTGGTCGAGGGCGTCGCGGTACGACGACCACCCGGCCAGGTTGCCGTCCTCATAGTAGAGGACCGATCCGGCGCCTCGGGGGCAGAGACGGTGGATCTCGTCGCGCACGAGGGCGATGCCGCGGGCCGGGTCCTGGTAGGCGTCGGTGGCGAAGCCGTGGACGAACAGGCGCTGCGGGCGCACCAGCCGGGCGTGCCAGGTGCCCGCCTGCTCACCCCGGTAGGGCAGGCGGACGCGGGTGAAGTCCCAGGCCCGGCCGTCACCCATCTCCACCTGGGGATCGGCGAGGTCCACGAGGTCGCCCGACGGCGTGGTGACGAGCAGATCGAGGCCGCAGAGCCCCGCGGGCGCGCCGGGGATCACGGCGTCGCGGTGGCCGGTGGCGATCATCAGCTTCGGCGCCATGGGCAAGACTTCGAGCGTGATGGGCAGGCTGGCGACCTCGCCGGCCGGCAGGATCAGCTCGGGATCCTCGTTGATCACCTCGTCGAAGATCTGCGCGAAGCAGTCGACGAAGAACTTCTCCAGGGTCAGCGCCGTGGTGTCCAGGTCGTCCTGGGCGATGAAGGCGCCGGCGTGGTTCTCCGTGAGGTTGCGCAGGCTGGTCTCGTCGCCGCCGGTGCCGATGCCGATGGCGCAGACCTGGATGTCGGCGCCCACCATGGCCGCGACGTCGTCGATGAACGGCGCGGTGTTCTCCAGGCCGTCGGTCAGGATGAGCAGCGCCTGGTGGGGGTTGCTACCGCCGGCCAGCATCGTCAGGGCCGCGTCGATGCCGGCGCCGATGGACGTGGCGCCGCAGGCCTCGATGCCGGCGATGGCCAGCTCGTAGGCGGTGTCGTCGACGCCGTTGTTGGTGACCACGCTCGACGCATTGGTCAGGCCCACTTCCACGGTCGCCGTGCCGGCGTAGGACACCAGGCCGATGCGGTGCTGGTCGCCGTCGACGCCGGCGTCGTCCAGCAGGTCGGCGATGATCAGGGCCGCGTTCTTGGCGGCGTTCAGGCGGCAGGCCTCGTCGCCGGGAGGGTTGGGGCCGCTGCAGTTGACGTTGTTGTCGCAGTCGTCGTTCATGCTGCCCGAACGGTCGATGACGACGACGATGTCGGCGGCCTTCTGCCGCTGCCAGGTCCGGGCGATGTCGTCCACCTTCTTGTGGCCCATGAAGAAGACCGGGTCGCGGATGGCCGTGGCCGTGGAGGCGACCTCGTTGCAGGCGCCGCCGGCGGCCCCGGCGGCGAGGTGGAAGCTGCCGTGCCAGCCGGACGATTGCAGCGCGGCGCCGGCATCGCCGAGGGTGGGGTACGAGCCGATGTTCATCACGTTGAGAGAGTTCGGCAGCGCCATGCAACCGTTGCAGACCGAGCCGGCGGGCCGGTAGGTGCCGGGGTCGAAGCTGCCGTCGAACTCGGGGCAGTGGGTGAACGGGGTGGCGGTGGTCTCGTTGTCGCCGGGGATGACCGCGCCCGGGCCGTAGTCCCAGATCTCGACGCGGTCGCCGCCCAGGGGCAAGCGCCAGGCCTCGAAGTCGAGGATGAACTGCTTGTGGAAGCCGATGAACGCGGCTCCCCAGGCGGGCGTCGCGACGCTGGGGTTGCTGCAGTGCCAGTTCTGGTGCTCATGCACCTTGAGCTGGGCGCCGGGATCGGACCCGCAGGCCCAGGGCAGAGGATTGGTGGCGGGCTGGGTATCGGCGAACGTCCAGGCGTTCTGGGCCGCGCCGGGCAGGCTGGTCAGCAACATGACCGCGGCGGCGGCCAGCAACGCCGGCAGATGCCGGCGGGGAACAATGGCGTTGTCCATGAGCGGGCTCCTCGACCGAGTGTCGTCCACGGGTCCGGCCGGCGGGGTCGAAACGGTCGGCGCCGCCGGCGCTGACGGCCACGTGGTGGCTGCGAGGGCGTATCTGGTGTCGGACGAAGGCGAGGGCGCAGGACGTCTCGCGGCCAATACCGGAGCGATCCTATCCGATTAGTGGAAGGCTGTCAAACCGGCCGGCGCGGCGGGTCAGAAGCTCAGCAACACGACGCTCATGGCCACGAACGACAGCAACGTCGACAGGACGATGGCGGCGGACGCGAACTCGGTATCGCTGCCGAGTTGCGATGACAAGACGACGATGGCCGGCGACGTGGGCAGAGCGCAGAACAGCAGGCCGACCTGGCGGGACAGGGGGGAGGCGTCGACCAGGGAGAGCGCCAGCCAGCCCACCGCGGGCAGGATCGCCAGCTTGATCACCGAACCGAGGACGGCGTGGCCCAGGTGGGCGCGGAAATGGCGCAACGTGAGCGAGCCACCCACCGACACCAGGGCCAACGGTAGGGCCACCGACGAGGCCAGGCCGAAGGCGTTGTCGAGGAACACGGGGAACCGGCCCACCAGCCGCGCGTAGACCAGACCCGCCAGGCAGGCCAGGATGAGCGGATTGGAGACCAGGGCCCGCAAGGTGATGCGAATCCGTTCGCGCTGGTCGAGCGCGTGGTCCGAGTACCAGATCAGCGTCCCGACGGCGAGGACGTTGATGAATGGGATCAGGAAGCCCGCCAGGATGCCGAAGCGTGCGGCGCCGGGCTCGCCCAGGGCGTTGAGCACCACGGCCATGCCGACGTAGGTGTTGAAGCGGTAGCAGCTCTGGGAGAACGAGCCGGCGGTGAATCGCGGGATCCGGAAGACCCTCATGGCGACGGCGCTCACCGCGTACACCGAGGCCACGGCCACCAGGCCGGCCAGCACCAGGTCGGCGGCGTCGGCGTCGATGCGGGGCGACGCGCCGATCTTCCAGAACAGCATGACCGGGAAGAAGATGTAGTAGACCAGGCGGTCGCTCGTGCGCAGGAACAGGTCGTTGGTGAGCTGCCGGCGGCGCAGCAGGGCACCCAGTCCGATGAGGGCGAAGACGGGCAGGAGGCTGTCGAGGACCATCATGGGGGGACTCGCTCGCCGACGCGGGTCGTGTGGTTGGCGGCGGCCACGGAAGGCCGCCGCCGGGCGGTCGGCATCAGTCTACTGGAAAAGGCTCTTCACCGCGTGCCAGGATGTGGCCTCGGCGGCCACGCTGCCCTCGACGCGGATGGTCCCGGTCATCCCGAGGCTCACGTGGGGGCGGCAGAAGTAGGGGAACACGCCAGCGTCGTTGAACGTGAAGCTGAACGTGGGGTTGGCGGAATCCAGCGTGGCGTCGAAGAGGTCGCCGGCATCGGGGTCGCCGAGGTCGACGCCGCTGGTGACCGTGTGGGCGCCGGTGCTCCACGACCAGATGACGGTGTCGCCGGCCTGGATGGTGACGTCGGCGGGGTCGAACGTGAATCCGGTCTGCGTGACATTGACGTCGGCGGCCAGGGCGCTGCCGGCGAGGGCGATCAGGAGGGCGGACAGCAGGAAGGTGGTCAGCGTGTTCTTCATTGTCGAATCCTCGATGTTCAGGGCGAAGGACGGCAGTTGCCGCCCCGGTGGCGACGATGCGGGCCGCATACGCGACCAATGCACTCCGATAATAGCACGGCCTGCCGGCTCGATCTATAGCCCGTTCGCGTCCCAGACCTGCCGTGGCGCGGCCCGGCCAGAAACCCCGTCGGAGAAACGGAGGCCTGGTGGCGGGGGAGCCTGACCGTCCGTGACGGAATGTTATTCAGTAGCACGACCGCCGGCGAAATCGGCTCCGAACCCGTTGATCGCCGTCGTTTCACCAGGAAAAGCCCAGCGAATTCGAGGCTCGGCCATACGAATCGAATTCGGTTTCCGGATAGGCTGTGCCGGAGGGATAGAACGATGTTCAGGAAGTGACGCGGTCGCTGACACGATGTACATTGAGCGACCGAGGAACTCCGATCCTCAACTCCGTCAACCTCGAGGTCGCCGATCGTGCCAGACATCCGTGCTCAGCTCAGCGGACAGCTGCAACACCGCATCCTGGTGCTCGATGGCGCCATGGGCACCATGATCCAGGCGGCCGGCCCCACCGAGGCCGACTTCCGCGGCGACCTCCTGCGCGACCATGCCCGGGACCTCCGGGGCGACAACGATCTGCTGTGCCTGACCCGGCCCGACCTCATCCGCCGGATCCACCACGACTACTTCGCCGCCGGCTGCGACATCGCCACCACCAACACCTTCAACGGCACGGCTGTCAGCCAGGCCGACTACGGCCTCGCGCACCTGACCTACGACATCAACGTGGCCGCGGCGCGCCTCGCCCGCGAGGAGGCCGAGCGTTGGACCGCGCGTACGCCCGACCGGCCCCGCCTCGTGGCCGGCAGCATCCCGCCGACGAACCGCACCGCCAGCCTGTCGCCCGACGTCGAGCGGCCGGGGTTCCGCAATATCAGCTTCCAGGAGCTGGCCACGGCCTACACCGAGCAGGTGCGCGGCCTGCTCGACGGCGGCGCGCACCTGCTGCTCGTCGAGACGATCTTCGACACGCTCAACGCCAAGGCGGCGCTCTGGGCCATCCGGCACGAGCTGCGGCGGCGTGGCCGGGAGGTTCCGGTGTGGATCTCCGGCACCATCACCGACCGGAGCGGGCGGACGCTCAGCGGCCAGACTCCCGAGGCGTTCTGGATCTCCGTGCGGCACGCCCGGCCGCTCGCCGTGGGCCTGAACTGCGCCCTCGGCGCCGAGCAGCTGCGGCCGCACCTGGAGGACCTCGCGCGCTGCGCGGCGGTGCCGGTGTCGGCCCACCCCAACGCCGGCCTGCCCAACGACATGGGCGGCTACGACCAGACCCCCGACGAGATGGCCGACCTGCTGGCCGGCTTCGCCCGCGACGGCCTCGTCAACCTCGTGGGCAGCTGCTGCGGTTCGACGCCCGAGTTCACCCGCGCCATCGTCGAGCGGCTGCAGGGACTCCCGCCCCGGCGCGTCCCGCGTCCGCGCTCGGGGACGTTCCTCAGCGGCCTCGAGCCGCTGCGCATCACGGAGGAGAGCCTGCTGGTCAACGTGGGCGAGCGCACCAACGTGGCGGGCAGCCGCCGCTTCGCCGGCCTCGTCCGCGACGGACTGTTCGAGGACGCGCTGCAGGTGGCCCGCGATCAGGTGCGCGGCGGCGCCCAGATCCTCGACGTGAACATGGACGACGCCCTGCTCGACGGCCCCGACAGCATGCGGCGCTTCCTGCTGCTGGTGGCCACCGATCCGGAGGTGGCCCGCATCCCGGTGATGATCGACAGCAGCCGCTGGGAGGTCCTGGAGGCCGGCCTGGAATGCCTGCAGGGCAAGTGCGTGGTCAACTCGCTCAGCCTCAAGGAGGGCGAGGATGCGTTCCGCCGGCAGGCCAGCGCCGTGCGCGATCACGGGGCGGCCGCCGTCGTCATGTGCTTCGACGAGGAGGGCCAGGCCGACACGCTCGCGCGCCGCTGCGCGATCGCCGGCCGGGCCTACCGCATCCTGGTCGCAGAGGAGGGCTGGGATCCCGCGGACGTCATCATCGACCCCAACGTCTTCGCCGTGGCCACGGGCCTGCCGGAGCACGACCGCTACGCGCTCGACTACCTCGAGGCCGTGCGCTGGATCAAGCGGGAGCTGCCCGGCGCCCTGACCTCGGGCGGCATCAGCAACCTGAGCTTCGCGTTCCGCGGCAACGACGCGGTGCGCGAGGCGATGCACGCGGTGTTCCTCTACCACGCCGTGCAGGCGGGCCTCGACCTGGCGATCGTCAACGCCGGGCGACTGCCCGTGTACGAGGATATCGCCCCCGAGCTGCGCGAGGCCGCCGAGGACGTGATCCTCTGCCGCCGGCCCGACGCGGCCGACCGGCTCACCGAGCTCGCCCAGCGGTACCACGGCATCGCGCGCCTCGACCGCGAGGACCTCGCCTGGCGCGAGGGCACCGTGGCCGAGCGGCTGCACCACGCGCTGGTGCATGGCATCGGCGACCACGTGGCCGCCGACACCCAGGAGGCCCTCGACGCGCTCGGCGAACCCCTGAAGGTCATCGAGGGTCCGCTCATGGCCGGCATGAACACGGTCGGCGACCTGTTCGGCGCCGGGAAGATGTTCCTGCCCCAGGTCATCCGTTCGGCGCGGGTGATGAAGCAGGCCGTGAAGGTGCTCGAGCCCGCGCTGCTGGCGGCCCGTCAGTCCGGGCAGAACCGCGGCAAGGTGCTCCTGGCCACCGTCAAGGGCGACGTCCACGACATCGGCAAGAACATCGTGGGCGTGGTGCTGGCCTGCAACAACTACGAGGTGCTCGACCTCGGGGTCATGGTGTCGGCCGACCGGATCATCGAGGCCGCGCGCCGCGAGGACGTGGACATCGTCGGCCTCAGCGGTCTGATCACCCCGTCGCTGGACGAGATGGTGCACGTGGCCGGCGAGATGCAGCGCCAGGGCCTGCAGGTGCCGTTGCTCATCGGCGGAGCCACCACCAGCCGCGTGCACACCGCCGCGCGCATCGACCCCGGCTACGCCGACGCCGTGATGCACGTGCCCGATGCGTCGCGGGCGCCGGCGGTGGTCGGACGTCTGCTGGATCCGGCGCAACGCGAGGCCTTCACGGCCGAGGTGAAGGCGGAGTACGTGGCGGTGCGCCAGAAGCGCGAGCGCGAGCAGGCCGTCCGGCAGCTGCTGCCGCTGAACCACGCGCGGCAGGGGATCCTGGACGGCGGCTGGGCGACCTACCGGCCGCCGCGCCCGAAGGTGCCCGGCCTGGCCGTGTTCCCCGACATGCCGCTGGCGAAGCTGCGGCCGTTCATCGACTGGTCGCCGTTCTTCCACGCCTGGCAGCTCAAGGGCAGCCATCCCGCGATCCTCGAGCATCCCGACCTGGGGGCCGAGGCGCGGCGCCTGCTGGCCGACGCCGAGGCCATGCTCGACCAGTGGGAGGCCGACCGGTCGGTGCAGGCGCGCGGCGTCGCGGGCCTGTTCCCGGCCGCCTCGCGCGGCGACGACATCGTGATCTATACCGACGAGCGGCGCGCGGAGGTGCGCGCGGTGCTCCATCACCTGCGCCGGCAGCGGCCCGAGGCCGGCAGCGGCTGGTGCCCCTGCCTGGCCGACCTGGTGGCGCCCGAGCGCTCCGGCGTGCCCGACTGGATCGGCGCCTTCGTCGTCAGCGGCGGCTTCGGCGTCGAGGCGCTGGCCGCGCGCGCCGAGGCCGGCGGCGACGACTACCGCGCCATCCTCGCCAAGTCGCTGGCCGACCGGCTGGCCGAAGCGTTCGCCGAGCGCCTGCACTGGAACGTCCGCCACGAACTG
Source organism: Candidatus Krumholzibacteriia bacterium (assembly GCA_041390065.1). GTDB lineage: Bacteria > Krumholzibacteriota > Krumholzibacteriia > LZORAL124-64-63 > LZORAL124-64-63 > Glo-17. The sequence goes on from JAWKQQ010000010.1 coordinate 159,784, forward strand.
TGGGGCTACGCGCCCGATCCGAGCCCCGACAACGCGGCCCTCATCCGCGAGGCCTACCGCGGCATCCGCCCGGCGCCCGGCTACCCGGCCTGCCCCGACCACACCGAGAAGCGCACGCTGTTCGACCTGCTCGACGCGCGTCGGCACCTGGGCGTCGACCTCACCGAGAGCTGCATGATGACCCCGGCGGCATCGGTGAGCGGCTGGTTCTTCAGCCATCCCGAGTCGCGCTACTTCGGCATCGTGCGCATCGGCCGCGACCAGGTGGTCGACTACGCCGCGCGCAAGCAATGGACCCTGGCCGAGGCGGAGCGCTGGCTCTCGCCGCTGCTGGCCTACGACCCCGAACGCGAGGCGGCATCGTGAAGGTCACCGAGCATCTCGACCGCGCCGAGCGCACGCTCTTCAGCTACGAGATCATCCCGCCCAAGCGCGGGGGCAGCCTGCAGGACATCATCGACATGGTGGAGCAGCTCGCCCCCCTCGACCCGCCGTTCATCGACGTGACGAGCCACGCGGCCGAGGCTTCCTACGAGGAGCTCGACGACGGCACCATCCGCCGCCGCGTGCGCAAGAAGCGTCCGGGCACCCTGTCCATCTGCGGCATCATCCAGAACCGCTGGGGTATCGACACCGTGCCGCATCTCCTGTGCGCGGGCTTCACCCGCGAGGAGACCGAGGACGCGATGATCGAGCTCAACTACCTCGGCATCCGCAACGTGCTGGCCATCCGCGGCGACGCGCCGGGGCGGATCAAGCGGCCGGACCCGTCACGGACGAAGAACCGGACGGCCGCCGATCTGGTGGGCCAGCTCGCCGATCTGCGCCAGGGCCGCTACCTCGAGCCGCTCGAGGGCAGCGCGCCGATGGACATCTGCGTGGGCGTGGGTGGCTATCCGGAGAAGCACTTCGAGGCGCCCAACCTGAAGACCGACATCCTGAGGCTGAAGGAGAAGGTGGAGGCCGGCGCCGACTACGTCGTCAGCCAGATGTTCTTCGACAACCGGCGGTTCTTCGAGTTCGAACGCCGCTGCCGCGAGGCCGGCATCACCGTGCCCATCATCCCGGGCCTCAAGCTGCTCGACAACGTGCGCCAGCTCACGACCCTGCCGCGGCACTTCCACGTCACCCTGCCCGAGGCCCTGGCCGATGAGGTGGCCGACCACCCCGACCATGCGGCGGAGATCGGCCGACGGTGGGCCCTCGGCCAGGTCGGCGAGCTCATCGCGCACGGCGTGCCCTGCATCCACTTCTACGTCATGAACGACGCCAGCCAGGTCGTGGAGCTGATCAGGGACCTGGATTGAACCACGTCACCGCGGGTCGCCCTCGAAGCAGATCAGCTCCAGCAGCGTGTCGCCGAGCGGCTCGTCGCTGGTGATCGTCTCGTCCTCGTCGCCGGCCGAGATCGAGATCGCGAGCGACTCCAGGCCCTTGATCATGACGACTCTGCCGTCGTCCAGCAGCACGAGGCGATTGCCCTCTCCGGGCAGGGGCGCCGCGAGGGTCACCTGGCGCTGCAGGCGACCCGTCGCATCGAACACGCCGAACGACTGGCGGCCCGCCTCGTCCCACGCGAGATCGCCGCGGCTGTCGCGGACCCAGAGGCTGCCGTCGTCGAGGATCTGGATGCGGTCGACGGCGCGGGCGCGGTCCTGCAGCTTCCACGTGATGTCCGGCACCATGCCGTCGACGTTCATCCGCATGGACTCGCGGCGCTCGGCCTTCTCGGCCTCGGTCCGCCGACGGGCCTCGTGCGCGCGCGAGATGCGGCGTACGAGCTCGCCGGATCGGTCGTGAACCTCGATCAGGTAGTCGGTCCAGGTGGGCACCGTGTAGATGAGGCCGTCGGGCGAGATGGCCCAGAGGCCGCGGTCGGCCGGGTTGTGCTCGGCGAGCTCGTCGATCGTCATGGCGACGAGCGAGCGGGTGGTCGGCAGCTCGCAGAGGCGCCGGGATTCCTGGCCGTCGGGGCCGATCACGGCCAGGAACTCGGTGCCGTGGATCTCGCGGTGTTCCATGTCGAAGAGCGAGCGGTTGCCGGCGACGGCGAAGGTGCCGCCGCGCTCGGCCGCGAAGGTGAGGAAGGTCATGCCGCCGGGGCCGTCGTCGCCGTGGCCCACGTCCCAGGAGCCGCGGGGCGTGCCGTCGGCGGGATCGACGTAGACCAGACGCCCGGGGAACGCCTGCTGCACGGCGAGGCGGCCGTCGCCGGTCAGGAACATCCCGATGGGCTGCCGGAATTCGCCGGGGCCCTCGCCCTCGCGGCCGAGGGTGCGGCGGTAGGTGCCGTCGGGCCCGAACACGAGGACGTGCGCGAGCTGGGTGTCGAGGGCGAAGATCTCCCCGTCCGGCCCGGAGATCACCACGGTGATCTGGCCGAGCAGGACGTCGTCGTCGTCGGCGCCCACGCGCCAGCGCTCGCGGAGCTGGAGGGTTTCCTCGCGGGGCGCCTGGGCGGGGTTGGCGATGAGCTCGACGGCGTGGCCGCGGGCGGCGGGCAACAGGCCCGCGCAGCCGACCAGCACGAGGGTGCGGAGGCGGTGTCGGATCATGGAAACGCTCCCGGAGCGAGGGGGGACGGTCTCGATCCACATCCTACGGCCGAGCGGAGTGGAGGTTGCTCGGGCCGGCGGATCGGCGATCGCCGCCGCGATGGAGCTTGTCGCGGTCGTCCCGGGCTGATAACTTGGCCCGGTCATGTGGGTTCGGTCCGACGGCCGGCCGGCGCCCCGCCTCACCATGGACGAAAGGTCGCAGATCGTGAAGGCGCTCATCACCGGGATCACCGGCCAGGACGGCTCCTACCTCGCCGACCTGCTGCTCGCCAAGGGCTACCAGGTGTGGGGCATGGTGCGCCGGTCGAGCACCGAGACGTTCGAGCGCATCGACCACCTGCGCGATCGGATCGAGCTGGTGCAGGCCGACCTCCTGGATCCCAGCAGCCTGGTGCAGATGCTGCGCGAGACCGAGCCGGACGAGATCTACAACCTGGCCGCGCAGAGCTTCGTGCCCACGAGCTGGAGCCAGCCCGTGCTCACCGGCGAGTTCACCGGCCTCGGCGTCGTCCGTATGCTCGAGGCGGTGCGGGCGGTCTGCCCCGGGGCCCGCTTCTACCAGGCCAGCAGCAGCGAGATGTTCGGCAAGGTTCGCGAGGTTCCGCAGACCGAGCTCACGCCGTTCCACCCCCGTAGTCCCTACGCGGTGGCCAAGACCTACGGCCACTACATCACCGTCAACTACCGCGAGAGCTACGACCTGTTCGCCGTCTCCGGCATCCTCTTCAACCACGAGAGCCCGCGGCGCGGGCGTGAGTTCGTCACGCGGAAGATCACCGACGGGGTGGCGCGCATCAAGCTCGGCCTGGCCAAGGACCTGCGGCTCGGCACGCTCGACGCCCAGCGCGACTGGGGCTTCGCGGGCGACTACGTCAAGGCCATGTGGGCCATGCTGCAGCAGGACACGCCGGAGGACTACGTCATCGCGACGGGTGAGACGCACTCGGTGCGCGAGTTCCTGGAGATCGCGTTCGACCACGTCAACCTGCACTGGCAGGACTACGTGGTGCAGGATCCGCGCTTCATGCGCCCGGCGGAGGTGGACCAGCTCGTGGGTGACGCCACCAAGGCCCGCACGCGGCTCGGCTGGACGCCGTCGGTGAGCTTCGACGCCCTGGTGCGCATGATGGTCGACGCCGACCTCGCCCTGCTGCAGGGCGCGCCGCGTTAGCGGAATTCCTCGGATCGCAGGAACACGGTCAGCACCGAGGCCAGGAAGGCCGGCTTCTCCATCATCACGTAGTGGCCGGCGCCATCGACGCGCTTGAAGCTGAGCACCCGCGCGCTGCCGAACCCGTACTGCTCGAGCCAGGCCCGTTCGTTGCCCGGCTCGGGCAGGAAGGCCGCGCTGCCGATCACCAGCATGGGCACCGATTGGCGGGGCAGATCCGCGGACAGGTCCCAGTCGAAGCTGCTCAGCAGCAACGAGGTGAAGGTGACGGCGTCGGTGCGCAGAGCCCAGTCCACGGCCTGTTCGCACACCTTCTCATCCTTGCTGATGGACACGAAGTGGGAGGCCACGAAGCGGTCGTAGTCGTGCACCAGCTGGTCGGCCACCTCGTTCTTGTAGTCCTCGGTGGCGAGCTGGCGGGGGCCGGCGTCGATGACCACGAGGCGCTGCACGTCGGCGGGATGCTCGAAGGCGTACTGCATGGCGATCATGCCGCCGAGGCCATGGCCCACGAGGGCCGGATAGACCAGGCCCTGCTCCTTGATCCAGGCCCCGAGCGCGTCGGCCTCGGCGCCGATCGAGGGGTTCGGGAGCGCCGGCGTGTGGCCATGGCCGTGCAACTCGTAGACGTGGACCTGGAAGGAGTTGGCGAGGAAGGGCAGGATCGGGTCCCAGATCTCCGCGCTGGCGCCCAGGCCGTGGACCAGCACGAGCTCGTGCTCGCCGCGGTTCTCGAGCCAGGTCGGGGCCTTGTCGGGGGGGATGATCTCGTCCGGCTCCGGCTCGTGGGGTGGCTGGGCCACGACCGCCGCGGCCGCCAGGACGAGGCCGAAGACGAGGCCGGAGGGGATCAGGCTGCGCAGCGTCACGTCGTCACTCCGTCGGTTCGGGAATGCGGAACTGGTCGCCGTCGCGCGCCGACACGGTGGCGACGCCCGTGACCACGGCCACCCGTTCGTGGGGGTGCTCGGCCGCGACCAGCGGGTACAGATGGGTCAGAACAACCCGCCGCGGGCGGGTGTTCCCGACGAGGTCGCAGACCCCGGTCGGGCCGAGGTGGGTGGCGACCGCCAGCGCGTCCGGTGTCGAGCATTCCACCAGCAGCAGGTCGCAGGCGCCGATGGCCGCGGCGAGCGCCGCGCAGGGGCCGGTATCGCCCGTGTAGGCGAGCCGATGGCCCTTGTGGTCGGCGAACAACCAGCCCTGGCCCGGGCTCGCGAAACGGTCCACGGGGTGGTTGGCGGGCAAGGCGGTGGCCGTCCCGCCGGGTAGGTCCACGACCTCGCCAACCGCCATTTCGCGCACCTCCAGCCGCCGGCGGCGGGGTGCGAGCCAGTCGCCGTAGAGCTCCTGCAGCCGCTCGACGTAGCCGGCCGTGCCGGGCGGACCGGCGATCAGGAGCCGGCCGTCCTGCCGAGCGAGCACCGAGTGCTGGGCGAAGAGCAGCGGCGCGAGGTCGGCCGTATGGTCGAGTGCAGATGCGACAGCAGGACGGTGTCGACGCCATCGACCGAGTCGGGCGCGCCGGGTTGCCGGACCAGGCGGACGAGGGCGCCGGGGCCGGGATCGAGCAGCAGGCCGTGGCCGTCCAGTTCGACCCAGTAGGCCGCCGGTCCGCGCTCGGGGGTGGGGGTGGCGCCGCCGGCGCCGAGGACGTGCAGGACGATCATGGCCTCAAAGAGGCAGGACGGAGGGGGAACGTCAAGCTTCCGCCGGCGTTTCATCGGGAGGCTGGACAGTCCGCGATGCCCTCTCTAGACTCAGGGAATCGACCGACCGTCCGTTGCGAGGAGACACCATGCCCCGACCGTGTGCCATCGTCGCCGTCGTCGTCCTTTGCCTGGGCACCGCTGCGCCGTGCCTGCAGGCGCAGGACTCGCCCGGGTTCTCGGTCGAGCTGGGACTCGAGCCGTCGATGTCGCCCGAGCAGAAGATCGCCGACCTGCAGCAGAAGATCGCCGAGAAGCAGAGCCTCGGGCAGCTGACGCCCGAGCTGGGCGACCTCTTCAACGACCTCGGCGTGCTGTTCGCCCAGCAGGGCCAGTGGCCGGAGGCGCGCACCTCGTTCATCCAGGCGGTGCAGGCCAAGAGCTTCGATCCGGACATCCATCGCAACCTGGCGCTCGTGGCCATCGAGCTCGAGGACTACGACCTCGCCCTCGCCGAGCTGGAGGAATACCGCTCCCGCGGCGGGCCGCGGGCCCTGGATGCGCCGCGACGGCTGGCCCAGGTCTACCTCAAGCTGAACGACGTCGCGGGCGCGCGCGCCGCCTACGAGCAGGGGCTCGCGGAGCTGGGGCGCACGCCGTCGGCGGAGGTCTGCCGGCTCGCCCTGGGGCTGGCCGGGCTCGAGAACGAATTCGGCGATCCGCAGACCGTCCGCCGGGTGCTCGAGACCTGGCAGCCGGTCGCGCGCGCCTGGCGCGAGAAGGCCGCGGCCGAGGGCACCGACGACGGGGTGCCCCAGGCCGAGGCGATCGAGAACAACCTGCTGTCGCAGTTCATCGACGACGGCCAGCTGATGGAGGACTCGGGCCTGCCCGGCGAAGCCGCCGCGCTCTACGAGAAGGCCTACGACCTGGCTCCCGACCGGTACGAGATCCTGCCGCGGCTGATCGGCGCCTACCTTGCCGCCGGAGAGACGATGCAGGCCCGCGTCAAGGCCCGCCTCGCCCGCGAGGAGCATCCCGACCAGGCCGCCGCCTGGGTGGCTTCGGCCAAGGTCTACGAATCGGAGCTGCAACCGCAGGAGGCGCTGGCCGCCTACAAGCGGGCCTACGACCTGGCCCCCGAGATGCCGGGTCTGCGCTTGAAGCTCGGCAACCTCTACATGAAGCAGGGCATGGACGCCGAAGCACGCAGGTACCTGGCGGCGGCCATCGACTCGCCCGACACGCCGACCGAGGTCGTCTACAACTACGCCGTCAGCCTGATGCGCGAGCAGAAGTACTCGGCCGCGCTCGTGCCGCTGCGACGCGTCACCCGCGAGATGCCCGAGTTCGCCGGCGGCTGGCAGGCCCTGGCCCAGTGCTACCGCGCCCGCAAGCAGTTCCCGGAGGCGGTCGCCGCGTACGAACGGTCGCTCGCGCTGGCGCCCGACGCGTCGGTGGCCTACAACCTCGGCGTGACCGCCGGCCGGGCCAAGGACTGGGACCGCGCCGTCCAGGCGTACGACCAGACGCTGGCTCTGGATCCGTCGAACCTCGAGGCGGCCTACAACCGCGCCGTCGCCCTCATGCAGGCCGGCCGGCTGGAGGAGGCCGACGCGGCGTTCACGGCTTTCCGGGAGCGCAACCCGGACCACGACCGCGCCGCGCTCAACCACGGCGTCACCCTCTACAAGCTCGGCCGCTACGCCGACGCCGTGGAGGTCTACAACATCGCCCTGGAGCTCAAGGAGACCGCGGAGGCCTGGGACAACCTGGGCCTCGCCTACCAGCAGCTCGGCAACCAGAAGCAGGCCCAGAACTGCTTCCGTCAAGCCAAGGCCCTGCGAGGCAAGTCGTGAGCCTCCGGATCGGCACATCCGCCGGCGCCGGCCTGCTGCTCCTGCTGCTCGCGGCCGCCTGCGGCGGGGCCTCCGGAGAGCCGGGACCGCCGCCGCCGCCCGATCCCCTGCCCACCCATCCGGCCCAGCTGACGCCGCTGACCGCGACCACGGCGTTCCCGCGCTTCGCCCCGGAGGTCCTCGCGTCGGCGGGCTATCCCGATCACAAGCACGTCTTCGGCTACCCGGGCTACGAGCTGCCGGTCGCCGCCGACGGCCAGACCTACGGCATCCACTCGCTCGCGCGCGGCACGCTGCTGCTGCCGCGCGACGGCCTGGTGGTCGCGCCAGGCGACCTGCGCTACCGCCACGTGCATCTGCAGCACGCCGAGACGTTCACGCCGGCGGGCATGCTGCCGGCCGTCGAGGTGCTCGACTGGGCCGAGCGCGAGGTCACCGCGCTGCTCGGCTTCGCCCGTCCCGATACGCTCGACGTGGTCTGCCCGGCCGACCTCGACCTCTACCGCGAGCGGACCGGCTTCGGCTTTCATCGCCTCTACCGGTACGACGGCGCCGTCGCGGTGCTGGAGCCCCCGCAGGTGCTGTTCGCCCGTGGCCTCGCCCTGCACGCCGCGTTCCATCTGATGACCGTCTGGCAGCTCGACGCCCTCGCCGGCGGTCGGACCCTGCCGTGCTGGTTCCGCGACGGCCTGGCCTCGTACTTCGCGGAGGACGGCGTCCACTTCCTCAGCTACCTGGCCATGTACCGGCCCAAGGGCCCGGTCGTGCTGCCCTTCGCGGAGACCGAGGCCATCCTCGCCGGCCCGCCCGACCCCGATCAGGAGACGGACAAGCGCCGCATCCGCATGGCGGGCTACAGCGCCTACCTGATGGTGTGGGAGCTGGTGGAGAACCGCGGTGGCCTCGAGACGGTGCGGCGCTTCCTGCACCGCGTGCACGCGGGCGAGGCGCCGGACGCGGTGAGCCGGGATCTCTGGGGATACGCCCTGCACGACCTGGCCGTGGACCTCGACGCGACGCGTCGGCCCGAGCCGGTGGGCGACGCCGTCCAGGCCCGCCAGGTCAACCGGCCGCCGTCGTCCTGACTTGCCGCGATCCTGACGGTGTACTATAACCAGGGTCCCCCGGCACCCTGCCGGGGCGACGGCTCCGTCCGACCCCAGCGCGGCCCCCGCCGCCGTCCCCGAGAGAGGTTCCGCGTCTCATGAGCGAGCATCAGGTCCGCGTCCGCTTCGCCCCCAGCCCCACCGGCTACCTGCACGTCGGCGGCGCCCGCACCGCGCTCTTCAACTGGCTCTACGCCCGCAGCCAGGGTGGCGTGTTCGTGCTGCGCATCGAGGACACCGACCAGGAGCGCAGCACCGAGGAGAGCACGGCGGCCATCCTGCGCGGCCTGGCCTGGCTGGGGCTCGACTGGGACGAGGGGCCGGATCGGCCGGGCGACTGCGGCCCGTACGTCCAGAGCGAGCGCCTGCCCCTGTATCGCGAGGCGCTGGCCGAGCTGCAGGCCAGGGGCCGCGTCTACCGCTGCTTCTGTTCCGAAGCCGACCTGGAGGCGCGGGCCGAGGCCGCCAAGGCGGGCGGCGGCAACTGGGACGGATACGACGGCCACTGCCGGCGGCTCTCGCCCGAGCAGATCGCCGCGCACGAGGCCGCGGGGCGGCCGGCGGCCTGGCGCTTGCGCACGCCGGACGAGGGCGTCACCGTCTGGTACGACCTCGTCGTCGGCAAGCGCGAGTTCCAGAACGCCGTGCTCACCGACCGGGTGGTGGTCAAGGCGGACGGTTTCCCGACCTACAACTTCGCCGTGGTGGTGGACGACCACCTGATGCGCATGACCCACGTGCTGCGGGGCGACGACCACGTCAGCAACACGCCGCTGCAGCTGCTCATCTACGACGCCCTGGGCTGGAAGCCGCCGAAGTTCGGGCACATGCCGATGATCCTGGGGCCGGATCGCAAGCGCCTGAGCAAGCGCCACGGGGCGGTCTCGGTGGAGGAGTTCGCGGGCCAGGGCATCCTGCCCGCCGCCATGGTGAACTACCTCGCGCTGCTGGGCTGGTCGATCGGCGCCAGCGGCGACGAGGTCCTGACCATCGAGGCGCTCATCAAGAAGTTCTCCCTCAAGAAGGTGAACTCCAGCCCCGCGGCCTTCGACTACGACAAGCTGGAGTACATCAACACCCAGCATCTGCGGCGCCTGGACGCGGCCGCGAAGACGGCGCTCCTGCTGCCGATCCTCGCGTCGCACGGCTGGACCTACCGGCCCGAATGGGAGGTCGCCGGCGTGGCCGACCAGGCGCAGTACGCCGCCCGCCTGGTGGCCCTCCTGGGGGGACGGTTCTCCAGCCTGCCCGCGCTGCCCGGGCAGCTGGCCTTCTTCTTCGTCGAGCGGCCCGAGGTGGACGCCGACGCCTGGCGCGACCACGTGGCCACCGCCGAGGGGCAGGCGCGCCTGGCCGCCCTCGCCGACGCCCTCGCGGCCGGCTTGCCGACCGCGCAGGCGCCCCGTGCCGACCAGTTCGAGGCCGTGGTCCGCGACCTCGCCGAGCGCGAGGGTCTGCAGGCCGGCGACCTCATCCATCCCGCGCGGGTGGCGCTCACCGGCCAGGGACAGTCGGCGGGGATCTTCGACGTGATGGAGGTGCTCGGACGGCCGCGCACGCTGGCGCGCCTGCGCGCTGCGGTGACCTAGGGCCCGGACCCTCGGGAGGAGTGTGAAACGATTCTGGGGCATCCTCGGACGGTACGTGCTGGTCTGGCTGGTGTACCTGCTGGCCATGCTCCTGGCGACGAGCCTGTTCCCCGGCATGTCCCTCGACACCAGCCAGCAGGGCTGGTGGGTGGTCGCGCTGATCGTCCCGGTCGAGTTCGCCGTGCTGGTGATCCTGCTGCGGCCGCTGCTGCTGTTCCTCACGCTGCCACTCAACGCCCTCTCGCTGGGGTTGCCCTCGCTGCTGTTCAACGCGCTGATCCTCAAGCTCACCGCCGACGTCAACGGTTGCCTGGTGGTGACCAGCTACCGCGACGCCTTCTTCGCGACGGTGCTGATGACCGCGGTGGCCACGTCGGTGATCGGCTGGCTGGGCCTCGACGAGGCCTACCCGCTGCTGCAGACCCTGCTCTATCGGGTCGGCCGCCGCTGGGGCCCCCGCCGAACCGAGGGCTCGCGGCGCGGATTGCTGATCCTGCAGATCGACGGCCTCTCGTCGCGGGCCCTGGTGCACGCGATGAAGCGCGGCCGGGTGCCGACCCTGTCGGCGCTCGTGAAGAGCGGCAGCCATGACCTCGTGCGCTGGTCGAGCGGCCTGCCGTCCAACACGCCGGCGGTGCAGGCGGGCATGCTCTACGGCACGCGCGACGACGTGCCCGGCTATCGCTGGTTCGACCGCGAAGACCAGACGTTCAAGGTGGTGAGCAGCCCGTCGACCGCCCGCGAGCTCGACGAACGGCTGCAGCGCTCGGGCTTCACACCTTTGCTCGCCGGCGGGTCGTGCATCAGCTCGCTGCTCTCCGGCGGCGCCGACAAGCGGCTGCTCACCGTCAGCACCATGGCCGAGTTCCGGCAGAGCCGGCGCCTGGAGCAGGCCGACCTGAACCTCTTCTACGTCAGCCCCACCGCCTACACGGGCGCGCTGCTGGCCGGCCTCTGGGACTACCTCTCGGGCCTCACGCTGGGCACCATCGGCCTCTTGCGCCGCCGCCGTCCGCGCCTGCGCGGCCATCCGCTCAAGCTCGCCCAGAGCGCGGTCACCAACGCGGTGATGCGCCACGCGGCCTTCTTCTGGCTGCGCCAGGACATGGTCCGCGGGGCGCCCGTGATCTACAGCAATTTCGTGGGCTACGACGACGTCGCGCACTTCTCCGGCCCCACCGACTACGAGGCCATGGTGCTGCTCGCCGCGTTCGACCGCGGCCTGCGCAAGCTGCGCCGCTTCGCCCGCCGCCACGCCGTGCTCGATTACGACCTCGTGGTGCTCAGCGACCACGGGCAGACGGCCTCGGTCCCCTTCCGGCTCATCGATGGCCGCTCGCTCGGCCAGGTGGTGGCCGACAGCGTGGGGCAGGCGGTCGACCAGGGCGCTTCGGCCGGCGACGCGGCCTATCTCGACGCCCTCCTCCGTGAGCTCGCGGCGGGGGTCGGCCGGACCGGCTGGGCCGTTCGACGCGGTGAACGGACGCTGCGCCGCATCCGCGACCGCCGCGGCAGCGGCGCCGACCAGGAGGCCCGGTCCGATCGCTCCCTGCCCGCCCGCTCCGACGAGGAGGCCGGCACCGACGAACGGCCCGAGCTGGCGGTCTGCGTCTCGGGCTGCCTGGCCCACCTCTACCTGCGGGGCGAGCAGGGCCGTCTCAGCCTCGAGCAACTGCGTGAGCGCTGCCCCGGACTCGTGCCGGCGTTGCTCGCCCACCCCGGCGTCGGCTTCGCCGTGGCCCGGCTCGCATCCGGCGAGGTGGTGGCGCTCGGCCAGCATGGCATCCGCAACCTGAACACCGGCGAGGTGGCCGATCAGGATCCGCTCGCGCCGTTCGGCGAGCCCCGACGCTGGGGGCCGGAGCTGGTGCGGCTGATCGACGGTCCGTCGAGCGGCGACCTGATCCTCAACGGGGCCTGGCTCGCCGACCGCAAGCGCGTCGTCGTGTTCGAGGAACAGACCAGCAGCCACGGCGGTCTCGGGGGTCCGCAGACCATGCCATTCGTCCTGCTGCCGGCGACCTGGAACGTCTCGCCGGGCGCCATCACGGGGCCGGAAGCGCTCTTCCGCGAGATGTCCGCCAGGCTGCCGAACATGCCAGAATGACAGGAGTTGTGGCTCAACTAATTGCTTGCGAGCTCCGAACCCCTTCATTATATTCGCACCCACGATTGCCCGGTCGTTCAATGGTAGGACAGCTGACTCTGGATCAGTCAATGGGGGTTCGAGTCCTCCCCGGGCAACCACGACGCCTTGTGCCCCGTTCGTCTAGTGGCCTAGGACGCTGGCCTCTCACGCCGGTAACACGGGTTCGAGTCCCGTACGGGGTACCATTTGTCGAGGCTTCCCGCCCGCGGGGAGCCTCGACTCTTTATGCGGAGGATGCCCATGGCGACTCGGCGGCCGGTGGCGCTGCTCTTCGTCGACGGCCTCGGCTGGGGCGAGCCCGACCCGGAGCGCAATCCGTGCTGGAGCTACGGAGGGCGGCTGCTGCGCTGGCCGGTCGCCGGCCGGCCGGGTGAGCCGGTGTCCGTCGCGCACGGCGGCTGGGCGGTTCCGCTGGACGCCTGCCTCGGGATCGGCGGCCTGCCCCAGAGCGCCACGGGCCAGACGACCCTGCTGACCGGCATCAACGCCCAGGCCGTGCAGGGGCGGCATCTGTCGGGCTTTCCGGGCCCCACGCTGCGCGGGGTGCTGCTCGCGCACTCGCTGCTCAAGCAGGTGCACGACCGCGGCCGCAAGGCCGCGTTCTTCAACACCTTCCGTTCGCCGTTCTTCGACTGGCCGCGCGAACGGCAGCTGCGCATGTCGGCCACCACGGTGGCCAACCTGGCCGCGGACCTGCCGTTCTTCGATGTGCCCGACATGGCGGCCGGACGCTCGCTCTACCAGGACTTCACGGGGGTCGAACTGCGCGAGCTCGGGTTCGACGCGCCGCGGCTGTCGCCGGCCCAGGCGGGCGACGTTCTGGCCATCAACCTCGGCCTCCACGACCTCCTGCTCTACGAGTACTTCCTGACCGACAAGGCCGGCCACACCGGCGAGCGGGCGCGTTGCGAGGATCAGCTGGCGCGCTACGACGCGTTCCTGGAGGCGGTGCTGGAGGGGAGGCCGGACGGGGTGCTGGTGGTGCTCTGCTCGGACCACGGGAACATCGAGGACCTGCACGTCAAGACCCACACCCGCAACCCGGTGCCGCTGGCGGCCTGGGGGCCGGGCGCCCGGGAGTTCGTGGCCGGCAAGACGCGGCTGGACGAGGTGACGCCGGCGATCGTCGCCCGCTGCTGCGGGAGCTCGAGCTAGGGCCGGCGGCCTTCGAGGTAGAAGACCTCGAAGACCTTCTCGTGGAAGATCGGCCCGTGGCCGAAGTAGCCTTCCTCGCCGAACAGCTCGCCATGATCGCTCATGATCATGAAGTAGGTGTTGGCCGGGCACCGTTCCATGAAGCGGCCCACGACCCCGTCCAGGTGCTCCACGCAGACCACCTGCTTGTCGTAGAACGCCCGGAACTGCGCGGGGGTGAAGAACTCGTCCTCACGGCGGTCGTGGATGAACTCGCCGGGGTTCTTGAGGAACTCGTCGAGGGACTTGAACACGCCGTGCACGCCCGAGAGATGAGGCAGGTCGTCGGCCGTCTCGCCCGGCAGCAGGTACGGGTAGTGCGTCTCGCCGGTGTTGATGAAGAAGAAGCTCGGCTGCTGGTCGCGGAACTGCAGCTTGTCGAAGATCAGGCTCAGGTCGTTGTGCGACGGCGCCAGCTCGTACCGGTCGAAGTGAGCCGCCATGCTCGTCATCGGGTTGAGCACCGGCAGCGACACCCAGCCCTCGCACCAGTAGCCCTGCGCCTTGAGGAAGTGCGCCAGGCTGAGCTGGGGAACGAACGCCGAGAACTCGACCGCCGAGATGCCGAGGCGGTTCGACCAGCTCGCGAACTCCTCCCGGTAGACGTTGCTCGCGAACACGCCCTTGGGGCTCTGGTGGGGCACCATGCCCATGAGCATCGTGTAGTGGCTCGGGCTGGTCCAGCTGGCGTAGCTGTAGCGCGGCTGGGCCTGGGCGATGCGGTCGAGGTTGGGCGTGCGCGCGGCCTGGTAGGCGTCCCAGCGGCAGCTGTCGAACACGATGAAGACCAGGTTGTTGGGGCCGCCGCCCGCGCCACCGAACATCTTGCGGACGCCGTCGAGGATGCCGGCCATGTCGCCACTCCCGGGCTGGAAGACAGAAGGCTCGTCGGTCTCAAGGTGCGCTCGCGGGTCGGGAAACGCAAGACCGCCGGCGACTCCGGGGCGGGTCGCCGGCGGCCTCGCAGCCTGCGTGCACCATGCGGTGGGACAGCTACAGGACCTTGTCGATCGCGGCGGCGAGATCGCCCTTCTGCTGCAGGCCGACGAAGCTGCCGACCATCTTGCCGCCCTTGAAGAGCATCACCGTGGGAATGCCGCGGATGCCGAACTGGGCGGCGAGCTGCTGGTTGTCGTCGACGTTGACCTTGCCGACCTTGACCTTGCCGGCGTAGTCGCCGGCCAGCTCCTCGATCACCGGGCCGATCATCTTGCAGGGGCCGCACCACGGGGCCCAGAAGTCCACCAGCACGGGCTGGCTGCTCTCGGTCACTTCGTTGGCGAAGTTGCTGGCGTTGAACTGCATCACGTTGCTCATGTCCATCCTCCTGGTCGGGCCGTCGCGTCCATGGCGGCGGCGGGGGCAGCGATTGTTCGGGCCTGTCAATGCACGCCGGATGCCAGCTGTCCGAGATGTTGGTAAATTCTTTCAAGTTCATATTTCCTGATATGTTGCAGTTGCGACAGGGGGATGTTCGACACGGCTTGGGTTGCGGGGGACGACATGTTGCATCACATTGATGCAACATAATGTTGTCCATGCAACATTTCGGGGAGCGTTGCCATGTCCTTCGCTTTGCACGGCTCGACCAGCATGCTGGCCGACCTCGACCTCGGCGCCTTCCGCGCCATCGCCGCCGTCCTGCGCGAGGCGGTGATCCTGATCGACGACGACCTCCGCGTGCGCGACCTCAACCCCGCCGCCGAGACCATCCTGCAGCGTCCGGCCGCCGAGCTGCTCGGACGTGGCGTCTGCACCCTCTTCGGCGAGGGCGCCTGCCCGCGGGATACGCTCGAGGGCGCGTTGCGGGACGGTCGTCCGATCGTCGACTTCCAGACCACCGTCGCCTTGCCCGAGGCCAGGCGCGGCCATGTCCTCCTGCGGACCGCCCACCTGCCCGGACGCGACGGCGGGCCCGGCGGCATCGCGCTCATCCTCGGCGACGTCACCGAGGTCACCGAGCTGCGGCGCGAGAGCAGCAGCCGCACGGAACTCGGTGGCCTCGTGGGCGGCGACCGCCGCATGCGGCAGCTCTACCAGCTGATCGAGCGTGTGGCTCCCACCGAGGCGACCGTGCTGATCCGAGGCGAGAGCGGCACCGGCAAGGAGCTGGTGGCCAGAGCGGTGCACGACGGCAGCGGGCGGGCGGACGGCCCCTTCGTGTCGGTGAACTGCTCTGCGCTGGCCGAAACGCTCCTGGAGAGCGAGCTGTTCGGACACGTGAAGGGCGCCTTCACCGGCGCCGTGGCCGACCGTCGCGGCCGCTTCGAGGAGGCCCACGGCGGCACCATCTTCCTCGACGAGATCGGCGACGTGAGCGGCGCCGTGCAGGTCAAGCTGCTCCGGGTGCTGCAGGAGCGGGTGATCGAACGCGTGGGCGACAACCGGCCGCGGCCGGTGGACGTGCGCGTGGTGTCGGCCACCAACCGCGACCTCGAGGCGCTCCTCGCGCGGGGCGCGATCCGCGAGGACTTCTACTACCGGCTCAAGGTCGTCCAGCTCCAGCTGCCGCCGCTGCGTGAGCGGCGCGAGGACATCCCGGCGCTCGCCGCCCACCTCCTCGCGCGTCTCGGGGCGCGCCAGGTGGCGATCGCCCGCGACGCCATGGCCCGGCTCATGGCCCACCGGTGGCCCGGCAACGTGCGCGAGCTCGAGAACGCGCTCGAGCACGCCCTGGTGCTCAGCGACGGCTGGGTCATCGACGCCGAGGCGTTGCCCCCGGAGGTCGGCGGCGCCAGCCCGCCGGCCGCGCCGCCGGCCGCCGCCGACCTGCCTGAGCCGCAACGCATCCTGGCCGCCCTCGAGGCCACCGGCTGGCACCGCACCCGTGCGGCCGCGCGGCTGGGCATGGACCGCAGCACGCTCTGGCGCAAGATGAAGCAGTACCGATTGACGCCGGCGAGCTGAACCCGCGTCAGTGCGTGGCGCCCGCGTTGACCACCGGCTGGGCGGCATGGTCGCTGCAGAGCACCACCAGCAGGTTGCTCACCAGGTGCGCCTTGGCCTCGCTCGGCAGGTCGACGATCTTCTTCTCGGCCAGCTCGACGAGCGCCATCTCCACCATGCCGACCGCGCCGTCGACGATCGTGCGCCGGGCCGCCACCACGGCGCTCGCCTGCTGCCGCTGGAGCATCGCGTGCGCGATCTCGGGCGCGTACGCCAGGTGGCTCAGGCGGGCCTCGATCACCTGCACCCCGGCGCGGTCGAGCCGTTCCTGGAGCTCCTTCTGCAGCTCCTCGTTCACCTCGTCGGTGGCGCCGCGCAGGGTGACCTCGTGCTCGCCGCCGTCGTAGGCGAAGCGGCTGGCCAGGTGGCGCACCGCCGACTCGCTCTGGATCTCGACGTAGGAGTTGTAGTCGTCGACGTCGAACATCGCCTGGGCGGTGTTGCGGACCTGCCAGACCACCACCGCGGCGATCTCGATCGGGTTGCCGGACTTCTCGTTCACCTTCAGGCGTTCGCCGTTCAGGTTGCGGGCCCGCAGGGAGATCTTGCGCTTGGTGAAGAACGGGTTCGCCCAGCGGAAGCCGTTGGCCTTGCAGGTGCCCCGGTAGGCGCCGAACAGCAGGATCACGGCGGCCTCGTTCGGGTTGACGATGAAGAACCCGCTCGAGACGATGATGTTCGCGACCAGCATCACGAGCGAGGCGACGAGCATCGCGCCGTCACGGCTGCCGATGGCCTCGATCAGTAAGATCACGCTCGCCGCGTAAACGATGAGGTTCAGGCCGAGCCACCCCCAGCCAGTCTGGGCGCGCAAGGTCTTCTCGGAATGCATGTCCAACCTCCGGACCGGGTCAAGGCGTCTGGAACCGCGCCAGGATACCCGCTCGGCGGGGGGAATGTTCAGGGGAAACGGCGTGGTAAACGTAAAATATCGGACGAGTTGTCGCCTTTGATGAATAGGGCTTCATGTGTTCCAGATCCGGGATAGTTTGTTTCAGAGGCCTTATTTTTGCCACACCGTGCGTTCTGTGGTATCATGATGTCACGAAAACACGCGACGAACTCGGGGGAAACCGAGCGTCCAAGACCCGGTTCCGTTTCTGGAGAGAGATCCATCATGAAGACGGTTATCACGATCCTGCTGGCCATGATCGCGGCGGTGGCGGTTGCCAATCCGATCGACAACGACACCTGCGATTCGGCGGCCTTCCTCATCGACCAGGGCTTCACGTCCTTCGACGTGGATCTCTGCCAGTTCGACAACGACTACCTCGGGTGCGACGACCAGCCGGCCGCCGGACCGGACGCCGTGTGGCGCGCCCTGGTGCGCGCGGGCGACGACATCCGCCTGTTCGCCACGCCCATGACGGGCGAGTTCCAGGTCAAGATGTACCTGGTCACCGACTGCGGTGACGTCGCCGGCTCCTGCGTGGTGACTAGCGACGGCGACCAGACCCAGCAGGTGATCGACTTCCGTCCCGAGGTGGCCGATCTGTTCTTCCTCATCGTCGACTCGGTGGAGGGATGCGGCGTGGTGCATGTGGAGATGGGCGGCGTGCTGGCGACCGAGACCCATAGCTGGTCGTCGGTCAAGTCGCTCTACTAGAGCAGCCGGACAGGTCAATGAGCGGACACGGCGAGGGCCGCACCCGATGGGTGCGGCCCTCGCGACGTTGCCGTCTCGGGCCGGAGCCCGCGGGTCAGGCTTCCTTCTCGCGCCAGACGTCGATGATGTGCAGGATGGTGGCCGTCGCCAGCTCCATGTCCTTGACGCAGATCCACTCGGTGTAGCCGTGGAAGCTCTGCTCGCCGGTGAAGATGTTGGGCGTGGGCAGGCCGCGCGCCGAGAGGTTCGACCCGTCGGTGCCGCCGCGGATGCTGCCGCGGTGGGGCTTCATGCCCGCGCGCTCGATGGCCTCGATGGCGTAGTCCATCGCGCGCGGCTCCTTGGCCAGATCATACTTCATGTTGCGGTAGTACTGCTTGATCTCCACCTCGACCTTCGACCCGGGCCACTGCTCGCATGCCTTGGCGGCGTACCGGCGGATGAGGTCGGCCTTGACGGGCAACTGCTCGACGTCGAAGTCGCGGATCAGGAGCGTGACCTCGGTCTCGCTGGTGTTGCCCTTGATCGCGATGGGGTGGATGTAGCCCTGCTGTCCCTCGGTGGTCTCGGGCGCACCCTCGCGCGGCAGGGCGGCCAGGAACGCCCCGGCCACCTTCACCGATGGGATCATCTTGTCCTTCGCGTAGCCGGGATGGATGTCGCGACCGGTGAACTTGACGATGGCGCTGTCGGCGCAGAAGGTCTCGTCCTCCACCTCGCCGCGCATGCCGCCGTCCATGGTGTAGGCCACGAGCGCCCCGAACTTCTCGACGTCGAAATGCTTGACGCCCTGGCCCACTTCCTCGTCGGGCGTGAACGCGATCTTGATCGGGCCGTGGGGCCAGTCGGGATTCTCGTGGATGCGGGTGAGCGCGTCCATGATCTCGGCGATGCCGGCCTTGTCGTCGGCGCCCAGCAGGGTGGTGCCGTCGGCGGTGATGATGGTCTCGCCGAGGCACTGCTGCAGGTAGGGATTCTCGGCGGCCTTGATCACGATGCCGTTGTTGGGCAGGGCGAGGTCGCCGCCCCGGTAGTTCGCGTGGAAGGTGGGCTTGACGTCCTTGCCGGAGACCTCGGGGTAGGTGTCCATGTGCGAGATGAACGCGATGGCCGGCACGTTCTCGCAGCCGGGGGTGGCCGCCAGTGGCGGTGACGTAGCAGTGCTCGTCGACCGCGGCGTCCGCCAGGCCGATGGCCTTGAGCTCCTCCACCAGGATCCGTGCCAGGTCGAACTGGATGGCGGTGGAGGGGTAGGTGTCGCTCTCCTCGCTGCTCTGCGTGTGGACCTTGGCGTAGGACACGAAGCGGTCCACCAGGGAGGGGAACGGGGAATCGGCTGCGCGCTTCAGCATGGCATGCCTCCGGCTGGCGGTTGAGGACGGCGCCGGGCGCCGCTCCGGATCTCGATCTGCAGACCGTCCATGATAGTGCCCGGAGGAGGGGCGGGCAAGGCGAGGCGGCCGGGTTGCGCAACACCATGGCAGGCTGCCGCGCTTGCGGGTATGGTGGTGCGGTCGGAGACCGATCAACGATGAGGAGCGGGCATGTGGTCAGTGCTGGCGACGCTGCAGCGTCACCTGGTGTGGGCGGTCACGGTGGCGATGGTGGCCGGCTTCCTGGGCGGCTGGCTCTGGGACGCGCGGCCCCTGCGGAGCCTCATCCTGCCGGTGACGATCCTGATGGTCTATCCCATCATGGTCACCCTCGATGTCCGTGGTCTGTTCTCGCAATGCCACTGGCGGCTCCTGGGGCTCGTGCAACTGGGCAATCTGGTGATCCTGCCGCTGGCGGGGTGGGGGCTCGGCCGCCTGTTCCTGGCCGACGAGCCGGTGCGCGCCTTCGGACTGCTGCTCATGGCCACGCTGCCGACCAGCGGGATGACCATCTCCTGGACCAAGTTCGCCCACGGCCACGTCGGCGCCGCGGTGAAGATGTCGGTGCTGGGCCTCGTGCTCGGCGGCCTGCTGGTGCCGTTCTACGCCTGGCTGCTGATGGGGCAGGCGGTGGATCTGTCGCTCGCGAGCCTCGTCCAGAAGGTGTTGCTGGTGATCTTCGTGCCGCTGCTGGCCGGGCAGGCGACCGGATCGCTGCTGCGGAGCCGGCTGGGCCCGGACCGATACGACCGGGACTGGAAGCCTCACTTCCCGCAGCTGTCGACCGTGGCGGTCCTGGCGATCATCGCGCTCGCGATGGCGTTGCGCGCCCGCGCCATCGTCGCCGACCCCCTGCCGCTCCTGAAGCTCGTGCCGCCGCTCGTCGCGTTCTACGTCCTGGCCTATGCGTTGAGCATCCTGGCGGCGCGTCGGTGGCTCCCGCGAGACCAGGCGGTGGTGCTGGTCTTCAGCACGGCCATGCGGAACCTGTCGCTGGCGCTGGCGCTGGCCATGACGGTCCTGGGCCCGCGGGGCGCCGGCGCGGCCCTCGTGGTGGCCCTCGCGTTCGTGCTGCAGGTTCAGAGCGCGGCCTGGCTCGTGCGCCGGAGCGACCGGGTGTTCGGGCCGGTCGAAACGACGGTCTAAGACCGATTTCCCGCGATCCCGCCCTTGTTCGGCGCCCTTCGTCGTCCGCAGCCCGCGCCCCGGACGTCTCCTTGGACGCCAGCGGCTGCAGCACGAACTCGCCCGGGAATGCCGACCGCTGGTCGAGGACGGGCGAAGCCAACCGGCCGGTGGTCCCGGCGGAGACCAGCGTGCCCGAACTCACAGGCGATTCCCTGGCCCTGAGCGTCTGGCGCGAGACCATCTCGATCATGGTCATCGCCCGGGGGCGCAAGCTCAGCATCGACGTGCGGCTCGAGTTCCCCCTCATGACCGAGGCCGCCATCAACGGCCGGCGCCAGGCGCTCATCGTCGCCTGCCGCTGGTTCCTGAGCTGGTTCGTGATGACGTCGATGACCGGCCTGCCCGGCAAGGGTACGGACATCAAGGGCACCACGTACACGCTCGACGGCCTGGCCGGCATGGACACCGGCGACATCGTCGACGACGTCGTCCGCCCGGTCGGCATCGACGCGATCGCCATGGCGGGTCTCATCGGTGTGAGGAGGAGCCGCGACATCATCGTCGGCGAGGTGAAACTGGCGGCCGGCGGCGCCAACAAGGCCGCCGACGAGGCCAAGGGCGAGCGTACGCAGCGCGATCTGCCGATGAACCTCGTCACCGGCGGCCTCATCGCCCACGTCGTGGCGCAGGGCGGCAGCCAGGAGACGCAGACCAAGGGCCGCGAGCGCGGCGCGCTGATGGCGAGCGGCTTCGTGCCCGGCGGCGCGATCATGGGCGTGGTGGCCTCGGCCGTCCGCCGGTGGGGGGCGAGCCGCACCGGCGACAACGGCTGGAGCGCGGCGAAGGAGCGGGCCCGAGCGACGGGCGACCCGGCAGCGGGCCGGCGGACCGTGGCCCGCCGTCGTCTAGGAGGACCGCGTGCCCTGCCGGACGCGGACGATCACGACGGTGCCGACCACGCCGGCGGCCACCAGAAGCGCGGTGACGGCCCAGCCGGCGGCCAGCACCAGGGCGCTCGCGGCGATCGCCGTCCACATGCTCGCCAGGGCCACGATCCTGGCGCGGCGCGGCATCGGGACGCCCGGCTCGAGGTACGGGGCGAACGGCCGGAAGAGGGGGGCGCGCACCAGCCGCTCTTCCAGCCAGGGGCAGCTGCGGGTGAAGCACCACGCGGCGGCGATCAGGAACACCGTGGTGGGCACGCCGGGCAGGACCAGGCCGACGGCCGCCAGGCCGCAGCACACCACGCCGGCGGCGGCCAGCAACCAGCGCTGCGGCGAGGGGCGACGGACGGGGCAGGCGGCGGCCCGTAGGGGGCGCGGCGGGTTCTTCGGCATCGTTCACTCCGGCTCGGGACGGACGGCAGGGCCACAATATGTCCGCGAACGTCGAAGATGGCGAGCGGCCGCAATTCGCGGGTTGCAGGGAGCACCCGGGTGAGGAATGCTCAGGCGATGACGACCCAGGTTCCGGAAACGGGCGAGATCCGCCCCCTGACGACCCTGCGCGCGCTGGCCGCGCTGCTGGTGTTCCTGTTCCACTATGCCGTGATGGCCGCGCCCGATCAGGGCCACGGCGTGTTCCTGCGCGCGGTGTGGGCGCACGGCTACCTGGGCGTGCCGATGTTCTTCGTGTTGTCGGGATTCCTGCTCGTCCGGCTGTACTTCGACGCGCTGCGCGACCGCCGGGTCGGTCTGCGCACGTTCCTCTGGCGGCGGATCGCCCGGATCTGGCCGCTCTTCCTCGCCCTGGCCCTGGTCCAGCACCTGGCCGCCTGGGCGCTGGGCCGCCAGGCGCCGGACGCAGGCTGGCTGGTCACCCTGACCATGAGCCAGGGCTGGTTCGCCGGCGCGCTCTACCAGGGCCTGCCGCAGGCCTGGTCGCTCACCATCGAGGAGACGTTCTACGTCCTCGTACCGGCGATCTGCCTCGTGATCGACGTGGCCGTGTTCGGCGGCCGTCGCTCCGCAGAACTGGGGCGGGCGCAGTGGGGGCGCCTGCTGGCCGTGCTGGCCCTGCTGGTGGTGTCGGCCGTCCTGCTCGGCGAGCTCGCCTGGCGGGTTGCCGACGCTCTGGGCTGGCACTGGCACGGCTTCCTGGCCGACCGCGACCACATGCTGCGCATGACCCTGGCCGGGCGCCTGCCCGAGTTCATGGTGGGCGTGGCGGCGGCGTTCGTGCACCGGGACGGCCGGCTGCTCGCCGGGAGGGCGGGCCGTCTGGCGGGATCGACGACGGTGCTGCTGGTGGCGGCGCTCGGGGTCATGCTGGCGCTCAAGGATTCCGCGCCGTCGGGCTGGCAGTACGCCCTGCACCTCGGCGTCGCCGGGGCGACGGGCCTACTGATCCTCGCCCTGTGCCTGGACCACCGCCCGGCGCGCCTGCTCGGCTCGCCGCCGCTGGTGTACCTCGGGCGCGTATCATACGCCTTCTATCTGATCCAGCTGACCGTGATCGCGGACGTGGCCTCGCGGGTGGCTGACCACGCCGGCCCGGCGCGGTTGCCGGTGCTGTTCGCGTTGCTCACGGCGGTCAGCGCGGCCTGCTACGAGGGCCTCGAGAAACCGGCGCGGCGGTGGCTGGTGACGCGCCTGGCCGGCGTACCGGCCAGGAACGGCAGTTGAACCCGGGCCGAGTCGTTCCTATCCTTCGGAACCAGGAGTACCATCCCGCCGGCCCCGCCGGCCCGACCACCGTCGACGAGGTAGCACCATGTCCTGTCCCTGCGGCTCCGGTAAGTCCCTCGAGGCCTGTTGCGCCCCCATCATCGCCGGCGAGCAGCCGGCGGCCACCGCCGAAGCCCTGATGCGGGCCCGCTACACCGCCTACACCCAGGCGGCCGTCGATTTCCTGCTCGGCTCGCTGCATCCGGACCATCGCGAGGACCACGACGAGGACGGCGTGCGCGAGTGGGCGGAGAACAGCACCTGGCACGGTCTGGAGATCATCCGGACCGAGAGCGGCGGCGAGGACGACGACCTCGGGCTGGTGGAGTTCGCCTGCGAGTACACGTACGACGACGCGCAGCGCCGGCACCACGAGCTGGCCAGCTTCGCCCGCCACGACGGCGCCTGGTACTTCGTCGAGGGCAGCCCGGTGAAGACCCAGCCGTACGTGCGCGAGGAACCGAAGATCGGCCGCAACGACCCATGCCCCTGCGGCAGCGGCAAGAAGTTCAAGAAGTGCTGCGGCTAGCGGCCGTCGGCACCACCGGGGAGCAGGCATGCTGGAGATCGTGACCACCCGCCGCGGCGGGCCCGAGGTGCTGGAACCTCGCCAGGCGACGGCCGCCGAGCCCCGCTCCGGCGAGGTGCGCGTCCGGGTGGCCTTCGCGGGCGTCAACTTCGCCGACGTGATGGTGCGGCTGGGTCTCTACCCCGATGGTCCCGCCCTGCCGGCGGTGGTCGGGTACGAGGTGAGCGGTGCCATCGACGCAGTCGGCGACGACGTCCCCGCGAGTCGGGTGGGCGAGCGCGTCGCGGCCATCTGCAACTTCGGCGGTTACCGCGGCCAGGTGTGCGTGCCGGCGGCGCAGGCCTTCCCTCTGCCCGATGCGGTCGGCCTCGAGGCGGCCGCCGCCCTGCCGGTCAACTACCTCACGGCGACCATCATGCTGCGGGTGCTCGTGCACGTGAATCCGGGCGAGCGGGTGCTGGTGCACTCGGCGGCCGGCGGCGTGGGCACGGCCGCCCGACAACTCGTCCGGCTGGCCGGCGGCGAGGTGGTGGCCACGGCGTCCCCCGCCAAGCACGATCTGCTGCGCGAGGAGGGGTGCCTGGCCGTGTTCGACAGCCGCCAGGAGCGCTTCGCCGACGCGGTGCGCGCGGTCACCGGCGGCCGCGGCTGCGACGTCGCGCTCGAGCCGCGGCACGGCCGCTGGATCATGGAGAGCTACCGCAGCCTGAACAAGGGCGGCCGCCTGGTGCTGCACGGATTCTCGAGCGCCACCGAGGGCGGCGGGGGCAACCTGGGCGCGCTGAAGACCCTGGCCCGCGTGCCCTGGCTGCAGCTCAACCCCGTGCGCCTGATGAACGACAACAAGGCCGTCGCCGGCGTCAACCTCGGCCGTCTCTGGGATCAGGTCGATCGCTTCGACCTCTGGATGCGCCAGCTCCTGGGCTGGCTGGCGGCCGGCGACATCGCGCCGTGCATCGACCGGATCTACCCGGCCGACGAGGCCGGCGCCGCGCATCTGCGCCTGCAGCAGCGCGCCAACGTCGGCAAGGTGCTGCTCGACTTCCGCGACGGGAGCGCCCGGTGAAGGTGTCGGCTGCCATCATCACGCGCAACGACGCCCGGGCGCTCGATCGCTGCCTCGCGTCGCTGACGTTCTGCGACGAGGTGGTGGTGCTCGACCAGCAGAGCACCGACGACACCGCGGCCGTCTGCGCCCGCCATGGCGCGCGGCTCGAACAGTCGGAATGGCTGGGCTTCGGCCGCACCAAGCAGCGCGCGGCGGAGCTCTGCCGCGGCCGCTGGGTGCTGAGCATCGACTCCGACGAGGTGGTGACGCCGCCGCTGGCGGCCGCGATCGCCGCCTTGCCCGCGGCGCCGGCCGAGGCGGCCTTCACGATCAACCGCCTCAGCCGCTTCCTCGGGCGCTGGATCCGTCACTGCGGCTGGCATCCCGATCACGTGGTGCGCCTGTTCGACCGGGAGCGCGCCGGGTTCGACGACCGTCCGGTGCACGAGGCCGTCGAGGTCCGCGGCCCGCTCGGGCGGCTCGACGGCCTGCTCGAGCACTACCCGTACGAGACGATGGAGCAGTACATCGGCAAGCTCGACCGCTACACCACGGCGGCGGCGGCCGACCTGCACGCCGCCGGGCGCCGGGGGAGCCTCGCGCAGGCGGCCGTGCGCAGCCAGGCGACGTTCTGGCGCATGTGGGTGCTGCAGGGCGGCGTGCTCGACGGCTGGGCGGGCACGGTGCTCTGCCAGGCGTCGGCGTTCTACGTGCTGAGCAAGTACGTGAAGCTGTGGCGGCTGGACCGGCCATGAAGGTGCTGGTGGCGAGGTGCGATCGTCTGGGCGATCTGGTGCTCTCGCTGCCGGCGCTGGCCTGGCTGCGGCGGGTCCGTCCCGACTGGGAGATCCACGCGCTCGTGGCGCCGGAGGCCGCGCCGCTGGTGGAGCACGATCCGTCCGTCGACGCCTACTACACCTGGAACCTCGCGCTCACCGACGAGCGTCTGCCGCAGCTGCGGGCCGAAGGCTACGACGCGGCCGTGGTGCTGCAGTACCAGACGTCGCTGGCCCGGCTGTTGCGCGACGCCGGCGTCAGGCGGCGCTACGGCCCTGGTCGAAGGCGTCCAGCTGGCTGTTGCTGAACCGCGGGAGCTGGCAGCGGCGTTCGCGCGTGCCGCGGCATGAGCGCGACTTCAACGTCGACCTCATCCGGAGGCTCGCCGGCGCCGGCGCCGGCGCCCGGGCCGACGCGGCCGTGCCGGCGGTGCCGCGCGTGCGATTGGGGCCGGAGCAGTACGAACTCGGCCGCCGATTCCGCGCCGCCGAGGCCGCCGGAGCCCGCACCGTCGCGTACGTCCACCCGGGCTCGGGCGGTTCGGCGCTGGACTGGGCGCCGGCGCGGTTCGCCGCGGTGGCCAACGCCCTCAGCCGGCGGGCGGGGTGGCGCGTGTTCATCACCGGCAGCCACCACGACCGGCTGGTGATCGACGCGGTGGGGCCGCATCTCGAGCCGCAGGTCGAGGTCGTGGCCGAACGCTTTCCCCTGCGCGATTTCCTGGGCATCCTGTCGGCCGGCGACGTGCTGATCGCCCCGAGCACGGGCCCGTTGCACGTGGCGGCCGCCCTCGATCTGGCGGCCGTGGGGCTCTATCCGCCGGCGCCCACCATGAGCCCGCGTCGCTGGGGCGTGCTGGGCCGCTGGACCGCGTCGCTGATGCCGCCGGTGGAATGTCCGGCCCGGCGTTACTGTTTGCAGGAGAGCTGCCTGCTGTTCAACTGCCTGGACGGCCTCATGCCGTCACGAGTCATCGACACGGCCGTGGAACTCGTCGAACGTCGCCGTCACGACCTCGGCCCGGCCCGCGCCGCGTCTGCGATCGAGGACCCAACGTCAACCGAGGAACCGTCATGATCACGCCCAAGTCCTGGATGACCGCCCTGCTCCTGGTCGTGGTGGTGGCCACGCCGCTTCTGGCCGACCAGGCGCAGGATCAGCCCGTCGACCCGCTGAGCACCGCCAGGATGTACCGCGAGCAGGCTCGCAAGCTCGGGGCCAAGGGCACGCTGCCGGCGGCCTGGAGCACCTTCGACAAGCAGTTCGAGGAGGCCGAGAAGGCGGCGCCGAACCCTGAGGCGGTGGCCACGCTCGAGACGGCCGCGCGCAGCCTGGCCGCCCGGGCGGCGTTCCTGCGGGACGTGAAGGACTCGCGGGAGCCGCTGGAGAACCTGCTCGGCCGCTACGACCGGGCGCTCATGGAGCTGGCGACGGTGATGGGCGTGGATCTCGACCCGACGCTCACCGGCGACACGGCCGCGGCCCGGCTCCAGGCGCTGCTCGCCGCGGTCCGCCTCGAGCGCCAGGTGGAGGTGGACAGCCTCCGCGTCGAGAACCGTCGTCTGAGCGAGCTCGCGGTCGGGCACGTCGCCGCCCAGGATGCGATCATCACCCAGCTCAAGGTCGAGCTGAGCTCCGTCCGGCAGAAGCTCTGGGAGACCGAGCTGCGGGCCGGCGTGGCCGAGGCCGATCGCTCGGCGGCCGAGAGCGCGCTCACCGCCCGCCAGCAACGTGAGGCCCAGATCAAGCAGATCAAGACCGACCTCGGCGACGACGCCGGCGAGGTGCTGGTGCGGGCCGACGGCGCCATCGTGATCCAGGTTCCGGGCCTCGATTTCCAGGTCGGCAAGGCGCACCTGGCCGAGGGCCAGGCCCGGCTGATGGACCTGCTCGCGGAGATCGTCGGACGGTTTCCGGATGCGGCCGTGCGCATCGAGGGCCACACCGACGACACGGGCAGCCGGGCGTCGAACCTCACGCTGTCGCAGCGTCGGGCGGCCACGGTGGCCGGCGGCATCGAGCGTCGGCTCGGGCTTGCCGAGGGGACGCTCGAGGTGGTGGGCTTCGGCCCGGATCGCCCGGTGGCGCCCAATTCGACGGCCGAAGGACGGGCGATGAACCGGCGGATCGACGTGGTGATCACGCCGGCGAGCTAGCGCTGGCTGCGTCGCGGTCGGCGAAACGCCGTATGTCGGATATTGATGGTGTTGATATTGTAGATGCAAGATTTCCATGGTACGCTCGTTGATGTAGGGGTGGGGGCCTCTCGTCTGCGGCGTCTTTCTATCGAATCGGGACCCGGGATCGCCCCAAGTGCCATGGATATGCATGAACGGGGAGGTCCATCCGATGCGTCGTTTTCTCCGCGCGCTACCGTGGAGTTGCTGGTTCGTCTCGCTGATCCTCCTGCCGGCGTTCGCCAGGCAGACGACGGTCCTGTTCACCATGGACGCCGGAACGGGGGCGCACCACCATCCCGCCTACCCGATCGATCCGGACCTCGTCGTCGAACTGGGAACCGATTGCGAGTTCGCCTGGGCCTATGTCCGGGCGGAAGCTCCGGACGGCGTGGGCACCTACTTCACCTCCTCGACGTCGCTCACGCCCACGCCCCGCGACTGGTCGGCGGGCCCG
The DNA here is from genome assembly GCA_041390065.1 of Candidatus Krumholzibacteriia bacterium. Classification (GTDB taxonomy): domain Bacteria; phylum Krumholzibacteriota; class Krumholzibacteriia; order LZORAL124-64-63; family LZORAL124-64-63; genus Glo-17. The sequence goes on from JAWKQQ010000010.1 coordinate 187,766, forward strand.
CGTCAGGGGCTGGTCCTGGCCTACGTCCCGTTCGAGCAGTTCATTCCCGCGCACGCCACGATCGTCGCGGCGACCCTCGGTGTCATCGCCAAGAACAACTGGTACATCGGATCCCTTGATTCGTTGATGGCGACCAGCCTGACCGGGAGCGGGGATTTGCGCTGGTGGGAATCCATGGGGGTCGGGCAGAATCCGCACCAGGCTCACGCCTCCTGGAAGTCCTGTATCCAGGGCTGCCAGGACTCCTCGGATCCCGCCTCGCTCCGGAGTCTGGGGTATCCCGAGGTGTCTCGCGGCACCTGGCCGTGGACCTCCTCTGCGTTCCATATGTGGGACCTCGGCCGCTCGCAGATGTCGCGTTTCCGGGGCGACGAGTGCGACGGTTACGGCTATGCGGACCCCGACTGCGGCTGGGCTTCGTTCCAGAACGGCCACGACGTGCAGCTCAAGATGCGGCGGCTCGTCCAGGCCATGGTCAACGGTGAGCCGAACCTGGGCTTCTGCCTGATGACGATCTGCGAGACCACGACGTCGCTGCAGTCGTTCTACCACTGGGACACGAATGCCCTCGGGGGCGATCTTGGCGGTGAACCCCGGGACTACAAGCCGTTCTGGGTGGTGACGTACTCCGACCAGGACTATGAACCGTACCTGCCAGGCGGCGCCGAGGGCGCCCTGGTCTTCACGACGGATGACGGGATCGGCAACGCGAACCGCCAGTTCGCCCAGGCCTACGCCGACGCCGGCCTACCTCCGCTCTTCGGCCTCTATCTCGCGGAGATCCACGTCGGCGCCAGGGGCCATGGCTTGACGTTTGCGGACCTCGCGGCGCTGAGGGCCCAGGGTGTCGAGATCGGTTCCCACAGCCGCTGGCACGCAGTCGACCCCAACGGCCATCGCGATGGCCTGACGGTCTATGATCCCAATGACTATGGTCAGGTCGTGGAGTACTACCCGGGCATGCCCTCGGACGAGCTGACGCTGAACGCCACGGGCTGGGACTCGCTCCTGGTCGACACGGACCCCATCTGGCTCTATGAAGGACTCGAGAAGGCCACGGGGCGGAGCTACCTCGACGACCCGTACGTGGCCAAGGGCTTCGCCCTGCCCCATCAAGACTTCGATCTGCCGGCCGTGCGGGCCCTGCACCAGCAGGGGTACCGCTACTTCCGTTGTGGAATCGCCGGCACGGTCTTCACCAATCCGGGGCAGTGGGCGTACCTGCGGCGATTCACGCTTCCCTGGTCGGAGGGCCTCTACGTGCCTGCCGATACGTTCCGGGTCTACTGCCCGACCAACGGTGAGCCGTTCAACGCCATGGGCTTGCCCCTGACCTTGCAACTCGACGAACTGGATCAGGATGCGACCTATACCGAGGCGGAGATCAAGCTCTGGGCCAGGCACCGCATGGAGGTCCTCATGGCGCAGGAACTCGCCGGCGGCGTGCTGTCGTTCTACAGCCACGATGTTCCGGATGGAACGGGATGGTACACCTCAGGTTGTCTGCGCCCGGAGTGGCTGACCTGGATCCTTGAAGAGTACATCGGCATGGGCTCGGTCTGGATCTGTCGTCCACGGGATCTGAACGACTGGATCCGATCGACCCGGACCGCGATCGCGACACCGGACGAATGGCTCGTCCACGACGCGTGGAGGTGGACCGCCGCAGACGGCGAGTACCTGTGTGGCGGCGGCGTCCCCCGCGTCGTCGGCGTCTCGATCGATGAGGGGTCGCCGTCCGGGTCGCAGACCCCTTCGGCGGTGACGCTCGGGCCGGGGAGTCCGAACCCGTTCAACCCGACGACCCACCTGACCATCGAGTTGACCAGCGCTGGTCCGGTGAGCCTTTGCGTCCATGATCTCGCCGGCCGGCGGATCAGGACGCTGGTCAACGGTCAGCTCGGCGTCGGGCGCCATGATGCGGCGTGGGATGGGCGCAACGACGCCGGCGAACTCGTCCCGAGCGGCGTCTACCTGCTCCGGGTCACGTCCGCGAGAGGTTCGGATACGGCGAAGGTTGCCCTCGTCCGCTAGGTCGTGCCCGGCCGATCGTAGCCGGGCCCCGAGCGTGAGCCCGGGGCCCGACTGCAATCTTCGCGGAGTGATCTAATCGCCCTTGAGGATCGGCTGGATCCGCTTGAAGTCGGCCGTCTGCGCCTCGCGCAGGATCTCGAAGAGGATCATGTCGACGTTCATCACCTGGACGCCGATGCGCTGCATGTGCCGCAGGCCGATCTCCCGGTCGGCCTGGTGCCGCGCGCTCACCGCGTCGGCGGCGATCGCGACCTGCTTGCCGCGGTCCATCAGGTCGCGCGCCGTCTGGTAGACGCAGACGTGCGCCTCGATGCCGCAGAGGATCATCTGGTCGCGGTTCAGGGCGTCGAGAGCCTTGCGGAAACCGGGGTCGCCGTCGCAGGAGAAGGCGATCTTCTCGATGGGCGTGATGTCCACGAGATGCGCGCGCAGCTCGGGCATGGTGACGCCCAGGCCGCGCGAGTAGTGCTCGGTCACCAGCACCGGCATCTCCAGCTCGCGGAACGCACGGATGAGCCGGCCGGCGCCGGCGAGCAGCTGGTCGCGGGCGTGGAGCAGGTCGCGGAAGCGTTCCTGGATGTCGATCACCACCAGCACGGTGCGGTGCTTCTCGAGGCGGTCGGGAACGGCGTGGAACGGGATCATGAGGGCTCCTGATCGGGGTTACTGGCGCCGGGGCGGCTCGTACTCCGCACAGGCGTCGACGGTCTCGGCGTAGGGGCTCAGCCAGCTGGCCTCGAAGAAGCGGTCGGCCGCGTCGGCCGCGCCGGCTCCGCGCAGGAAGAGGCTGATGTTGCGCGACTGCTCGAAGTAGTCGCGTGAACCGTTGGACGTGCCCAGCCACACGGCCTGGCCGTCGCAGGTGACGTACTTGGCGTGCTCCACCCGTGCGAACGGGATGAACCCGCCCGACCACTCGGGGATGTTGGTGAAGCGGACCTCGGTGTGCGGCAGCACGCTCAGGCTCTTGATGTAGGGCACCATGAAGTGTCGCTTCGACCAGTTGGACAGGATGATCTGCACCTCGCAGCCGCGGGCGTCGGCGCGACGGAGCGCGGCGTCGAGCACGTCCCAGTAGCCGCCGTCACGCTCGCCGGGGTTGTAGCTGAGCATCTGCAGGCGGACGCGGGTGGTCGCGTTGTCGATCTGGTCGATGAGCAACGGCAGGTCCCAGGGGACGCCGGCCGGCAGGGCGCGCGGCGGACTGGCGGCCAGCACGGCGTCGCACACGCGGCCGTCGGGCAGGGCCAGGCGGCGCACCGGCGCGAAGTCCGGCACGTCCGAGACATCGTCGGCCAGAGGAGGGATCTCCTCGCCGCCGGCGTACGCCCAGTCGACGGCGTAGATGCGTTCGAGGTCGGCGGCAAGATCGTGTTGTTCGACGACCACGCCCAGCTCGTGGATGTGGACGAGCGCGCGCCAGTCCCAGTTCTGGCTGCCCAGGAAGAAGCGCCGTCCGTCGATGATCATGCCCTTGGCGTGCAGGACGCCGCTGCCCCAGACGTCCTCGCAATCGAGCAGTCGGGATTGCATGTGCGGCAACGCCGACCAACGCTCATGGGTCTCGGGGTAGGTCCGGGCGAACTTGGCGTCGATCAGAAGGCGGACCTCGACGCCGTCGCGCGCACGCGCCTCGGCGGCGTCGAGGACGGCCCGCAGCGGGCCGGGTCGATCCGGGTCGGGCGACACGTAGAAGCTGAAGATGTCCAGCGAGGTGCGGGCGCCCCGGACCAGATCGAGCCAGACGTCGGGCGCCTGGGGCAGGTCGGGCAGGTCGAGGTAGGCCTCGGTTCCCAGCGGCACCGATTCGACGAACGTGACGGTGCCCACGTCCGCGGTCGCGAGCGATGCCAGGCCGAGGAGTCCCAGGAACAGCAGGGTGCGCGCCATGACAACCTCCAGGTTGGTTGGCGGCAAGGTAGCACGAAACCCGGCCGGGCCCAAGTCCCCGTCGGCCGGGCGTGGCCCCGCGGCCGCTCCTGTGGTATCAAGACGAGGTCATCGCGAAAGGACGCCATGAAGATCCTCGTCAACACCACCAAGACCATGGCGTGCGGGCAGACATCGGCGCCGCCGCCGCTGCGGACGACCCGGCCGCGCCTCCTGGCCGAGGCCCAGGCCCTCGCGGCGCAGGTGCGGGACCTCGACCAGGCCGACCTCGCGCGCATCATGGATCTGAGCCAGGCCCTGGCCGCCGCGACGCGCGCCGACCTCGGCCTGTGGGGCGGTCGCGGCCGACCCGCGGGCCCGGCGCTGGGCGCCTTCACCGGCCTGGTGTTCAAGCACCTCGCACCGGCGACGCTTCCGGCGGCCGCCTGGCGCTTCGCGCAGGACCACCTGCTCATCCTGAGCGGGCTCTACGGGCTCCTGCGTCCGTGCGACCGCGTCGAGGCCTACCGGCTCGAGATGGGCTGCCGGTTCGTGCCCGACGGTGCGGCCACGCTCACGGCGTTCTGGCGGCCGCGCATCACCGCGGAGCTGAACCGCCGTCTCCGGCGCGGCGAGCCCGTGATCAACCTGGCGGCGGGCGAGTACCTGGCCGCGGTCGACCAGGATGCCTTGAAGGGACCGGTGATCTGGCCGGTGTTCAAGCAGCGCCGCCCGGACGGCTCGCTCAAGGTGGTGACGGTGCACGCCAAGGAAGCGCGGGGGCTGCTGGCGCGCTGGATCCTCGAGAGCGAGGCGGACGCTCCGGCCGATCTGCTGGCCTTCGACGGCGCCGGGTGGGAGGCCGCGGAGGCCGTGCCGGTGCGGGGGCCATGGCTGTTCGTGCGGTAGCGCGCGGCCGCGGTCGGTGGCCGCCGGAGCCCGAGGTGTGCTAGGATCACGACGGTCGCATCCACCTGCCCGAGCCGAAGGCCTCGCATGCCCGCCCGAACGACGATCGGTCTTGCTGCGCTCGCTCTGGCGCTCCTGGCGACCGGCGCCGCCCGGCCCGAGGAGTGCACCATCGGCGTGGCGAGCGGACGGGCGACCGCCGACGGCCGACCCCTGCTCTGGAAGGTGCGTGACAACGCCGGCGTCCCCGACAACGAGGTCTACCGCAACACCGCGCTGACGTTGCCGTTCATCGCCGTGGTGTCGGCCGACGGCGGCCCGGACTCGCCGGCCTGGATGGGGGCCAACCTTCGCGGCTTCGCCCTGGTCAACGCGAACGTCGACGATCTCGGTGCGCCGGCCTCGCTGGCCAACGGCGAGTTCATGCGGCTGGCCCTCGGCACCTGCCCCTCGGTGCGCGAGTTCCTGACCCTGCTCGAGGCCACCGACGGACTGCGCGACACGCATGCCAATTTCGGGGTCATCGACACCACCGGCGCGGCGCTGATCGTCGAGGCCTCGCGCGATGAGTTCTGGATCTACGATGCCGACGCTTCGGCGCCCGGCTTCCTGATCCGCACCAACTTCGCCTGCGTCGACACCGCCGGCGCCGGCATCGACGGTCTGGCGGGCGAGGAGCGGTTCGTCCGTTCCACCGACCTCGTGGAGGCGTGGGTCGGGGCCGGCGGGCTGGACCTGGCCCAGGTGGTCGGGCGGCACGCACGGGATTTCTCCGACTGGGCCTGCCGTCCTTTCCCGCTGCCCTGCTACGAGTGCGGCGAACCGGACAGCCTGTACGGGTGGTTCGACACCTACTTCAGCATCTGCGGCGGCGGCACCGTATCGGCGGCGGCGATCCAGGGTGTGGCGCCGCCGCCCGCCCAGGAGCCGGCCTGGCTGACCACCCTGTGGGTGCACCTGGGCAATCCGGCCTGCACCCTCGCGCTGCCCTACTGGCCGGCGGCCCCGGTCCCCGCGGTGGCCGACGGGCCGGGTACGGCGCCGCTCTGCGACCTGGCCAACGCGATCCGCGAAGGGGTCGTCTTCCACCGTCCGTACTATCCCCGGTTCGTCGATTCCTTCGCACTGGACGACGGTCAGGGCGGCGGCCTCTGGAGCGTGCTGCGGCCGGCCGAGGCGACGGTGCTCGCGGCGGCTCGGACGCGGCTGGCCGGCTGGCGCCTGGCCGTGCCGACGGTCGCTGCGGTGCTCGCGTTCGAGGATTCCCTCGCCACGGCCGCCCACGCGCTCCTGGTGCTCGACGTGGTGACCGACATGCCCGCCGCGCCGGCCGGGCGGCCGCTGACGGCCTACCCCAATCCGTTCAACCCGGCCTGCACCCTTGCCTTCGACCTCGCGGCCGCGGGCCGCGTCCAGCTCACGGTCCATGACCTGGCCGGCCGTCGGGTGGCGCGGCTCCTCGATGAAGCCAGGCCGGCCGGCCCGCAGCAGGTGGCCTGGCATCCGGATCGGCTGGCTTCCGGCGTGTACGTGGCCCGGCTCGCGGCCCCGGGCGTGGTGGCCCACCGACGGTTGGTCCTGGTCCGTTGACGCCGCGGCGGCGCTCCGGCGGCGAGGTCCGCGCCGGAACTGCTCAGTCGACCACGGCGCGGCCGAGGTGGTGGACCTGCAGCACGGCGGCGGTGGCCCGCGCGTCCTCGACGGCCCGGTGGCTCTCGAATCGCCCGGCGAGCCCCATCTTCTCGACCACGGTGTCGAGGGTGGCGCCGCTGGTGCGGAGGTCCTGGCTCGCGAGCCAGGCCACGCCCAGCGCGCGGATGTCGAACGCGCCGCCGACGATGTGCTCACGGAACGGCAGGTCGAAACGCGCGCATTCCTTGCGCAGCAGCGGAACGTCGTAGTAGGCGCCCCAGGCGGCCAGGATGGCCTTGTTGCGGGGGCCGTACCAGTCGAGGAACCGGCGTCCGACGCGGGCGAAGTCGTCGCAGCCGGCCACCAGGTCGGCCGTGATGCCCGTCAGCCCGGTGATGAACGGCGTGAGCGGGTAATCGATCGGGCGCACCAGCTCGGAGAACTCGGCGACGATCTCCAGGCTGCGCCGGTCCAGACGCACGGCGCCCACCTCGATGATGCTGCTGCGCTCGACCGAGTTGTTGCCCTGGTCCTCGTCGGGGCAGGAGGCCTCGAGGTCGATCACCACGATGTCGCTGGAATACCGCATGGTGCCAGTATGGCGTCCGTGGCCCGACCGCGCCAGCGGGATATCGGATGCCGGATCGACCGGACCGTGTTAGCGTTCCGGGAACGACCCCACCCGCACCATCACCTGGAGGATCCGCTCATGCGTCGGCTCATCTGCGTCGCCTCTTGCCTGGCCACCGTGCTGGCCCTCGCCGTCCCCGCCTCGGCCCAGAGCTACTGGGTGCGGCACTCGTCGTTCTACGTGGAGGTCATGGGGTCGGGCGGCGTCGCGTCCGTGAACTTCGAGCAGCTGGTCACCGAGAAGGTGGCCATGCGGGTCGGACTCGGCGGCGGCCTCGGCTGGTTCGAGGAACAGGTGGTGGCGCCGGCCACGGTCAGCTACCTGGTGGGCGACCGCAACAGCTTCCTCGAACTGGGCGCGGGCGTGGCCTTCGTCGCCGTGCCCGACGACGCGAACCCCGACGATCTGCTCTACGACGACCCCGACAGCCACGTGGCCGGTACGGCCATCCTGGGCTACCGCTACCAGGGCGACTGGGGCCTGTTCATGCGCCTGGCGTTCACGCCGCTGGTGAATTCCGAGGGATTCGTGCCCATGGGCGGCGCCGCGCTGGGGTACAGCTTCTAGTCGCCCGTTTATTGTCCGATCATCATTTTTGATGATTTATTGACACATCCTGTGGTATCATGATGTCACGGCCCTCGACCCCGGAGGACATCATGCGTGCCATCGGCCATTTCTGCATCTTCGTCGGCTTCTTCCTCGTCTTCGCCCTGGTGCTGGGGCTGCTGATCCTGGGCGCGTTGGCCATGAAGTCGACGCTCGCCTTCCTGATGATCCTGCCGGCCGGACCCGGGCTCTACGTGCTCTACGTGCGGTGGTACCGGCTCATGCAGGATCGTCTGCGGCGGGCCGGAGCGCGTTAGAATCGCGTCAAGACCCTTGCCCTGCATGCCGCGTCGGCGTAGTTTCCGGCCGATATGACCGTGCTGCGCCGACTCCTCCTCGCGATCGTCCTGTGCCTCGGCCTGCTGCAGGCCGCGGCCGCGCGTGCGCAATCCACGCCCGAGGCCATCGCTGCGTTCGACCGCTTCTTCGGCTACGTCAAGGCCGCCGTCGCCGGGGACCTGCCGCGGGCGGAGGCCTGCTGGAGCGCGGCCGACCTGGCGGCGGCCGGACGCCTGGCGATCCGCTACCCGGGCGGAGCCCCGAAGGTGGACAACGACTCGCCGCTCTGGACCTACATCGACGCCATCCGCGATTCCACCGTCACCTACCGCTTCGGACCGGCCACCCGGCTGGCGAACGGACCCTTCCGGGATCAGCTGAGCATCGTCCTGAAGGTCGAGGGTCCCGGGGTCCAGGCCCGCAAGCAATACCTGTTCGAGTCCGACGGCCGCGGCGGCTGGCTGCTCGCCCGCCCCGAACGCCTGCTCGCCGACCTGGGGCCGCGAACCTCCGGCCGCTACGTCACGGTGTACGAGCGGCGACCCGGCGCGTCGTGGACGCTGCCGCCGTTCCTGTTGGCGAACCTCGACTCGGCGGTGACCGCGATGGCGACCAGCCTGGCGATGTCAGACGCGGCGCGTTCCGGCCTCGCGTCGGGCAAGCTCGGCTACCTACTGGCGGCGCCCGAGGTGGTCGAACAGCTCGCCGGCGGCGCGACGGCGGGCGTGGCGATCCTGCAGAGCGACCTCGTGGCGACCCACCATCCGTTCCACACCCACGAACTGGCCCACCTGGTGGCCAACGCCTGGCTCGGCGAGCCGCCGCTCTACACGCTGCCCCTGTTGCAGGAGGGACTGGCCGTGCACCTCGGCGGCCGCTGGGGGCGTGACCGGCGGGTCATGGAACGCATCGGGCGCACCACGCTCGAGTCCGGCTTCCTGTCGGTCGACGAGCTGCTCACCCGCGCCGGGTTCCAGCAGCAGTCGGCCGACCTGACGTACGCGCCGGCCGGAGTGTTCGTCGGGTTCCTGCTGCGCGACCTCGGACCGGACGCGCTGCGCCGCGCCTACCTGGCTGGTTCGGGGACGTTGGCGGAGGTCGACGGCTGGGACGAGGCCGAGGTGCGGGCACGGTTGTCGGCGGCCCTGGAGGTGAGCTGGCCGGACCTCATGGCGCGGTTCGCGCAGGACCTGCGGGCGCCGCTGACAGGCGGCATCGAGCCGGCCGGCGAGCTGGCGTTCGCGGTCCCGCCACGGGAGCTGACGGACGGCGGCACGATCGCTCGCCGCGAGCTCCTGGACGACGGCCGTGTGCTCCTGACCCTGACCGCGCCCGAGGCGCCGGTCCGGGCCGTCATCCTCATCGGCGGCGACGGCACCGAGCGCGCGGCGGACCCGCTGCTCGCCGAATACCTTCCGGGGCGGACCTACTGCGGCGAGTCCCACCTGCTGGTCATCTCCGCCGACGAGGCCAAGCTCTACGACCTGCGTCGGCAGCTCCTGGTGGCCCTGCACAGCGAGGGGTTCTGGCCCAGCACCGCGCCTCGGGCCTACGTGCGGGACGGCGGCCGCACCGTGGCGATGGTCCTTTCCGGGCAGCTCGGACTGCCCGCGGAGGGCTGGACGCTCGTCCAGGAAGAACGCTGAGTCCACAAAACATGTTGCAACAAATTTAGTGGTGGCGACGGAACGGTCTTGTCGCTACTCCTGTCGTCACGCTCATGATCGTCCGATCCGCGGACGTCAGGATACCGGAGCGGAGGGCGCTCGCTCGCCCGCGCTCCGGGGCACCGTCTCAACGGAGGCTACCGAGATGTTCCAGCGATTCCTCGCCCTCTTGGCGCTCAGCGTCCTCGTCGTCGCCGCGGCCGCGCAGGCCGCCGGCACCACCTTCCACGTCGGCGACACGGTCGGCCGCAACTCCGTCACCTTCACCAGCGAGGCGCCGCTCGAGGACATCGTCGGCACCTCCAACCAGATCACCGGCCACCTCGAGTTCGATCCCGCTCATCCCGACAAGGGCGCTACGGGCCTGCTGAAGGTGCCGGTGGCGAGCCTGGACACGGGCATCCCCCTGCGGGACGAGCACCTGCGCAGCGCCGCCTGGCTCGATGCGGAGGGCAACCCCGAGATCACCCTGGAGATCACCGGCCTCGACCAGATCAAGTCGGTGCAGAGCGGCGACGGGTTCCAGACCTTCGACGTCGTGGCCCGGGGGACGTTCACGCTGCGCGGCCAGACCAAGCCCGTGACCATCGCGGGCCGCGCCACCTACCTGGCCGAGAGCGACAAGACGAAGGCCCTGATGCCCGGCAACCTGCTGGCCGTCCGCGCCAGCTTCACCGTCGCGCTCGCCGACTACGGCGTCAGCGGGCCGGCCGGCAAGGACATCATCGGCACGAAGGTCGGCCGGACCGTGACCGTCGACGTGAGCTTCCGGGAACCGATGCGGCCGAGTAGCGGGATGCCGCGTACGCTCCTGGTCGTGAGCCTGGCGGTGACCCTGGCGTCGCTGGTCGTGTGGCTGGCCACCGGCCGCGACGCCTACACCAAGTTCCAGGTGGTCGAGACGGTGGAACGCCAGGTGGATCCCGAGGATCCCCTGGCGGCCGCCGGGTTCTACGACGGCGGACCCGTGACCGAGACCGTCACCCGCGACACGGTCCGCTTCGGGCTGCTGCCCGTGCCGCAGGGCGTGTTCGACCGCCACGTGCTCTCGGTGGCGACCTTCACGGCGCCGCTGTGGGGGCTGACGCTGGGGGTGTGGTTGTGGCGGCGCCGGGGTAGCCGCTAGCGTCATCCGGCCAACGCCATATACGCGACCGCTCCGCTGGTGTATCCTCCTGCCCGCGTCGACAACCGAGCAGGTGGAGCCATGTCCCGCTGGCACCTGGCGTCGAGCCGGGAAATGCACGAGGCTGCGCGGATACTCTGTGCGGACGCCGGGTTGCGGACGTCCGGCGAGCGGGTGGAGCCCCACTGCCACCTGCAGGTCTACGGGAAGCGGGCGGTCGAGACGGAGACCTTCGCCGATTGCGGCCGTGGCGACTGGATCTGCGCCGCGGGCACCCTGATCTACGACGGCCAGCTCGGCGAGCCGGCCCTGCGCGCGGCCTTCGCCGACTATGCGGCCGCCGGGATCGCCTCGCTGCGCGACCACGCCCTCGGACACTACGCCGTCGCCGTCCGCCGTGGCGGCGAGATCATGGTCTTCACCGATCCGCTCGGCACGCTCTCGCTCTACCACGCGACCTCGTCCCGCGGATGGATCGTCTCGAATTCCCTGCACGTCTGCGCCGGGGCGTTGCCGCAGCGGCGCCTCGATCCTCTGCGGTTCGTGGTCGCCGCACTCGACGGGACCTCGGCCGGCGAGTCGACCTTCTACCGGGACGTCCGACGGCTGTTCGGGACGCAGGCGCTCCGGCTCGATCCCGCGCATGGGACGCTCGCAGTCTGCGACCTCGGGCCGACGCCGCGCGCGCCCGCCCTGGACGTCACCTCGCTGGCATCGGCCGTGGCCGATTACGCCGACCGGGTCGGGTCGGTGTTCGCCGAGATCGCCCGGACCGGCCCGCTGGCTCTGCTCGGCACCGGCGGCCTGGACTCGCGGACCGTGCTGGCCGCGCTGCTTGACGTCGGCGCGAGGCCGCGCCTGATGTATGCGGTGGGCAACAGCCGTCTGACCGACCAGCACCCGCGGGACCTCGAACTGGCCCGCCGGATCGCCGCCGGTCTGCGGTTGCCCTTCCGTCAGCTCGACTGGTCGGGAGATCAGCCTCACGATCTGGCGACGCTGCAACGCCTCTTCCGGACCTACGGATTCCAGTCCGAGGTCCACGGCGCGCCGCGGGGCCTCCTCGACACCCTCGCCGGTGCCGCCGACCACGATCCTGGCCTGTGGCTCTGCGGCCGCGGTCCGGTGCTCACCCAGAAGCAGCCGTGGGCCGTGCCGCAGGCGGCGTTCTCCCTCGACCAGCTCGTCGAATTCGGGATGTCGAGGGTGGTGTGCGATCCGGCGTTCCTGCACCCGGCCGCCTACCGCAGCGAGCGCACGGCGGCGGTGCGCGAGGCGCTCGACCGCGGTGGGATCCGGTTCCCGGACGTCGGGGCGACCCGCGGCGATTTCGTGCGCGCGTTCGCGTTCATCTACCTGCGGAGCGACGCTCGTTTCCTCAACCTGGCCAGCGAGTTCCGCGACTACCTGACGCCGTTCATGCTCGCCCGGCTCCACGAGCCGCTGGCCGCCCTGCCTCCGGAGTTCCGGCTGCACGACGAGTTCCAGGTCCGTCTGATCGACCGGCTGGTTCCACGGTTGCTGGGGTTTCCGCTCCTGTCCGCGCGGCAGGAGAAGCGGATCGATCGGCGGACGTTCCGGGTCATGCGCGAGGAACGCCGCACTCCGGTCGGCCGTCTGGCGGCGGCGGTCCTGCCGCGAACCTGGTTCGACCGCGTCGAGGCTGCGCACCGTCGGCGCCGCGCCGCGGCTCCCCACGCTTCCGGCGGCTCGGCGCAGGAGCGCGCGATCATCCGGGAGTACGGCGCCGCGGTGCTGGCCGACCCGCTGCTTGCGCCCTTCTTCGCGGCCACCGATCCGCTCGAGGCGGGGGCGCGGATCAAGATCCTCGCGCGGCTGCGGCAGCAGACCGTCGGTGTCGAGATGCTCGGGTACACGGTCGACGAACGCCGCGGGCAGGCCGCCGGCTAGCACGAGACGGGATCCCGGCCTATCCGTCCTGATCCGCGTACTTCTTCAAACGGTAGATGAGCACGTGCCGGGGTATCCCCAGGTATTCGGCCGCCCGGGTCTTGTTGCCGGCGAACCGGACGAGCGCGTGCTCGATCACCTGACGCTCGAGCTGCGGGAGGTCGAGCCCCGAGGGCGGCAACGCCGCCAGCCACTGGCTGGCCGACGTGATGGCGGCCGGCGGGGCGGCCGGCTCACCGGCCTGCTGCTGGATCCGCTGGAGATCCGCGACGTCCAGCTCGGGCCCGCGCCGGAGGACCACCAGCCGCTGGTTGAGGTTGCGCAGCTCGCGCACGTTGCCGGGCCACGGCCGGGTGCGCAGGACCTCGCGCAGCGCCTCGGTGGTCGTGACCCCCTCGCCGCCGTGCAGCTGGGTGAAATGATCCCAGAGCGGGTCCACGTCGTCGGGCCGCTCACGCAGGGGTGGCACCCGCAGCACCACGACGGCGACCCGGTAGTAGAGATCATCCCGGAACGTGCCGTCGCGGGCGGCCTGGGCCAGATCACGATTGGTCGCGCAGACCAGGCGGAAGTCGGCCGGTTCGGGCGCGATGGCGCCCACCGGATCCACGTGCCGAGCCTCGAGGGCGCGCAGCAGCTTCGGCTGCAGGCTCGGCGGCAGCTCGCCGATCTCGTCCAGGAACAGGGTGCCGCCATGGGCGGCGCGCATGCGGCCCTGGTGGTCGCGATCGGCCCCGGTGAAGGCGCCCCGCACGTGGCCGAACAGCTCGGACTCGGCGAGCTCGCCGCTGATCGCGCCGCAGTTGACGGCCACGAACGCCTGCTCCCAGCGGGGGCTGTCCCGGTGCAGGAGGCGGGCGATGAGTTCCTTGCCGGTGCCGCTCTCTCCGGTAATCAGGGCAGGCGCGTCGCTCGCGGCCAGCTGGCGGGCCTGCTCCACCAGCGACGTCATGGCGGTCGAGCGGAAGACCAGGCCGTGGTCGGCGCGTCGGCGCTGCAACAGCGCCCGCAGCGCGGCGTTGTCGCGGCGCAGGGCGCCCTCCTGCAACGCCTTCTCCACCGTCACCAGCAACTCGTCGCGCTCGAACGGCTTGAGCAGGTAGGACGAGGCGCCCGCCCGCATGGCGGCCACCGCCTGGCTCACCGTGCCGTGGGCGGTGAGCACGACCACGGGCGTGCCGGTGGGCGCGACCTCCGCGAGCACGTGCAGGCCGTCGCGGCCCGGCATGCGGACGTCGGTGATCACCAGATCGGCCCCGCCCCGGGCGAACCTCGCCAGGCCGTCCTCGGCCGAGCCCGCGGGCAGCACCTCGTGGCCGGCTTGGCCGAGCATGAAGCCGACCACCTCGCGGAGGTTGCGGTCGTCGTCGATGAGCAGCACCCGGGCCATCAGCGCGCCTCCGTGGCCAGGGGCAGGCGGACGCGCACGCAGGCTCCCGGACCCCGGGCCGCGTCGATGGTCAGGTCGCCCTGGTGGTCGCGGGCGATGCGCAGGCTGGTGGCCAGGCCCAGCCCGGTGCCACCCTCGCGGGTGGTGAAGAACGGGGTGCCGAGGTTGGCGGCCGCGTCGGCGGAGAAGCCCGGACCGTTGTCGGTGATCGCGACCTCCACGTGATCGCCGACCCGTGCGGCGGCCACCTCGACCCGGCCGCCAGGCGCCGGGCCGGCGGCCTGGGCGGCGTTGAGTCCCACGTTCAGGAGCAGCTGGCGCAACTGGTCGAGGTCGCCGTGGACCGGGAGCGGGTCGCGGCCGGGGTCGACGGCCACCGTCGGCGCCGCCTCCCGGTGGCCGAGCAGGTCGCCGAGGCGGGAGACCTCATCGCGCAGGTCCAGGCGCTGGTGCTGGCCGGGGCGTGGCCGCGCGAAGGCGAGGAAGCGGGTGAGCACGTCGTTCAGCCGGGCCGTCTCCTCGCGGATGATGGCGAGCATGCGGGCGCGGGGGCCATCGTCGCCGGCCGTGTCGCCGAGCAGGTCGGCCGCGCCCTTGATGCTGGCCAGGGGGTTGCGGATCTCGTGAGCCAGGCCGGCCGAGAGCTGGCCGACGGCCGCCAGTCGCTCGCGGGCGACGAGTTCGTGCTCGAGCCGGGCGCGCTCGTCGAGGAGTCCTGCAGCCGACGGCGGGCACGGCGCTCGCGGTCCTCGAGCACGCCGGCCACCAGGCCGACCGCCACGTACAGCGCCATCTCCAGGATCTTCTCGAGGGTGGGCGCGGGATCGAAGCCGATGAAGCCGAAGGCATGGGGGAGGTAGACGGCGCAGACGACGACGGCGGTCGCCAGGCCGGCGGTCCGCCCGCCGCGGAACGCCGCGATGATGATCGGGAAGTAGTAGAGCCGGCGGTAGATGCCGTGGGCGGCGTGGATGTGCATCGCGGTGTTGTAGTGCATGAGCGTCACCACCAGCACCATGAGCGCGATCAATCCGTACGACTTGAACCAGCGGACCATGGGGACCTCCTCTGCCGTTGGAGAATATTCTCCAAGTCTGTGGACGTCAAGATAGAGAATATTCTCCAGGAACCTCGCTATTCATTTATAAGTCTCTGTCATTTAATAATTTAAAGATTGGCGCAGCGATTGCGTCAGAGGGACCGCTCATCAGAGAAGGGACGTCCGTCTTGACGATCGCACTCAACATCCTGGCCCTGCTCGCGCTGGCCGTCCTGGTGGGGCTGGCGGTGCGCGCGCCACGCGACGAAGGATCCGAGGAGGACCGCCCGTGACACGACTCGGACCGATCCTGATCCTGCTGCTCGCGGCCTCGGGGCTCGCCGAGACCCTTCCCGTGGATGACGTCGACGCCCTCGTGGCGGCCGCCCTCGCGGACCATCCGGCGGTGGCGGCGGCGGCGGCCGACGGCGATATGGCCGCGGCGCGCGTGCGCGTCGCCGGGTCGCTCCCGGATCCGGTGGTCATGTGGGGCGAGATGCTCGAGCCGGTCGAGACGCGGGTCGGGCCCCAGCAGCGCGTGCTCTCGGTGCAGCAGATGGTTCCCTGGGCCGGGACCCTCGCCGCCCGCCGCGAGGCCGCCTCGGCCCTCGGCGAGGCCGCATCGGCCACGGAGGCCGACGTGGCGGTCACCGTCGCGGCGAACGTCTACCGCGCCTGGGCGCGGGCCGCGTGGCTGGCCGACCAGCAGGATCTGGTGGGGCGTCAACTGACCCTGCTCGCGTCGCTCGAACGCTCGCTGCGGGCTGGCTACGAGGCCGGCTCCGGCCGCTACTCCGACCTCTTGCAGGTGCAGCTCGAGCAGGCCCGCCTGGCCGATCGTCTGCGGGGACTGGCGGATGAGGCGCCGGCGGCCCTCGCGCGCCTGAACGCGGCGCTGGGACGCGATCCCGCCGCGCCGCTCACGTTGCCGACGGGCCTGGAAGACGCCCCGCCGCTGGTCGCGAGCACCGGCTCGGTCCATCCCCAGCTCGTCGCCCTGGACCGCCGAGCCCGCGCCGCCGAATTCGAGGCCCGCGCCGCCGTGCGCGCGGGGCGGCCTCAATTCACCCTCGGGCTGGACTGGATCCAGATCGGCGAGGCCGTCATGGACGGCGTCGCGGACAGCGGCAAGGACGCGCTCGTCGCGCGCCTGGGCATGACCCTGCCCATCTGGCGCGGCAAATACGACGGCGCCCGCCAGGCGGCCGAGGCCAGCCGCGCCGCGTTGTCCTTCCAGCGCGAGGCCCGTCGCCAGAATCTCGCGGCCCGGACCCTCGGGGCCGAGGTCGACCGTCGCGACGCCGACCGTCGGGTGCGGCTGCACCGCGACGACCTGCTGCCCCGGGCGCGTCAGGCCTACGAGGCCACGCTGGCGGCCTACCGCGCGGGCGGCGGCAGCCTGGCCGACGTGATCGGCGCCGAGCGCACGCTGCTATCCCTCGAGGAGTCCCTGGTGGCCGCCCGCCGCGATGCCTGGCTGGCGACCGCCGATCTCAACGAGGCCGCCGGCACGGTGCCGGGGCCCGCGTCACCCATGAAGAGGAGCGAACCATGACCCGCATCCCGCTGCTCGCGCTCGGCGCGGCCGTCTTGCTGACCCTCCCGACCTCGGCCGGCCAGCAGGCCGACCAGCCCGCCGCGGCGTCCGCCGAGGTCGTCTACGCCGGCACCCAGACCAACTGCCCGGTCGGCGGCGGGGAGATCGACCCGAAGGTCTTCGTCGACGTCCAGGGCCAGCGCGTCTACTTCTGCTGTCCGGGCTGCGATGGCGCCTACGAGAAGGACCCCGAGACGTACCTCGCGAAGATCGCCGCCAAGGGCCAGACGGTGGCCTCGGTGCAGACGGTCTGCCCGGTGAGCGGCGAGGCGATCGATCCGGCCTCGTTCGTGGAGTTCAACGGACGCCGCGTCTTCTTCTGCTGCGACGACTGCGCGCCGACCTTCCAGGCCGATCCCGCGACGTACCTGTCCACGCTCGAATAGGAGTCCGTCATGTCCGCCCGCACCCGCATCATCCTGTCCGTGGTCGCCTTGGCGGCCGCGTTCGCCCTGGGCTTCGGCGTGCGCGGCGGCGGGCCGGCGGCTCCGGCCGGCCACGTCCAACCGGCCGCGGCGGCCGACGCGGCGCCCACGCTCTGGACCTGCAGCATGCACCCGCAGATCAAGCTGCCCGAGTTCGGGCAGTGTCCGATCTGCTTCATGGATCTGATCCCCCTCGCTGCCGACACGGGCGAGGGCCTCGGGCCGCGCGACCTCGCGCTCTCCGCGAGCGCGGTGGCCCTGGCCGAGATCCGCACCGCGCCGGTCGAGCGCCGCTTCGTGTCGCGGACCGTCGCGCTGGTGGGCAAGGTCACGGCCGATGAGACCCGGCAACGGGTGATCACCGCTCGGGTGCCCGGGCGCCTCGATCACCTGTACGTCGACTACACCGGCCGCACCGTCGAGCGCGGCGAGCGGGTGGCCGACATCTACTCGCCCGACCTCTACCGGGCCCGGGCGGAGTTGCTGGCGGCCCGCGAGGCGGTCGGACGCGGCGAACCGGGCGCGGCGGCGAATCTGCAGTCGGTGCGCGAGCGCCTGCGCCTCTGGGACCTCGATCCCGAGCAGGTGGCGCAGGAGGGCGGCGATCGCATCACCATCACCGCTCCGGTCAGCGGCACGGTGATCCGCAAGGAGGCGGTCGAGGGCGCCTACGTCGGTACCGGACAGCCCCTGCTGACGATCGCCGACCTCGGGCGCGTGTGGGTGGAGCTGTCGGCCTACGAGCGCGATCTGGTCTGGCTCGGCCGCGGACAGACGGTGGGGTTCACCGTCACCGCGCTGCCGGGCGAACGGTTCACGGGCACCATCGTCTTCCTCGATCCCGTCCTCGACGAGCGCACGCGCACGGTCACGGTGCGTCTGGAGGCCGACAATCCCGACGGGCACCTGCGTCCCGGCATGCTGGTCCGGGGCGAGGCGGAGGCCGAGCTCGCGGCCGACGGCCGGCCCCGGCACGGGCGCACCGATGCGCGGCCGCCGCTGGTCGTGCCCGCGAGCGCGCCCCTGCTGACCGGCGAGCGGGCCGTGGTCTACCTGCGCCAGCCGGGCGACCGGCCCATCTTCACCGGCCGCGAGGTCACGCTCGGCCCCCGTGCGGGCTCGTGGTACCTCGTCCGCGGCGGGCTCGTCGAGGGCGACCAGGTCGTCGTCAACGGGGCCTTCAAGCTGGACAGCGCCCTGCAGATCGTGGCCAGCCCCAGCATGATGCTGCCCGAGCAGCGCCCCGACCGGCCGGACGCCTCCGATTGCTTCGACGAACTCGCGCCCGTCGCGGTCGCCGCCTACCTGCCCCTGCAGGCGGCCCTGGCGGCCGATGACGCGGCGGCGGCCCGGACCGCCGCCGACGCCTTGCGCGAGGCGGTCGGCGGCGGCTGCGCGGACGAACTGCACGCGGCCGCGGCCACGGTGGCGGCGGCGGCCGACCTGCCCGCCATGCGGGCGGCGTTCGAGCCGCTCAGCGACCTCCTCTGGCATCTGACGGAGCAATCGGGCTGGACGGGCGAACAGCCCCTCCGCCGCTTCCATTGTCCCATGGCCTTCGACAATCGGGGGGCCGACTGGCTCCAGCTCGATCCGACGACGGCGAATCCCTACTACGGCGCGATGATGCTGCGTTGCGGCAGCGAGGTGGCCAGGCTCGGCGACGGGGAGGACGGCTCGTGACCCGCTTCATCGGCTGGTGCCTGGACAACCGGCTCGTGGTGATGCTCGCCCTGCTGCTGCTGGCCGGCTGGGGCGTGCTCGTGGCGCCCTTCGACTGGAACCTCGGCGACCTGCCGCGCCAGCCGGTGCCGGTCGACGCCATCCCGGACCTGGGCGAGAACCAGCAGATCGTCTTCACCGAGTGGCCGGGCCGTTCGCCGCGCGACGTCGAGGATCAGATCACCTACCCGCTCACGTCGGCGCTCCTGGGCGTGCCCATGGTGCGCACGGTGCGCAGCTACAGCTTCTTCGGCTTCTCCTCGGTGTACGTCATCTTCGCCGAAGGCACGGATTTCCACGATTCCCGCTCCCGGATCCTCGAGAAGCTCGCCAGCCTGCCGGCGGGCACGCTCCCGCCGCAGGTGCAGCCGGCGCTGGGGCCCGACGCGACCGCCCTCGGCCAGGTCTTCATGTACACCCTGGAGGGCCGCACGCCCGACGGCCGTCCGGTCGGCGGCTGGGACCCGCAGGAGCTCCGCAGCATCCAGGACTTCCAGGTGCGCGACGCCCTGCTCGCCGCCGAGGGCATCGCCGAGGTGGCCTCGGTCGGCGGTCACGTGGCGGAGTACCAGGTGGAGGCGGATCCGGACGCCCTGCGCCTCTACGGCCTCGGCCTCGACGACGTCGTGCGCGCGGTCCGGCAGGGCAACCGCGAGGTCGGCGCCCGCACCATCGAGGTCAACCGCGTGGAGTACGTGGTCCGCGGCACCGGCTTCTACCGCAGCCTCGACGACATCGCCCGCAGCGTGATCACGGTGCGCGACCAGGTGCCCGTCACCGTCGGCGACGTCGCCCACCTGACCCGCGGTCCGGCGCTGCGCCGGGGTTCGCTGGACGTGGGCGGCGCCGAGGCCACCGGCGGCATCGTCGTCGTGCGCTACGGCGAGAACCCGCTCGCGGCCATCAAGCGGGTGAAGGAGCACGTCGCCCTGATCGCGCCGTCGCTGCCCGAGCGCGTGCTGCCCGACGGCACGGTGAGCAAGGTGACCATCGTCCCCTTCTACGACCGTTCCGGCCTCATCCAGGAGACCCTCGCCACCCTCGGCGAGGCGCTGACCCTCGAGATCCTGATCACCGTCCTGGTGATCGTGCTGATGCTGCGCAGCCTCGGCGGCAGCCTGCTCGTGTCGGGCCTGCTGCCCGTGGCGGTGCTGCTGTGCTTCGTGGCCATGAAGATCGCCGGTGTGGACGCCAACATCGTCGCGTTGTCGGGCATCGCGATCGCGATCGGCACCATGGTGGACATGGGCGTCATCCTGATCGAGAACGTGCAACGACGCCTCGCCGAGGCCGCGGCGACCGACGAGCGCCGGGTGGTGATCCGCGACGCCGCCGGCGAGGTCGCGCCGGCGATCATCACCGCCCTGTTGACCACCGTGCTGAGCTTCCTGCCGGTGTTCGCGATGACCGGCGCCGAGGGCAAGCTGTTCCGGCCGCTCGCGTTCACCAAGTCGTTCGCCCTGGTGGCGGCCCTGGTGCTGGCGGTCGTGGCGTTGCCGCCGCTGGCGCAGTGGGTGCTCGGCCGTCGCGTGCCCCGCCGGCTGGCCCGCTTGGGGAATCCGCCGGCGACCCTGCCCGCCTGGTTGCGCGGACGCGCGCTCAGCTGGCTGGTGGCGCTGGTGGCGGTCGGCGTGCTGGCGCAGAGATGGCGGCCGCTCGGACTCGAACGGCACTACCTCCTCAACGCCGTCTTCGTGTTCGTGGTGGTGGTGGGCCTGCTCGCGATCTTCGCGGCCTTCCAGCATCTCTATCCGCGGCTGCTGGCCGTCTTCCTCGCGCGCAAGCGCACGTTCCTGGCCGTGCCCCTGCTCGTGGCGCTGGGCGGCGCCACCATCTGGCTGGGGTTCGACCGCGTGTTCGCCTTCCTGCCCGGCGCCGGCCGCGGCGGCGGCGACGGCTCGGCCTGGTCGCGGGTCTGGACCGGACCGCGGCATGCGTTCCCCGGCCTCGGCAAGGAGTTCATGCCGCCGCTCGACGAGGGTTCGTTCCTCTACATGCCGACCACCATGGCCCACGCCAGCCTGGGCGAGGCCCTGGACGTCCTGAGCAAGCTCGACCAGGCCATCCTCACCGTTCCGGAGGTGGCGCAGGTGGTGGGCAAGCTCGGCCGCGCCGACTCGGCGCTCGATCCGGCGCCGATCTCGATGATCGAGACGGTGATCAACTATCTGCCGGAGTACGGACGGGACGCCGACGGGAAGCGGATCCGCCAGTGGCGCGACCATGTCCGCACGCCAGACGACATCTGGAACGAGATCGTGTCCGCGGCCAAGCTCACCGGCACCACCAGCGCGCCCAAGCTGCAGCCGATCAGCACCCGCCTGGTGATGCTGCAGTCGGGCATGCGGGCGCCCATGGGCGTGAAGGTCAAGGGTCCCACGCTCGAGGCCATCGACCGCGCCGCGCTGGCCATCGAGGCGGCCCTGAAGGACCTGCCGTCGATCAACCCCGCCACGGTCGTGGCCGACCGCGTCGTCGGCAAGCCGTACCTCGAGCTCGTTCCCGACCGCGACCGCCTCGCCCGCTACGGCCTGACGGTCTCGCAGGTGCAGGACGCCCTGCAGACCGCGATCGGCGGCACCGAGGCCACCGTCACCGTCGAGGGCCGCGAACGCTATCCGGTGCGGGTGCAGTACCCCCGGGAGCGTCGCGATTCGATCGAGGATCTGACCGCGGTGGAGGTGCGGACGGCGGCCGGCCAGAGCGTGCCGCTGGGCGAGGTGGCCGACGTGCGCTACGTGCGTGGGCCGCAGGCGATCAAGAGCGAGGACACGTTTCTCGTCGGCTACGTGATCTTCGACAAGGTGGACGGCATGGCCGAGGTGGACGTCGTCGAACAGGCGCGCGACTACCTCGACGGCCTGCGCCGCGACGGCAAGCTCGACGTGCCCGTCGGGGTGACCTGGCAGTTCGCCGGCAGCTTCGAGAACCAGGTGCGGAGCGAGCGCACCCTGCGGGTCGTGCTGCCCGTGGTGCTGCTCCTGATCGTGCTCGTGCTGCACCTGCAGTTCAAGTCGCTGGCCGTGACGATGATGGTGTTCGCCGGCATCTTCGTGGCGTGGTCGGGCGGGTTCTGGCTGGTCTGGCTCTACGGCCAGCCCTGGTTCCTCGACCTGCACCTCGGCGGCGTCGACCTGCGACAGCTGTTCAACGTCGGCACCGTGAACCTGTCGGTCGCCGTCTGGGTCGGCTTCATCGCCCTGTTCGGCATCGCGACGGACGACGGCGTGCTCATGGCCACCTATCTGGAGCAGAGTTTCCGCGCCCACCGTCCCCTGGATCGCCAGAGCATCCGACGGTCGGTGATCGCCGGCGCCACCCGGCGGGTGCGGCCGGCGTTGATGACGTCGGCCACGACGATCCTCGCCCTGCTGCCGGTCTTCACGCTCACCGGCCGCGGCGCCGACATCATGATGCCCATGGCCATCCCGGCCTTCGGCGGCATGACCATGGCCCTGCTCACGCTGTTCATCGTTCCCGTGCTCTATTGCTGGCGACTGGAGCGGGCGATCGGACGCGAGCCCCGCGACGAGCCCGACCAGCCCAATTGCTGCGAAGTTTCGAAGTAGTTATATTGTTGGCGTCGCGGGCATCCGGTCCGGCGGCGCCAACCCGAGCGCGGGAGCGAAGAGATGAAGCTGATCGGGGTCATGAGCCTGCAGGACGACCGCGAGGTCGTCCGCGGCCTGCTGCGGGATCGCGGCGTATCGATCTACAGCGAGACGGAGATCGTCGGTCATTCGACCGAGAGCATCGCCAGGATCGGCTGGTTCACCCGGCCCAACGAGTGGCCCGACTACGCGGCCCTCAGTTTCGCGATCGTGCCGGACGAGGCCGCCGACGGCGTGTTCGAGGCGATCGCCGCCCGCCAGGCGTCGCACCCCGGCGACCACCCCATCCGGGCGTTCGTCGTGCCGGTCGAGCGGATGGTCTGACGAGAGGCCGCGCTCAGACGAGCTTCTTGACGAAGATGACCTTCGGGTCGTCCTCGGCGTAGAAGTCGGCCAGGACGGCCGCCTCCTCGTAGGCCTCGCGTCGGTAGAACCAGCGGGTCGGCCGGTACAGGCTGCGCCCGCTGGTCTCGGCATACAGGGCGCGGCCGCCCTCGGCGCGGACCTTCGCCTCGGTGGCCTGCAGCAGGTAGTGCCCGAGCCCGAGGCCCTGGACCTCGGGGTCGACGGCGATCCAGTACAGGTCCCAGCTCACCGTCGAGCAGGGGATGGGCCCGAAGCAACTGTACCCGAGCAGGCCCTTGCGACCCTCGGCGAAGAGGAAGTGGTAGCCGCTCTCGAGGCCGCGCGCGAGGCGTTCGCTCGCGAGCTCGGCGGCGATCTCGACCTCGTCGGGCCGGAAGAACTCGGTGGCGGCCGTCAGACGCCGGATCGCCTCGGCATCCTCGGCCTTGACGGTGTCGCGCAGGGGCAGCTTGCCGGAACGGATGAGCTCTCTCATGACTGTCGACTCTCTCTCGGGTGCTTCGGCGAGCGGGTAGCGCCCGCGCGGAGCGCGGCGCGCTTGGGGTTGGGGCAGGCCACGTCCACGATCCGGGCCAGGGCCTGGGCGAATGTGAGGTCGGCCTGCGCGAGGGCGGCGACGTAGCCCGCGTCAGGGGACAGGCACGGGTTGGCGTTGATCTCCAGGATCCAGGGTCGGCCGGAACCGTCGACGCGGAAGTCGACCCGCGCCCAGCCGCGCAGGCCGAACAGCACCCAGCAGTCCCGGGCCAGACGGGTGAGGTTGGCTAGCAGCCCGGCGTCGGACGCGTGGCCGGGGAACGTCCGCACCGTGTTCCGGTACTCGAACGACTCCGGCTCCCACTTGGCCGTGTACCCGACGATGCGCGGCTTGTCGGCCGGGAAGTCGCGGAACTCGATCTCCGCCGGGGGCAGCACCTGGACGCCGTCGGGGCCGTCGAGCAAGGCGAGGTTGAACTCGCGGCCGTCGACGAACGCCTCGGCGAACCAGGGTCCGCCGCGGCGTCCGGCGCGCACGGCGAGTGCCCGCTGGATGGCCCGGGTTCCCACGCTCACCACCGAGCTGTCGTCGATGCCCAGCGACGCGTCTTCCCAGACCGACTTGACGATCCAGTGCGGGTGCTCCCAGCGCAGACCGCCGCGGGCCAGGCCCACCAGCTCCGCCTCGTTGACGATCCAGTCCGGGGTGCTCAGACCGGCGCGACGCAGCAGCCCCTTGGCGAGCAGCTTGTGGGACGTGAGCAGGATGGCCTCCGATGGGCAGCCGGTGTAGCGGATCCCCAGGGCGTCGAGCAGGCTGGGGACCACGTGGATAAGCCGGCCGTGGCCGTCGAGGCTCTCGACGAGGTTGAAGACCAGGTCGGGGCGGCCGGCGGACAGGCGTTGCGCGAGGTCCACCAGGTTGCTGTCGGTGTCGGCCACGGTGACCGCGTGGCCGCACGCCGCGAGGCCGTCCGCCACGGCCGCGGCCTGGTCGAGGACATCGCGGTCGTCAGGATCGGCGTCGGCCGGGACCCGGTTGTGCAGGACCCAGATCTTCATCGCCGCTCACCTCCGGCAGCGGGTGGCGGCGGAGGCCACGATCCGCGCGATCAGCTCGTCATAGGCCATGCCGACGGCCGTGCAGATCATGGGCAGGTCGGAATGCGCGGGATGCATGCCCGCCAGGGGATTGAGTTCCATGAGCTGGGGCTGGCCGGCGGCGTCGGCACGCAGGTCGATGCGGCCGGCATCCCGGCATCCGAGCAGCTGCCAGGCCTGCAACGCGAGCGACTCGGCGTCGGCCACCGCGGGGTCGGCGGCCGTGACGGGCCGGTACTCGACCAGATCCTCGCAGAGCTCCTTGTTCGTGTAGCCGTAGGCGCCGGCCACGGCCGTGGCGGCGAGCACGACCTCGAGCGTGCCGAGGACTTCGGCCTCCGAGCCCGTGCCCGCCAGGCCGACGGTGAACTCGCGGCCGGGCAGGTACTCCTCCACGAGGACCGGCTGCCGGTACTGCTCGAGCAGCCAGGCGCAGCGGGCCGCGAGGGCCTCGCGGTCGTTCAGCACCGAGCCGGCGTCGATGCCCTTGCCGGTGCCCTCGGCGATCGGCTTGGCGAACGCCGGGAACGGCAGATCGAGACGGTCGAGGTCGGCCAGCCGCTCGACCACCGCGAACGGGGGCGTGGCGAGCCCGCCGTCGCGCAGCACTCGCTTGGTGAGGCCCTTGTCGAGGCAGAGCGCGAGCACGAGGGGGTCGCTGAAGGTGTACGGGATGTCGTACACGTCGAGGATGCACGGCACCTGCGATTCGCGCGCGACGCCGTGCAGCCCCTCCGCGATGTTGAAGACCAGGTCCCAGCGGTCGCCCGCCACCAGGCGCGCCATCAGCTCCCGGGCGTTGCCGATCCGGTCGACCCCGTGTCCGAGCCGTTCGAGCGACCCGGCGATCGCGTCGACGGTGCTCTCGCGGTCGAATTCCGCCGTGTCCTCCTCGCTGTAGCCCATGGTGAGGTAGACGCTGCGCAGGTCATAGCAGAGACCGATCTTCATCGCGCGACCTCCCGCTCGGGGTCCGGATCCGGGTAGCGGTACTCGTGGCCGGCGTGGTTGCGCAGCAGCAGATCCTGCCCGTCGCGTCCGATCGCCGTCTGCCGCTGCAGGGGAATCTTGCCGCCGCCGCCCGGCGCGTCGATCACGTAGGTGGGGACGGCGTAGCCGCTGGTCCAGCCGCGCAGGCCGCCGATGATCTCCAGGCCCCTGGCGACCGTCGTGCGGAAGTGCGCGGAGCCGGAGATCGGGTCGCACTGGTAGAGGTAGTAGGGGCGCACGCGCATGGCGAGCAGGCGGTGCATCAGGGACGTCATCACCGGCACGGAGTCGTTGATGCCGCGCAGCAGCACGGTCTGCGAACCGAGGGGGATGCCCGCGTCGGCCAGACGCCGGCAGGCGCGCGCCATCTCGGGCGTGCACTCGTCGGGATGGGTGGCGTGGATGCTGATGAACAGCGGGTGGTGGCGGCGCAGCATGCGCACGAGCGCCGGCGTGATCCGCTGCGGCAGCACGGCCGGCACCTTGGTGCCGATCCGGATGATCTGCACGTGGGGGATGCTGCGCAGCTCGCCGAGGATCCAGTCGAGCTTCTCGTCCGACAGGGTCAACGGATCGCCGCCGGACATGAGCACGTCGCGGACCTGAGGCGAGCGCCGGATGTAGTCGATCGCGACCTCGAGCCGGCCGCGGTCGGCATGCATGGAGTCCTGCCCCACGACCCGCGAGCGGGTGCAGTAACGGCAGTAGGTGGCGCAGTCGTCGTGCACGAGGAAGAGCACGCGGTCGGGGTACCGGTGGACGATGCCGGGCACCGGGCTGTGGGCGTCCTCGTCCAGGGGGTCGTCGGCCTCGCCGGGGCCCCGCAGGAGCTCGGCGCCCACCGGGATCACCGAGCGACGGAGCGGCTGCAGCGGCCGGTCGACGTCGAGCAGGCTCAGGTAGTACGGGGTGACGGCCACGGGCAGGAGGCCGCCGCCGAGGCCGAGCGCCTGCCGCTCGTCGTCGCTGAGCGTGAGCATCTGCTCGAGGCGGACGAGATCGCGGATCCGGTGGCGCAGCTGCCACCGCCAGTCATTCCACTGGGCGTCCGAGACCTCGGCGAAGTGAGCCCGCCGGAAGGCGCGCGTCCGGGCGCCGTCACGAAGGCGAGGCTGGCCATGGAGATGGGGGGGGAGGGGATCGAGGGGGGCGGGAGCCGGAGGCTCGTTCGTCGGCGAACCGCCAGGAACCGGAGGCTCGTCGAGCTGTTCCGACGAGACCTCCTGTTGCTTGTGGCCACCGATCGAGGGGATCGTCCGCGCACGCTGAGATCCAAGCATGGGCATCTCCACGGATTTGGGTCACCAGAACCTGCCGTGCGAGGGGCGCTTCCGGATCGACGGCTGGCCACACTCGCACGAGCGGTCCGACGGGCCACCCCCGTCGGTGCCTGCCGACATCTTGCGAAAGCCCCGCCGCCCGGGTGGCGCCCGGCCGGGTTCTTCCGTGGTGGCGACGCGAATCTAAACGGAATCCAACGGATGTCAATCGGTCTTGCGGGCCGCCGGGAACTTTTTTTGGGGTCGGCGAGCGGCCGGCGGGCGCCGGGAGAGCCGGCGCCCGCGGTCGGCCGCTGCCGCCGTTCACTTGACCAGCATCAAGCGACGGGTCTCGACCCCGTCCGGCGTCTGCAGGCGATAGAGGTAGGTGCCGCTGCCGAGCCCGGTCCCGTCGAAGGTGAACGTATGCTCGCCGGCGGCCAGGATGCCGTCATGCAGCGTGCGCACCAGGCGGCCCTTGACGTCGTACACGGCCAGGGTCGCCTGGCAGCTCCGCGCCAGTTTGACCGGGATGGTGGCCGTCGGGTTGAACGGGTTGGGGTAGCCCTGGCCGAGGCCCGTGGCCACGGGCGCGAGGTCGACGTCGGTGACCGAGCCGGAGCCGGCCCAGATGAACCAACCGGGCTCGAACCAGTTGAGGAAGGTCTGGCTCTGGTCGGCGGACACCATGGTGAAGCGGATGCTGTTGGCGGTGGTGTCGCCGTCGTAGGTCAGCCAGAAGTCGCCGCTGCCCGACGGGGCGGGGTAGAGCGGCGAGCCGGCGCTGGTCATGCCGAAGAGGGGCGTTTCGTTGTACGCGCCCCGCCCGTACACGCGCACGCCGGCCGCCTCGTCGGTGACGTAGTCGAACGTCATGTCGAGGCGCTCGCCGTATGAGAGGATCGCGGGTGCTCCGGGCGAGAACGCGATGTTCTGGACCGCATGCGGCCCGTAGGTCACGTGCAGCGGCACGTCGAACTCGCTGTAGATCTCGGTGGTGGTCCCGATCAGGAAGCGGATGTGGTCGACCACCTCGGTGCCGGTCGAGACCCGGGTGTAGCGCGTCACGGAGTGGGCGCCGGCGGGCTCGAGGATGCTGCCCTGGTACACGCTGCCAGGGCAGTAGCCGCCGTCCTGGATGCTCCAGGTCCACACGCGCAAGCCGGCCGGATCCTGGTGGTCGAACGTGAACGAACTCAACAGGTTCTGGCTGTTGTGCAGCGAGGTGGTGCTGTCGTGGTCGAACTGGATGTCGTACAGGCCCCACTCGCTCCAGCGGCAGGGGAAGGGGTAGAGGAACTCGTCCAGCAGCGTGCTGCCGTCGCCGGAGTAGACCAGGAAGCGGATGTGCGAGATCTCGGCGTCGGCGGCGAACGAGAAGGACTGGACCGAACTGCCCGACGGAGGCAACACGCCCGAGCCGCTCGCGCTGTAGCCGCCCGGCTGGTGGCTGCCGCTCCAGGGCCGCGCGTAGATGCGGCAACTGGGGGCGTCGACCGCGTAGTCGAAGGTCACGGAGAGGTTCGTGCCGTGGGGGAGCTGGCCGTATGGCGTGGTGCTCGGCTGGATGTTGAAGACGCCGCGGGCGCCGAACTGGAACGCGGCCGGCACGAAGATCTCCAGGGGCGTGGTGGTGAAGTCGGGATCGCGGGTGTAGACCCGGACCTCGTCCACGAGCACCTCGCCGGAGAGGATGGTGAAATACGGGGTCGCCGTGCCGATGCCGGCGGGGTAGACGGCCGATCCGGACACGCCGTAGCCGGGCGCGGGGGAGCCGTTGGCGTAGGGGACCACGTAGATCCGCCGTCCGGCCGGGTCGTCGATCTTGTAGTCGACGGAGACGGTCACGTGCTCCCCGTGGGGCAGGAAGCTGGAGAGTTCCTTGTCGAAGGTGATGTTGCCGAGGTACTCGGCCCGGGCCGCCGGAGCCAGGACGAGGGCCGACAGCACCACGAGGATCGCGGACCTGAGCAGGTGGTTGCAGGGGCGAAGCATGATCAACCTCCCGTTTGCAGCGTCGTGATCGTGGGGACGCCGGGAGAGTATCACAGATTCGCGATGAATCGGGGCTCGATTTCGGCCGACCGCCCGCTCAGCGGAACTTGATCGTCATCAGGGCCATGGCCGTGCAGATCAGGCTGACGATCCAGAACCGCACCACGATCTTGCTCTCGGCCATGCCGCGGTGCTGGAAGGCATGATGCAGGGGCGCCCGGGGAAGCAGCCGCCGCTTCAGCAACCGGAAGCCGATCTGTTCCTGCACGAAGGTGGAGGTCAGCTCGATCAGGAAGATCAGGCCCGCCACCACGCACACGAGTTCCTGCCGGATGAGCAGGGCCGCGGTGCCGAGCACGCCGCCGATGAACAGCGAGCCGGTGTCGCCCAGGAAGATGCTGGCCGGGTGGCAGACGTACCACAGGAACCCGAGGCCGGCCCCGATCACCGCGGCGCAGAACACGGTGATCTCGGAGGCGCGGGGGATGAAGGCGTAGAGATAGTGGCCGGAGAGCTGCACGTTGCCGGCGATGTACGCGAACACCGCGATCACCGTCAGCACCAGGATGGCCGGCACGGTGGCGAGGCCGTCGAGGCCGTCGGTGAGGTTGACGGCGTTGACGTGGTAGGCGATGAAGAACGCGCTCCAGATCAGGATGCCGAAGCCGAGGTCGATGAAGGCGCCCTTGAGGAAGGGGATCTGCAGCTGGGTGCCTACCGCCGCCGGGAACGGCGAGATCGCCGGCCACGCGAGGTAGAGGCCCACCCCCAGACCGAAGACGAGCTGGCTCGTGAGCTTGAGGGCGCGGCCGATGCCGCGGTCGGGGTTGCGATGCCGGATCTTGAGCCAATCGTCGAGCATGCCGAAGCCCGCGAAGTAGATCGCCGCGGCGAACAGCATCCAGACGAACGGATTGGTGAGGTCGCACCAGAGCAGCGCCGAGCCCAGGCCGCCGAGGGCCATCAGGAGGCCACCCATGATCGGGGTGCCGGTCTTGGCGGTGGTGTTGATGTCGCCGTAGGTGCGCTCGAAGCTGCGGATGCCGCGGCGGTAGAGCAGATGGATGAGCGGCCGGCCGACGGCGAGCACCACCACGAACCCGAAGATGAACGCGAGCGCGGCGCGCGTGGTGACGTAGCGGAAGACGGCCGGCCCGCCCACCTGCTCCAGGGCCCGCATCAGCAG
The DNA here is from genome assembly GCA_041390065.1 of Candidatus Krumholzibacteriia bacterium. GTDB lineage: Bacteria > Krumholzibacteriota > Krumholzibacteriia > LZORAL124-64-63 > LZORAL124-64-63 > Glo-17. The sequence goes on from JAWKQQ010000010.1 coordinate 217,591, forward strand.
GTACAACATGTCACACCTCCTGCTGGGGGACCCGCCGCATGGCCTCGTTGCGGCAGCGGCGGATCTGGTACTCGGTGAGGTAGCCGTTGGCCGTGATCAGGATGCCGTCGAGGGCCCGGCGCGCCTGGTGCGGCGGCAGCACACCGCGCTCGGCGAGGCGGGCGTAGGCGTCGAAGAGCGCGCCGCGCACCTTCCAGACCGGGTCGAAGTGCAGGCGCGCCAGGGCCGTGGCCACCGGCTCGGGTGCGTCGGCGATCCGGCCCAGCGCCTCGCAGGCGGCCATGCGGGCCTCGAAGCTCGTGTCGGTCACCAGGCGCGCGACCGCGTCGGTGAGCGAACGTCGGGCCGGGAGGTCGAGGGCCGGGGCGAGCTCGGAGACGGCGGCGGCGGCCTCGGCGCGCGCCTCGAAGTAGTCGTCACCGAGGCCGTGGCGGATCGCCGACAGGAGAGACGCGTGATCATCGGCCCCGAGCGTCGGGGCCAGCAGCCGCAGGCCCACGAACGCGTCGCGCCGCACGAGCGGCACGTCGCCGGTCGCCAGCTGCTGCAGCAGACCGGCGGCCGGGGCGTAGGCCGCGAGCCCGGCGATCCGGCAGCCCCGGGCCCGTTGCAGCCAGTGTCCACTGGTGAGCAGGCCGTCGATCTTGCTGAGCAGGAGCTCCAGCTCGCCCGGCTCGAGGGCCGTGGCCTGACCGCCGCGGACCTGCTGGAGCAGGCGCTCCATGCCGGCCGCATCGAGGCCCAGCACCCGGTCGCCGGTCGGGTCGACGGGCGCGGCGGTCCGGGGCCGCGGGCCGTCGCCGAGCAGGAAGGCGGCGCACTCGGCCAGCAGCCGGCGGGCGTCGGTGGTGGCGAGCTGGGCGGCGGCGGCGGCCATCGTGGCCAGGCGCGCCGGTTCGGCCAGCAGATCGGCCACGGCCGCGGCGAAGACCGGTCCGGCGACCATGGGTTCGTCGCCGCGGCCGGCGGTCGGGTCGATCCGCTCGTAGAGGACGCGGCAACCGCCGGCCCGTTCGATGACGCGCGCGTTGCGCACCTGGTGATCGCCGGGCAGGTTGGCCTTCGGGATCACCAGGGCGGCCCGCTGCTGGGCGCACACCTCCATGAGCGAGCCGGCGCCGGCGCGGCAGACGACGAGGTCGCTGGCCGCGTAGCAGGCGGCCATGTCGTCGATGAAGTCGTAGCGGAGGTAGCGCGGATGCTCGGCGAGCTCGGGCGCGTGGGTGCGCAGGCGGTCGCGGACGTCGGCCACACCGTCGTAGCTGCGGCCATGCGGGCCGAAGGGACGGCCGCAGCCGTGCAGGATCCACAGGTCGGGGTCGGCCAGGAGCTCCCGGGCGGCGTCGACCACCGCGCGGTTGATCGTGCGGGCGCCCTGGCTGCCGCCGAACGCGAAGACGACGCGGGCTCGGGACGGGATCCCGAGCGCCTCGCGCGCGGCCCGACGGTCGCCGGGCGCGCAGCTCCTGCGCACGGGGTAGCCCACGTAGAGGCCGCGGCCGTCCGGCACCTGCGCCAGGGTCTCGGCGAACGACACGGCCACCAGGTCGGCCAGGCCGGCGGCGAGCCGGTTCATGCGGCCGAGGTGGGCATTCTGTTCGTGGACCAGGAGCGGGGTTCGCGAGAGCCGCAGGGCGCGGAGCGCGGCGTTGGCCAGCACCACGGGCGCCGAGGCGTAGCCGCCGGTGGCGATGATGAGCGACGGACGGTGGCGCAGGAGCACGGCGACGGCCATGAGCACGCCCCGTCCCAGATCCCAGGCGAACGGGATGAGCTGCGGCCCGAGCGGGGGCCACCCGCGGCTGGTGACGGCGGACAGCGGATAGCCGGCGCGCGGCGCCATCACGCCCTCGGCCTTGTCCTTCAGGCCGACGTAGCGGAACTCGGCGTCCGGGTACCGTTCGCGCAGGGCGCCGGCGGCGGCCAGCGCCGGGGTCACGTGGCCGCCGGTGCCGCCACCGGTCAGCAGGAACCGCCTGGGCATCTCCACCTCCGTGTGGGACCGTTTCCGGCCGCATCATGGCACGGATGCGGCCCCCACGCAACCGGCGGTGCCGCTTCGCGCGGCTTGACGTCCGCGGGAACGCCCGGATATTCGGGGGAACCTGCTCACGAAAGGAATCGCCGTGCATCTCGTGTCCTGGAACGTCAACGGAATCCGGGCGCTCGTCCGCAAGGGCGGCCACGACTGGCTGGCCCGCTGCGGCGCCGACGTCATCTGCCTGCAGGAGACGCGGGCTTTCCCCGAACAGGTCGACCTCGACCTGCCGGGCTACGAGTCCTATTGGAATCCGGCAGAGAAGCCGGGTTATAGCGGGGTGGCCATCTACACCCGGCGCGCACCGCTGGAGGTGACGGCCGGCCTGGGATCGCCGATCTGGACACCGAAGGCCGGGTCTTGACCGCGGAGTTCCCTGACCTCTACGTCGCCAGCGTCTACACGCCCAACTCGCAGAACGAGCTCCGCCGCCTGGACTTCCGGCAGCAGGTCTGGGATCCCGCCTTCCTGGCGCACATGCGCGACCTCGCCGCCCACAAGCCGGTCGTGTTCTGCGGCGACCTCAACGTCGCGCACCGCGAGGCTCGACCTCGCCAATCCGGCGAGCAACCGGCGCAACGCTGGCTTCACGGACGAGGAGCGGGCCGGCTTCGACCGCATCCTCGAGGGCGGGTTCGTGGACAGCTTCCGGGAGTTCGAATCCGGCGGCGGCCACTACACGTGGTGGAGCAACCGCCCGGGCGTGCGGGAGCGGAACGTGGGCTGGCGCATCGACTACTTCGTGGTGTCCGCGTCGCTGCGGCCGCGGCTGCGGGCCGCAGGCATCCATCCCGAGGTCATGGGCTCGGATCACTGCCCGGTGTCCGTGCATCTGGACTGATCGGGCCGTGAGCCCGGCGGCGTCCGGCGGGACGCCGCGGGTCCGCGTCTTGCAACATCCCGAGCAGAAGGACTCGGGCATTGCAACCTGCCGGACCGGCGGCGATTCCCTCGGAGCACGACGTGCAGTTCGCCACGCGACAGGTCTTCACTCATGGCGGTCTGGCGGTCATCCTGCTGGTGGTCTCCCCTCCCATCACGGCGATGGCCGCCCGCCGCCTCCAACCACGCGTCGCCGGCCGCGCCGCCGGCCTGGCCATGGCCGTCCACGACACCATCGTGCACGTGGTCCAGCGCGGCGACACCCTGCACGACCTCGCCGGCCGCTACCGGGCCGAGGCCGGCTGGTACAATCTCACCGACTGCCTGCAGGCCATCCGCCACGCCAACGGCCTCGAGCACCGCGACCTGCTGCGGCCGGGCGACCGCCTGCGCGTGCCCGTGGCGGCGGCCCTGCCGCCGCCCGTGGTGACCCGGCCCGCCCGCGGCGGCGCCGACCTGCGCGGCCTCTACCTGCCCGCCATCGCCTGCAGCCGCAGCTCCGTGTTCGAGCGCATCGACCGCTTCGTCGAGGTGGGCGGCAACGGGGTGGTCTTCGACGCCAAGGACATCGACGGCGGCCTCACCTTCCGCTCCGGGCAAGACCTGGCCGCCTACGGCGAGGGCTGCTTCGGACCGACGATTCCCGACCTGCCGGCCTTCGTCGACCGGCTGCACCGGCGCGACCTCTGGGTGGTGGCCCGCCTGGCCCTGTTCCTCGACGGCCAGCTGGGCGGCCGGCGCCCCGATCTCGCCCTGGCCGACAGCCTGGGCGCTCCCTGGTCCGAGCGCGGCTGCACCTGGATGGACCCGGCCCTCGCCGAGGTGCGCGGCTACAACCTGGGGTTGGCCCTCGAGCTGGCCGAGGCCGGCGTCGACGAGATCCAGGTCGATTACGTGCGTTTCCCCACCAACGGCTGGCGCGGCGACTGGCAGGGCGATCTCGCGGCCACCGCGGCCCGCCGACGTGGCATCATCACCTCGTTCGTGGCCGCCCTGCACGACAGCCTGCAGTCCCGCGGCTGCCGGTTGTCGGCGGCCATCTTCGGCATCGCGGCCTGGGGCCGCACGGAGGACCTGGCCCTCACCGGCCAGCACGTGCCGAGCCTGGCGGCGCACCTTGACGTGATCTGTCCCATGATCTATCCGTCGCATTTCGAGCCCGGCTTCGAGGGCTACGCGCACCCGGCCGACCATCCGGCCGAGGTGATCACCGCCGGCGTCGCCCGCTGCCGCGACCTGGCGGGCGAGACCCTGCTGGTGCGTCCCTGGCTCCAGGCTTTTCCGTGGCGGGTGAGCGACTACGACGGCGGATACGTCCAACTCCAGATCCAGGCCGCCACCAGCGCGGGCGCGTCCGGCTGGAGCCTCTGGAACCCCGCCGGCCGCTACGAGGTGGCCAGCACCGCGCTGCTTCCTTGACCCCGGGAACAATGACAGGCAAGGTTTGTTGAGCCGGACGGCAGCCCGCCGTCCACGCGCGCCTGTCCTCGGTCCCGCGGCACCGACCGCCGAGTCGTTTGAATACCTATCTGCGCATGCTCCGCCGGGTCCGGCCCTACCTGCCGCAGGTGATCGCCAGCGTGCTGATCACGCTCCTCTATTCCGTCCTCACCGCGGGCACGATCCTGCTGGTGCAGCCGACGTTCACCACGCTGTTCGCCGACCCCGACCAACCGGCGCCGGCGGCCGTCGCCACGCCGGTCGTCGGCGGGACCGCGTCGTCGGCCGACCCCATGCCGAAGCTCCACGACACGTTCGGCATCAAGGCCCGGCTGGACGCCTCCTACCACGCCTTCGAGATCTGGCTGCTCCGGGGGACCCGGCTCGAATCGTTGCAACGGGTGGTCGTGCTGATCATGCTGGTGTTCCTGGCCAAGAACCTGGCCCAGTACGCGAGCACCGTCCTGACCAACTGGCTCGGCCTGCGCCTGATCACCGACATGCGCGACGACGTCTTCGGCCGCCTGCTCGAGCTGCCGCTCGGCTTCTATCACCGCCATCGCGCCGGCGAGCTGATCAGCCGCGCGACCAACGACGTCCAGATCGCCACCAAGACCGTGAACGTGAGCTTCACCAACCTGGTACGTGACCCGGCGCAGATCCTGGGCTACCTGGCCGTCTGCCTCTGGATCAGCTGGAAGCTGACCGTCCTGGCGATGCTCGTGCTGCCCCTGTCGCTGCTCGTGATCGTGGCGATCGGCAAGCGGCTGCGGCGGTACAGCCACCGCCAGCAGGAACGCCTGGCCGACCTGACGAGCGTCCTGCAGGAGACGGTGTACGGCATCCGCGTCGTCAAGGCGTTCGCCATGGAACCGTTCGAGAAGCGCAAGTACCTGGCGGAGAGCAACCGGGTGTTCCGCGAGATGTTCAAGATCGCGCGCACCAACCGGCTGTCGTCGCCCCTGTCCGAGCAGATGGCCGTGGTGGTGGGCGCGGTGATCCTCTGGTACGGCGGTCGCCAGGTCTTCGTGGAGCAGACCCTCGAGCCCGCCGCCTTCCTGACCTTCCTGGCGGCCATGTTCAGCCTGCTGAGCCCGGTGAAGGAGCTGAGCCAGGTCAACAACGGCATCCAGGAGGGCATGGCCGCGGCCGACCGCCTGTTCGAGATCCTCGACAGCCCGGCCGAGGCGGGCGCGAGCCGGGTCTGCCCGCGCTGCCGGTGCAGGGCGGGTCGAGTTCCGCGACGTGCATTTCGAGTACCTGCCCGGCGAGCCGGTGCTGCGGGGCATCGACCTGGTGGCCGAGCCGGGCCAGGTGGTGGCCCTCGTGGGCAGCAGCGGCGCGGGCAAGAGCACGCTGGTCGACCTCATCCCGCGCTTCTACGACCCCCAGCGCGGCCAGGTCCTGGTCGACGGCCACGACGTCGCCACGGTGAGCCTGCACTCGCTCCGCGAGCGGCTGGGCATCGTCACCCAGGAGGTCATCCTCTTCAACGACACCGTGCGCAACAACATCGCCTACGGCCTTGGCGACATCTCCCAGGACCGCGTGGAGGAGGCCGCCCGCGCCGCCAACGCCCACGAGTTCATCGCGCGCATGCCGCAGGGCTACGACACGCTCATCGGCGACCGCGGCACCATGCTCTCGGGCGGCCAGCGCCAGCGTCTGAGCATCGCGCGGGCCATCCTCAAGAACCCGCCGATCCTCATCCTCGACGAGGCCACGAGCGCCCTCGACACCGAGAGCGAGCAACTCGTGCAGGAGGCCATCGACCGCCTCGTGCACGACCGCACGACCTTCGTGATCGCCCACCGCCTGAGCACGATCCGCTCGGCGAGCTGCATCCACGCCCTCAAGGAGGGACGCATCGTGGAATCCGGCAACCACGAGCAACTGCTGGCCGCGGGCGGCGTCTACGCCGACCTCTACAACCTCCAGTTCCGCGCCCAGGAGCCCGGCGCGTGAGCCTGGCCGCAGGCCGGAGCGTGGTGGTGCTCAACACCAGCGCGAGCTGGGGGGGCAACGAGCACTGGGCGGTGCAGCTGGCCGCCGGGCTGCGCGACCGCGGCGCCCGCGTCACGTTCTGCTGGAGCCATGCCGTGGTGGGCGATCGGGTGCGCGACGCGGGCCTCGTCGGTCGGCGGCTGCGCGCGCGGGGCGACCTCGATCTGCCCGCCATCCTCGAGCTCCGCCGGATCCTGGTGGCGGAGCGGGCGCAGGCCGTGGTGGCCACGCGCTGGCGCGAGTACCTGCACGCCGGGGTGGCGTCGCGCCTGGCCGGCCGGCCCCGCGTCGTCCTGCGGCTGGGGCTGCAGGGCGTACCGCGTCGCGACCTGAAGCGCCGCCTCATCTTCCGGCTGGCCGACCGGGTCCTGGTCAACGCGCCGGAGATCCGCGAGTCGCTCGCCCGGTCCGGCTGGATCGATCCGTCGAAGCTCGTCGTCGTGCTCAACGGTCTGGACCTGGCCGCCTGGCCGCCGCGCTGGGACCCGGCCGCGGTCCGGTCCGGGCGCGCGCTGCGGGATGAGCTCCGGATCCCGCTCGACGCGCCGCTGGTGCTGGCCGTGGGCGCGTTCTCGCCACAGAAGGATTTCGCCGGCCTGCTGGCCGCCGTCGCCCTGGTCCGGGACCGCCGGCCGGACCTGAAGGTGCTGATCCTGGGCGACGGCCCCCTGCGCGCCGAGTTGCTGGCCGAGCGATCGCGGCTCCGGCTCGACCAGGTGGTGCTCCTGCCGGGATTCCGGCGGGACGTGCCCGCGGCCATGGCGGCCGCTGACCTCTTCGTGCTCTCCTCCCGCAACGAGGGCATGGCGCGCGTGCTGATCGAGGCCGCGGCGTCCGGGTTGCCCGCGGTGGCGACCGACGTGTCCGGCACCCGCCTGGCGGTGCGCGACGGGACGACCGGCGTGGTGGTGCCGCCGGGGGATCCCGCCGGGCTCGCCGACGCCGTGGACGGTCTCCTCGGCCGGCCGGAACGCCGCCAGGCCATGGGCCGCGCCGGCCGCGATCTGGCCGCACGGAGCTTCGTCGAGACCAGGATGCTGGACGAGGCCATCGGCGTGCTGTTCGGCCCCGGAGCGGAATAGACTCAATTCCGGCGGCGAGCTGCCGATCATCTCACGGAGGCAGGATTCTGACCCCGCGAGGTGAGCATGGCGATCCTGGAACAACTCGTCTACGGCAGCCGGAACGAGCATCAGCTCGGCCGCGAGGTCCTGGCGCGGTCGTCGGGCCTCATCGACGACTGCGTCGCCGAGGTCGTCCAGCTGTGCGAGGGCTGGGGAGCCGTCCCCCCCAACGGCCTGCGGCGTCCGATCCTGATGGCGTTTCCCCTGGAGTCCAGGCTGCCCGCCCTGCCGGGTGAGCTGCATGTGGTGATCCGACTCTCCCAGGGCCTGCGCCCGGTCTACCACGCCGTGGTCCTCACCAGCCGGGATTTCCAGGACTTCGACCACAACCCCTTCGCGCTCCTGCAGGAAGGCATCTTCCTCGACACCTGGGCCGTCGGCAACGACATCGAGCGCCGTGCGGCGAGCCCGGAATCGCTGGCGCCGCTGGTCTCGCCGCCGCCCGGCCCGGACGACGTCGGCGGCGTCGACGAGGCCGTCCGCCAGATGCTGGCCAACGAACGCCTGCTGCTGCCGCTGGAGTCGACGACGAGCGACAGCGAGCGATTCCTCGCCCTGGTGGTCGCGGGTCTGCCACGTGCCATGCGGCGCACCCTGCGGCTCGCCTCGTGGGCGCCCAGCGGCGCCAACCGCTATTCGCTGGCGGCGACGCACAAGGACAGCGCCCACTTCGCCGCCTGGCAGCCCTACCTGATGACCAGCGTCATCGGCAAGCTCGAGCCCGAGGCCGACGAGTACCTCGACGACCTGAAGCGGTGCCTGCAGAACGGCGATCTGGCGGGGATCGAGCGCATCAGCCGCGAGGCCCGGTTCGACCCCACCCGCCACGCGGGCCGCACGTCGCGGCGCATGGAGAGGACCCTGAGCGCGACGGTGAGCGAGGCCACGGGACTCAAGCTGGCCGGTCAGGCCGAGCGCAAGCCGGCGGCTCCGGCCAAGCCGCGCAAGGCGCCGGCGCTGGCGACCTCGACCCACACCCGCCAGAGCAGCCCGCCCCGGACGCGGACGGCGTCGCGGCGGCTGCATCCGCGGCCCCGCGTCCAGCCTTCCGGCCGCGCCCGGCGCGGTTTCGCGATCCTCCTCTCGCTGGCCATCGTCGGCGCCGGGGCCTACTACCTCTGGACGGCCGGCCACTGGACCCGCCTGCCCGGTCTCGCCGGCCTGACGTCCTCGCTGGAGGCGCGGGCCGAGCACGGCGTGGTGGATGTTGGTGCGGTCTACCGGACCGCCCTCGACGGCGTGTACGAGGGCCATCTGGGCGGCGCGGCGTCGAGCCAGGAGCAGGCGCGGCGGCGCGGCCTGGACCTGCTGCGACAGGCCGGCCAGCTGCTCGAGGTGCAGGGCCTGAATTACCTGCAGGACGGCGAGCAGACGCTGTCCGGCGAGGACCGCAAGGGCGTGGCGCCGGCACCGGCGGCCCGCCTGCAGGAACGTGGCGAGGTCCTTGCGCGGGAGCTGCGCCGTCTGGCCATGGCCCGCATCGCGCTGCGCGACGGCGCGGACTGGCAGGATCTCGCACAGCTCGACGCCCGCGCCCTGTCGGCCCGCTACGATTCCCTGGTTGCCCGGCGCCGGATCCCCGGCACCGAGGAGCCCGACCTCGCGACCATCGACCAGCTGCTGCGTCGGCTCGACGTGTCGGCTCGCCAGATCGGTGGCCTGGCCACCCTGGAGGCGTTGTTGGGGCAAGAGCAGTGGGGCGACGGCTGGAGCCGCCGCGTCGAATCGGCGGTGGACGACCTCGGCGCGGTGCGCCAGGGGAGGGCGCGCGACCTGCGGGACGACGCGGAATTGCTCGCGCGCCTCAAGCGCGCCGAACACGGCTCGGACCTCGCGGCCCTCGCCTACCGCGAGACCTACGACGACGGCCGCAACCTGACGCCGGCGGTCGCCGACATCCTGCCCGCCCTCTACCGCCGCGTGCAGGAGCGTGGGCAGAGCCAGGCGCCGGCCCTGGTGGCGGCCACGGCCGACTTCTATCGCGGGGTGACCGAGGCCGCCGGCGGTGCGGTCGCCGCCGAACGCCTGTCGGGCCTGCTGCCGGTCCTGGCGAGCAACCGGGCGGTCCGGTTCGATCCGCTGGTCTATGGCGACCATCTGGCCCGGCTGCGGTTCCTCCTCTTCGAGAAGCTCGTGGCGGCCCACGCTCCGGCCGAATCCCTGGTCACCGTCATGGGCAGCGAGCGCGCGGTGGCCGAGCACCTGCGGTTCCTCGGAGCCCTCAACGGCCAATCGACGGCGGCCGACTGGCAGGGGCTGGTCGACGAGGTGGCCGACCCGTTCCTCGTCCGCTGGGCGCGCCGGGAACTCGCCCGACGCGACGCCGAGCGATCGGCCGAGCTGGCGACGCTGCCGACGCTGATCGACGATCTGCGGACCGGCCGTGCGACCCTGCAACGGCTCGGCATGGCCGACGCGCGCTGCGGCGCCCTGTGGTGCCAGCTCGCCGACCGGGCCCGGACGGCCGCGGCGATCGCCGCCCGCGGCGCGCTGCCGGACGACCTGCTGGCGTTGCAGCCGGAACTGCACGACCACGTCGCCTTCCTGAGCCGGCCCCCGGTCCTGTCGCTGTCCGGCGTCACCGTGCGTCTCGACGAGGCGACGCTGGCCGGACCGGCCGAGGTCGTGGTGGAGTTGCGTGCCGCCGACCAGGTCGTCCGCACCTCCGGACCGATCGCGCTGGGGCCAGCCGCTCCGGCGGGCAGCGGTTGGGTGGGGACCGGCGAGACTCCCTGGGATCTGGATCTGGCGACCGGAGAGCCCGTGCAGGTGGTTGTCCGCTCGGTCGGCACGGGCCGGGAGCTCGCGCACTTCTCCGGGCGCTGGCTGGCCGACTGGGATCCGCTGGACCTGTCTGGCCTCGAGGCGGATGCCGGGGTCAGGCTCACCTGGAAGCTGGCTCATCCTTACTGGGAGACGGCCCGGACGCCGTCCGCGGATCAGTGACGTAACCTTGCGGCCGACGGCAGCGTAGAGACCTCCAGGTTCACGACTCTGTCCTGGAGGTCTCCTCATGCGTCCATGCGTGCGCTCGTTCCGACCCGTCCTCGCCGGACTGCTGCTGCTCGCCCTCGTCTCCGCCGGTCTCGCCGACGAGCGAGACGGCGACGGACGCCTGGTCATCGTCGACGACCACGGTGGTCAGCAGGTCATCACCCTCCGGGGCAACGCGATCGAGGTGGTGAGCGAGGGGCCGGACGGCGAGTCCGTCCGGGTCTTCGACCTCGCGGCGCTCGAGCCGATCCTCGACGAGGCCGTCGGTTCGGCGCTCGCGGGCCTCTCGTCCGCGCTCGACGCGTTGCGGGCCGAGGATTTCCACATCGACCTCGACCAGGACATGATCACCGTCGCGCATGGCGATCAGGTGCGGGCCGTCAACGTCCGCGCGCTGGCCCGGACCATCGACCAGGTGCTCACCGAGGCCCTCGCGGATCTCGACGGCGCGTGCGGGACGTCGCAGGTGCGGGCCGCCGCGGATGAGGATGTCGAGACCGCCGCCCTGCGGCAGGAAGTGGCGGATCTCAAGGTCGAATTGCAACGGCTGCAGGAGGAATTGCACGCTCGTCGCTGAGGCCCGCTCGCGCGAGTCCACGCCGCGGCCGCCGGCAGGATCCGGCGGCCGCGACTGCGAGGGTCAGCCGCGGGCCTCGTGGTGATCGTCGCGATGCAGGCACGGCAGCGCGAGGAGGTCGTCGAGCCGGTCGATCTGCCAGTCGGCCTCGCTCAGCTCGCCGGGATCGCCGAAGCCGAAACGGCAGCCGACGGTCACCGCGCCGGCCTCCTGGCCGGCCTCGATGTCGTGGATGCGGTCGCCCACGACCACCACGCCGCCGTAGCCACGGCTCAGGTGACGCACCATGCCGGCCTTGTCGCGCGCGAGGCGACGCCGGACGGCGTATTCCAGCGAAAGCGTGCGGGTGAACCAGCGGTCGAGGCCGTGCACCTCGATGACCGTCTGGAAATAGGGCTCGGCGGCGTTGCTGTACAGAGCGAGGGAGAACCCACGCGCTTGCAGGGCCGCCAGGGTGTCCCCGGCGCCGGCGTAGAGCTGCGAGCCGCCGCGGCGCAGGGCGGCCACCTCCGCCCGGGTCGACTTGACCTCGAACTCGCTCACGAAGACGTCGCGCAGGTCGTCGGGCACGGAGTCGGGATCGAACGCCGTGCGGAAGAAGAGCGAGGCCGGCAACCCCATCGCCAGCCCGATCCGCTCGCGGTCGGGCGGCGGGACGGGCAGTTCGAAGTGGCGGTAGGTGGCGGTCAGGGCCTCGGCGACGGCGTCGAGGACGGCCACGCGGCCGTCCATGAGGGTGCCGTCGGTGTCGAAGACGATGACGCGGTCGCCTGGGGTCATGGGGCGTCCTCGTAGGGTTCAAGCAGGGCCAGCGCCTCGGCATGGTCGGGGAAGCGGCCCTGGCTCTTCTTGGAGAAGACGAGGTCGCCGTCGACGGTGACCTCGAACACGCCGCCGCTGCTGGGCACCAGCTCGGGTTCGACGCCGAAACGCTCCCGGATGTCGGCGGCCAGACCGGCCGCCTTGGGTTCGTAGTTTCAGACGCGACAGTACTCGATGCTCACCTTCATGTCGACTCCCCAGGCGTGGGGTGCCGGCTCAGAACTGGATGAGCGGCTTGGGCCAGGCGGCCAGGGTCTGCTCGAAGCCCTCGGGCGTGAAGTCCTCGATGTGGACCACCGGGGCCTCGCCGCCGCCGAGGATCACGTCGAGGATCCGTTGCTGGATGCCGTTGGTGCGGTCCTCGAGCAGATTCCGCGTCGTGTACCAGTCGCTGAACAGGCGCCGTCCGATGACCGAATGCAGGGTGATGCCGTTGACGATCATCCGGTCCATGGCCTGGATCCGGAAGTTCCCCTGCTTGAGTCCGAACAGGATAACGTCGCCGCCGCGACGCGTCGACTGGATGGCGTTGTTCACGCTGGTGTTGAAGCCGGCCATCTCGAGGGAGACGTCGGCGCCGATGCCGCCGAAGGCGCTGCGGACGGCCTTGACGAGGTCCTTGTCGGCGCCCCAGCCGTTCTTGGCGGCATGGGCGGCGTCGAGCTTGATGACATCGTCGGCGCCGAGCTTGCGGGCCATGTCGATGTTGTTCTGCTGCGGTTCGACGCCGATCACCCGCGCGGCTCCCAGGGCCCGCGCCACCATGATGGCGAACAGGCCGATGGTGCCGCAGCCGAAGACGGCGACCGTCTTGCCGCGCAGGTCGGCGGCGCCGGCCGCGTGCACGGCGTTGCCGAACGGCTCCTGCACCGCGGCCACGCGCAGGTCGATCTTGCGCTGATCGGTGGCCCAGAGGGTCTGGGCGGGCAGCTTGATGTACTCGGCGAAGCAGCCGTCGCGCCCGATGCCGATGATGACGTCGTCGGCGCAGATGTGGGTCTGGCCGATCCGGCACTGGTAGCACACGTTGCAGATGATGTGGCTCTCGGTGGAGACGATGTCCTTGGGCCGGTAGCCGTACTTCCGGGAGGCCTGGGCGCCCACCTCGATGATCTCGCCCACCATCTCGTGGCCGATGACCCGGGTGGTGGCCTGCTCGCGCTTGAGGCTGTCGAAGATCATGCCCTTGAACGCCACGCGGTTCCAGATGCCGCGGTCGCTGCCGCAGAACCCGGCGTAGAGGACCTTGATGATGACCTTGTCCGCGTCGTCGGGCCCAAGCTCGGGCCGCGGGACCGCCTGCTTGACGAACCCACGGGTTGTGTCCCACGGCATGGTGGACTTGTCGTAGACGATGGCGTGCATCTGATCGGGGTTCACGGGGGCACCTCCGGCGCCGGGTCAGCAGGGCGGCGGGGGCCGGACGAACCCACTGGCCCCGCGCGAAGCAGCGCCAATGTAGATCGTCGCCGGCGGCGGAGCAAACTCCGCCGCCGGTGCGGCTCAGTTCAGACGATCGCCGGCGTCGCCCCAGCCATGCTCCCACGAGTCGCGTTCCTCCTCGGCCAGGAGATCGTCGAGCGACACGAGGTCATACCCGCTGAAGTCCTGCGCCTGGGGCGCGCTGGGCAGTTCGAGGGCGCCGGCCTTCTGCAGGTCGCCCAGCAGGCGATCCAGGCCGCCGGCGGGGTGGCGGTCGGCGGCCGTCGGCATGTCCACCTGGCGGGCGCGCAAGGGGCCGGTGGTCGGCTCGACGGCGGGCCGGGCCAGGGCGGGCTGCCGGTCGCGCAGGTCGACGTCGCCGTTGCGGAGCCGGTACCGCTCGAGGATCTCGTCGGCGAGGTTGAAATAGGCCCGGCTGCCGGGCGAGCGGCGGTCGTAGATCACGCTCGGCTTGCCGCGCAGCGCCATCTCGCTCAGCCGCGTGGTCCGCGGCACCGCGGTCTCGAACAGGATGGGACCGAACTCCTCGGCCACGCTCGCGGCCACATGCCGGCCCATGCGGGTGTTCTCGCTGTACATGGTCAGGAAGATGCCGTCGAGCTCCGGCCCGTCGAGGCCCGGCGTGCCGCTGGCCTCCTTGATCGTGTCGAGCGCGCCGAGCAGCGCGCCGAGGGAATCCCGGCACAGCTCCTCGGCCTGGACGGGGACGAGGAGACCGTCGGCCGCGATCACGGCCGCCCGGGTGGGCGGGCCGAGGTGCGGCGGGCAGTCGATGATGATGGTGTCGTAGAGGTTCCGCGCCCGGTCGATCTGCTGGATGAACACGTCCGGCCGGTCCTGGAGGCAGCGCAGGTAGCGGGTCTCGTCGTCCAGGTCCTGCAGCCGCGGCGAGACGAAGTAGAGGGTCTTCAGGGGGCTGGTGTGGGCGAGGTCGGTGAGGTTGGCGTCATGATCCCAGAGGTCGAGCAGGCCTCCGGCGAGCTGGTCGGGGCGCACTCCCAGGGTCGGCGCGACGCCGCACTGAGGGTCGGTGCCGACCACGAGGACCGAGTGGCCGGACAGGGCGAGGGCGGCCCCGAGGTTGACCGCCGACGTGGTCTTGCCCACACCGCCCTTGCGGCTGACGACGGTGATGACGCGGGCCGAGAGGGTGTTCCAGGGGGTGCGGCGTTTGGGGGTGGTGGTGGCGGGGTGGAAGGCATGCTCCATCATGGCCTCTCCTTCAAGTCCTTCAAACCTGGGATGTGACGCGCAAAGCGAGCTGCATTTGCGAGATGCCAGCGGCAGACTAACCGAGGCGCGGCGCGTCGGGCAACGGTGGAAGTGGCTCGGTCGCAAAAAATCGGACCAGATTAAAGAAAAGACGCACGGGGGCCTACGGAGTCCCTTGGGTGAACGGTCCGGCGACCTCGCGATAGGCGGCCGATTTGACCCTGGCGCTCCAGGGGCCATATTTGCAGCGGCCGGAGACGTTCGCTGACGGAGCAAGCGGTGGGAAAGGATGGCCGGAGCCATGACGGGCAAGATCGCGGTGGGGGGGATCACGAGGACCGACCAGCTCGTGCTCGTGCGCGTGCTGGGCGCCCGGGCCGGAGCGCCGCTGGCCAGCCGGGCCCTCGACGTCCTCGGCAAGTCGGGCATCAACGTGGTCTGCTGCGCGGCGATCGCCGACCAGCACGATTGCCAGAACCTCGGCCTCGCCATCGAGGCGGGCGACCTCGACCAGGCGCTCGGCCTGCTGCGCGACGTCCTCGACGAGATCGGCGCCGAACGCATCGAGGTGCGCCGCCGTTGCAGCGCGATCGCCGTCTACGGTCCCCAGTTCTCCAGCAGTCCGGCGGTCGGCGCGCGCATCTTCCAGGCGGCCGACCACGCGGGCATCGCGGCCCACATGATCACCACCTCCTTCACGACCGTCGCCTTCCTGGTCGACAGCGAGCAGGCCGAGGCGGCCATCGCAGGGTTGCACGAGGTCTTCCTGGTGCCGTAGAATCGGACTCTGTTCGGTCGTTTCTCTCCCCTGGGTTAGGATCTCATCATGTGCCGCTCCAGCCTGCCGATCCTCTGCGCGCTCCTCCTGATCGCCGCCTGCAGCGACTCCACCGGCCCCGCCGATGCCGCGTTCGCGGTGACCGTGCAGGTCCGGGATCCGGGCGGCCAGCCGGTGGCCGGGCTTCGTGCGAGCCTCAGCCCGGACGTCGACGGTGTCCAGTGGCCTCACGGCGATCCGGCGGCCAAGCCGCAGACATCGATCGTCGTGGATCTCCCTGAACCGGGGATCTGGACCCTCCGCATCGCGGACGTGGCCGGAGCGGCCGTCTACGCGAGGACCTTCGAATCCGTCGGCGGTCCCGTCGGCCTGATCTGGGACGGACTCGATAACGACGGCCAGCGGATGCACGACGGCTGGTACGAGGTGCAGCTGTCGACCGTGCGCGAGGGGGAAACCGAACCCAGCGTGGTCACCGCGCCGCTCCTGTTGATCTCCGGAACGCCGGATTCGTTCACCTGCGGCGTCACCGATGCCGAGGGGCGGTTCTCGGTGAGCGACCGCACCTTCGTGCCGGCATTCTGGGACGTGCCGCCGATCCCGACGCGGGACGACCAGGGCAACGTGCTCGACGAGATCGTGATCACCACCGCCACGCGGCTCGTGCTGCTGGACGACGAGGGCCGCGCGATGACCCATGTCTTCGACGCCGTGGACGGCCCGCAGACGATCTCTTTGATCTGGGACCGCTAGTAGTTGAACCCTGAGCCGCCGATGAACTCGCGCAGCAACGACGTCGGCGGCACCACGCTCGCGTCGATCGGCAGGAGCGTGGCCAGCAGGTCGATCAGGCTGCGGGCGGTGCCGTAGTTCGGGTCGTCGATTCCCACCGCCGCCAGCTTCGGCTCCGCCCAGAGCTTCAGCACGCTCAGCTCGTACGCGAGACCGCTGTTGAAGAAGATGTCGGCATCGCCCTGGAAGGGGAAGATGTGCTTCTCCTCGCCGGCGCGGACCTTGGGCCAGCGGGCGAGGGTCTCGCTGGCGGTGTAGCCGCGGAACTGGGCGTCGCGCACGATGCGCCGGAACAGACGGGTGCGCGAGGTGCGGATGTAGCTGGTGTTGTCGATGTTCATGTGGCAGAGCGCCGACACGTAGGCCCTCAGCTTGTGCGCGGCGTCCACGGACTCGGTGAGGCGCGGGTTGAGCGCATGGATGCCCTCGACGATGAGCGGCTGGCCGGGCAGGAGCTGGGTCGGCTCGCCGCGCAGGCGGCTCGTGCCGTTCTGGAAGTCGTAGGCCGGCAGGTGGACGGGCTGGCCGGCGAGCAGCCGGGGCAGATGCTCGTTGAAGAGGTCGAGCTGGATGGCCTCGATGGACTCGTAGTCGTAGTCGCCGTCGGGGCCGCGGGGCGTCTGGTCGCGGTCGACGAAGTAGTCGTCCAGGCCGAGGGCGAACGGCTTGTAGCCGAGCACGCGCAGCTGCACGGCCAGGCGCTTGGCGAAGGTGGTCTTGCCGCTGCTCGACGGGCCGGCGACGAGCACCAGGCGTCCGTCCGCGGGCATGGCCGCCACGCGGTCGGCGGCCTCCACGAACACCCGGGCGTGACGGGCCTCGCAGAGCTGCACGAGGTCCGATACCCTGCCGTCCACCACGTGGCGGTTGAGGTGGCCGATGTCCTGGATGCCGTTGTCCACGAGCCAGTCGGCGTAGCGGAGCATCGTGGCGAAGAACTTGGGCTGGTGGACGGGGTCGACGAGCTTCTCCGGAGCGCCCGCCGGGCCGACCTGCAGCAGGAAGCCGGGCGCCTGGGGCAGGAGACGGAAGGCCCGGACGAACCCCGTGGACGGCAGCTGGCGGCCATAGAACAGGTGCTCGGTGCCGCGTAGGCGGTAGAGCTTCAGGGAGTCGCGCCGCAGGTATTGGGCCAGGTGGGTCTCGGCGCTGAGGCCGCGCCGGCGGGCCGCGCGGATCAGCTCGCGGATCCCGTAGACGTGGGGCGTGATCGCCAGATCGGCCGCCGCGAGGTCGTGCATGCGCCGCTCGACGTCGGCGATGTCCTGGTCGGTCAGCGGCTGCTCGAGGCCCACCAGCCGGCAGAACACGCCGCGTCCGTAGCTGAACTCCATGCGGAGCGTGGCGCCGGGAAACCGCTGCTCGCAGACGCTGGCCAGGATGAAGGCCACCGTGCGCTGGATGGTGGGAGCCACCTTGCGCTCCCGCAGGCGGTACAGATGGACCGAATCCTCGGGGGTGAGGGCCTCGTAGAGGTCGGTGCGGCGGCCGTTGATCGACGCCATCGCCGCCGGGTTGTCGTCCCGCGAGGACACGAGGCCGCGGTCGCGCAGCAGGTCCAGGAGCGGCTGCCCCGGCTCGATCCCCACCCGCTCGCCGTCGAGTTCCACCCAGCTGCCCACCGTCGCCATGGTCCGCCCTTTCGGTGGCCGGCCCGGCGGCGCAACGTTCTTGCCTCCGCCGCCGATCCTGTTATCATGCCCGCACGAGCCGACAAGATGCACCCGGAGCCGCGTCCGCGCCAGCGGAGGCGCGCGGGGCAGGACCACGTTCCAGGAAGGACGGTTCCGCGATGAAGGTCGCCATCAATGGTTTCGGACGGATCGGGCGGGCAGTGTACCGCATCCTGCATGAGCACAAGGGCGTGGAGGTCGTGGCGATCAACGACCTGTTCGACCCTGCGGCCCTGGTGCACATGTTCAAGTACGATTCGGTCATGGGCCGTTTCCAACGCCCGGCGAGCCTCGTGGGCGACACCCTGAAGACCGACAGGTTCGCCACCAAGCTGCTGGCCGAACGCGACCCCAAGGCCCTGCCGTGGAAGGAACTGGGCGTGGACTTCGTCGTCGAATCCACGGGCGTCTTCCGCAAGCGTGAGCAGTGCGCCATGCACCTCGAGGCCGGCGCGCGCAAGGTCATCCTGACCGTGCCCTCGAAGGACGAGATCGACGCCACCATCGTGCTCGGCGTCAACAACGCCCAGCTCAAGCCCGAGCACAAGATCGTCAGCAACGCCTCCTGCACCACGAACTGCCTGGCGCCGGTGGCCTACGTGCTGGACAAGGAGTTCGGCATCGAGCGCGGCCTCATGACCACCGTGCACGCCTACACCAACGACCAGCGTCTGGTGGACATGCCCCACAGCGACCTGCGCCGGGCCCGCGCCGCGGCGATGAGCATCATCCCGACGACGACCGGCGCCGCCCGTGCCGTGGGCAAGGTGCTGCCGCACCTCAACGGCAAGCTCGACGGCATGGCCATGCGCGTGCCCACGCCCACCGGCTCGGTGGTCGATCTGGTGGCCGAGCTCAAGCAGACCGTGACCAAGGAGCAGGTGAACGCCGCGGTGAAGACGTACGCCGAGGGCGAACTCAAGGGCATCCTGTCGTACTGCGACGAGCCCATCGTCTCGGTCGACATCACCGGCGATCCGCACAGCAGCATCTTCGACGCCGACCTCACGTCGGTCATCAGCGGCAACCTGGTCAAGGTCATCAGCTGGTACGACAACGAGTGGGGCTACAGCAACCGCGTCTGCGACCTGCTGCACCTCATGGAGAAGGTGGGCTAGGACCACCCGGTCTCGCCTGCATCCCTTCGGCGGCCCGGAGCCCGACTGGCTCCGGGCCGCGCTTTCGTGGTATCATGATGGCGGGCGGTCGCCGCGGCCGCTGGCCTTGACGGACGGATCTCCGTAGATTCCAGGGACCGCCACCCAACCTCAGCCCAGGAGCCTGAATCCCCATGCGTACGGTCCTGCTGCTTCTGGCCGGCCTGCTGGCGGCCTTGCCCGTCCTCGCCCAGTTCCCCGGTCAGCCCCTGCCCGGCCAGCTGCCCGACTCGCGCCACCCCGGCCGGGTGTGGGAGAGCGAGCGCCGCACCGCCGCCCTGTTCGCGCAGGCGGCCGCCAAGGGACTCGGCGATCCCGAACCCAACCAGCTGCTCTACGACGTGACGTCGTATGACCTGGACCTCGATGTCGATCTGGACGCGGAGATGCTGACGGGCACGGTGTCCGTGGGCGCGGTGGTGGTCGGCCAGCCCATCGACCAGCTCGTGCTCGACCTCCTGCGCACCATGACCTGCGACGCGGTGCGCGTCGCCGGCCAGCCGGCGGTCTTCGACCACCCGCTCGACCTCCTCACCATCGACCTCGACCGCGTCTACCAGCCCGGGGAGCATGTGCGGGTGGCCGTCGACTACCACGGCGATCCGGCGACGGGCGGCGACGCCTTCGGCTGGTCCTACGCCCAGTCGCAGAAGCTGGTGTGGAGCCTCAGCGAGCCGTACGGGGCCCGCAGCTGGTGGCCATGCAAGGACCTCAACGACGACAAGGCCGATTCGCTGGACGTGCGGGTCGTCATCGACCAGCCCTACGTGGTGGCGAGCAACGGCGTGCTGGTGAGCGAGGAGTCGGCGGCCGGCCGCACGACGTTCCACTGGCGGTCGCGGTATCCGATCGCCACGTACCTGGTGTCCATCACCGGCTATCCCTACGCGCGGTTCACCGACACCTACGTCGGTCTGGACGGCGGCACGCTGCCGATCGAGAACTTCGTGGTGCCCGCGTACGAGCAGGACGCCCGCGCCGGCTACGGCCAGGTGCCCGCCATGATCACGGCCTTCCGCGAGGGCTTCGGCGAGTATCCGTTCATGGACGAGAAGTACGGCCATGCCCACTTCACGTGGGGCGGCGGCATGGAGCACCAGACGTGCACGAGCATGATCTACTGGTTCCACGGCCAGAACATCATCGCCCACGAGCTGGCCCACCAGTGGTGGGGCGACCTGGTGACCTGCGCCGACTTCCACCACATCTGGCTCAACGAGGGCTTCGCCACCTGGTCGGAGGCCTACTGGCATGAGCAGCACGAGGGCTGGGCGGCGTACATGGACGAGCTGCGGGACAACAAGTACACCGGCGGCGGCACGATCTACGTGGAGAACCCCGATGACTTCAGCACCATCTTCGACCTCGACCTGACCTACAACAAGGCCAGCTGGGTCGTGCACATGTTGCGCGGCGTGATGGGCGATGCCGGCTTCTTCGCCGGGCTCCAGCTCTACCGGGAGCGCTTCGCCTACGCGTCGGCCACGACCGAGGACCTGCAGGCGGTGATGGAGGAGGTGTCGGGCCGCGACCTGACGGCGTTCTTCCAGCAGTGGATCTACGGCGAGGGCTACCCCCGCTACCGCTTCGCGTACACGCTGACGCCCCAGCCGGGCAGCACGCGCATCGACCTGCGGATCGAGCAGCTGCAGACCGCCGGGCCGTTCGTCATGCCGGTGCGGCTGCGGCTCTACCTCTCGGACGGCAGCCAGCAGGACCTGGTGGTCGAGAACACCCGCCGCGATCAGTACTTCATCCTCGACGGTCCCGCCGGGGTCGTGGCGGCCTTCCTGGATCCCGACGAGTGGATCCTGCGCACGGTCGTGCAGGGCGCGCCCACGGACGCGCCGCCGGCCGCGGCGACCGTCGCGCTGGCCGCGTACCCCAACCCGTTCAATCCCCGGACGACGCTGCGCCTGACCCTGCCGGTGGCCGACCGCGCCCGCGTCGAGATCTTCGACTCCCGGGGTCGCCTCGTGCGGCGACTGCTGGATGGCGCGCTCTTGGCCGGCGTCCACGAGGTGGTCTGGGAGGGACGGGACGACGAGGGACGGGCCCTGCCCTCGGGCATGTACCTGGCCCGCCTGACCGCGGCGGGGGCGGTGACGACCCGGGCGCTCGGGCTCGTCAAGTGACGGTCGGCGGCGCGGTTCGGTCTGCGACGACCGGTCCCTGAGCTCACCGCATTCCCCTGGTCGGCGCTGGCCAGATGTGATAAAATCGCACCATCGACCATGGCCGGCGGTTCCCATGCGGAGCCGCCGGTCCGCCTGTCCTCGACCGTCAACCCCGCCACCGAAGGACGCCATCGATGAACCTGCACAAGCTCTTGCTCCTGGGCCTGGTGCTGCTGCTGGGCGCCGGTTCGGCATTCGCCGGCCGGATCACTCCCGGGCTCCAGGCCCAGATGGACCGCGCGGCGGCCGACGAGCCCGTCCGCGCGATGGTCTTCCTGCGCGAGCAGGTCGACGTCTCCAGCCTCGACCTCGGCCTGCATCTGGAGAAGGCCACCCTCGCCACCCGTCATGCGCGCGTGCTGAACGAGCTGCAGGACGTCGCGAGGAACACCCAGGGCGACCTGCTCGCGAGCCTCGAGTCGGCCCGCACCAGCGGCCGGGTCCTCGGCTACACCAGCTACTGGCTGGTCAACAGCGTGTTCGTCGTCGCCACCCGCGACGTGATCGAGGAGCTGGCCCAGCGCGCGGACGTCGACGTGATCGAGGCCGAGCTGGTGCCCGAGCTGATCAAGCCGGTGGCCGAGTACCAG
Organism: Candidatus Krumholzibacteriia bacterium; assembly: GCA_041390065.1. Lineage (GTDB taxonomy): Bacteria > Krumholzibacteriota > Krumholzibacteriia > LZORAL124-64-63 > LZORAL124-64-63 > Glo-17. Next base: position 239,294 of record JAWKQQ010000010.1, read on the forward strand.
TCGCCCGCCACGAGCATCGGCATCACCCCGGGCGTGGTCAACATCAACGCCCGGCGCGTCTGGAACGAGCTGGGCATCCGCGGCGAGGGCGCTCTGATCGGCTCGCTCGACACCGGCGTCGACGGCAACCACCCGGCCCTCGCGGCCCGCTGGCGCGGCGTGTCCGCTCCCGTCGCCGAGTGCTGGCACGACGTGATCGGCAGCGGCGCGAGCTTCCCGACGGACAACAACAGCCACGGCACCCACACCACCGGCACCATGACCGGCCTGGCCGCCGACGACACCATCGGCGTGGCGCCCGGCGCCCTCTGGATCGCCGCCAATGCGATCGATCAGAGCGCCAGCGGCGGGTTCGACAGCGACATCATCGACTGCTTCCAGTGGTTCGCCGATCCCGACGGCGACCCCCTGACCCTCGACGACGTGCCGGACGTGGTGCAGAATTCCTGGGGCGTGAACGAGAACTTCACCGGCTACGTCGACTGCGACAGCCGCTGGTGGAGCGTCATCGACGCCTGCGAGGCCGCCGGCGTCGTCGTCACCTGGTCGGCCGGCAACGAGGGCCCCGGCTCGACCACGCTGCGCTCGCCCGCCGACCGCGCCACCACGCTCTACAACTGCTTCTCGGTGGGCTCGACCATCACGACGCCGCCGTTCACGATCAGCGACTTCTCCAGCCGCGGCCCGGCCGGCCCCAACTGCGGCCCGGTGGAGAACCGCATGAAGCCCGAGGTCGCCGCCCCCGGCAGCGACGTCTACAGCTCGGTGCCCGGCGGCGGCTACGGCTACAAGAGCGGCACCAGCATGGCCGGCCCGCACGTGGCGGGGGTCGTCGCGCTCATGCGGTCGGCCAATCCCAACCTCGACGTGATCACCATCAAGCAGGTGCTCATGGCGACGGCCACCGACCTGGGCACGCCCGGCGAGGACAACACGTACGGCCACGGCTTCATCAACGCCTACGAGTGCGTGCTGGCCGTCATGAGCGGCATCGGCTACGTCCAGGGCACCATCGTCGACAGCGGCAGCGGCCTGCCCGTCGAGGGCGCCCAGGTGCGTGTGGTGGATGGCTATCAGGCCGACGTCACCGATGCCGGCGGCCACTTCAACCTCACCCTGCAGCAGGGCGACGTGGAGCTCGTGGTCACGCGCTTCGGCTACCTCGAGGGCCATTACACGGTGACCGTCGTCGAGGACGAGATCGTGGCGGACACCTACCTGCTCGATCCCGCCCCGGTGGTCACCCTCTCGGGCCGCGTCATCCAGCCGGACGGCCAGCCGGCGGTCGGCGCCGTGGTCGAGGCCCTGGGGGTGCCGGTGGCGCCGGTCGTCAGCGGCGGCAGCGGCCGTTACGCGCTCGACCTGCCGCTGGGCCTGGTCTACGAGGTGCAGGCCGAGCTCGCCCTGGTGGGCCGCGTGATCGAGCCCGTCGACATGCAGGGCCCGGTGAACCTCGACTTCTATCTGCTGCCGCTCGGCGCCCATGCCGAGGTCAGCCCGCAGGGGCTGTCCGAGAGCCTGCTCGTGGGCGAGCAGAGCACGCAGCCGCTCACCATCGCCAACCTGGGCGCCGACCCGCTGTCGTGGCGCCTGGCGGCCGAGGAGCTGGGTGGTGTGCCACGGGCCGCGGTGCCCGTCTACGGCCCCGTCGTCACCGCCAAGGGCGAGGATGATCCGCGGCCTGGCCAGTCTCCCGTCACCGGGTCGGGCGGTCCCGACCAGTTCGGCTACGTCTGGGTGGACAGCAACGACCCGGCCGGACCGACCTACGACTGGGTGGACATCTCCGGGGTCGGCCAGATCGTCGGCAACGAAGACGACACCAGCTACGGCCCCTTCAGCCTCGGCTTCGCCTTCCCCTACTACGGCGCCACCTACAGCCAGGTACGCATCTGCACCAATGGCTTCATCACCTTCGACAGCTCGTCGTCGGCGCCCTACACCAACGGGCCTCTGCCCAACACCGACGCGCCGAACCTGATGGTCGCACCGTTCTGGGACGACCTCAACCCCAGTTCGGGCGGCAACATCTACCGCTACTACGACGCGCCGAACGCACGCTACATCGTGCAGTGGGACGGCGTGCCGCACTATCCTGCGGACGGGTCCTACACGTTCCAGGTGATCCTCTACGCCAGCGGCGTGATGGTCTTCCAGTACGAGGCCGTCAGCAACGGCGGCAGCTGCACCGTGGGCATCGAGAACGCCTCGGCGAGCGATGGCCTGCAGATCGTCTACGACGGGGCGTTCGTGCAGAACGGCATGGCCGTGCTGGTGAGCGCCGGCTCGCTGGTGCCCTGGCTCGACTACCAGCCCATCGCGGGCGTGGTGGAGCCCGGCCAGACCGCCGACGTGACCGTGGCCTTCGACGCGACGGGCCTGACGCTCGGCGACCACCAGGCCGAGCTCACCTTCATCAGCAACGACGCCGCCACGCCGACGCTGGTGCTGCCGGTGATGCTGACGGTGGTGGACGACGCGACGGCCACCGACGCGTTGCCGCTGGCCTTCCAGCTCAGCAACGCGGCGCCCAATCCGTTCAACCCGGCCACCACGCTGCGCTTCAGCCTGCCCGAGGCCGGCCATGCCCAGCTGCGCCTGTACGACGTGCAGGGACGTCTGGTGCGCACCCTGGTGGACGAGACGCGGGCGGCCGGTCAGCACGAGGTCAGCTGGCAGGGCCGTGACGATCGCGGCCGCCAGGTGGCGTCGGGCACCTACTACGCGCGCCTGGTCGCCAACGGTCAGGTGAGCGTGCGGACCCTGGTGCTGGTCAAGTAGTCCGCTCTTGCAGCGATCGACCCGGACGGCCGCCCTCCTCGTGAGGGCGGCCGTCGTCGTCGCGGCCGGTCTCCGGTTCAGGGATGCACGTTCAGCTCGAGGACGCCCGGGGCGCCCAGCTCGTCGAGCTCGTCGCGGGCCACCGCGGTGATGATCCAGTCGCCGACGCCCAGGCCGAGGTAGAACGTCTCGATCCGGTCGCTGGCGATGAAGCTGGTCCAGTCGAAGTCGACCCGGTTGACGCCCGACACGGCGGTGAACCGGATGGTGACGCGATCGCCGTCGGGGTCGGTGCAGGTGACGTCGACGGCCACGCCGACGCCGGCCTGGTAGATGCCCGTGGATTCGAGGACGGGCGGACCGGGTGGGTCGTTGGTCTGCGGCAATTCGGCGCAGGCGCCGGCGAGGACGGCCAGGAGCAGGCAGAGGGTCGGTCGCGCTCTCATTTCAGCACCACCCCCAGGAAGTACTCGACCGACGGTTCGGTGTGGCGCGACGCGAACGTGAGGTCGTCCACGTTCCAGTCCACGTCGGAGTTGAGGAAGCGGTTGAGGCTGGCGCCGCCGCAGACGCGGGCGATGCCCGCGTTCACGATGGCCGAGGCTCCGAGCACC
>JAWKQQ010000011.1:0-174872 GCA_041390065.1 Candidatus Krumholzibacteriia bacterium
TCTTCAGCCGGTTGTTCCGGTTGATGACGCGCCGGTAGAGATCGTTCAGGTCGCTGGTGGCGAAGCGGCCGCCGTCCAGAGGCACCAGGGGGCGCAGGTCCGGCGGCAGCACCGGCAGGCAATCCAGGATCATCCACTCGGGCTGGTTGTTCGACTGGCGGAAGGCGTCGACCACCTTCAGCCGCTTCAGGAGGCTCTTCTTGCGCTGGATCGAGCCCTCGGTCTTCAGCTGGGCCCGCAGCTCGCGGTCGTGCTCCTCCATGTCGATGGCGGCGAGCAGCCGGCGGATCGCGTCGGCGCCCATGTCCAGCTCGCAGTGCCAGTCCGGATGCTCGTCCTTGAGCTCCCACCAGTCCTCGTCCGACACGATGTCGCCCACGCGGAACTCCGTGTTGCCCGGATCGATGACCACGGACGACTCGTAGTAGAGCACCCGCTCGAGGTCCTTGACCCGCATGTCCAGGAGCTGGCCGATGCGGCTGGGCAGGCCCTTGAAGAACCAGATGTGGGCGATCGGCACGGCCAGCTCGATGTGGCCGAGCCGCTCGCGCCGCACCTTGCTCTGGGTGACCTCCACGCCGCACTTGTCGCAGACGATGCCGCGGAAGCGGATCCGCTTGTATTTGCCGCAGTTGCACTCCCAGTCCTTCACGGGACCGAAGATGCGCTCGCAGAACAGACCGTCCTTCTCGGGCTTGAAGGTCCGGTAGTTGATCGTTTCCGGCTTGGTGACCTCGCCGTAGCTCCACTCGCGGATCTTGTCCGGACTCGCGAGCTGGATCATGATCGACTTGAAGTCGCCGCCGCTGGTCTTCTCTTCACGCTGCCGATTCCCGAGCATCTCGTCCTCCTGGCCGCGCCCTCGGCGGGCGGCCGGCTGGGGTCGCCGCAAGTCCTAGAGCAGGGGTTCCTTGCCGTCCGGTTCCTCGACCTGGACGTCGAGGCAGAGGCTCTGGAGTTCCCGCATGAGCACGTTGAAAGACTCGGGCGTCCCCGGCTCCGGGGGGTTCTCACCCTTCACGATGGCTTCGTAGACCCGCGAACGGCCGGCCACGTCGTCCGACTTGACCGTGAGCATCTCCTGCAGGCAGTTGGCGGCGCCGTAGGCCTCGAGGGCCCACACCTCCATCTCACCGAAGCGCTGGCCGCCGAACTGCGCCTTGCCACCCAGCGGCTGCTGGGTCACCAGGCTGTAGGGGCCGATGGAACGGGCATGGATCTTCTCCTCCACCAGGTGGTGGAGCTTCAACATGTAGATCACACCGACGGTGACGTCCTTGTCGAACACCTCGCCGGTGCGGCCGTCGTGCAGCCGCGCCTTGCCGCTGGTGGGCAGACCGGCCTCGGCGAGCGCCTCCTTGATCTCCTCGATCTTGGCGCCGTCGAACACCGGGGTCATGACCTTGTGCCCCAGCTTCTGGGCCGCCCAGCCCAGGTGGGTCTCCAGGATCTGGCCCAGGTTCATACGGCTCGGCACGCCGAGCGGGTTGAGCACGATGTCCACCGGGGTGCCGTCGGCCAGGTAGGGCATGTCCTCCTCGGCCATGATCTTCGACACCACGCCCTTGTTGCCGTGGCGGCCGGCCATCTTGTCGCCCACCTGCAGCTTGCGCCGCCGGGCCACGTAGACCTTGACCAGCTTGACCACGCCGGGCGGCAGCTCGTCGCCGCGCAGGGCCCGCTCGCACTCCTTGTCGTACTCCACCTCGATGCGCTCGCGCTCGCGGCTGGCGGCCTCGAACACGCTGCGGATCCGGGCGTCCTTCTTCTCGTCCTTCACCAGGGACAGGCCCCAGTGGATGGCGTTGAAATCCAGCTCGTCGAGCACCGCCCGGGTGAGCTTGCGGCCGGCCTTGACCAGCACCTCGCCCGTGTTGGCGTCGATGATGTGGTGCGCGAGCTCGCCGTCGAAGAGGTCGCGCAGGCGCTCGGTGCAGACCTGATCGACCTTCTCCCGCTTGCGGTTGCGGCGCCGCCGCAGGGCGTCCAGCTGGCGCTTCTCCTCCTTCTTGGAACGGGAGGTGCGGTCCTGGCGGCTGAACACCCGCACGCCGACCACGATCCCGTCCATGCCCGGAGGCGCCTTCAGGCTGGCGTCCTTCACGTCGCCGGCCTTCTCGCCGAAGATGGCGCGCAGCAGCTTCTCCTCCGGGGAGAGCTCGGTCTCGCCCTTGGGCGTGACCTTGCCGACCATGATGTCGCCGGCCCGGACGCGGGCGCCGATGTAGATGACGCCGTCCTCGTCGAGGTTCCGCAGCGCGTCCTCGCCGACGTTGGGGATCTCGCGGGTGATCTCCTCGACGCCGCGCTTGGTGTCGCGCACCTGCAGCTCGAACTCCTCGATGTGCAGCGAGGTGTAGATGTCCTCGCTCACGCACCGCTCGCTGACCAGGATCGCGTCCTCGAAGTTGTAGCCGCCCCACGGCATGAAGGCCACGAGCAGGTTGCGGCCCAGGGCCAGCTCGCCGAGCTCGGTGCTCGGACCGTCGGCCAGCACGTCGCCCGTCTTCACCCGCTGCCCGGGCAGCACCAGGGGCTTCTGGTTGTAGCAGGTGTCCTGGTTCGAGCGGCTGAACTTCTTCAGGCGGTACTCGATGATGCCGCCGCTCTTGAAGAAGTCGTCGCTCTGGATGATCTCCTCGTTGTCGTACTTCACGACGATGGTGTCGGCCGACGAGCTGACCACCTCGCCATCGCCCTCGGCCACCAGCACGGCGCCGGAGTCGATGGCGATCTTCTTCTCCATGCCGGTGCCGACGACGGGCGACTCGGCCCGCAGCAGCGGCACGGCCTGGCGCTGCATGTTGCAGCCCATGAGCGCGCGGTTGGCGTCGTCGTGCTCGAGGAACGGGATCAGGGACGCGGCCGCCGACACGATCTGCTTGGGCGACACGTCCATGTACTGCACCGTGTCGCGCTCGGCCAGGGGGTACTCGCCCTTGTACCGGCTCAGCACGGTCTCGCGCTCGAAGCGGCCGCTGCCGTCCAGCGGGGCGTTGGCCTGCGCGATGGTGACGCCGTCCTCCTGGTCGGCGGTCAGGTACTGGATCTCGCCCGCGAGCTTGCCCTTCTTCACGAGGCGGTAGGGCGACTCGATGAAGCCGAAGCGGTTCACGCGCGCGTAGGTCGCGAGGCTCGCGATGAGGCCGATGTTCGGGCCTTCCGGCGTCTCGATCGGGCACATGCGGCCGTAGTGCGTGTAGTGGACGTCGCGGACCTCGAAGCCGGCGCGGTCGCGGTGCAGGCCACCGGGGCCGAGGGCCGACAGGCGTCGCTTGTGGGTCATCTCGCTGAGCGGATTGGTCTGGTCCATGAACTGGCTCAGCTGGCTGGAACCGAAGAAGCTCTGCACGACGGCCGAGACGGTGCGCGCGTTCACCAGATCGACCGGCGTCAGCGGCTTGTCCCGGTCCGAGAGGTTCATGCGCTCCTTGATGATGCGCGCCATGCGCGACAGGCCGACCGAGAACTGGTTGGCCAGGAGCTCGCCGACGGAGCGGATGCGACGGTTGCCGAAGTGATCGATGTCGTCGATCTCGCCGGTGCCGCGGAACAGTCCGGTCATCTCGCGGATGATGGCCAGGAAGTCGTCGCGGGTCAGCGTGGTGACCGTGCCCTCGACATCGAGGCCGAGGCGACGGTTCATCTTGTAACGGCCGACCTCCGCGAGGTCGTAGCGCTTCTCGTGGAAGAAGAGGCGCTCGAACAGCTGGGCGGCCACCTCCTCGCTCGGCGGCTCGCCGGGGCGCAGCAGCTGGTAGAACCGACGCAGCGCCTCGTCGCGCGTGGACGTGGGATCCTTGCGCAGGGTGTTGAGGATGAGGCTCGGACGGTTCACCGAGACCTCGTCGGCGGCGATGAGCTTCAGCGCGCCGACGCCGCTCTGCAGGATCTCCTCCTTGAGCAGCGGGTCGATCACCTGGCCGGCGCGGGCGAACGGAGCCTCGGCGCCATCCTTGGTGAGGTCGGCGGCGAGCACGCGGCCCTCCAGCTCCTCCAGCAGGGCCTCGTGCTTCTTGGTGCCCTTCTTCGGCAGCTTCACCTCGTCCACGGTGTGGAACTCGGCGATGATCTCCTCGTCGTTCTCGAAGCCCAGCGCGCGCATGAGCATGCTCACGGGCTGCTTGCGCTTGCGGTCGATGTGGACGTAGAGCACGTCGTTGATGTCGGTGGTGAACTCCACCCACGAGCCGCGGTAGGGGATGATCCGCGCGCGGAACAGGTGGCGGCCGTTGGGATGCGTCTCATCGCTGAAGAAGACGCCCGGCGAACGGTGCAGCTGGGAGACGATCACCCGCTCGGCGCCGTTGATCACGAAGGTGCCCTTGTCGGTGATCATGGGCAGCTCGCCGAGGTAGACGTCGTCCTCCTGGATGTCGCGCAGCTGGGGTTCGGCATCGGGGCCGGCCCCTTCCTCGAGCTCCTTGACCACCAGGCGCAGCTTCACCTTCAGCGGCACGCTGAAGCTGAGCCCGCGCTCCTGGCACTCCTCGATGCCGTACTTCGGCTCGCCCGTGCTGTAGCTGATGTACTCCATGACCAGATGGCCACGGGTCGACTCGATGGGGAAGACGGTGCGGAACACCGACTCCAGGCCCACGTTGCCACGCTGGTCGGGCGCCTTCTCGATCTGCAGGAAATCATGGTACGACTCGAGCTGCACGGCCAACAGGTTCGGCATCTCCTCCTCGCGGCGAAGCTTGGAGTAGTTGACCCGGCCGGTGTAGCTGTCCACAGGAATCTTGGCACTCAAGAGATCACAACCTCGCGCGCTGAGGGAGTTGTGCCGGCCGGACTCCACCCCCGTGGAACCGGCCGGCCGCCGGCCCGCGGGCATCATGGCCCGCGGGTCGGCGGCGGTAGACGCAAGAGGGGTTCACGCGGCCCCCGGTCACATCTACTTGAGGTCGATGATCGCCCCGACCTCTTCCAGCTTGGCCTTGATCTGCTCGGCTTCGTCCTTGCTGACGCCTTCCTTGACGGCGCAGGGAGCGCTCTCGACGAGCTCCTTGGCCTCCTTCAGGCCCAGGCCGGTGATGGCGCGGACTTCCTTGATCACCTGGATCTTCTTGTCGCCGACGCCGGTCAGCATGACGTTGAACTCGTCCTTGACTTCCTCTTCCGCCACGGCGGCGGCGGGCATGGCGGCCATGGCCATGGGGGCCGCGGCGCTCACACCGAACTTCTCCTCCATGGCCTTCACCAGGTCGGCGGCCTCCAGGAGCGTCATGGACTCGATGAGCTCCAGAACCTTCTGGGCGTTATCGCTGAGCTTGATGTCCTCGGACATGAGATTCTCTCCTTGGTCTTGTCTGGGTCGGTTCGGCGAGCGTTCAGTCTGCGCCGTCCAACGGTTTCACACGCGAACGTCGATCTAGGCGGCTTCGGCCTTCTGCTTGGCGACGGCGTCGATGGCCCGGGCCAGGGCCGCGGCGACACCGTTGACGGTGCCGACGAGGCCGGTGGCGGGCGAGTTGATGCTGGCCATCATCTTGGCGATCAACTCGTCCTTGCTCGGAACCTTCGACAGGGCGACGACCTGATCCGGATTCAGATACTGGCCATCGACCAGGCCGCCCTTGACCTGCAGCCGCTGGTTATCCTTGGCGAATTCGGTGACGAGCTTCGCGGGGTCGACCTGGCTCTGGGGACCGAACACGAGGGCCGTGGGGCCCTTGAGGTAGTCCTTGAGGAAACCGAGGTCGGCGGCGTCCGCGGCACGCATCGCCAGCCGGTTCTTGACGACCCGGCAGTCGATGTTCTGCGCGCGGCACCTGGCCCGGAAGTCCGTCATCTGATGCACCGTCAGTCCGGTGTAGTCGGCCATCACGAGGGACTGGGCCGCCTTGAACCGATCGGTGATCGCCTGGACTTCGGCAACTTTCTCGGGACGTGCCATGAGGCATTCTCCTTGAATCACCCTCCGCCGTTGCGGAGGTCCTTAACCCTGTGGTCCGCCGGTGGCGGATCAGCCTCAAGCGAGCGACGAGGGATCGATCTTCTGCGACGGCGTCATGGTGCCACTGATGAAGATGGACTTCACGTAGATGCCCTTGACGGCCGCCGGCTTGACCCGCATGAGCTCCCGGTAGAGCGCCCGCACGTTCTCGCCCAGCTTCTCGGGGCCGAACGAACGCTTGCCCACGGGGGCGTGCACGATGCCGGACTTGTCGACGCGGTATTCGATCCGACCCGCCTTGGCCTCACGGACGGCCTTGGCGATATCCATGGTCACGGTGCCCACCTTGGGGTTGGGCATCAGGCCACGGGGACCGAGGATCCGGCCGAGCTTGCCCAGCTCGCCCATCATGTCGGGGGTCGCGATGATCACGTCGACGTCCGTCCACCCGTCCTTGATCTTGGGCAGGTACTCATCGGCTCCCACCATGTCGGCGCCCGCGGCCTTGGCCTCGGCTTCCTTGGGACCGCGCGTGATCACGAGGACGCGCACGGTCTTGCCGGTGCCGTTGGGCAGGACGACGGTGCCGCGGACCATCTGGTCCGCGTGGCGGGGGTTGACGTTGAGCCGGACGGCACAATCGACGCTCTCGTCGAACTTGGCCTTGGGAAAGGACTCCAGGATCTGCAACGCACTGTCGATGTTGATCTCGGCATTGCGGTCGATCTGCGCCTTGGCGGTGCGATAGGTTTTTCCGCGTTGCATGGACGGATTCTCCGTTCGACTGCGATGGTTCGATCGCGTCCGGGGACCAGTCCCCGGGGGCACGACCTCCGGCAGCCTGTCCGCCGCTCCGGCCTCATTGCCGGTGGGCGCGGTGCCGTGTCTTCCCAGTCAACGACTGCCTAGACCACCTCGAGGCCCATGCTGCGCGCGGTGCCGGCGATGATCTTCATCGCCGCCTCCACGGAACCGGCATTGAGGTCCTCCATCTTCTGGCGCGCGATCTCCTTGATCTGATCTCGCGTCACCCGACCGACGACGGACTTGCCGGGCTCCTGCGAGCCGGACTTGAGGTTGGCAGCCTTCTTCAACAGAACCGAGGCCGGAGGAGTCTTGGTGATGAAGGAGAAACTACGATCCTGGAAGACCGTAATCACTACCGGCGTCACCGTGCCCATCTGCTCCTTGGTCCGTTCGTTGAAGGTGCTGCAGAACTCCTGGATGTTGACGCCATGCTGACCCAGTGCGGGACCAACCGGCGGCGCAGGATTGGCCTGACCAGCCTTGATCTGCAGCTTGATCTGCGTCATGACCTTTTTTGCCACGACAACTTCTCCTTCAAACGGGGTTCGGACGGGATCCTCCGGCGTCCGGCCGTCCACGGGGAGTCCACCTACCCGCTTCCGACCCTGTTCCGGGTTCCCAGCCACCTCGATGAACGCCCGCCACCACCGAGAGGAGCGGTAGCGGTGGTCGATCCGGACCCCAGACGAATCCGGACCTACCGACAACAGCCGTCCGTCAGACCTGCTTCACTTGCAGGAAATCCAGCTCGACCGGTGTATCCTTGCCGAAGATCGAGATCATGACCTTCAGCTTGCCTTTTTCGTGATTGATCTCGTTGATGACCCCGACCCAGTCGGTGAACGGACCGTCCATGACCTGGACGCTGTCACCCACGCTGTACGGGATCTCGAGGATGTCCTTGGAATCGTTGGGTTCCTTGATGCGGCCGAGGATCCGGTCGACCTCGTCGCGAGGGACCGACTGCGGCTTCAGCGGCGTGCCGCCGATGAAGCCGGTCACCCCGGGCACCGAGTTGACGAAGTGGTGGGTCTCCTTGGTCATGAGCATCTCCACCAGGAGATAGCCCGGCAGGAACTTCTTCTTCGTCGTGACCCGCTTGCCGTTCTTCATCTCGGTGACCTCCTGGATCGGCACCAGGACGTCGCCGAAGAAATCTTCCATGTGGTTCGACTTGATCGCCATCTCGATGTTGCGCTTGACCTTGTTCTCGTGGCCGGTGTTCGCGTGCAGCGCGAACCACTCCAGGCGCGAGCGGCGCTCGATCTCGGCCTGCTCCTCGTCGCTGACCTCGATCTCGATGGCGTCGAGGAGCGACTGCTCGTCGATGCCCTCGTCGGCGAGGCCGAGGTCGAGGCTCGGTTCCGCAGCGGCCTCGACGTCCGCTGCGTCGTCGGCCGGTTCGTCGGCCGCCGCATCGGGCAGGTCGAGGAAGAGGTCGTCCGCCCCGACGGGCGCGGGCGCCGCCTCGGCCGCGGTGTCCACGTCATCCGCCTGGTCCGCCTCGGGGCGGTCCGGGAACAGATCTTCCACGTTCTTCTGACGATCGTCGAACATTCAGTCGTCCTTGCCTCGGAGCGATCCGGCCAGGCAGCCGACCCGACCGCGAAAACGGCGCATAAACGCGCCCCGGACCGCAGGGAATCCACCCCGCCTCCAGGGTCGCGTGTCGTGATATCCGGCCAGCGTGCGCCGGCAACGTACCGGACCGAGTTCCTTCTCAGCCCAGATTGATGATGGCCTTCACTGCGGTATCGAGGATCTTGTCCACGGCGAACAGGAACAGCGTGATGATGGCGACGGTCACCAGGACGACCACCGTCGACTCCCACAGCTGATGGCGCGCCGGCCAGGAAACCCTCTTCATCTCCTGCGAGGTCTCACGCAGGTAACTCACCAGGCTGGACATCAACGAACCTCGATCTTGCTGGTGTCGGAACTGGCAGGGGCGGCAGGATTCGAACCCGCGACCCTCGGTTTTGGAGACCGATGCTCTACCAACTGAGCTACACCCCTGCCTCGTCCAACGGCCGCCGACCCGCCCCGGGGCGCGCGGCGACCATGACCTCTAGCGGGTTTCCTTGTGCGGCGTGTGCTTGTTGCACCGCGGGCAGTACTTCTTGAACTCCACGCGGTCAGGATGCAGACGCTTGTTCTTCTTCGTCGTGTAGTTCCTCATCTTGCATTCGGGGCAAGCGAGGGTGATCAGATCGCGCATGGCGCCGGTCCTTCCGCAGCTAGGCCAGGATCTTGGAGACCACGCCCGCGCCCACGGTGCGGCCGCCCTCGCGGATCGCGAAGCGCAGGCCCTCCTCCATGGCGATCGGCGTGATCAGCTCGATCTGCATCTTGATGTTGTCGCCCGGCATCACCATCTCGACGCCCTCGGGAAGCTTCGCCGAACCCGTCACGTCCGTCGTCCGGAAGTAGAACTGGGGACGGTAGCCGTCGAAGAACGGAGTGTGGCGGCCACCCTCCTCCTTCGTCAGGATGTAGACCTCGCAGTCGAACTTCGTGTGCGGAGTCACCGACTTCGGCTTGCAGATCACCATGCCGCGCTCCACGTCTTCCTTCTTGATGCCGCGCAGCAAGAGGCCAACGTTGTCGCCGGCCTGCCCCGAGTCCAGGATCTTCCGGAACATCTCCACGCCCGTGCACACCGTCTCCTGCGTGTCACGGATGCCCACCAGCTCGACCTTGTCGTTCATGTTCACGATGCCGCGCTCGATGCGGCCCGTCGCCACCGTACCGCGCCCGCTGATCGAGAACACGTCCTCCACCGGCATCAGGAACGGCTTGTCCAGGTCACGCTGAGGCAGCGGAATGTACGTGTCCAGAGCCTCGATCAGGTCGAAGATGCACTTCGCCTCCGGTGCGTCCGGATCGCCCGACTCCAGCGCCTTCAGCGCCGAACCGCGGATGATCGGCGTGTCGTCGCCGGGGAACTCGTACTGGTCCAGCAGCTCGCGGACCTCCAGCTCCACCAGGTCCAGCAGCTCCTCGTCATCCACCATGTCGCACTTGTTCAGGAACACGATGATGTAAGGAACGCCCACCTGACGGGCCAGCAGGATGTGCTCGCGCGTCTGAGGCATCGGACCGTCCGACGCCGACACCACCAGCACCGCGCCGTCCATCTGAGCCGCACCCGTGATCATGTTCTTCACGTAGTCGGCGTGCCCCGGGCAGTCCACGTGCGCGTAGTGGCGCGTCTGGCTCGAATACTCCACGTGAGCCGTCGCGATCGTGATGCCGCGCTCGCGCTCCTCGGGAGCCTTGTCGATCTGGTCGAACGGCGTGTACTCCGCCAGCCCACGCTTCGACAGGATCTCGGTGATCGCAGCGGTCAGGGTCGTCTTGCCATGGTCAACGTGGCCGATCGTGCCGACGTTCACGTGATCCTTGGATCGTTCGAATTTTGCGCGCGCCATGAGCGGCATCCTCCCGGATTTCGTCGAGGGTTGGTCCCGTCGAGGTTCTCCACGCTAGGACGCCGGCTGCTTGTGCAAGCCGGCTCGCACCGCGTCGCCGCGGCGCCTCATTCCCTGGTGATCACTGGAGCCCACGAGCAGATTCGAACTGCTGACCGCTTGCTTACCATGCAAGTGCTCTACCTGCTGAGCTACGTGGGCCCCGAACTTTCTGTGTCGGCCAAGCTGGAGCGGGAAACGGGGTTCGAACCCGCGACCCTCAGCTTGGAAGGCTGATGCTCTACCAATTGAGCTATTCCCGCTCCGTCCTGGTCCTGTCTCCGCCGTAGCGGGCCCTTCCGGGAAGGGATGGTGGGGGGTGGATTCGAACCACCGAAGGCGTAGCCGACAGATTTACAGTCTGTTCCCTTTGACCGCTCGGGAACCCCCCCACACGCAACGTGCGGGCCGGCCCCCAAGATGAACCGGGGCCTAATCTCCATGCCGATCCAGGCACCTAGCCCTGGAGCTGGCGAGAGGACTTGAACCCCCAACCACCTCATTACAAGTGAGGTGCTCTACCAGTTGAGCTACGCCAGCTCGAGTTCAGGGTCCTCGCGTCAGCTCCCCACCCATCGCGGAGCGGCGCACCGCCCCCGGACAGGGACGGGGAATATAAGCGGACCCCTCCGGCGCTGTCAAGGGGCGATGGTCCGGAAATTGGCCAGAAGTCAGCCATCGCCGCGGGGCACGGCGGTCGGGCCCCGGGGTCCGTCCTGGATCCGCCAGCCGAGGTCGGCAAGGCGGTCGCGGAGCGCGTCGGCCTCGGCCCAGTCCTCCCGCTGGCGGGCGGCCTGGCGGCGTGCGACCAGGTCGGCCACCTCGGCCGGCGGCGTCGTGGCCACGGCCGGAATGGCGACCAGCCCCCCGGGAAACAGACCAAGGATGCCGTCCGCCTCGTCCAGCAGGGTCCGCACCATGGCCAGTGGACCGGGATCGAGGCCGCGATCGCCGGTCTCTGCGAGGTACTGGTTGAGGTCACGGACGAGGCCGAACAGCTCGCCGATGGCGCCGCCGGAGTTGAAATCGTCGTCCAGGGAGGCGAAGAAACCCCGCCGCCGGGCATCGACCGCCTGTCCGAGGCGCGCGCCGGGAGCCGAGACGAGCCCGGCCGGCACCGCCGCCGCGGCGGGCTCGCCCGACGCCGCGAGCACGCGCAGCAGGCGCGCCGCACCGCGCTGCAACCGATCGTAGCCGGCCGCGGTCTCCCGCAGCCTGGCCTCGCTGAAGTCGAGCTGACTGCGGAAATGACCATTCATGAGGAAGAACCGCAGCACGGCGGCCGGGTACTCGGCGAGCAGGGCGTCCATGCCGAGGAAATTGCCGTCGGACTTGGACATCTTGCTCTTGCCGAGGTACAGCAACCCATTGTGCAGCCAGTGGTTGACGTACGGGGCGTCCGTGGCGCAGCAGCTCTGCGCCAGCTCGTTCTCGTGGTGCGGGAACAGCAGGTCCCGACCGCCGCCGTGGAAGTCGAAATGAGGCCCGAGGTACCGCGTGGCCATGGCCGAGCACTCGATATGCCACCCCGGACGACCCCGACCCCAGGGTGAGTCCCAGCCGGGTTCGTGGTCGGCGGAGCGCTTCCAGAGGGCGAAGTCGAGCGGATCCTGCTTGCGGTCGCCCACCTCGACCCGGACGCCCGAGCGCATGGCGTCCAGGTCGCGGCCCGAGAGCTGCCCGTAGGCGCCGAAGGACCGGACCCGGAAATAGACGTCGCCGTCGGCCGCGTAGGCGTGGTCCCGCGCCACCAGGGTCTCGATCATGGCCACGATGTCGGCGATGTGCTCGGTGACCCGCGGGTAGTGGTGCGCCGGCAGCAAGCCCAGCGCGGTCGCCGCCTCGTGGTAGCGGGCGATGTTCTGCTCGGCGACGGCCGTCACCGACCGGCCCTCGCTGCGGGCGCGGGCGATGATCTTGTCGTCGATGTCCGTGAAGTTCTGCACGTGGGTGACCCGGTAGCCCAGGTACTCCAGGTACCGGCGCACCAGGTCGCAGGCCACGAAGGCGAACATGTGTCCGAGGTGGGGGCGGTCCTGGACGGTGAGTCCGCAGACGTAGAGCCCCACCTCGCCCGGCCGGACCGGCTGGAACGGGCGCTTGGTGCGGGTGGTGTGGTCGAGCACGTACAGGGTCACGGCGTCTTCTCCGGTCGTTTCAGCGGGCGCGGCCCGCCCGCAGGAGCGCGTCGTGGCAGAGGCCGTCCACCAGGTCGTCGAAGCCGATGCCGACGGCCCCGGCGGCCATGGGCACCAGGCTGAGCTCGGTCATGCCGGGTATCGTGTTGATCTCCAGGCACCAGGGATGCTCGCCGTCGTAGCGGAAATCGACCCGGGCCACGCCCCGGCAACCGAGCAGGTCGTAGAGCTGCAGGGCGTCGGCGCACATGTCCTCGTAGTGGGGCGAGGTGACCGGCGCCGGCACCAGGTATTCGCTGGCCCCCCGGGTGTACTTGTGGCCGTAGTCGTAGAACCCGCCGTGCGGACGGATCTCCAGCAGCGGCAGGCGGCGGCCCATCAGCACCGTGGCGGTGAGCTCGCGGCCCGGCACGTACCGCTCCAGCAGGATGCCGACCTGGTTGCCGACCGCGGCGGCGGCCACGGCGTCGAAGGCCGCGGCGAACTGGTCGGCATGCTCGACGATCTCCACGCCGACGCTGCTGCCGGCGCCGTTGAGCTTGATCACCAGCGGCAGTCCGAGTTCGGCGAGGGCGCGGTCGCGCACGTGGTCCAGGCGGAGGCTCTCGCCCGGCGCGACGGTGGCCGCCGCCCCGGCCGCGCCGCCGAGGGCCACCGGTCCGCCGACCGACCGGGCCCAGGTGACCAGCAGCCATTCGGGCGTGCGGATGCCTGCCCCCGCCATCACCAGCTTGGTGGCCGCCTTGTCCATCGCCAGCGCGCTCGCCAACGGACCGGAGAGGGCGTAGGTGACGCCGAGCAGTTCGAGCACCGTCTGCAGGTGGCCGTCCTCGCCCTCGCCCCCGTGCAGGGCGGGAAACACCACGTCGTCGTCGCGCAGATCGGTCATGATCATGACGTCGGCCACGCGGGCGATCTCGCGGCAACGCACCTGGTGGCCGGCCCGGGCCAGGCCGTCGGCCACGGCGCGGCCGGTGGCCAGGGACACCTCGCGTTCGGGGGAATCGCCCCCCATGAGGACGGTGACGCGCATGGACGCCTCCGGGAGTGGGTGGTGGGTCGCCGGTTCCGGGGCTGCGAGTGTGCCCGGCTGCGGCGGCCGCGTCAATGGTCAGCCGAGGTCGCGGACCATCTCCTCGAAGACCATGGCGCCGAGGGCGTCGAGGCTGTCGATCACCGGCAGCGGCAGGCGCCAGTTCGCCATCAGGGCCTTCAGCTCGGTGCAGCCGGCGATCACCGCGCAGGCCCCCTGCTCGCCGAAGGTGGCCAGGATGTCGCGGCGCAGGCGGCTCGTATCGTCGATCCGCGACTGGGTCACCTCGTCGTCGATGGCGTCGGCCAGGCGCGCCTGCAGCGCATCATCGATGGTCACGACCCGGATGTCCCGGGCGGCCAGCCCGCGCTGGTAGAGCCCCGTGCGGGCCGTGGCGCCCGTCGACAAGAGGCCGACGGTGGCGCAGCCGACGCCGTCGACCCGTCGGGCCACCGCCTCGACGATGTGCAGGATCGGCACCGGCGACGCCGCCTGCATCTGGTCGTGCAGCAGGTGCAGGGTGTTGCAGGGCATGGCCAGGAAGTCGGCGCCCGCCGCCACGAGCGCCCGGACCGCGCCCAGCAGGCCGTCAAGGTACGCGTCGACGCCCACGCCCTCGTGGAGCAGCCGGCGCTCGACCGCCAGGTCGATGTCCACGCTCGCCATCAGCAGGGGCGGCCGGTTCGGCAGTCCCGAGCGGCCGCAGCGGGCCATCACGTCGAGGTAGATCTGGGCCGTGGCGCCGGGGCCGGCGCCGCCGATGAGGCCGGGAACTCGTGGCTGCATGCGCACCTCCGTTGCTGCCATGTCTAGCAAGACCGGGGCCGGTCGGCAATGCCGCGACCGTGGACGTTCCGGCCGAACTCGGCTAATTTCTGCGACGTCGAGCGTCGCGAACCACTCGCCCAGGAGGATGTCCATGCCCGGTCTCTACGGCCTGGTCAGGGCCGCGGGACAGCCCGCCGCCACCGAGATGCCGCCGGCCACCCGCTGGCCCCGCTACCGCCCCCGCGTGTTCCACCGCAGCGAGGACGCCCTGCTCGGCGCCTACCTCCGGCACCGCGGACCCGACCACGCGAGCA
Organism: Candidatus Krumholzibacteriia bacterium; assembly: GCA_041390065.1. GTDB lineage: Bacteria > Krumholzibacteriota > Krumholzibacteriia > LZORAL124-64-63 > LZORAL124-64-63 > Glo-17. Next base: position 14,430 of record JAWKQQ010000011.1, read on the forward strand.
GCCACGACTCGCCGCAGGGCGCGCTGGCGCTCTGGGGCCACGCGGCCGACCCCCGCACCGGCCGGCACCTCGATGCCGCCGGCCTCGCGGCCGCCCTCGCCGCCGAGGGCGACCAAGTCCTCGACCGCCTCGAGGGCGCGTTCTGCGCGCTCGAGCTCGACCGCGCGCGCGGCCGCGGCCGGCTCTTCAACGACCGCCTCGGCACGCTCGCCCTCTACTGGCACCACCACGGCGACCTGTTCGCCGTGGCGCCGCGCCTCGGCCTGCTGCCCGAGGGCGTGCGCGCGGCCGGCCTGAACCCCGGCGCCGTGGTGAACTTCCTGTCGATCGGCCACTTCCTGGGCCCCAACACCCCCTGGAAGGCCGCCAACCACCTCACGCCGGCCACCATCGTCGCCTTCGACCTGACCACCGGCGAGCTGACCCAGCGCCGGTACTGGAACCTCCGCTACGAGGCCGACACCCAGAGCTCGACCGACGAGCTCTGCCGCCGCCTCGGCGAGGCCATCCAGGAGTCGACCGCCCTGCTCACCGCCCCGACCGAGGGCAAGGCGGGCATCTTCCTGAGCGGCGGCTGGGACAGCCGCTCGTTGCTCGGCGCCGCGATCGCGACCGGCCGTCCGCCGGCGCTCGCGATCACCAACGGCGTGAGCGACGAGATTCCCGGCGCCGACACCTGGCTGGCCAAGCGCATGGCCCGCGACCTCGGCCTGGACTTCCGGTTCTGCCGCCGCGACCCGGAGATCGGACCGGCCGCCTGGCTCGACGGTCTGCACAAGGGCGAGATCACGACCGCCAACAACCCCGAGAACTTCGGCCAGCACCATCTGCCGGCCGACTACTTCGGCGACCTCGCCTACATGCTCAAGGGCGACGTCACCTGGGGTTCGGGAGCGCCCGCGCTCACCGAGGAGCAGTCCGTCGCCAAGATCGTGCCCTACCCCCTGGCCGACCGGGTCAAGGGCGTGCTGCAGCCCGACCTGCGCCACCAGGCCGACACCCTCTACCGCGAGCAGATCGACAGCGTCGTCCGCCATTGCCAGAACGACGGTTGGACCGAGCGCCGCGACTACCTCTGGCAGATGGGCGGCATCAACCGCTACATCCTGGGCCTCGGAATCAGCGACGAGGAGCACATCCAGGTGCGGCGGCCCCTGCTCGCGGGCAAGGTGTTCGAGGTCTACACGACCGTGCCGCGGCACCTGCGCTGCCACAAGAATCTCTTCATCGAGAGAATCCAGCGCTTCTATCCGCGGCTGTTCGCGTACGGCCGCAACCATGTGAGCAACATCGCCCACTACTACCACTACATGGCGCCGTACGTGCGGGAGGTGGCGTTGGCCCACCTCGACGCGGGCCACGACCTGGACGGACACCTCGACGCGGCCGCGGCCCGCCGGGTGCTCGAGGGCTTCGCGCCCGCGTTGCAGGGGATCTATCAGCCGGGCTGGAAGGCGCGGCTGAAGAACCGCGTCCACGATCGCGTCAGCCACCGCTGGTACCGCACCCGCTGGTACAAGGAGAAGAACCTCAAGAAGTTCACCACCAGCGAGACGATGCTGGCGTTCCACCTCTACCTGCTGCTGGATTGGTACCATGGCGACCTCCCGGCGCCGCGCCTGCGGGACGGCTGGGACTAGCCCCGCGCGGTTCGCCAGACCACACGACGACGCCGGGAAGCCCCTGGGCCTCCCGGCGTCGTTGCATGCGGCGTTCGGGCCGCGCCTACTTCAGCAGCGTCAAGGGCGTGGTGCTGACGTACGGCCCGGCGATCAGGCGGCAGAAGAACGTCCCGACTGGCACGGACTGGCCCGCGTCGTCGCGCCCCTGCCAGCTCATCTCGTGGGGACCGGCATCGAGCGCGCCGCTGTAGAGGCTGCGCACGTGTCGCCCGGTGAGGTCGTAGATGTCCAGGCGCACCGGCTGGGCCTCGGTCAGGCTGAAGCGGATGGCGGTCCGGGGGTTGAACGGGTTGGGGTAGGCCTTCAGCTGCAGCGCCGCGTCGATCGCGGGCACGTCGACGGACTGGGTGCGGTTGGCCGCCGCCACCACGAAGTAGGCGAACTCCGGACCGACGACGCTGTTGGCGAGCGTGTTCGGGTGCCCGTTGGGCACGTCGTGGGTGATCTCGTACTCGTAGCGCAGCATGTTGCGGTCGGTCGACCCGTCGTCGGGATGCGCGAGCCGGTCGAAGAAGTTGAAGTAGACCAGGTTGGGGTGCCCGGCCAGGAACTCGTCGCTGCCGAGCCACGTGGCGAAGTCGCGCGCGCGGTCGGCCCACTCGAGCTCGGTCACCAGCCGGTGCAACGGCGGGGGCGACATGATGATGAAGAGCTTGTCCTGGTGCCGGTCGAGCTCGTCGCGGATGTCGAGGTACCAGTCCTTGTACTGCTGCAGCTGCGCGTCGGAGGTGATGGCGCAGGCCGGATGGTAGCAGGACTTGAACGCGATCACGTCGTAGCGCGCGAGGATGGAGTCGCGGGCGGCGTTGGCCGTGGTCCAGAGCTCGTGCAGGCCGACCGGGTCGGTGTTGTCGTCGGGCACCTCGTAGGAGTAGCCGAGGTACTCGGCGTCGGCGTCGCGCAGGCCGATCTGGTTGTAGTCGTGGTCCCAGACCCGCAGCTGCACGTCCTCGAAGGAGCTGACGACCTCGATGATGTCGCGGACGTCGCCCTCGTTCATGAGGTTGCGCCCGGTGGAGTGATGCAGGAAGAAGAACGTCTTGGTCTCCGCCAGGGCCGTGCCGACCTGGAAGCAGACCACGCTCAGGGCGATCAGCAGCAAGGCGAATCGCTGAGCCCCCCGGCTCTGAACGCTGGTCATCATGGATATCGTCCCCTCTGGTTGCATGGAGCGGGCCCGGTGGCCCGGTCGGTCTCGGTATTCAGATCCATCCATCATCGCCGGTCCGAGCGGAGACCGGGTGCGCGCGCAGCGTCGTCGTTCAAGGATGAGGATGACTGGGAGTCATTGGGCAAGTCCCGAGTTGCCGGCTGACGGATGAAGCGGTATTCAGTTCCGTGCTCACGAAACAGATGCGCATAGTATCGCATATGCGTCCCGGCCGTCAAGGTCTCAAAAATACGTACAACACAAATACACCACGATTTCACACGATCTTGGCCGCACCGGGGCAGGATCCGGGGTTTCGGGAAACGCCCCGACCGCTTATGCTGGTGGCCGCGCGCACCTCGATCCCCCATCAGGGGCCTCCCCGGAGATTCGCAATGGGCATGATGCAGACGCTGTTCGGCAAGGCACGCTGGTACCAGGCGCTCTCCTGGGCCTACGACGAGATGACCAAACGCCAGGCCGCCCACCCCGCCCGGGAGCAGCTCCGGCACATCGGGCCCGACTCGGTCCTGCACCCCCGGGTCTGGGTGACCCATCCGGGCCGCGTGCACATCGGCGACTGGACCACCATCTACAACGACACCTTCATCCATTCGCAGGGCGGCTGCCACATCGGCGACTACGTGGGCATCGGCTACGGGGTCACGATCCTCACGTTCAACCACAACTACCGCAACGCCGAGACCATCCCCTTCGACAACAAGTTCTTCCTGCAGCCGGTGATCATCCGCGATCATGCCTGGATCGGCTTCCATAGCCGCATCCTGCCGGGCATCGAGATCGGCGAGGGCGCCATCGTCGGAATGGGCTCGGTGGTCACCAAGAACGTGCCGCCCCTGGCGATCGTACTGGGCAACCCGGCCGAGGTGGTGGGCCGGCGCAGCGAGGAGCACTTCAAGGCCTGCCGCGACGCCGGACGGGTCATCCCCCACCGGATCTCGGCGAAATACGGCGAGATCATCGAAACGATCCCCGTGATGACCAGGCGACGCTACGCGGCCGAGCTGCGCGACCTCGGCCTGCTGGACCAGGAGTGAGCGTGCTCGCCCGGATCCGCCGGCGCCAGGACTACCTGCCCCCGGAACGGACCGAGCACGTCCAGCAGAACGTGGCCAGCGGCACGGCCTGGTCCGGCATCGCCCTGGCGGCCACCACCCTGATCCAGCTGGTGCGGTCGATCATCTTCGCCCGCCTGCTCATGCCGGCCGATTTCGGCGTGCTCAGCCTGGCCAACGTGCTCACCCAGTTCGTGCTGATCTTCGCCAACTTCGGCTTCAACGCCAGCGTCGTCTACCAGAAGGACCTCGACCGCAAGGACCTCAACACCTGCTGGTGGAGCAACCTGACGATCGACGGTACGGTCGCCGTGATCTGCTGCGCCGTGGCCTACCTCGGCCGGCATCAGGGCCCGGATCCGCGGATGCCCTACGGTGGGCCTGCTGGCCATGCAGTTCGTGATCAGTACGCCGTCGGCAGCATCCATCTGGCCCTGATGCGGCGTCAGTTCATGTTCAAGGAGATCTCGCTCATCGCGATCGCCGGCGCCGTCTCGACGCCGGTCTCCGCGCTCGTCTTCGTGGCCGTGTTCTCGCTCGGCGTCTACGGCCTGGTGCTCGGCATGGTGGTGGGCAGCCTCGTCATGACGGTGCTCAACTTCCACGTCCTGCGCTGGCTGCCGTCGTTCACGTTCAGCCGCGACCGCCTGCGCCAGCACCTCGGCTACGGCGGCTGGTTCCTGGGCGTGCAGGTGGTCACCTACGTCAACGGCAACCTCGACCGCACGCTGGTGGGCACGCAGCTCGACACCGAGCAGCTCGGGTACTACGAGTATGCCTCCAACATCCCCCTGACCGTGGCCACGCAGCTGAGCAACGCGATCAACAGCGTGCTGTTCCCGGCCTTCTCGTCCCTGCAGGACGACCTGGCCCGCCTCGGCGACCTGCTGCGCAAGGTCTACCGCTACAACGCGCTCCTGGTGTACCCGCTGCTGGCCGGCATGGCCCTGGTGGCCGACGACTTCGTCACCACCATGTACGGCGCCAAGTGGGCGCCGGTGATCCCCGTGCTGCGCGTCTTCTGCCTGGTGGGCATGGCGCGCATCGTGATCAACCCGCTCTACCCGCTGTGCAATGGGCTGGGCTTGCCTCGGCTGCCGTTCAAGTGGTCGCTGGTGCTGGTGCCCATCAACCTCGCCGCGCTCTGGTTCGGGATCAAGTACCACGGGCTGATCGGCGCCGTGGAGGCCCGGATGATCGTGCCGGTGATCATCACGGCGACCCTTGGCCGGGAGATCTTCCGCCAGGCCCGGTTCCGGGCCCGCTGGCTCGCCCAGGCCCTCCTGCCGGCGTGCGTCTGCTGCCTGGCCATGGCCGCGGGCGTGCTCGGGATCCGCCTGATCCCCGCCGTGCACGCGCTGCCCGTGCTGCCTCGCCTGGTCGTGCAGATCGCCGTCGGCGGCAGCGCGTACGTCGGCATGGTCGTGCTGGCCTACCGGCAGGACGCCCGCAACCTGTGGTCGCAGGGGCGGAGGTTCCTCGAGCGCGGCTAGCGCGGCACGCGGCAGATCGCGAAGCGGTACTTGCCGTTCGCCTCCTGCGCGATGCGCTCGCAGGGCACCACGTCCACCCGCATGCCGTCGCCGCCGAGGTAGCCCTGCAGGGCCGCCACGAGCTGGCGCTCGGTGTCCGCGTCGTAGCTCCGGCCCTTGACCACGTTGGCCACCACCCGGTCCGGCTCGTCCTGCACGAGCTGCATCTGCCGCAGGCCGGCGAAGCGCGTGAGCGTGTTCTCGATCAGCGAGATGCCGGCCACGCGCGAACCGTCGAGGGCCACCAGGAAATCGGCGGTGCGGCCGGTGAGGCCGGTCATCAGGGGCAGGCCCCGCCCGCAGGCGCAGGGAATGCCGTCGCCGGGAGCGCCGCGGTCGCCCACCTCGTAGCGCAGCATGGGCATGCCGAGGTTCACGAGCTCGGTCACCACGATGCGGCCGTCCTCGCCGGGGGCGCAGGGCGAGCCGTCGTCGCGCAGGAACTCCACGATGGTGTGCTCGCTGTTGAGGTGCATGCCGCGGTGCTGCTCACACTCGCAGCCGATCAGGCTCACCTCCTCGCAGCCGTAGCGATCGGTGACCGGCCGCCGGAACACCTCCTCGATCACCCGCCGCTCGGGCTGGAGCAGCATCATGCTCGTGGCGACGATGCCGCCGGGCCGCAGGTCGTCCACGCCGAGATCGTGCAGCGCCTCGGCCAGCAGGAAGATGCTGTGGGCGTGGCCGTAGAGCAGGCCGGGGCGGTGCCGCCGCCAGTCGGCCACGAAGCGCTCGACGGCCGGCCGGTCGAGCTTCATGGTGTCGAGGAAGAAGTAGCGGTCCTTGACGGCGCGCCGCAGCTTCGACTTCCAGGTGCGCGGCACCGGCGGATTGCCCCAGACCGCGGCGATCGGCTGGCCCAGCCGCCAGCCCGACCAGTGGTCGCCGCGCAGGGCGGCCGCGTTGCGGCGCTGCACGCCCGTCTCGTCGCAGTAGATCTCGAGGGCGACGCCCGTCGAGCCCCCGGTCTTGGCCTTGACCAACCGCTCGCGCGGATAGCGGCTGCAGAGCAGGTCCTGCTGGCGGCCGCGGATGTCGGCCTTGGTCAGCAGGGGCAAGGCCGCGAGGTCGTCGATCGTGCGCACGGTGGCCGGGTCGATGCCGGCCTCGGCGAACCGCCGCGCGTGGAACGGCACCGTGTCCACCGCGTGCCGCACCATCGCCTGCAGCCGCTCGCTCTGGAGCGCTTGCAACTCGTCCCAGGAACGCCACTGGCTCGCCATCAGCGAACGGAATTCGCGCAGGCGCCGGCTGCCCTCGTAGAGGTCGTAGGCCGGCTCGATGAGGTTGGCGACCAGAAACGCGGGCAACGGCAGCATGGCGGCCTCCGTGGCGGGCTCAGGCGTGGGGATCGGGCGGGATGAACACGGCGCTGCCTGTATCGCCGATCACGCGGGCGGGGACGCCGGCCACGACGGCGTCGGGCTCGGTGGGCTTGGTGACCACGGCGTTGGCGCCGACCACGGTGCCCGCCCCGAGGGTGATCGGGCCGATGACCTTGGCCCCGGGGGCGAGGTAGACGCGGTCCTCGAGGGTGGGCACGCCGTACTCGCCCTTGTAGTGCGACCAGCCGATCGTCACGCCCTGGCTGATGTTGCAGTCACGGCCGATCACCGCCCCCGCGCCCACCACGATGCCGCCGAAGTGCCCGATGTAGAACCCGGGACCGATGTCCGCCTGGGTCGAGAGGTAGATGCCCGTGGTGTCCTGCACGTATTTCCACCAGAGATGGAACACCACCTTGAGCACGTGGCGCAGGCCCGGCGGCGGCGGCTGCGTCACCAGCCAGCGGCCCAGCCGGTAGCAGGTGACGGCCTGCAGGCCCTGGTTGTGCCAGTAGAGCTTGAACAGACCGCTGTGGTCGCCGTAGCGGCGCAGGCGTCGGATGTCGGCCTTGACGTTCTCGAACACCGGCCTCTCCTCCTGGCCGCCGGCTCCGCCTCTCGACAGAACCCGCGATCTGACTATAATGGCGGAGGTTGACGGAACCCGGCCCGAACCCCCGCGAAACGTGTCCTCGTGAAACGTCGCCTGCAATCGCTTCTGCTGGCCACGCCCCTCTTCGAGGCGTGCTGCCGTCTGCTGACCCGCGGGCACGTCCGGGCGCTAATGTACCACCGGTTCTCCGGGCGAGCTACCGACGATTCCCGCTTCGTGGACGCAAGGACGCTGGCCCGGCAGCTCGACCTCATCCGCGCCCACCACACGCCCATGACGCCGGACCAGCACCTCGCCAGCCACGCCGGCGGCGCCGCACTGCCCGGCCCGTGCCCGGTGGTGCTGACCATCGACGACGGCTACCGCGACGTGCTCGAGGTGGCCCACCCGCTGCTGCGCGAGCGCCGTCTGCCGGCCATGCTGTTCATGACCACCGGCCTGGCCGACGGCCCCTTCTGGTTCTGGTGGGACAAGATCGAGTACCTGGTGCACGAGGCGCAGGCCGTCGTCCACGAGCTCGAGGTCCTCGGCCGCGCGATCACGCTGGACCTGCGCACGGAAGCCGGCCGCCGCCAGGCCTGGTCCGACGTGGCCGACCGCTGCCGCTTCGCCGACAACGACGAGAAGCTGGCCGCGATCGGCGCGCTGTCCCGCGACCTCGGCGTCGGCCTGCCCGTGGACCCGCCCCCGCACTACGGCGGCGTCACCTGGGACGAGCTGCGGGGCATGGTGGCCGAGGGTCTCCTGGTGGGCGCCCATACGGTCACCCATCCCATCCTCTCCCGGGTTTCCCAGGGGGACGCCGAGTCGGAGATCGCCCGCTCCCGCGCCCGACTCGAGGAGCAGCTCGCCCAGCCCGTGCCCTGGTTCTGCTATCCGCAGGGCGGCCCGGCCGACTATACCGACGAGCTCTGCCGGTACCTGGCCGAGCACGGCTACCGGGGGTCGTATCTGGCGTACCAGATCACCGGGCACCCAGGCGATCCGTACCGGATGCCGCGATACTGTGTCGGCCCCGATGAGATCTCGTTCCGCTGGCTCATGTGCGGCGCCGAGTACCTGGTCCGCCGCCTGAAATCGCTCTTCGGACTGCAGCCCGACATCTCGCCGCAGTACTGGCAGTCCTGACCCCCGGCCGCGAGGAGCCGCTCCATGACCGACCAACCGCTGGTCTCGGTGATCACCGCTTCCTACCAGATGGGCGATTACGTGGTCGAGGCCGTCCGCTCGGTGCTGGCCCAGGACTATCCGCACCTCGAATCCATCGTCGTCAACGACGGCAGCACCGACCACACCCGCGAGGTGCTCGACCGCCTGGCCGCCGAGGATCCACGCGTGACGGTGATCCATCAGGAGAACGCCGGCCAGACCGTGGCCAAGAACCGCGGCTGGCGCGCCTCGCGCGGCGAGTACATCGGCTGGTGCGACGCCGACAACCGCTGGCGCCCGGACAAGCTCACCCGGCAGCTCGCCGCCTTCCGCGAGCATCCCGAGGTGGGCGTGGTCTACGGCGACATCCAGCTCATCGACGGCGAGGGCCGGCCGCGCCCCAACCCGCCCATCCGCCGCTACAGCGGCCGCATCACCGGCAAGCTGCTGATCGACAACTTCGTCACCTTCAACACCACGCTGGTGCCGCGGCGGATCCTCGAGGCCATGAACGGCCTGGACGAGAACCTGCGCATGGCCATCGACTACGACCTCTGGCTGCGCATCTCCCTCGAGCACGATTTCCTGCACCTGCCCGAGACGCTGGTCGACTACCGCATCTGGGAGGGCCAGATGTCGCACCGCACCGAGGAGCGCATGGACAACTTCTTCCGGCTGCTCGAGCGGTTCCTGGCCGAGCATCCGGACAAGATCCCGGCCGCCGACGCGCGGATGGCGTGGGCGCACTCGCTCACCACCCGGGGCCGCTACTACGCCAGCGTGGGCCGCAAGGCCGACGCCTGGCGCGACTACCGACGGGCGCTCGGGCATCGGCCGTGGGACACGCGCACCATCAAGAGCATGGGGCGCCTGGCGCTGCGGGGGAACTAGGTGGCGCGCGCCGCACCCGAACCCGCCGTCCGCTGGGCCGAGATGCCTGACCTGCCGCGCCTGGTCGCCTTCTGGCACCGCCAGTTCGGGCCCGACAGCGTCCAGGCGGTGCCCGGCCGCGCGGAGTGGCTGTTCGCCGCCCAACCGGCCGGGCTGTGGACGGCCATCGCCGAGGTCGCAGACGAGATCGTGGCCGCCTGCGGACACGTCGTGCAGACGGTCGATCTGCCTGGATACGGGTCCTGCGAGGCTGCCTTCGGGGTCGATTTCATAGTCGCACCGGAGCATCGCCGGCGGGGTCTCGGTGGCCGGCTGCTCGACCTGAGGCTGGAGCGGTTCCCGCTGAGCCTGTCGACCGGACAGAGCGGCCCGATGGCGGCGTTGTATCGGGAGCGGGGAGCCGTGGATCTGGGGGCGTTCCAGCTGGCTCGGTATCGGAGGCGGCCAGGGCGCGGCGGTGGGCCGAAGGACGTGGTTCGCGATCTGGCCACCGTCCTCCACGGCCTGCGCGGCCGCCGTGTCCGTGGCCGGCGTCTCGGCCTCGACCCCGACGAGGCGGCGGCCCTCGCAGCTCGGATCCCCGGCGCCGATGCCGCCCGGTTGCGCTGGCGATTCGCCGGTCCCGTCTACCGCGATTATCGTATCGCCGGCCTGGAGTGCCCTCACGGCCAGGCGCTGCTCTGCACCCGTCGTCAGGCCGATCGCGAGATCGTGGTCGATCTCATCGGCGATGGTCCCCGCCGCGAGGCTCTCGCGGCCGCCGCGGCGACGACGGACCTCGCGGGCCTGGACGTCCTTTGCTGCGGGAACGACCTCGGTCGGGATCTCCATGCGTCAGGATACCTGGTCAGACCATACGGGGCCCACCTCATCGGCATGAGCCGGGATGCGAAGATCGCCAACGAGCTCCGCACCGGCGCACTCGATGTGTTCGCGGCGTCAGCGGACGCCGATCTGATCCGACGGCCGATCGCCTGACACGCGCTAGCACGAATCCGCGTTCCGGCCTACCATGCCGATGTCTCGACCGACCGTGGAGGAGCTCAGTGCCCGGAATCTACCTGCATTTCAGGCCTGCAGGCCTTGGCGATGAGGATCGGTCGGTCTTCGATCGGCGTTTCGCCCGGCGCAGCACCCGCTTGCCCGACGATCCCGTGCTGCGCCTGCAGACGCCGCAGCTGCAAGCCGCCGTGGTTCATCACGGTCACTGGCCGAGCAGCGGCGCCTCGGCGGCGGATGGCGAGGCCTTCCTCCTCAGCGGCGCCTGCTGGTCGGGCGCCGACAGCGAAGCGCTCGCCGATCACGCCTGCGCGCGCGAGACCTACCTGGCCCGTCGCGACGCCGGCAATCCGGATCCGCTCCGCGGCATGTTCGCGCTGGCCCGGGCCTCGGCCGAGCGGCGACAGCTGACGGTGGAGACCGATCGTTTCGGCACCGTCCCCGTCTATTATCGGCCCGACCACCGCGGCGGGCTGCTGGTCGCCTCGGAGATCAAGTTCCTGACCGAACCCGGACGCGACCGGCCCGATCCGCTCGGCATGTCGGACCTCCTGTCGATCAGCTACCACGTCCGCAATGCCACGACGGTGGCCGGGGTGACCCGTCTGCCCCTGCACCACCGGCTCGAGTTCGGGCCGACAGGTCTCGAGGTCGCCCGCCTGCCGCACCCCGGGTATCCCCGAGACCTCCCCCTGGATCGAGACTCGTTGACCGAGCTTGACCGCATGGCCGCCCGGCATTTCCAACGATTCGCCGCGGTGACCAGCCACATGGCGATCGCGCTCAGCGGCGGCCTCGACTCGCGGCTGCTCCTGTTCTCGGCGCGCCGGGCCGGAGTCGACCTGGAAGGCTTCACCGCCGGCGAGGAGGGCAACGTCGATGTCGCGTTGACCCGACGCCTCGCCGAGCAGCTCGACCTGCCGCTCACGGTCCAGACGATCGACGGTCGCACCATGCCGGATTGGCTCGTCGAGGCGACCTGGCTCTCGGAAGGCCGCGTCCCGTTCAATCATCTGCACTACTTCCAGGGGCTGTTCCAGGGCACGACGCCGCGCCATCCACAGGTCCATGGCCTCATCGGCGAGGCCGTCATCGGCGGCTACCTGGAGAACGAGCGCTACCGCGACGCGACCCCCGCCCAGCGTCGCGAAGGCTGCCTGGATTTCACCCGGCACACGGCTCTCAACTGGGGTGACGGGCTCGGCGAAGCGGTCCTCGGCACCGAGCTCCTGCAAGCCACGCGAGCGGCTCACGAGCAGGCCGCGGCCGATCTCCAGATGGCCCTGGGCTCGGAGGGCAGCTACGCCGACTACCTCGACTTCCGCTTCGTCTTCCGCGGGGGGCTCTTCGGCGTGCCCGCCCTCGCCGGCCAGGTCTCGCCGTGGACCGACATCGTGTCCCCGTTCCTCGATGCCGATGTCTATGACTTCGGCGCGCGTCTGCGCTCCGAGGACATCATGGATCGCGTCGTCCAGCTCCGCTGGGGCCTGGAGTTCATGCCTGGCTTCGACGCGCTGCCGAGGGTGAAGGACGGTCTGCTGCTGCCGGTCACGACGGATGATCCCCGGGCCTACGAGCGCGCGCGGGAGACGCTGGTGGCGCGCAACCGTCGACGCTACATCCTGACCCGCCTGACCCGTGGCCGCCTGAATCCGCGCCACCCAGAGGGCTTTCCCCACTACGCCCAGTGGTATCGCCGGTGGCCGCACGTGCGCCGCTTCATCGACGGGATCCTGCTCGACGAGCGCACCGCCGATCGTGGTCTCTGGCACGCGGACGGGATCCGCACCATGCTGGGACGCCTGCGGAGCGGCCGCAATCTCTGGGGAACCGTGGGCGCGGTGCTGCTCTGCGAGCTGCTTTGCCGGCTGCTCCTCGACGGCGATCCCGCCCCGGACCCGCTGCTCCTCGGCAAGGCCGCTAGATCCGCGAGATGACGAACCGCCGCTTCCCCGAGATCTCGAGGGGGATGTCGCCGACCACCTGCATCTCGAGCCTGAGGTCCGGGTCCCCCTTCGCATGGATCGCATCCGCCACCTCTTGCCAGTGTGCCGGCTCGAAGTCCGGGGCGACGCAGATCTTGATCTCGAGGGTATCGAGGCGCGTCTGGACGACCTGGAAGAGCGTGATGGTCGGTGCGTACTGGAAGATGCCGAAGAAGAACTCCACGATGAGCTGGTTGCCCGACGGCGTGTAGACGATGTCCGATACCCGGCCGTCGATTCCGGACCAGAGCGGCAGGTTGATCGGGCCGGTCGCCCGCCCCTCGGCGGCCGCCCGCCCCATGTCGCCGATGCGATAGCGGATCAAGGGCATCGCTCCCGCATTGAGCCGGGTCAGGAGGATCTCGCCACGCTCGCCATCCGGAACGGGTTGGCCTTCGCGATCGACGATCTCCGCCGCGACATGCAGGCAGAACTGGTGCATCAACTCGCCGCTGTGCACCGATTGGGCCGCGATCTGCATCCCCTCGCCGACCCCGTAGCTGTCGAACGTCTCGCAACCGAACGCTTGCCGGATGGACCGGCGATACTGCGGCAACAGGTTGCTGCCCCAGGTCACGGCGGCGCGGCAGCGGTGGTTGAATCCGACGGCCAGGGCTCGCTCGGCCAGGAGGTGCAGGCTCTGCGCGTACCCGGCGAGGAACCGCAGCTTGCCGGCCTCGATGACCTCGAGGTAGGCGTCGAGGACCGCCGGCGACAGGTCGTAGGCCGAGCGGTAGGTCACCCGCAGCAGACGATCCTTCAGCGCCTTCATCCTGCCCCGCTCGACGGCCATGCCGGTCTGAAACATCGGCTCGCCGAAGTCCCAACCCGCGTAGCGCGTCCGCAACAGCATCAACGCGCGCGCCTGCGACATCGAATCGTCGTCGATGAGCAGAGCGAACGGACGCCCGGTCGAACCGCTCGTGGAGTATTCACGGGTGCGGAAGCGGGTGGACAGCGTGACCCGGTCCGGGTACGCCTCCCGCAGCATGTCCTTGCTCACCATCGGCAGACGTCCGAGGTCGGCCTTGCCGCCGATGTCAGCCGGCGTGACCCCGGCCGCGGTGAAGAGGTCCCGGTAGAACTCGCTCCCGGCCCAGGCGGCCTGGATCAGTTCCCGGATCCGGCGGTCCTGCTCGGCGAGGATGCGCTCTCTGGGCCAGGTCTGGGATCGCTCGTAGAAGCGCAGGTGACGCATCACCGTCTGACCGGCCAACCGGTCGCCGAGCGGTAGCAGGACGGATCGCAACAGGGCCCGACGCATCAGAGACCTCCGAAATCGGCCCCCGACGCCTCAGGCGCCTGCAGGCGCTGTTCGAGCAGACGGGCGCGCCGCATGGCCACGTCGCCGATCTCGGTGAGCGCGATCGCCATGCCGGCGGCGAACCACCAGTAGATCTCGTACAGATCCATGCCGAACAACCCCACCACCAGGCGCACGAAGAGGAAGAAGACCGTCGCCTGGGCACAAGCGGCAAGGAACGTGAGATCGTCCAGCTCGCGCCCCAGAGCCTTGCTGGCGCCGGCCCCCCCGAGGCGCCGCTTGACCATCAGTTGCAACCGATCGCGCTGACGGATCAACTGGTCCCGGATCCGCACCAGGCGCGTGCCCACGACCCAGACGAAGGTCAGGAATACGATCAGCCCCTGGACCCCGATGTTGGTCGCCACCTCGAGGTAGAGATTGTGGGTATCCTGGATGCGTCCGAACATACGCTGGCGGACCAGCTGGAACGAGGACACACCCACGCCGCCCGGATACTTCAAGAACACCTGCCAGGCGTCGGCGAGGATCTGGAGCCTGGCTTCCTTGCTCTGACCCTCGGCCTCCTCGCCGCCGATGCTCATGAATCGCTCCTTGTACTGCTCGGGCAGGACGAGGACCACGACCACGCCCACCACCACGCCGATGGTGAGCCAGCGGACCTTCCGCTTGGAGATCAGGAACCAGCCCAGGACGAACCCGACGCAACCGACGTACGCGGTCCGCGACCCGCTGTACACCACGCAGATCAACGCCGACGCCAGCAGCGCCAGCAGCGCCAGCCGCAACCACCAGCGCTTGACGGCCGGCATCAAGAAGACGCAGAACGGCACCACCGAGGCCGACACGCCGCCGAGGCTGTTGGGATGCGCATACATGGGCACCGCGCCATGCAAGCGCATGACGCCCTGGTTCTGCCAGACCAGTCCGCCGGAGATCAGACCGCGCACCGATTCCTGGGTGATGTAGAGCATGCTCAGCAGGAAGGCGGCGATGAACAGACGCATCGTCAAGGGCGACCGTACCTGGACGGCGATCAGGAAGGCGAGCATGGCGAACTTGACGACCCGATCCTCGAACACGGTCTGCGCCATCGGCCGGTTGGCGGCGAACGGCACCTGGATCGCGATCGCCAGCAGGAGAGCGCCGATCGCCATGAACACGTGCCGCGAGCCGTCCTGGATACGCTTGAGGCTCGTCATCTGCAGGACGCTCGCGATGACCACGATGCCGCCGGTGAGGAACTCGATCCGGATGGTCGCCAGGAAGTCCCGACGAGCCCCCCACTGCATGTAGCGCGCGAGCACGAAGATCAGGAAGATCGTGAACACGAACCACACGACCTGGTCGTAGCGGACCGGACCGCGATCGTTCGCTCTGGCCTGGGCAGCGTCCATCAAGGTCCTCAGTTCGCTCGTGGGGTGGCGTCGAACCAGCGGATCGCGCGTTGCCGATCATCCGGCAACACCAGCGTGTTCAGGAGATGATCGGCCATCCGCGCGGCCGCCAGACCGTCGCCATAGGGATTGACGGCGCGGGCCATCCGGTCCCAGGCGCCGGCGTCGGACAGCAGGCGAGCCGCGGCATCGACGATCGCCCGCCGTTCCGTCCCCACCAGGGCAACCGTTCCGGCCTCCACGGCCTCGGGGCGTTCGGTGCACTCGCGCAGGACCAGGACCGGCTTGCCGAGGCTCGGAGCCTCCTCCTGCACGCCGCCCGAGTCGGTCAGGATGAGGTGGGCCCGCGACATCAGCAGGACGAACTCCCGATAGTCGACCGGCTCGATCAGACGGACCCGCGGTTCGGCGCCGAGGATCGCGAACACGGGCGTCTTGATGTTGGGATTCGGATGCACCGGGTAGATCACCTCGATGTCGGGAAACGCGGCCACGAGTTCGAGGATGGCCTGGCAGATGTTCCGGATCCCGTCGCCGAAATTCTCGCGCCGGTGCGCGGTGACCAGCACTCCACGCGCCGACCGGGAAAACCCGGAATCGAGGTGCGCATCCTGCAGATTGTCGTTCATCCAGAGCAGCGCGTCGATGGCCGTGTTGCCGGTCAGGAGGATGTTCTGCGCCGCGATCCCCTCGTGCAGGAGATTCCCCCGGCTCTGCTCGGTCGGCGCGAAGTGCCAGGTGGCCAGCTGGCCGGTGAGCCGTCGATTCAGTTCCTCGGGAAACGGGCTGTAGCGTAGGTGCGACCGGAGTCCGGCCTCCACGTGCCCCACCGGGATCTGCTCGTAGAACGCCGCCAACGCCGCCATGGTCGAGGTCGTGGTGTCGCCATGGACGAGCACGGCGTCGGGACGCTCGGACCGCAGGACGTCGCGCATCCCGACGATGACGCGAGCGGTGACATCGTACAGGTCCTGGCCGTGGGTCATGATGTCGAGGTCGTGGTCGGCGCGAACGCCGAAGAGCTGGAGCACCTGATCGAGCATCTCCCGATGCTGAGCGGTGACGCAGGTCACCACGTCCAGCCATTCCGAGCGATCGAGCAACGCCCTCACCACGGGCGCCATCTTGATGGCTTCGGGCGGGTGCCGAACACGACCATGACCTTCTTCTTCACGATACGCCCTTCCTGAGGTCAGTCGTGCAGCAGGCCCAGCCGGCGGAGCACGAATTTCCCGATGAGTTCGCCGGACACGTCCGGCCGATACCGATGCAGATTCTTGAGGAAATAGCGGTTCCGCGTCCAGCGTTCTTCTGCCGCCGCCTGGGCGAGCGCGGACGCGTACGCCGTCGGGGTCGGCGCCGCCAGGGCGCCCTGGCCGGCCTCCAGGTCCGCCCGGGCCCGCTCGAGGAACCCGGTGATCCAGGCCTCATCCTCGCCCGCGGCCGGCCGCGGCCGATGGTGGTCATCCAGGAGGAGCGGATGCCAGCGCTCGTCGTCACACCCCGCATCGGTCAGGCTGCACTCGTACAACGCACTGCGTCGCAGCTGCGGCAACCAGGGCATGTCGAACACCAGATTGCCGAGGCTGTAGAGCACCGTACGGCCATGGTAGGTCTGCCAGCCCTGCAGGACGTGGGGATGGTGGCCGACCACGAGATCGCAGCCGGCTTCGATCATGGCCCTCCCCAAGGCCACCTGCCCGGCGTCCGGCATGTGCACGAACTCGTCGCCCCAGTGGATGGTCACCACGACACGCGCGCCCGCAGCCTTGCCGTCCTGGATGTCCGCCAGGATCGCCTCGCGGGTCCCTTCGGCGTACAGGGGGGCGCCCGTGAATCCCTGCCGCGGCCGCAACGAGTACCCCAGCAGGCGCACCGCCTGGCCACGGACCATGCGCGTGACCGGTCGGCACGAACCGGGGCGGTCGCCGGCGAGGCCGACCACGCACAGCCCGGCCGACTCCAGCGCGTCCACCGTCTCCCGGACCGCGGCTTCCCCGTGTTGCTGGATGTGGTTGTTGGCGACGGTGAACGCGTGGAAACCCGACGCCGCCAGGCGACCGACGGCTGCGGTCGGACCCCGGCATTCGCGGCGCGACGGCCGGCACAGGGCCGGCCAGTCCGACAGCGCGCACTCGAGGTTCGCCAGAGCCAGGTCGGCGCGAGACAGGATCGGTTTGACGAACTCGAACGGGTCGAAGGCGGCATCGCGTCGCAGACGGGTGGCGGTGCCGCGTCCGACCATGGCCGGATGCTCCCCGAGCATGATGTCTCCGCCGGCGATGAATCGGATGGGCGAGGTCACGGAGATCCCTGTTCGTTGCTAGGCCCCGGCTGGCGCCGAGGTCATGCCGAGCGTCGTCACCACCTGCAGGGCGCGGTCCAGATCGCGCTCCCAGTTATATAGCGTGGCGACCGCATGTCGGCCATGCCGACCGAGATCGGTGCGGCGCGAGGGGTCGGCGAGGTCGCGCAGGCAACGCGGCAATGACGCCGGATCGTCGCCGGCGAACGCCAGGCCGCAGCCTTGCTCCTGGACGATCCGCTGCATGGGCAGCGCATTGGAGACCACCACCGGCAGGCCCGCGGCCATGAAATCGAACAGCTTGTTGGGAACCGTGGTGTCCGTATGCTCGGTCTTGAGGTGGGGAATGACACCGACGTGGCAGCGGGCAACCAGGGCGGGCACCTCGCGGCTGTCCACCCAGCCGTGGAAGACCACGCGGTCGACCACGCCGAGGTCGCGGCTCAGCGCCTTCAGCACCGGCAGGTAGTCGCCCGCGCCCACGACCCGGAACCGGAAGGCCGAGGAGACGAGGGAGGGGTCGGCCAGGGCCGAGATGACCTGCTGCAGGCCCCGCGTGCGGGTCACGTTGCCGACGTAGATCAGGTCGATCATCCCGTCGGCCGTGAGGGCGGGATCGGCCTCGTGGGCGAGGATGGCTCGCGGCGGCGTATTGGAGACGATGTGGATTCGTTCCGGGGGAGCGCCCACCCGGACAAGGTGGTCGCGCATCTCCTCCACGACCACGAGCACGCCCGCGGCGCGGCGCGCCACCTTGCGCTCGAGTCGCCGCGCCAGCGCGGGGTTCTTGAGCAACCAGCTTCGCCAGCGGATCCGGTCGCTGTCCACCACGTTCTGCCACATGGCCGGATGGTTCTCGGCCATGTCGACGAGGGCCGGGATCCCCAGCCGCTCCGCCTCCTCGATCACGAGCAGGGCCAGCGGCAGGTCACGCACGATCAGGAGGTCGGGCGCGAAATCGCGACATGCGCGGCGTATCGCTCGCCGCCAGAGCGGGTTGCCCGGCGCCGGCAGGGTCATGGTCGCGTGGACGGCCGCGGGACATCCGGGGCCGAGCACGCGATGGCAGGAGATGCCGTCGGCATCCTCGACCAGCGCCCGCCGCTTCAGATTGCGGCAGACCAGACGGACCTGGTGACCGTGGTCCACGCAACCGCGCAGCAACTTCTCGACCCTGACATCCCAGGGATAGTCTTCCCCGTAGACCCCCACGATGTTCATGTCGCGTCCTACTGCACGAGTTGGAGCACCGGCGGAGGCGACTGCCCGGGAGGCCCGTCATCGTTCCCGCCGCCGCCGGAATCGTTCTGCCCGACCACCACCGTATACGGCGCCGAGGCGTGATTCTCGGCATCGTAGACGATGAGCTGCAGCTGGGTTCCGGACGGGTAGCGGCCCGGGTTTGCCAGCACCCGGATCTGCGTGCTTCCCCAGGCCTGGGGGATCTGCATCTCGAAATTGCCGCCGTCGGGGCTGCGCACCAGCACTCGCGCCAGGGTGATGTCGGCATACACGTCGTCGAGGTAGAGATCGGCATCGTAGCCGTCGTGGCTCACGTATCCGCAGAAGAAGGCTGAACGCAAGCCGCTGAGGTGACCGGACTGCAAGGTGACGATGTCGTGGCGCTCCTCGTACTGGCCGTTGAACTCGCGGCCGGCGAAGCCGTTGGCCACGTCCATGTCGCCGAGGTGATCCATGATGCTGATGCTGTGCCAGTCGTTGTTGCCCGTCAGTCCGTCGAACGAGCCGAAGTAGACCTGGCCCATGAGTCCGTGATTCACGATGCCCGAGAAGCCGGTGTAGCCGCGGTCGTTCCCGATGTTGAAATTCGGATATCCATGGGTGGGGTCGGGATCGTGCGCGTTGACGCGGATCAGCTTGACGTTGTGGGGCGACACCGAGCCGTAGTCACTGCGGAGCTTGAACTTCATCGACGCGAACGCATCCGTGGCCTCGAGCGGAATCCAGTTGGACACGAGCCCCGGCGCATCGGACGTGCTGGTGATCGCCGAATGCGAGCATCCGCTGCCGCCGTACGGATCGGTGGTCGAGTAGACGCTGCTACCGACCCGCGAGTAGACGCCGTAGACGGGCGTACCGACGGACTGCCCGATCGGATGGCCCTCGAAGTCGTCCCAGAGCCTCGGTGCAGCCGGGACCTTGGTTCCGAAGCCATAACCCGAGATGATCAGCTCGCCGCCCCGATCGAGCTCGCCCGAGACGCCGGTCACGGTGATGTTCTCGTCGGCCATCGTGTATGCCGCGGACAGCGTGCAGATTGCAATGCACAGGATCGTCCGCCGGAATCGCCTGCTCAGGACGTCGCCCATCGAATTGCCTCCCGGAACCGGTTTCGCGACCTCTCCAGGCCACCCCCGAACGTCGGCTGCATCGCCGGGCATCGGGACAACGGCATGGTCGCCCTCGGTCACCTGCAAATGATGAACCGATCTGGCGACTCCGCCGGCGTCGCACGCGACGCTCAGAGATTATCGGCGGTGATCCTTCAGGCTTGATACCATCCGGCGCCGCCGAGTCTCCCCTAGACTATCGAATCATTGGCCGAGCCACAAGGTCGGGTCGCCGACCCGAGACCATCCGCGCCGAGCCCGCAGTTGCGTGGGTCCCCTCCGTTGGCCTAGTATCGCGGCCGAACCGCGCCGCGCATCACCGGCTCACCCCGAGGTCGCCAAGTGTCCAAGCCCGACCCTGCCGCCGCCCCCCACTCCCTCCGCTCCCTCCTCCCCTACCTCCCCCTCCTCAAGGGGCAGGTCCCCGAGTTCGCGGCGGTCATGGTCCTGATGCTGCTCTCGACCGCGGTCAGCCTGGCGATCCCCCTGGAGGCCGGCCACCTCGTCGACCTCTTCGGCGCCCCGGGGGCGCGGCCGCCCTTGACCCGGCTCCTGGGCGGCCTGGGCGGCCTGCTCGCCGTCCAGCTCGTGGGCAGCTTCTTCTACAGCTACCTGTCCCAGCGCCTCGGCCTGAACACGGTGAACCGCCTGCGCCAGCGGCTGTTCGCCCATCTGCTGGCCCTGCCCAGCCTCTACTTCACCGGGCAGAAGGCGGGCGACCTCTCGGCCCGCATGACCAGCGACGTGGGCAGCATCCAGTACCTGCTCACCTCCGGCCTGGTGGGTCTGGTGCGGGCGGTCATCACCCTCGTGGGCGCGATCATCCTCATGTCGCGGCTGAACCCGCGGCTCACGCTGGTGGTCGTGGCCCTGGTGCCCAGCACGGTGATCCTGGTGTCGTTCTTCGGCCGTCGGCTGCGCCGGCTTTCGCGGCGGATGTACGACGACCTCGGCGAGCTGAGCAACCATGTCCAGGAGGTCGTCGGCGCCATCCGCGAGATCAAGGTCTTCGGCAGCGAGGACCACGAGCAGCGGCGCTTCGAGCAGCGCCTCGACACCTACCTCGGCGCCGGCCTCAGCCGGGCCTGGCTCTCGGCCGGGCTGGATTCGGGCGCCCAGATCCTGCTCTGGATCACGCTCATCGCCGTGGTGATGTACGGGTTCTACCTCTCGGCGCAGGGCGCGAGCACCAACGGCGAGCTGGTGTCGTTCATGCTGCTCGCCTTCCGGGTGGCCACCCCCATGGGCGCGCTCACGAGCCTCTACGCGTCGGCGCAGGGCGCGGCGGCCGCCGCCGACCGGCTCGACGTGGTGTTCGCCATGCCGCCCGAGTCGGTGGCCCTCGCCGCCGCGGCGCCCGAGCCGGCCCATACCGACCGCGCCGGCGCCCTCGAGCTGCGGGACGTGTGGTTCCGCTACCACCGGCACCTCGCCAACCAGTCGGCGGCCGCCGACGAGCCCGACCCCTGGACCCTCCAGGGCGTCGACCTGCGCCTCGAGCCCGGCGAGCGGGTGGCGCTCGTCGGCCCCAGCGGCGCGGGCAAGACCACCCTGGCCGGCCTGGTGCTGCGCCTGTTCGCACCCGAGCGCGGCGAGGTGTACCTGGGCGGACGCCCCTATTCGAGCTTCGACGTCCGCGAGCTGCGGCGGGGCATGGCCTACGTGTCCCAGGAGGCCGTGCTCTACGACGCGTCGATCGCCGAGAACATCCGGTTCGGCCTCACCGACGCCACCGAGGCCCAGGTGCGCGAGGCGGCCGCGCGCGCCCACGCCCTCGCCTTCATCGACGCCCAGCCGGCCGGATTCGACACGCGCGTCGGCGACCGTGGCGTCCGCCTCAGCGGCGGCGAGCGGCAGCGGATCGCCCTGGCGCGGGCGTTCCTGCGTAATCCCGACCTCCTGGTGCTCGACGAGCCCACCAGCGCGCTGGACGCCCGCAGCGAGGAGACCGTGCGCGCGGCCCTCGTCGAGCTCATGGCCGGCCGCACGACCCTCGTGGTGGCCCACCGGCTGTCCCTGGTGCGGGATCTGGACCGGATCCTGGTGCTCGACGGGGGCCGGCTGGTCGAACAGGGGCCCCACGATCAGCTTCTGGCGTCTGGCGGTCTCTACGCCACGCTCTACGGCCTCCAGCAGGGCCGACGGAACCCGGACGATTCTTGACGCTTTTTTTCAGATTCCAATTGTTGACAATATGAGAGATCGGATGTAGAATATTCCCGTTCTCTAAGGGGGGAACACGCCAACTGATGAGGCATGACGGAGGAGTCTAGCCATGAAGAAGCAGTATATCGCCCCGCAGCTGAACGTTCAGGACATGAAACTGGGCGTCTTCGGCGACTACGGCAACGGCGGCGGCGATGACGGTGGCAACGTGCGTCCGATCCGGATCGTCGATCGTTTCGAAATCCATATGGACTAGCGAACGGCGTCGTTCCACCGCTGAGGAAATCGAAGCAGCCGAATCCGCGAGGGTTCGGCTGCTTCTCTGTGATCCTCCTGCGCTCCGCGGTCAGGCCGTCGCGGCCAGCCCGGCCGCCAGCACCTCGCCCAGCCGCCGCACGTCCGCGTCGGTCATGGCGTGGTTGAGGAACCCCACCTCCCAGCCCGATGGTGCGATGTACACGCCATGCGCGAGCGCCGCCGCGTGCAGATCCGCATAGCGCGCCATCCCCGCGCCCCGCACGTCCTCGACGCGGCGCGGCGCGGTCGGCTGCATCGCGAGCCAGAAGATCGATCCCGCGCGCACGAACGTGCAGCCGGCGTCGGCCGCGGCCGGGGCCAGGATCGACTCCAGGGTCTGCCCCAGCGTCTCCAGCCTCGCGTGCACGTCATCCTCGCGCAGCACCCGCAGGGCCGCCGCGCCGGCCGCCATGGCCACCGGATTGCCGCTCAGGGTGCCGGCCTGGTAGACGCCGCCCAGCGGCGCGAGGTTCTCCATCAGCTCGCGGCGGCCGCCGAACGCGCCCACCGGCATGCCGCCGCCGATGATCTTGCCGAAGGTGGCCAGGTCGGGCGTGATCCCGTAGCGCTCGGCCGCGCCGCCCATGCCCAGCCGGAATCCCGAGATCACCTCGTCGAACACCAGCAGCGCACCGTGCTCGCAGGTGATCTCGCGCAGGAACCGCAGGAACTCCGGCCGCTGGCAGAGCAGGCCCGAGTTCGCCGGCAGAGGCTCGAGCAGCACGGCGGCGACGTCCCCGCCACGCTCGGCGAAGAGGTCGCGCACGAGCTGCTCGTCGTCCAGGGGCAGCACCACGGTGTCCGCCACCGTGCCGCGGGTCACGCCCGCCGAGCTGCTCTGGCCGAAGGTCACCAGGCCGCTGCCGCCGGACACCAGCAGCGCGTCGCTGTGGCCGTGGTAGCAGCCGGTGAACTTGACGATGAGGTCGCGGCCGGTGGCCCCGCGGGCCAGCCGCACGACCGACATCACGGCCTCGGTGCCGCTGCTGACGAACCGCACCCGCTCCAGGCCCGGGTAGGCGGCCGTCACCAGCTCGGCGAGGTCGATCTCGGCCCTGCAGGGCGCGCCGAAGGTGAGGCCGCGCTTGACGGCGCCGGCCACCGCCTCGAGCACCCTGGCGTGGCCGTGGCCGAGGATCAGCGGGCCCCAGGAGCCGCAGCAATCGAGGAACTCGTTGCCGTCGACGTCCCAGAGCCGGGCGCCCTCGCCCCGCTCGATGAACAGCGGATCGCCGTGCACGGCCCCGAAGGCCCGCACCGGGGAATTCACGCCCGCCGGCATCAGCTCGCAGGCCCGCTTGTAGAGCGCCGACGAGGTCTGCCGGCCCGGTCCCTCGGTCATAGCCACCGCTCCTTCAGCACGTCGCGTCCGTGGTAGGTGATGAGGATGTCGGCGCCCGCGCGGGCCATCGCGTGCAGGTTCTCCAGCACGATGCGGGGCTCGTCCACCAGACCGGCCTTCGCCGCGGCCTTCACCATCGAGTACTCGCCGCTCACGTTGTAGCAGGCGACGGGCAGGTCGATGCTGTCCGCCACCAGGCGGATGATGTCCAGGTAGGCGAGGGCCGGCTTGACCATGATGATGTCCGCGCCCTCCTCCACGTCCAGCTCGACCTCGCGCAGGGCCTCGCGGGCGTTGCGCGGGTCCATCTGGTAGCTGCGACGGTCGCCGAAGCTGGGCGCCGAGGCGGCCGCCTCGCGGAACGGGCCGTAGTAGGCCGACGCGTACTTGGCGCTGTAGCTCATGATCGCCACGTCATCCATGCCCTGCTGGTCGAGGGCCACGCGCAGGGCCGCCACGCGGCCGTCCATCATGTCCGACGGCGCGACGATGTCCGCGCCGGCCATGGCGCAGGCCGAGGCCATGCCGGCCAGCAGCGGCAGGGTGTCGTCGTTCAGCACCTCGCCGTCCTCCACCACGCCGCAGTGGCCGTGATCGGTGTAGGCGCAGAGGCAGATGTCGGCCGACACGAGGAGGTCGTCACCGAACTCGTCCTTCAAGAGCCGGATCGCCGAGGGCACGGGACCGTCCGGGTCCAGGGCGCTCTCGCCGGTGGCCGACTTGTCCGACGGCAGGCCGAACAGGATCACGTGGCGGATGCCGAGCTCGAGGTCGGCGGCCACCGTGCGCACCAGGCGGTCGGGCGTGTCGCGGCCGATGCCGGGCATGGCCGCGATGTCCTCGTGCCGATCGGTGCCGGGAATCACGAAGTGCGGCTGGCAGAACATGTGGGGATGCAGCCGGGTTTCGGCCACCATGTCGCGCATGGGCCCGCTGACGCGCAGCCGGCGCGGACGCCGCAGCCCGGGCGCCGGGATCTCGAACTCGTCGTCCATGTGGTCGTGCTCGTGGTCGTGACTCATGAGTGCTCCTCGGGAGTTGGTGACGCCATCCTGGGGGTTTCGGAATCGCCACGGGTGAGGATGTCCAGGACGGCGTGGGCGGCCGCCACCGGGTCGGGCGCCAGGGCCCGCGCGCGCACGAGCCCGCGGCCGACGACATCCAGCACGGCGGACAGTTCCACCCCGTCGGTCGTGAGGTGGGCCCGGCAGCCCAGGGGCAGGTTGCAACCTCCCGGCCGGGCAGCCAGGACGGTGCGCTCGGCAGCCACGCAGGCCGCCGTCTCGGCGCAGTGGATGCGTGCGAGGGCCCGTGGCAGCTCGGCGGCGGGGTCGGTGAGGTCGCGGGCGCGGACCTGCAGCGCGAGGGCGCCCTGGGCCGGCGCCGGCAGCAGCACCGACGTCTCCAGCGGCACCACCAGCTGCGGCGACGGGTCCAGCTCGAGCCGCACCAGACCCGCCTCGGCCAGGACGATCGCGTCGTAGTGCCAGTCGCCGGGATGCGTGCGGGCGAGCTTGGCCAGACGGGTCGGCACGTTGCCGCGCAGATCTTCGAGCACGAGGTCCGGGCGGCGGGCCCGCAGCTGGCTGATCCGACGCGCCGAGCCGGTGCCGACGCGCGCGCCCCGGCGCAGCGGCAGGCCCGGAGCGTCCGGATCGTGGGCCTCCGGGCGGATCACCAGCACGTCCCGCACGGGCCCGCGGCCCGGCACGCAGGCCACCACCAGGCCATCCGGCGCATCCGTCGGCAGATCCTTGTGGGAGTGCACGGCGAGGTCGACGCGACCATCGAGCAGGGCCACCTCGAGCTCGCGCGTGAAGGCGCCCTCGACCCCCAGTTCCGAGAGCCGGGTCACCTGGTTGAGGTCGCCCGACGACTCGATGATCTCCAGCTCGGCCTGCACGCCGGCCCGCTCCTGCAACAGGCGCTGGACATGGTGGGCCTGCCAGAGGGCGAGGGCGCTGCCCCGGGTTCCGATCCACATGGTGTCGAACCTCCTGTGGGCCAAAAGGTAGCACCTGGGGTCCGGTTGCGAAACCCGCAGGATCGCTTGGTATTGCCAAATCGACCACAGGGCACTAGGATTCGCGGCAGCCGGCGCTCGTCGGCAATCGATTTGCAACAACCATGCAGAGGAGACGGGGCACATGGATCGGTTCCTGAAGCACTGGCTCGCGCTCGCCGTCCTGGGCGTGACGCTGATGACGGCCGGCGCGGCGCTGGCCGACAAGGGCGACGTGGACGGCCGCTGGGGTCTCGACGTCGAGGGCGGCTTCTGGAAGCTCACCGAGGGCTACTGGGACCACTCGAACGTCGACAACTTCCTGGGCGTGGGCCTGCGCCGCGGCCTGTCGCCGCACTGGGTCGGCACCCTGTCGTACCGCTATGGGACCGTGCGGCCCGGCGTGGCCGTGCCCACCGAGGACGCCGGCCTGACCTTCGACAGCTTCACCGACCTCTACACCGAGATCCACAACCCGACCCTCACGTTCGAGTACCTCCTGCGCCCCGAGCACTCGTTCCGCCCCTACGTCGGCCTCGGCGCGGGCCTGACCGCCTGGCGCGTGCTGGCCGCCAGCAGCGAGGGCTTCTTCCCGCAGGGCACCACGGTGCAGGGCTACGCCGCCGACGGCGACCGCTACCAGAAGCTCCAGAGCACCGAGCTGACCCTGGCGGCCGAGCTGGGCGCCGAGTGGTGGCTGTCCGACGGCTTCAGCCTGCGGCTCGGCGCGCGCTACCACATGCTGCCGGGCAACGACCTGGACAACGTGGGCCTCGGCAGCTCGAACGCGTTCGCCGACCCCGACTACGTGGACGCCAACAAGGGCCTGGTCCAGGGCGTGATCGGCGCCACCTTCTGGTTCGGCGGCGTCAAGGATCAGGACGGCGACGGGATCGAGGACAGCCGCGACGGCTGCCCCCGCGCCGCCGAGGACTTCGACGGCTTCCAGGACCAGGACGGCTGCCCCGACTACGACAACGATCAGGATGGCATCGCCGACATCGACGACCAGTGCCCCGACGATCCCGAGGACCGCGACGGCTTCCAGGACGAGGACGGCTGCCCCGATCCGGACAATGACGGCGACGGCATCATCGACGCCCGCGACGGCGCCCCCGACCAGGCCGAGGACATCGACGGTTTCCAGGATCAGGACGGCGTGCCCGACCTGGACAACGACCAGGACGGCGTGCCCGACACCCTCGACAAGTGCCCGAACACGCCGGCGGGCGTGAAGGTCGACGCCACCGGTTGCCCGCTTCCCGAGCCCGAGCCGGCCCCGGAGATCAAGGCCCTGGACACCGGCCTGGTGCTCGAGGGCGTCACGTTCAAGAGCGGCAGCGCCCAGATCCTGCCCTCGTCGCTGAGCGTGCTGCAGCGCGTGGCCGACTCCCTCAAGCAGAACCCCGACGTGCGCGTCGAGGTGCGCGGCCACACCGACTCCGTCGGCGCCGCCGAGGTCAACCGCCAGCTGTCGCACCGCCGCGCGATCGCCGTGCGCGACTTCCTGATCCAGCTGGGCGTCAACCCCAGCCGCATCACGGCCGTCGGCTTCGGCGAGGACTATCCGGTGGCGTCCAACGAGACGCCGCAGGGCCGGGCGGCCAACCGGCGCGTGGAGCTGCACCGCATCAAGTAGCGGGTCCCGTCCGGAAACCGAGGAAGGGCCGGGGTCGTCACCCCGGCCCTTCCTCGTTCATGCCGTCGGGTCCGTGGTGTCAGCGCCGGTGCTCGGCCAGCAACCGCGCGTACAGCTCCTGGTGCCGCGCCACGCTGGCCTCCCAGCTGAACTCCTGCTCCGCCCGTGACCGCGCATGCCGTGCCAGCCTGGCGGCCAGCTCCGGCTCGTTCACCAGGCGGGCCACCGCCGCTCCGAGGGCCGGCGCGTCGTCCACCGGCACGAGCAGCCCATCCTCGTCGGGCACGATGAGCTCGCGGTTGCCGCCCACGTCGGTGGCCACCACCGCGCAGCCGGCGAGCATGCACTCCAGCACCGCGTTGCTGAATCCCTCGCTGTCCGAGCAGTTCACGCCCACGGCCGCGCCGGCGAGGATGTCGGCGATGTCGGTGCGCCGGCCCAGGAACTCCAGGCGGCCGGCGACTCCCAGCTCGCGGGCCAGGGCCTCGTACTCGGTCCGCAGCTGGCCGTCGCCCACCAGCTGCCAGCGCGCCCGGCCGCAGCGGTCGGCCGCCTCGCGGCAGGCTGCGATGAACAGGTCGGCCCGCTTGACCCGGCGGTTGAGGTTGCCCACCTGCACGATCCGCGGCGGCTCGTCCCGCCGGGGCTCGAACGGGAAGGCGGCCACGTCCAGCCCGTTGGGGATGACGTGGAAGCGGCCGGCCGGCAGACGATCGACCGCCAGGAAGTGGTCGCGCACGGCGGTCGAGTTGACCACGAACGCCGTCGCCAGCGGGTAGCTGCGCCGCATCAGGAACTCGATCCGCGGCTGACGCCAGAACCCCAGGTCGCGGAACGACGCCAGCCGCACCGGCACGCCGGCCAACCGCGCGCTCCACAGGCCGAAGACGGTGGCGTCCTGGAAGAACGTCTGCACGATCGCGATGCGGTGCCGGCGCACGTATCGCGCCAGCTGCCGCGACGCCCGCCACGCCTCGGGGCCGAGCAGCTTGCGCACGGCGAGCGACAGGTGGGGCACGTCGGCGGGCAGGGTCCGCAGCGGCTGCTCCGGCACCAGGGTGCACACGTGGGGCGCGAAGCGCGTGCGGTCCAGGCGCTCGAGCAGGCCCGCGAGCTGCTGGCCTGGAAAGCCGCCGGTGGGCGGCAGGGAGTCGATGCAGTAGAGGATGCTGACGGTGCGGCCACGACGCCCCTCAGATCACGACGAAGTGGTGGTGCCGCTTCTGCTGACCTGCAGCCGGATGCGGCCGTCGGACACGTCCGCGCGGGCCGAAGATGGCGCGACTCGTCGCCGACGGGCTCGTCGTTCACCTTGACGCCGCCCTGTTGCACGAGGCGCTGCGCCTCGCCGTTGCCCTGGCCAGCCCGCCCGCGACAGCGCCGCCAGCAGGCCCAGACCGTCGCCGTCGAGTTCGCCGCCGTCCAGGCTGCTGCTGGGCACGTCGGCCTGGTCGCCACCGCCCTGGAACAGGGCGACTGCCGCGGCCGCCGCCTTGTCGGCCTCGGCGGGTCCGTACCAGCGCGGTGACCGCGTGGGCGAGCGCGTGCTTGGCCTCGCGGATGTCGGTCGGCGCCTGCGAGGGCCTCCAGCGCCTCGATCCGCTCGCGCTCGAGCAGGGTGTAGAGGCGCAGAAGCGCGAGACGTCGCGGTCGTCGACGTTCACCCAGTACTGGTAGAAGTCGTAGGGGCTGGTGCGCTCGGGGTTGATCCACACCGCGCCCGCCGCGGTCTTGCTCATCTTGGCGCTGGTGGCCGTGGTCAGGAGCGGGAACGTCAGCCGTAGACCTCGTCCTGGTTCAGGCGCCGGCAGAGGTCGATGCCGAGCAGATGCTGCCCCACTGGTCGTTGCCGCCCACCTGCAGCCGCAGCCGTGGTCGCGGTTGAGGACGAAGCCGTAGGCCTGCAGGATCATGTAGTTGGAACCTCGATGAAGCTGAGGCCGCCATCGAGTGGGTCTTCACCGGAATCGCGCGCCAGCATCTGGCTGACCGAGAAGTAGCGGCCGACGTCGCAGGAACTCGATGTAGTTCTTGTCCACCAGCCAGTCGGCGTTGTTCACCAGCAGGCCCACGCTGTCGGGGCCGGCGTGGGTGACCGCCGGTGGAAATGCGTCGGCGAGGCCGGCCGCTGAAGTCGAGGAACCGCGCCAGCTGGGCCTTGATGCCGCGCAGGTTGGCCCCGATGGTCTCCAGGGTCATCAGCTGCCGCAGCTCGGTCTTGCCGCTGGGTCGCCCACCATGGCGGTGCCGCCGCCGGCGATGGCGATCGGCCGGTGGTCGTGCCGCTGCAGGTGAACCAGGGCCCATGATGGGCAGCATGGAGCCGATGTGCAGCTGTCGGCCGTCGGCCGAAGCCGATGTAGGCGGTCACCGTCTCGCGGGCCGGGAGCGCGGCCAGATCAGCCTCGTCGGTGCACTGCTGGATGAAGCCGCGCCAGCGCAGCTCGTCGAGGAACGCGCTGGAGGGCAGGCTGGTCTCGGTCATCGTCACCCCCGGGCTGGGCGGCTGGAGGCGTCTGCAAGCCGAAAGGGATACGGCCACCGGCCCTGCAACCAGCCCGGCGAAATCGCGCTGGCGGACGCCGTCTCCGGCATCACCATAGCGCGACCATGGACACGCCCACCCTCCCCGCCACCCTTCGAGATCGCCCCACGCCCGGTGGCCACGCCCTGAGCCGGCTTCGCGTGGAGCAGCCCGGCGAGATCCTGCGCCTGGCCTGCCTCCACGGTCCTGGCTATGCTCTCGCACACCTTGATGCGGGACGGTCGATACCGCGCTCCTGAGCTGCCACGATCAGTCGACCTGGCCGCCTCCAGCCCGCGCGGCCCGATCACCTGGACCGCCTACTGCCTGTTCAACAACCTCGCGCGCATCAACGGCACCTTCGTCAGCCAGGCCCACGGCCGGGGCGACGACCGGGCGATCGTGGAGCATCACACCGCAGGGCCTTCTACATCGCCGTCGGCTGCGGCCTACGCCGCAGGTCGGCGGCTACTTCTCGCAGGCTATCCTGGCCTACACCAATAACCCGCTCGAGGTCACCCACGGCGCGCCTACTCCTTACATCAAATGGCGCACTGCGAGCGGCGTGGTGGCCACGCAGGTGAGCTTCTGCCCTGCGGGTTTTCTTCCAGCCGCGGCAGCAGGCCTATGTGGGCGGGCTCCGGCAGGCAACGCCCTGAACAGCCCGACCTCTGGCTGATCTTCGGCTGGGCCGGGTTCACGGCCGGCGGCCACACCTGGCTCGCGGTTCCTGCCATGGGCGTCGAGGCGGCCATCGCCACGAGCGTCGGCACCATCGTGGCCATGCTGATCAACCTGGTCATGCTCGGCCCCGGCCGAGCACTGCCGACGCTACCGCATCCACATTTCCGCGCCGGCTCGACTGACGCGTGAGCGCTGCGCCGCGTGGTCCGCGTGGGCGCCCCGGCCGCCCGGGAGAACTCGTGGACATGAGCGGCTTCATGCTGTTCAGCGTGATCGTCGGCACCTCGGGCGCCGCGGCTCTGGCGGCCAACCAGATCACCGTGCAACCTGCTCAGCTTCGTGTTCATGCCGATGTGGGGGCCGAACACGGCCGGCGCGGTGCTGGTCGGCAACCGGATCGGCGCCGGCCGTCACGACCAGGCCGCCGCCTATGCCCGCCAGGTCTACAAGCTGGGCCTCTACTACATGGTGTCGTTCGGCGTGGTCTTCCTGCTGCTGCGACCCTGGCTCTTCCGCATCTTCAGCAACGATCCCGAGATCCTGAGCCTGGGCCCGGCCCTGGTCCTGGTGATCGCGTTCTTCGCCATCTCGACGGGCTGCGCATGGTGTCGGTCGGCGTGCTGCAGGGCGCGGGCGATACGCGCTATCCGATGGTCGCCAGCATGTACGTCCTCTGGGGCTGTTCGCGCCCGGCACGTGGTGGCTCGTGGTGCGGCAGGGGGCCACTCCGGCCCAGGCCTGGCTGTGGGGAACTCGTCTGCTACACGCTCATCGCGGCGGTGCCGTACCTGCGATTCCGCTCGGGGGAAGTCTGGCAACGCGTGAAGATCTTCGACGACGAGGACGGCACCGCCGGCCGAGCCGTCCTGCCGCGAGGACGGCCCAGGGTCGCGGGTCGCGGGTCGCGAGCGCCCAAGGCGGTCATGGTGACGCCTATCGCGCAGCTCGCCGGTTCGGAGTGCGTCCGCCCCGCGGCTCAGGCCGCCCCTGCCTTGGGCCGCGCGTTGCGGATCCGCCAGGCCAGCGCCAACCCGATGAGCGCCAGCGGCACCATGCTGATCGGCCAGGCTGCTAAAGGCCCGCTCGGTGGCTGCGCTGCGATCTTGCCGGCCGCGGTCGAGCTGCTCCCTCGGGCAGGATGAACGCGTACGTAGGGCCTATCATGCATGTGCCGAGGCAGACGAACCCGTCGATCAGGCCCACGGCGATGCCGGCGTTCTTGGAGCCGCCGAAGTCCATGCTACCGGTGCCCGAGAGCATGCCGTGCACGCTGGATCACCGCCAGCGATATGACGATCACCAGCCAGCCCACCCACGGCTGCTGGCAGGAGAACACCATCGTCACCGCGCCGAGCAGCATGACGCCGTAGAGCAGCACCGCCACCGGCCCTCGCCGCGAGCCGAACACGTCGGAGATGGTGCCGGCCACCACGCCACCCAGGATGCCCGCCACGCAGAGCAGCAGACCCCGCTGTCGCAGACGAAGTTGTCCTTGAGGCCCAGCACCACGTCGGTCTGCTTGGCGAAGGTGCGGAACCACCGTACGATCGCCTGGCGCAGCCAGCCGCCGCAGAACTCGATCATTGCGGATGGTCATGATGACGGGGTTATGGAGCATCATCAGGAACGCGTCGATGGCCGACTTCCGCGGCCTCGTCGCCGTCGGTGGCGTCGCCCAGGGCGGAGTCCGCGCAACCCGCTTCGCTGGGCATGTCGCGCACCACGAAGAAATCGATCACCCGAAGCCGATGAGCAGGGCCGCCGGCACCAGGAACACCCAGGCCAGGGGCCGAGGTACCGAGGACCGTGTCGCCCCAGTCGTAGGCGAAGTAGATGCCCAGGAGATCAGGATGCCGAAGATGGCACCGAAGACCCCGCGCTCGCGGACGTGGAACCAGCCCGAGTTCACCTTGACGATGGCCACGGCGCCGAAGCTCTGGAAGTACATGTTGGCCGCGTAGAGCACCGAGAAGATGGCGACGAAATAGGTCGCGAAGAACGCGTGGCCAGCCCCTTGCTTCCAGAGCGACCAGCTGATCAGGCCCATGAGCAGGTTGGCCACCGCCGCCCCGCAGGCGCCCATGAGGATCGAGAACCGGCCTCCGAGCCGATCGGTCAACGGACCGTTGATCACGAACGACACCCCGTAGACGACGGTGCCGACGCCGAAGATCACCCCGAATGCCTCATTGCTCATCAGGGCG
The DNA here is from genome assembly GCA_041390065.1 of Candidatus Krumholzibacteriia bacterium. GTDB lineage: Bacteria > Krumholzibacteriota > Krumholzibacteriia > LZORAL124-64-63 > LZORAL124-64-63 > Glo-17. The sequence goes on from JAWKQQ010000011.1 coordinate 47,007, forward strand.
TGGCCGTCGACGTTCTGTAGGCTCTCGAACGCGAACTTCGAGACCTTCAGGTTGTAGCGCCCCATGTAGAGGAACGCGTAGGTGAGGCCGAGGGGGAGCCAGTTCCAGCGCCGGCGGCTGATGTAGGCCGCGCTATGACCCATGTCGATGCGGGGCAGGCGGGCGAAGACGATGCCCACGGCCCCGAGCAGGATCAGGATCGGCAGCAGTTCCCGGGTCCAGGTAGGAAGCGCCGCGTAGAAGGTCGCGAACCAGTCGAACATGGGTCACCCCTGCCAGGCATGATGGCGTGAAGTCAGGACGCGCCAGGCACGTTAGCAGACCACGCCGCACCGATCAATCCTGCGTGCGCGCCGGCGCCAGCTCCTCGCCCCGCTTGATCACCACGAGGGTGATGTCGTCGCCCTGCGGGCGGTCGCCCAGGTGGGCGTACACCGCCGCGAGCACCGCCTCGCGGATGCCCAGCGCCGACTGCTCCCGCGCCGCCGCCACCACCTCGGCGAGGCGCTCCTCGCCGAACTGGGTGTCGTCCACCTCGTCGTCGCCGAGCTCCGCCGCCTCGGCGGGCGTGGGTGCGCCGGCCTCGGTGATGCCGTCGGTGTAGAGCACGAGGATGTCGCCGGGCGCGAGGTCGACCTTGAGCTGCTGGTAATCCTGGTGCGCGAACATGCCGAGGATGAGGCCGCAGGTGCCCAGCCATTCCACCGAGCCGTCGCGTCGCACCACGAGGCCGGGATCGTGGCCGGCGTTGGTGCAGACGAAGCGGCCCGTGGAGGCTTCCAGCTCGCCGTAGAAGAAGGTGGCGAACATGTTCGGGTCGGTGCTCTCGGAGAGCAGGTCGTTGACCCGCGAGACGGTCTCCGCCACCGCGGCCGGGTGCATGATCTGGCCCTTGAGGCTGGCCTGGAGGTTGGACATCAGCAGCGCCGCCGGCATGCCCTTGCCCGAGACGTCGCCGACCGCCACGCCGAGTCGGCCGTCGCCGGCCGCGATGAAGTCGAAGTAGTCGCCTCCCACCTGCAGGCTGGGCAGGCTCAGACCGGTCACCTCCCAGCCGGCGAGCAGCGGCTGGTCGTGAGGCAGGAGGCGCTCCTGGATGTGGCGGGCGGTGGCCATCTCCTGCTGCAGGCGCTCGCGCGCGAGGGCGTCCTCGCGGCCCTGCTTCACGGCGCGGGTCATCTCGTTGAAGCTCCGGGCGAGGTCGCCGAACTCGTCCTCGTTGTCCAGCTCGATGTGGGTGTCGAGGTCGCCGGCCGCCAGACGCCGCGTGCCGCGGTGCAGGGCCTTGACGGCCGCCGTGATGCCGCCGGTGATGCGGGTCGAGAAGATGAACGCCACCAGCCCGGCCACCATCAGCAGCAGGGCGATCACCCCCAGGGCCACCGTGATGCCGGTGGTCAGGGGGTTGTCCTCGCTGGCGTACTCGCGGGCCAGGTCCGCCAGGCTCGTGCGCAGGCCCAGGAAGAAGCGGTCGTCGAGCTTGAGGCGATCGCCGGTGAACTCGACGTCGGGCACCAGCGCCGCGCCGAACACCTGGCGACGGGTCCACAGGCCGGCCGTGGAGTCGACCAGGCCGGGGTGGAAGCGGCCCTCCAGTTGTTCGGTCAGCACGGTGGGCGTCACGCCTTCGGCGTTCCAGTCGTCGCGCACGTCCTGGTCGAGCCGGAAGACATCGGCGCGCAGCGAGCGGGCCAGGCTGTCGAAGGCGTGCTGGTCCATGAGCAGGGCCTCGACCCGGGCCTCGCCCTCGGCCGGATCGCTCAACCGTGTCAACCAGACGTCGTAACCGCGGCTGACGTACACGGTGGTGTCGGCCAGGGCCGGCAGCGGCAAGGTGCCGTCGGCAGCGCCGGATTCGCCGCCCCGCCGCAGGGCGCGCAGCCGCTCCGCCCGCCACTGACGCACCAGGCGCGCCTGCCAGCCGTCCTCGTCGGGCGCGGTCGCCTCGTCCCAGACCACGGGCGACTCCGTGAACGCGCCGGGTACGCCGCCGGCGGCGAAGGTCTGCGCCCAGCTGTCGAGCACCGAGTTGACCCCGTTGGCCCGGCTGCCACCGATCCCCCCGTAGAGCAGGAGCACGCCGAAGACCGTCTGCAGCAGCATCGGCACCACGCCCACCAGGATGCCCGCCACCAGCAGCTTGGGTCGCAGGCGCAGGAAGTGCAGCCGCATGTTGAACAGCAGCGTCAGCAGCGAGCTGAGCCAGAACGCCTGCACGCCCACGCGGGTGAACAGAGTCAGGTCGCCCGCCCGGCCTTCGGGCCGGCCCAGGCCGCCCGTGAAGGTCGCGCCGAAGAGCAGCACGGCCGCCAGGAACACCAGCGCGCGCCGTCGGCTGGAGATCAGGTGCAGGCTCGCCTGCTGGCGCAACATGAACGGCAGCGCGAGCAGCATGCCTCCGAACGCTCCCGCCGACCCCTGCAGCGCCAGCAACCAGATCAGCGCCAGCCCCACCAGCCAGGGCCAGCGGCGCTTGAAGCTGAAGAAGCGGAAGCGGGCCAGCACCAGCCAGGCCACGCACCAGGACCCGGACGCCACCCAGGCCGCCGCCGGGCCGGCGTCCTGCCGCAGGGCCAGGAGGGCCGCGCCGAGGGTGGTGAACATGCCGGCCAGCAGGACCTGCCAGGCCGCCCGGCCGAGAGCGTCGCGCGCGTCGGTCATCGGATCCCGTGCTCCGCCTTGTAGCGCGCCCAGTCGGCCTTCAGGTGCTCGAAGGCCGCCAGATCGGCGCAGGTGAGGAAGGGGTTGTGGATGCGTTCGTGGCCGATCGTGGACGCCGTCATCTCGCCCGCGCCGCCGTAGTAGTCGTGGCCGGGAAAGACGCGCGTCGCATCGGGCAGGGTGAGCAGCCGTTGCAGGGAGTCCCACTCGGCGGCCGCCGAGCTGCCGGGGAAATGCGGGCCGGTGCCGCCCACCTTGCCGCAGAACAGGAGGTCGCCCGAGACGAGGGCGTCCTGGCACAGGAAGCAGACGTGGTCGGGCGCGTGGCCCGGGGTGACGAGCGTGGTGATGGCCAGACCGTCGACATCGACCCCCTGGCGGTCGGAGAGCGCGCGGGCGCCCGGCACGCGGCTCTGCGGCCCGGCGTGGATCGGCGCACCGGTGGCGGCGGCGAGCTCGGCGACGCCGCCGACGTGGTCGCCGTGCCCATGCGTGACGAGGATGACGGCGATCGCGAGGCCGTGATCGCCGGCCGCCTGAACCAGCCCCGCCGGGTCATGACCGCAATCGACGGCGGCCGCACGGCCGGTGACCGGATCGGCGAGCAGGTACTGCCAGTTGCGGTCGCCACCGAGGTGGAGCTGCAAGAGGGTGAGCCGGTCGGTGCTGTGGTCGATCAGCCGCAAGGATGCCTCCTCGGTCACAGACCGTCCCAGATGCGGACGGTGAGCATGAGCCAGGTGTCGCGGTGGGACGCCTCGAACATCGCCGTCGGCGTCGTGTAGAACCACTGGTCGGCCGGCATGCTGTGCACGCCTATCCCGACGTCCAGCAGGCGTGGTCGGTTGCCTCCGGCCCGCGCCAGCAGCCAGCCCACCCGCGCGTTCCAGCCGAAGTCGCGCTGCTCGATGACCCGGCCCTCGTAGACCCGCCCCGTGCCGGGATCGAGGAACGCGTTGCCCCAGTAGAGCGAGCGGATGTGGTAGCCGCCGCCGCCCTCGGCGTAGAGGCTGTGGCGCCGTCCCAGCTGCGCCCTGAGCAGCGTGTTGAACGTGAAGCCGAAACCGTTGGTGCGGCCGTCGCCGAAGGCGTCCTCGAGGTCCGCACGCATGTTGCCGAACCCGGCGTAGAAGCCCAGCTGCGGCACGATGGCCGACGTGACGCCGTAGCCGAAGGCGATGCCGATCTGGCCCATGGGGCCGAAGAACTCGTTGAAGCCGGTGACGTCCACCCGCGCGCCGGCCTCCACGACCGCCAGCCAGCGGCCTGCAAGCGGCGTGATCCCCGTCTGCTTGACCGCCGCCGGGACGGCCGCCGGCGGGGGCGGCCCCTCGGGCCATACGCGCGGCGGCGCGAGGGTGTCGATCGGGACGACGGCAGGCGCAGGTGGCAAGGGGCGTCCGGCCATCACCAGGGCCGCGCGCTCGCGTAACGCCTGCCAGCGATGCGCGGGCAGGTGACGCTCCAGCACCCGGCTGGCGGTCTCCAGCCGCGCGATCACCCCGCCCCACACCGCGCGCTGGAACGTGACGCGCCGCAGGTCGGGCACGTCCGGGAAGAGGGCAAGGCGGTCGAGCAACTCGCCCTCGATCACCTGGGGCAGCTCGGGATGCAGGCGCAGCGGCACGGGCGCCGGGTCGGCGCCGGCGGCCGACCCGACCAGCACCGACAGCAGGGCCAGGAGGCCGGCGACGGACCGTGGGTTCATGCGGCGCAGTGTACGCCGCCCAGGCCGGCCGGGCCAGCCCGGGATCGCACGGGCCGCCCTCACGCCTGCACCGCGATCCGCGCCAACGCCGCCAGCACCTGGTCGGGCGTGACCAGCTGCATGCAGCGGTTGGCCGGGCAACGCTCCAGCTCCCCGGTGAAGACGCACGGACTGCAGGGCAGCCCGGCGCGCAGGATCGCCACCGTGTTCGACGGCGTGGCGAACGGACCGGTCTTGCGATGGTCGCTGGGGCCGAAGATCGCGACCACGGGGGTCGCCAGGGCGGCCGCCAGGTGCGCCGGACCCGTGTCGGTGGTCACCAGGGCGCGGGCGCCGTCCAGGACGGCCATGAGCTGGGCGAGCGACGTGCGTCCGGCCAGCGACACCACGCCGTCGGGCAGCGGCTCGAGCAGCCCGAAGTAGGCCTCCTCCGCCCGGCCTCCGATGAGCACGACCTGGTCGGGCCCTGCGGCGAGCTTCGCCAGCAGCTCGCGCCAGTGCGCCACCGGCCAGGCCCGGTAGCTCCGGTGGTCCTGCTTGCGGAACTGGCTGTTGGTGGGGTTGACCACCAGGTAGGGCGTCCGCAGGCCGAGCTCCGCCGCGACCGTCGCCACCTTCAGCGTCGGTTCGCCCGCGGCCGCCGGCGCCGCCCCGACCACGAGGGCGCACTGCCGCCGCACGTGTTCGACGGCATGCTCGGCCGGGCGGTCGTCGGCCACGAGCTGGAAGGGCCGGCCGAACCGCTGACGCGCCCGCACCAGGCGCGCCAGCCCCAGGAACTGCCGACCGAGCTCCAGGTTCAGCAGGACGTCGTAGGGCTCGCGCCACGACGCGGCGACCACGGCCAGCTTGTCCCGGTTGAGCGGCAACGGGAGATGCCGGTGGGTGATCGGGAAGACACGCCCCACCCGCGGGTCGGCCGCCAGCAGCGCCTCCATCCCCCGCTTGACCACCCAGTCGAGGCGGAGGTCGGGTCCCAGGGCCGCACGCAACGGCTCGATCACCGCCGTGGCGAACACCGTGTCGCCCAGCTGTCCGGCCCGGATGACCAGGGCCCGCTTCGGTTGCCGCTCGTCTCGCATGCTCGTCATAGTGCGCGGACCGTCCCCCACGATCAAGCCCGGACGCCGGCGGCCCACGTCGCCGATACCGGATCTTTTCTGTAATATATCAGCAGGCGACGCCACCCACATCCCACCCGCCCGATGCGGGCCCGCGTGATCCCTGACCGAAAGGACCCAGCCATGACCGTGACGACCCTGCGACGGCCACGAGCCGCAGCCCGGCTCGCCTCCGCCGCGATGCTCGCCCTCTGGGCCGGCGCGGCCCTCGCCCAGGCCCCCCTCGGCGGCCCGGCGCCCGACTTCACCCTCGCCGGCAACGACGGCCAGACGTACACGCTGAGCGACGGTTTCGGCAGCACGGTGCAGCTCCTGCACATGATCGGCTTCGCCTGAAGCTCCTGCATCCAGGACGCCCCCAGTGTGGAGGCGCTTTATCAGTCCCTCGACCCCACCAAGGTCCGCTTCTTCTCCTGCGACTTCTGGAGCGGCTCGGACGCCCAGTGCGACGCGTTCCAGAACCTCGTCGGCTCCAGCAACCCCGTGCTCCTGAACGCCCATGTCCTCGGCGCGCCGAACCAGTACAACTGCAGCTACCACTACGTCTTCGTCATCGACGGCGACGGGCTCGTGGCCTACCGCGGCACCTGGAACGCCAACGCCATCAGCCTGGTGGTGGCCGACGCCGTCAGCCGCCTCGAGACCCAGGTCGGAGTGGACGACCTGCCCGGCGCGAGCCCCTTGCTGGGCGCCATCTACCCCAATCCGTTCAATCCGACGGCCAGCGTGCCCTACCTCGTGCCCGAGCGGCTCGGTGCGGCCAACGTGCGGCTCGATGTGCTCGACGTGCGCGGCCGCGTGGTGCGCACCCTGGTCGACGGGATCCGAGCGGCCGGCTCGCACCTGGCGCGCTTCGACGGCCGTGACGACGACGGCAACGTCCTGCCCAGCGGCAGCTACCTCGCCCGCCTGCAGGTGGCCGGACTGCAGAGCACCCGGATCATGACGCTCCTCAAGTAGGGCGCCTCGCTGACCGGATCACCGCCCGGTCGTCGCGTCCGTCGGGACCCGACGACCGGGCGTCTCGTCGGCGGATCCGGGACTCCGGCTGGCGCCGGGAGGCCGCGCCATCGCCACGAAGCAGGCAACGATCCTCCGAAATCCCTGTATACTGTCCCTGACGGCCCACCACCCCCAGCCTGAAGATCGCCGTGGACGAACCGACACGCCCCCAGTCCAGCTCCGACCCCACCCGTGCCTCCGCCGGCGTGCATCCCGGCGAGGTCATCGGTCCCTACCATCTGCTCGAGGTGATCGGCGAGGGCGGCATGGGCGAGGTGTGGCGTGCTCAGCAGACCGAACCCGTGCGCCGCATCGTGGCCCTCAAGGTGATCAAGGCCGGCATGGACACCCGCGAGGTGATCGCCCGATTCCAGGCCGAACGCCAGGCCCTGGCCATGATGGACCACCCGTGCATCGCCCGGGTCTACCGACATCGCTCGACCCCCGCGGCCGACCCTACTTCGCCATGGAGTACGTGCCGGGGTCGCCATCAACCGCTATTGCGACCAGCACAAGCTCGCGATGCGCGAGCGGCTGGAGCTGTTCTGCCTCGTCTGCGAGGGCGTGCAGCACGCCCACCAGAAGGCGATCATCCACCGCGACCTCAAGCCGGGCAACGTGCTCGTCAGCACGGTCGACGGCCGACCCCGTCCGCATCATCGACTTCGGCGTGGCCAAGGCCACCGCCCAGCCGCTGACGCCCAGCAACCTGGTCACCCAGCTGGGCCAGCTCGTGGGCACCCCGGCCTACATGAGCCCAGAGCAGGCCGAGCCCGCGGGCGAGGACGTGGACACCCGCAGCGACGTCTATAGCCTCGGCGTGATGCTCTACGAGCTGCTGGTCGGCTCGTTGCCCTTCGACGGACTCGCTGAACGCCCTCAGCCTCGACGAGGTGCGGCGCCTCATCCGCGAGCAGGACCCGCCGCGTCCCAGCACCCGCCTCTCGGCCCTCGGGCCGGCCCGCACCAGCGTGGCCGCCGACCGCCGCACCGAGCCGCGGCGCCTGCGCAGCGAGCTGCGCGGCGACCTCGACTGGATCGTCATGAAGGCGCTCGAGAAGGACCGCAACCGACGCTACGACTCCCCCCTGGCCCTCGCCGGCGACATCCGGCGGCACCTGAACCACGAGCCGGTGGCCGCCGGACCGCCGAGCGCGGTCTACCGCACCCGCAAGTTCGTGCGCCGCCACCGCCTCGGCGTCGGCGCGGCGGTGGCCACCCTGGCGGTGCTGGTGACGTTCGCCGGCGCCATGACCGTCCAGGCCCGACGGATCGCCCTGGAGCGCAACCGCGCCGAGGCCGGCTTCCAGCAGGCGCGCGAGGCCGTCGACCAGTACCTCACCACCGTGAGCGAGACCAAGCTGCTCGACGTGCCCGGCCTCGAGCCCCTGCGCCGCGAGCTGCTCGAGAGCGCGCTCGCCTACCACCAGCGGTTCCTCGCCCAGAACGCCGACGATCCCGCGGTCCGCCGCGAGCTGGCCGACAGCTACCGGCGCGTGGGCAGCATCTCCCGCCTCATGGGCGACAACGCGGCCTCGCTCGCCGCCCTCGAGCACGCCGTCGACCTGCTCACCAGCTTGCTGGCCGAGCATCCCGATGCCGGCGACGACCGGTTCGCGCTCTGCGAGGCGCAGTCAGCCGCCGGCTTCATGCTCCATGAGCTCGGCCGGCTCGACGAGGCCGTGACCGAGCTCGACGAGGCCAAGGCCGGCGGCGACAGGCTCCTGGCCAGCGACCCGGCCAACCGCAACTACCGCCGCTTCGCCGGCCTGGTGCGCTCCAACCTCGGGGTGGTCCACCGCTCCGCCCAGCATGCCGACCTCAGCCGCAGCAACCTGGAGGAAGCGCGGGACATCGTCGCCGGCGTCGTGGCCGAACAGCCGGACGACCTCATGAACCTCGATCTGCTGTCCCTCATCCAGCTCAACCTCGGCACCCTGTACGTGACCACGGGTGGAGACGCCCTCGGCACCCTCGAGGCCGCGCGCGGCGGCTACCAGACGCTGCACCGGGCCCGACCGACCGTGGCCGAGTATCGCGAGAACCTGGCGCTGACCCGGGGCAACCTGGGCCGCATGTTGCTGAACGACGGCGATGTGGCGGACGCCCTCGTCGAGCTCCAGGCCAGCGTCGACCTGCTGGCCGACCTGTCCGGGTCATCGCCCGAGGTCATCCAGTACCGTGACGGCTGGGTGAGGTCGTGCCTGATGCTGAGCGACGCGCAGCGCGCGGCCGGCCAGGTGGACGCGGCGTTCGCCTCGTCGACCCAGGCGCGGGGCCTCCTGGACGACCTGCTGGCCGCCCGTCCCCAGGACGCGGATATCGTGCACAGCCTGGCCAAGTGCCACAGCAACCTGGGACGCCTGCTGGCTCTGCGAGGCGATCGCGAGGCTGCCCTCGCGGAGTTCACGCGGTCGGTCGGGTACCTCGAGCGCGTCGAGGGCTGGGGGCCGGACGCCGACTACAACCGCGCCTGCTACCTCGCCCTCAGCGTGCCGCTGGTGCCGCGCGACCCCGCCCGGCCGACGGCCGCCGAACGCGCCCGACAAGACGCCCTGGCCGCCGAGGCCGTGGCCGCCCTGCATCGGGCCGTGGCCGACGGCATGACGTATCTGGAGTGGTATCAGCTGGACACGGACCTGGACCCGTTGCGGGAGCGCGCCGACTTCCAGGCGTTCCTCGCCGATCTGGCCGCGTCGCAGAGCGGCGGCGTCAGTCGAACAGGGCCTTGATGCGGCTGAGGCTCAGGGTCTCGACCGGCGTGACGTCGGTGGTGTAGTTGACGTCGACGAGCAGGTCGGTCATGACCACGCCCTCGCCGCCGCAGGTCTGGGCCAGGGCCAGCGGCCCGGCCACGACGTAGTAGCGGCCCGGCTGGTCGACCACCATCTGCAGGGTGAGCGTGCACAGCCAGACGGCCTCGCCGGACATGCAGACCTCCGACGTGGTGACCACGCCGCCGTAGGGCGAGCCGACGTGCTCGCAGGCGGGGTTGAAGTCCTCGGCCACGATCGCGGCCGCGCCGCCGCAGCAGGCCTCGAGCACGGCCCACTGGAACTCGCCGAACTCCTGCGCGAACGCGGACTGATCCTCGGGCGGCAGGGCCACGACGTAGAGCTCGAACGTGGCGTCGCCGTGCACGTCGATCTCCGACACGTAACGGTCGGGCGCCGCGGACACGCCGATCCTCGGGAAGGTGAGGTACTGGGCGGACGCCGGCAGGGACAGGAGCAGCACCAGCAGCGCCGCGAGGCTCAGGATCGAACGGCGGATCGGGGTCGCGGACCGGGCCATGGCGCACCTCGGGGGGTTTCTTCTCGACAATTTCTATCTTGTTTCATCGTACATGAGTGACGCCGCGCTGGCAACCCTTACACCGCCGACCGCCGCCGCAGCCGTTCGGCCGCCCGGCGCCAGTCGTCCTCGGTGGTGATCTTCCAGTTGCCCGGTTCGCCCGGTACCACCACCGGCGGCACGCCGCGCGCGGCCAGCAGGCCGCCGTCGTCCGTGAAGCTCACCGCGCCGGCGGCGGCCCAGGCGTGGACCGCGTGCAGATCGGCCCAGCGGGCCGCCTGGGGCGTCTGCACGGCCGCGAGCAGGCTGCGCTCGAGGTAGCCAGCCAGCGGGCGTTCCGCCGCGTCCTCGTCCTGGCCCGGCAGGAGCTGGACCACGGTGTCGGGCACGGGCACCGCCGGCACCGCCGCCGCGTGGCGCTGCGCGGCTTCGGCGACCCGCATGAGCAGATGCCGGCTCGCGAAGGGCCGGGCCGCGTCGTGGACCGCCACCAGGTCGTCGGGGGCCGGCCTCGCGGCTGCGGGCAACGCCGCCAGGGCGCGCAACGCGCTCCAGGTGGACGCCGTGCGGTGCTCGCCGGCCGTGGCCAGGGTCCACGCCACGGGCAGATCGGCCGCGGCGAGGGCGTCATGCGCCACCGGACGCCAGGCGTCCGGCACCACCACCACGGCGTGGACGAGCTCCGGCACCTGGGCCAGCTCGCGCAGACCATGCACGAAGACCGGCGCTCCGCCGACCTCGCGAAACTGCTTGGGCGCCGTGCTGTCGCCCTGGCTGGCGCGCGTGGAACGGCCACCGGCCAGGACGACCAGGAAGACGCGCGACGCTGGCTCCTGACGCATGGGATCAACCCCTTTCACGGTCGGCGTGCGGCGCGAGGGCGAGGGCCACGGCTTCCTCCACGCTCACCGCCGAGATCACCGCGAGCTGGCCGTCGGCCACCGTCGGACGCTCTCCTGCGGCCACGGCGCAGACCGCGCGCCGGAATCCGTGCCGCGCGGCCTCACGCAGGCGCTCGGCCTCGGCCGTCGCCTGGCGCACCGAACCCGTCAGGCCCACCTCGCCCAGCACCAGGGTACCGGCCGGCACGGCGCGCTCGCGGAGGCTCGAGGCCAGGGCCACGAGCAGGGCCAGGTCGGCGGCGGGGTCGTCGAGGCGGCCGCCTCCGGCCACCTTGACGAACACGTCGCAGCCGGCGAGGTCCAGGCCGGCGCGCTTCAGGATGGCCGCCAGCAGGGCCACCTGCTTGGAGTCCACCCCCTGCACCACGCGCTGGGGCGTGCCGTAGCGGGTGGGCGCCACCAGGGCCTGCACCTCCACCAGGAAGACGCGCGACCCGTTGCGCACCGCGCACACCGCGGCCCCGGGCTCGTGGCCCTGGTGCTCGCCGAGGAAGAGGGTGCCTCAGACACACGGGCACCAGGCCGTCGGCGCGCATTCCATGACGGCCAGCTCGCTGGTGGTGCCGAAGCGGTTCTTCACCGCGCGCACCAGGCGGATCGAGCCGCCGCCCGAGCCCTCGAAGTAGAGCACCGTGTCCACCATGTGCTCGAGCACCTTGGGGCCGGCGAGGTCGCCGGTCTTCGTCACGTGGCCCACGAGGAAGATGGAGCAGCCACGGCGGCGGGCGAGGTCGGCGAGGGCCCCGCCGCAGGCACGGATCTGGGTCGGCGTGCCGGGCAGGCTGTCGACGGCTTCGGAGTGCAGGGTCTGCACGGAGTCGGCGATGATCACGACGGGATCGGCGTGGTCGGCGAGCGCGCGCTCGAGGTCGCGCAGCAGGGCCTCCAGGCCGGTCTGGGCCAGCACCTCGAACCCCGGCTCGCGGTCGGACGCGAAGCCCAGCCGTTCGGCGCGCAGCCGGATCTGGGCGGGCGCCTCCTCGCCGGCCACGTAGAGCACGCGGATGCCCTGGCGCGCCCAGCCGAGGGCCAGGCCGGTCAGCAGGGTCGACTTGCCGACGCTGGCTCGCCGCCCAGCAGCACGACCGAACCTTCCACCAGGCCGCCGCCGAGCACACCGGCGATCTCCGCCGGCTCGACGGGCAGGCGACGGGCCTTGTCGGCATCGATCTCGCGCAGGGGCACCGGACGGCCCGCCGCCGCGGACGTCCCCGGCACGCCGAACCCGGCGGCGCCGCGCCCTGGCCCGCGCCCTTGTTCTCGCGGAACTCCCTCATCGTCCCGAAGGCGTTGCAGGCCGGACAGCGGCCGTACCAGCGGACCTCGGTGTGGCCGCAATCGCTGCAGACGTGCTGGGTGGTGGTCCTGGCCATGGTGTCGCGTTCCGTTTCCGGAGATGGGGTGGTCGCCGCCCGCCACAGGGTAGCGGCCGGTCGCAACGGGGTCATCCGGTGGGGAACAACCTGGCGGTGCGCCGGGTACCACCCTGGATCGTCCCCGAGCAGACCCGACCGCGGGAACGGGAGATCGCCCATGACGCGCCGACCGGTGGCCCTGCTGGCCTTGATGGTGACCGTGGCTCCCTGGGACTCTGCCACGCCCTCTGCTACTCCACGCCCTGCCGGACCAGGTGACGTCGGCCCTGGCTGCCGTCGGCCTGCCCGCACGGACCATGCCGCGCAGCGCGATGATCGACCTGCAGCTGACGGTGGTGGTCGGTCTGGCGGCCCTGTTCGGCGTGGCCTCCGGGGCGGTCAGCAAGTCGCCGCGCCGCTGGTTCGGCATGCCGCACCGCGACTGGTGGCTGGCCGCCGAGCGCGAGGAGGCCACCCGCCGCGACCTCGCCGCGCGGGTGCTCTGGCTGGGCGCGTTCACCCAGCTGCTCACGCTCACCCTGTTCCATCGCACGGTGCGCCTGAACCTCGGCCGCGCCGACTCCCTCGAGGGCTGGTACCTGGACCTGGCCGTGTTCCTGGCGGTGGCGGCGGTGTGGCTGCTCCTGCTGCAGCTGCGCTACCGGCGGCCGGACAGCACCGCGTCGTAGACCGCGAGGTACTGCTCCCCCATGGCCGAGAGCGTGTAGCGGGCGCGCTGCTCCCGCGCGGCCGCCTCGCCGAGCCGCTGCCGCAGGGACGGGTCGGCGGCCAGCGTCGCCAGCGCGTCGGCCACGGCCGGCGGGTCGTTCGGCGGCACGAGCCAGCCGGTCTCGCCGTGCCGCAGCACCTCGGCCAGGCCGCCCACGTCCGACGCGAGGGTCGGCAGCCCGAGCGACATCGCCTCCAGCAGCGTGTACGGCAGCCCCTCGTGGTGCGACGTCATGAGCAGCAGGTCGCTGTGGGCCATGAGCGCGAACACGTCGCGCCGGAACCCGTGGAAGGTGACCCGGTCGCGCAGGCCCAGCCGGCTGACCTGGGCCTCCAGGTCGCCGCGCAAGCCGCCGTCGCCCACGAGGTCGAGGTGCCAGCGGTGCCCGTCGGGCAGCAGCGCGAGGGCGTCCACGGCCACGTCGATGGCCTTGACGCCCGTCAGCCGGCCCACCATCAACGCGTGCAGGCGGTCGGGCACCAGGCCGGCCGGCCGCGGGCCCTGGGCCTGGCGCTCCAGAGGCTCGATGCCGTTGTGCACGGTGCGTTGCAGGAGCGCGCCGTAGCGGCGGCCGTGGCGTGCGGCGAGGTCTCTGGTGACGAAGCAGACCGCCGCCTGCCGACGCCGGCAGCTCCATTGTTCGAGCGAGCGGTAGAGGCGGTCCTTGAGGAACACGCGCGGCGTGCGCCAGGTGGGCTCGCCCTGGCCGTGCAGGGTGCAGACCATGGCGTGGTCGCCCGGCGCCAGGGCCACGTTGACGGCCGCCTTGTAGCCGTGCACATGGGCCAGCCGGCAGCCCGCCTTCGCGAGCGCCTCGCCCACGCGCCGGGGCCCGGCGGTGTCGTAGGCCGAGCGCGTCGGCACCAACTGCACCGGCAGCCCCTCCTTGCGGCACTGGGAGGCCAGCTCGCGGTCGTAGAATAGGATCACCCGCGGCGACAGGCCTCGCGCCGCCAGGAAGGCGCCGAGGCCCACGATGTGCCGCTCGGCGCCCCCGAACAGCTCGCCGGTGGCGACGATGGCGACCGGTCCGTTCACGGACGCGACCAGCTCATGGGCGCCACGGCGGCCTCGAGGAAGGGCAGGAAACGGTCGGCCGCCAGCTGGTTGCCCTCGCTGCTGGGATGCGGGTCGCGCCCGTCGCGGGTCGGGTAGCTGGTGTAGCCGTCGGGGTTGCCGGCCCGCAGGATGTCGTAGTAGTCGAACACCACGACGTTGGGCAGGTCGTAGCCGGCGAGCCAGCCGTGCTCGCGGTCGGCCAGCCACGCGTTGAACGCGATGGCCAGGTCGCCGCCGCGGCTGGTGTCGGTGAACCAGCTCTTGATCTTGGCCTTGATACCCACGGGCTGGTAGGGCGTCATGGGCGGGGCGGTGAAGGCCACGAACAGCACGTCCGGGTGCTCGTGGAACATGGGCAGCAGCGCCCGGTACGCGGCCTTCGCGTTGGGCACGGTACGCGTGCAGTCGTCGGGATCGCCGGGCTCCTGGCCGCCCTTGCGGAAGACGTTGTTCGGATAGCAGCTCTTGAAGGCCACGATCTGGTTCCGCTGGCCGTCGGGCAGGAGCTCGTCCTGATGGCGGGTGCGCAGGACGCGGTCCATATGCTCGGCGAACTTGCGCCGCCACTGGCAGATGTCGGTGTGCTCGCCGAGGATCGAGCCGTAGCTCGCCTCGTGCACCTGGTAGCCCGCCTGCTCGAGGCGCGTGCGCAGGCCGCCGCCGTTGGGGTGGCTGACATGGATGCAGTACTCGCCGGTGGCGCGGCTCTCGCCGCCCTGGATCGGCCCCGGGTCGGCGAAGAGCTGGCCGCCACAGGAATTGTGGATGAAGAGCAGGTTCAGCTCCCGAGCGGGCGAGGTCATGGCGGCGTCCGGTCCTTCCTGGGCGGGGACGGGGGCGGCGCCCAGCAGCACGAGGGCGCAGGCGAACAGCATGAGCGGAACGGGGCGCACGGTCAACCTCCTCTGGCATCGGGCAGCGCACAGGCGCGGAACCCCTGACGCGGCGGGTCCCTGCACGCGCGATGGCGCCAGGGACGACACGGACGGCCAAGGCGTCGGCCGTGAGGTTCAATCTAGTCCGTTGAACCCCGGGCGACCACCCGCCCGCCGAGCCGTCAGCGGACCAGCACCAGACGACCGCTCTGCCGTGTCCCGTCGGCGACCAGCCGCGCCAGGTAGACGCCGCTGGCCTGCTCGCGCCCGGCAGCGTCGCGCCCGTCCCAGTCCACCTCGTGCCGTCCGGCCGCGAGCGGGCCGTCCACCAGCCGCCGCACCAGCCGGCCGCCCACGTCGAACAGCTCCAGCCGCACCGCGCCCGGCCGCGCCAGCTCGAACGCCAGGGTGGTGCTCGGATTGAACGGGTTGGGCCGGTTGCCCAGCAGCCGCGTGACGGCCGACGGCGCGTCGGCGTCGGTCACCGGGTCGGGGATCTCCAGGTGCAGGCCCCAGGACTGCAGCATCCCGGTGTCCGAGCCCGCGTGGTCCACGACGTGCAGCGCCCAGACTCCGGCCACCTCCTCGCCCCCGAGATCGGCGAGGGCGCCGGGGCCGTCCACCTGCAGGGTGCCCGGCCAGTTGCCCACCAGGTCGCCGGCGCTGCCCCCCGAGCGGTTGTGCAGCACCACGATGGACCCCGCCGGACTGAAGAGCGTGACGCTGAGGTCGCCGACGTAGGGGTGCGTGATGGCGATGTCCACCGTCAGGCTCGACAGCGGCCCCGCGGCGTCGACGGTGATGAGGCTGACCACGCCCGCGGGGTCGTTGTCGGGGATCGCGACGCCCGGGCTCGCCGCGTAGTCGACCTGGATCACCGGCAGCAGCTCGAGATCGACGGCGCCGAGGAGCTGGCCGTCCTCCAGGATCGCCTGCCGGACCGCCGTCGTGTAGCCGGCCTTGCTGGCCGTGACGGTGTAGATGCCGCCGTAGAGGTCGGTGAACGCGTACCGGCCGTCGTCTCCGGTGACCTCGGTGGCGCCGCCGCTCAGGGCGACGGCGACGCCGGCCGCCGCGCCGCCCACCACGCTCACCGTGCCGCTGATCGCCGCGGTGGCCGGCGGCTGGTCGGCCAGCAGGTAGGCGGCGCCGTTCTCGGCGAGCTGGCGGCCGACTGCCGGCGCGACGGCCGCGATGTTGAAGGCGTAGACGACGATCTGACCGGCCTGCGGTGCGGGGTCGTCGTCGAAGGCGAGCACGCCGGCCGACCCGCCGTGGTTCGCGGTGCCCATGACCAGGGTGGCGTCGGGCGCCGGCGTGATGGCGTCCTCGTCCCCGTAGCTGTCGTAGACCAGGGGAATCGACGCCGGCAACGCGTGCGGCCGGATCATCAGCGGATGCGTGCCCTGGCCCGCCGCCACCTGGAGCGCGCCGGCGTTGTCGGTCTGCCAGCTCACCGCGTGCAGAACCGCGGCCGCGAAGGCGGGGTAGCCGGGCGAGCTGAGGGCGTCGTAGCCGACCTCGCCGCCCTCGACGAGCAGGCGGCCACCGGTTTGACGGGCCGCGAGCGCGTCGCGCAACGCGCTCGTGGCCAGCGGCGAGGTGTTGTCGCCCGCGGAGATCACGGCCTGGTAGCCGGTGAAGGCGCCGTCGGTGACGTCCGCGGCGGCGATCACGTCGGCCACGTAGCCGGCCTCCTGCAGCCATCCGGCCAGGTCGCCCGCGGCCGAGCGTCCCGTGACCGCGGGCAGGACGCGCTTGTGCTCGTCGAGCTTGGCGTCGCGCAGGCCCAGGCCGGTGTCGTCGATCACCAGCAGCACCCCGAGGGTGTCGACGATCTCGAAGCCGAGCCAGCCGGTGGTGGTCGAGAGCTGGCTGCCCGACGCGTCGAACGCGGTGAGGCGGTAGGTGAGCGGGTCGCCGATCGCGAGCTGGTCGGCCGGCAGCGGGAAGGCGAGCGTGTAGCCGCCGTCGCCGCCCGCGGCCAGCAGGTAGGGGCCCATGACGGCGCCGCCGTCGTGCGTGAGCTCCAGCTCGACGCGGTCGATGCCCAGGTTGTCGCTGGCCGTACAGGCGACCAGCGGCGGCCAGGTCACCAGCGGCTGGTCGCCCAGCGGCGTGTGCACGAGCACGGGCGCCGACTGGTCGGGGCCCACGTGGAAGCCGAAGGGCGACGCGGCGCCGGCCACGGGCAGGCGCGTGGTGACGGCGGCCGCGTCGGTCGACTCGAGGTAGTACGCGACGTCCGTGTTGGCGGGCTGGGCGGGCAGATGGGCGGTGAAGAGGTCGCCGCCCGCCGGGGCGAGGGCCGCGCGCTGCCAGGGTCCGCCGTCCGCGCGCCAGACCACGTCGAGGTGGGCGGGATCGAGCGGCAGGCGACCGGTCACCGTGGCGCTCACCGCGATGGGGTCGGCGGTGTCCTCGGTGTCGCCGAGGGGCGTGTGGGTGAACACGGCGCCCCAGTAGGTCACGGCGGCGTGGGCGTCGACGATGCCCCAGCCGTAGTCGTTGTCGGGGTTCTGCGCGCGGTCGGCCGTCTGGCGCAGGGCCTCGCGCACCTGCAGGGGCGTCAGGCCGGGCACGCGCGAGAGCACCAGGGCGGCCACCCCCGCGGTCAGGGGGCAGGAGAAGCTGGTGCCGTCGGCCAGGGAGTAGCCGGCGTCGTTGCTGGCGGAGACGACGTGGTTGCTCACGCCCTGGGCGGAGACGTCGGGCTTGATGCGGCCGTCGTAGGTCGGGCCGGGCGAGCTGAAGCCGGCGATCGCGCCGGTCAGGTTCACCGCACCCACGGTGATGACGCTGTCGCCGTCGGCGGGCGCGATGATGTGGCCGAAGCCCGAGCCGCGCTCGTTGCCGGCCGAGTTCACCACGACCAGACCGCGGCCCACGGCCAGGTCGGCGGCGATGGTGGTGACGGCGGTGTTGCCGTCGAGGTCGGCGAACTCGTACCAGTCGTAGTAGCCCAGGCTGCTCGAGACGACGTCCGCGCCGAGGGCCTCCACCCACTCCAGGCCCGCCACCCAGTTGTCCTCCTCGGCGGGGTACTCGGCGGACGTGTCTTCGGTCTTGGCCAGGATGACGCTGGCGCCGAACGCGGGTCCGACCAGCGCGCCGTCCTTGAAGCCCATGATGGTCGACAGGGTCTTGGTGCCGTGGTCGTGCTGGCTGGCGGGGTCGCCGGGCTCGTTCTCGACCACGTCGTCGTCGTTGATGAAGTCGTGGCGCGCGAGCACCGTGACCGACTGCAGCGCCTCGTGGGTGGTCTTGAAGCCGGTGTCGAGCATGCCGACGACGACCCCCGCGCCGGTGACGCCCATCGCGTGGACGGCCGGCACGTTGATCTGCTCGAGGCCGGCGAGGCTGCCGCCGTAGTCGAGGCCGTCGCGGACGGTGCCGCGCGCGCGGGCCTCGGCCATGATCGCCCGCGCGAGGTCGCGCTCGGCGGAGTCGACCGGCGGCGTCGGCCGGCGGAAGGTGGCCACGAGCTCCATCCGTTCGACCACCGGCAGGGCCGCCAGGGCGACGAGCTGAAGGTCGGTGGCGCGGACGCTCAGGGCGTTCAGCCAGCGCGACTCGTGGTCGATCCGGGCGCCGGTGGCGGCCACCGCGGCGCGGGCGACGGCGTCCACCGGCAGGTCGCCCACGGTGACCAGGGGCCGGCCGGCGGGCGTGACGCGGGCGCGACGCTGCAGGGTGCGGGCCGGCAGCTCGCGCGCCCGGTCGGCGAGCGCGGCCGCGAGGCTCGGACCGGCCAGGTCGCGGTCGACCAGGCGGACCCAGACCTTGACGGTGCCGTCGCTCCGCATGGCTGCGCCGGCGGGGTCGGCCAGCGCGCGCGAGCCGGGGCCGGTCTTGGCGGGATCGGGCTGGGCGACGGCGGCGGCCGTCACGCCGAGGACGAGGCAGAGCAGGCAGGCGAGGGCCAAGGCGTTCTTCAAGATCACGGCGCTCCGGGCTTGAGGTCGGGGGTCGAGCGTGCAAGCATCATGATACCATATTCCGAAGCACGGGAGAGACCGGCATGCCCCACGCGCGCGAACGCCACTACACGCACCGGATCGGTTGGCTGCGCGCCGCCGTCCTCGGCGCCAACGACGGGATCGTCTCGACGGCGAGCCTCGTGGTGGGCGTGGCGGCCGCGAAGGCGGCGCAGGCGGAGGTGCTGATCGCCGGCCTGGCCGGCCTGGTGGCCGGCGCCATGTCGATGGCCGCCGGCGAGTACGTGTCGGTGAGCTCCCAGGCGGACACCGAGAAGGCTGACCTGGCCCGCGAGCGGGGCGAACTGGCGGCCGACGCGGAGTCCGAGTGCGCCGAGCTGACCACCATCTACGTCCACCGAGGCCTGGCACCGGCGCTGGCCAGGCAGGTGGCCGAGCAGCTCATGGCCCACGATGCCCTGTCGGCCCACGCCCGTGACGAGCTCGGCTTCTCCGAGCAGACCCGTGCCCGCCCTCTGCAGGCCGCGCTGGCGTCCGCGGGCACCTTCGCCGTGGGGGCCGCCCTGCCCCTGGCGCTCGCCTGGTCCAGCCCCGCCGGCCGCATGGTCCCGCTGGTGGCGGTGGGCTCGCTCGTGTTCCTGGCCACCCTCGGCGGGCTGGCGGCCAGGGTCGGCGGCTCCGGCGTCATCCTCGGCGCCGGCCGGGTGACGTTCTGGGGCGCGCTGGCCATGGCCGTCACCGCGGCCGTCGGGACTCTCTTTCATGCTGTCCCCTGATCCTCCCGGAGGCTAGATTGGTACCGCGCGGCGCCACCCCCGGAGGAACGCGCCCGCCCGGAGGAACCCCGAAAGGACAGAGTCATGCCTGCACCCCGACTCGGCATCGCCCTCGGCAGCGGCGGCGCCCGCGGCCTCGCCCATTGCGGCGTGCTCGAGGCCCTGCACGCGGCCGGCCTCAAGCCCGACGTGGTGGCCGGCACCAGCATGGGCGCCCTCGTGGGCGCGCTCTACGCGCGCGACGCCGACCCTGCCGCCACCTGGGAATCCCTGCGCGCGTACCGCGACGACAACGAGGTCGCCGAGCAATGGGCCGCCTTCGTTCCCCGCCGCGAAGGCGAGAGCGGCGGCGATGCCCGTCCCTGGCACAGCCTGTTCGACTTCATGCAGCGTGGGCGCATCGCCGTCAAGACCATGACCGCGCGCTCCATCGAGGACGCCGAGCGCCTGCGCGGGCCCCTGCGGCGACTGTTCGACGGCACCCGCAGTTTCGGTGACCTGGCCCTGCCCCTGGCCACCGTCGCCCTCGACCTCGTGGACGGCGAGATGGTCGTCTTCAAGGATGGCGACCTCCTCGACGGCCTCTACGCCAGCTGCGCCATCCCGGGCGTGTTCCCGCCGCTGGAGCGGCACGGCCGCATCATCGTCGACGGCGGCGGACCGTTCCGCGTGCCCGTGGAGGCGTGCCGCGAGCTGGGCGCCGACTTCGTGATCGCCGTCGACATCCCCGGCTATCACGAGACCAACCTGCACAACGGCTTCAACCTCGGCCTGCGCAGCAACACGATCGCCCGCGACCGCCTCAACGAGTTCGTCTGCGCCACGGCCGACGCGCTCGTGCGGCCCGACCTGCGGCACGTCCACTGGGCCGACTTCGGCGCCGCCGACGAGGTCAGGCGCCTCGGCCGCGAGGCCGCCGAGGCCGCGATGCCCGAGATCGACCAGCGCTGGCGGCGCAAGCAGTCGCCGGTGTTGCAGATCATCGACCGGGTGGGCAGGGTCCTGGGCGGGGCGGCCTGAAGGTCGCTCCGCAACGTGGACATGGGGTCGTGGGCCGGAGCGGTGGTCGGCCAGGCGGTCGGGCCGGCGACGGCGACGTTCGCTGGCCATCGGTGCTCCCGGGATCATGGAATCGTAATGAAAGAACACAGATATATTCATCCCCGGAGACGATCCTAGGGTGGGTCCAACTCCGTGGTCTAGGCATCCCACGGGGCCGACGTTTTTCCCTTGCGGAGCGGCCGTCCGGGAGTAATCTATCACCCCCCGGGAGCAGGACGTGGGAGATGTCCTGCCGGCGCCCCGTCGAGTGACATGCCCCCGCTGGAGGTCATCATGGACAAGAAGCACCTCGAGGAATTTCGCGAGATCCTGATGGCCGAGCGCAAGCGCTTGCTCCGGGACGTGCAGCGGAACGACAAGGCCATCCGCCACGCCGACGGCGAGTCCGAGGGCGGCGCCGGCCGCGCCCACAGCAACCACCTCGCCGACCAGGGCAGCGACGAGGCGGAGTACGATACCAAGCTCCTGCTGTCCGCCACCCAGAACGAGTACCTGCGCGAGATCGAGGAAGCGCTCCAGCGTATCGAGGACGGCGAGTACGGGATCTGCGAGTTGACGGGCGAGGAGATCGGCCTCGAGCGGCTGCGCGCGATCCCGACGGCCCGCCTGAGCATCAAGGCGCAGGAGAAGCTGGAGAACGAGCGGGGCTGGTAGGGGCGATCGAGATCGAGATGAAGAAACCGCCGCCCGGCAGGGCGGCGGTTTGCGTTGGGCGGCCGGGCGTCAGAAGAGGGCGGCGTCCAGGCGGCAGTCGAGGGCGATGCCGAACCGCCAGGAGAACGACTCGTCGCGATCTCCGAAGGATGTCCAATCGCTGACTCGCAACCAGCCCGTGGCGAACGGCTTGATCGCGACGCGATCCTCCACGTACCACGAGAAGGCGAGGTCGAGGGTGTAGGTCTCCGAGTTGGTCCTGGCGTAGGCATCGCACGCCGTCAACCCGGCGGAAGCCAGGGCGTCGAACCGCCAGCGATCGGCCAGGAGCAGAGCAACCCGCATTCCGCCGCCAGGGTGCGCTCGTACAGCACGCCGTGTTCGAGATCGCTCCGGCGCTGCTGCCAGGCGAACCGTGCATGCCACTGCAGGTCCAGCCGTGGGTTGCGGAACCAGGCGAGGTCCGCGTCGATGCCGCGCTCGACGATCGGGCCATAGCGGATCGACTCCTTCCGCTCGCTCCACGCGTAACGCACCGACACGAGTTGCCCCTGCCGGCGCGGGCCGAGGTCCTCCCGCATCACATCGCGCAGGGAGAACACCTCGGCCACCGAAAGCGGCGCGCCGCCGATGAGGGGTTCCAGGACTTCCGCCAGAAACGCTTGTCGGGCCGGTCGAACACGGCCTGATATCCGGCTTGCCTGGCCAGAGCCTCGGCGACCTGCCGGACCTGCAGCCGAGACAGGGCCGGACGCCCGAGGGCCTGCAGGCGCTCGCTCAGGCGCGCCGCAAGCACCAGGGGCGTGACGTCACGCAGGCGTCCGTAGGATACGCCCGGCGCCATGGCGTAGCGGTGCTTGCGATCCATGGAGTTGTGCTCGTCGCGGGGCCAGTCGTCGTACCGGAGAGTCTGATGGATCTGTCGATACGCCCCCGTCCCCTGCACGTTCAGCACGGCGGCCAGATCACCGGCGAGGAGGTACTGGACGATCCCGAGCTCGGTCTGGTAGCGACCAACGGGGCCGCTCTCCGTGAACTCCCGCTCCCTGATTCCGCTCTCGGTCGAGCTGCGATCGGTCCCGTGCCGCCAATCACGGTGGCACGATCCGTCCAGATCCACGGCGAGCGACCAGACGCGCTGTTCGCCCTCCCGGTACCAGGACCAGGCGCTGCTCAGCTCGCCGCGGTAGTGACTCTCGTCGTCCTCGCTCGTCCGGCGATCCTCGAGATCGCGCCCTTCCGAATCACGCCGATCGCCGTTCCCACCCAGGCGGCCGGAGACGACCCAGGTACTCCAGCCCCAGGTCGGCAGGCGGTCGTCCAGCAACGGTTGCAGGTCGGCCGGCCTGGGGTGGCCGAGCGACGCCTGGGCCACCGCGGCGGCGGGCACGGCGGCCACCACCAGCATGGCCGCGGCCAAGGTCCATGACGCCACTCGCCTCATCTAGAACACCCCCGCGCCGAGCTTGAAGGCGAAGGCCAGCTGGACACCCCAGGATCGGCTCCGACTCTCGTACCGATCCGGGCCCGATTCGGACTCGGAGCTTGACCAGTTGACATAGGCGTCGGGACGGAATTCCAGCCGGTCCTCGAGGCGCACGCGCCAGATCGATCGCAAGCGGACCTGCTTCAGGTCGTGGCGGAGGCTGCCGTCGCGGGCGTGTTCGTCGCCGTAGCTGGCCACGGTGTCGAGGACGAGGCGGTCGGCCAGCACCCACTGGTGGCGCAGCGACGCATCGAACCACGTCTGGTCCACCTGGTCGTGGTCGCTGACGTGAAGGTCGCGGACGCGGTCAGCTGATGATCCAGCGAGAGGTTCCGGGCCGCCGTCGCACGGGTCCAGGTGCCGAGCCAGTGATCCTCTTGGTCGCCGGTTCCGTTCTGGATCCACCAGCCGCCCGCCTCGACGCGCACGCCCTGCCGCCGGTCGCCCAGGTTCTCAGCCAGCGCGTCTTCGAGGTAGAGGACCTCGGCCAGGTCGAGGGTCTCGCCACCGGTGAGGGCGGCGAACACTTCCTGCCAGAAGCGGCGGTCGGGCCGGTCGTAGATGGCGCCGTAGCCACCGCGGGTGGCCAGCACCTCGGCGGCCGCCAGCACCTGGGCCCGACCGGGCCGGACCCGTCCGAGGGCCACGAGCCGCTCGGCGAGCCGCTGCGCCCGCAGAAGCGGTTCGACGTCGCGCAAGCGGCCCCAGCCACCGCCGAGTTCGACCCGATGGCCGTAGCCGCCGGTGGATTCGTCGTAGCCGATGAAGCAGCCGTGGATCTCTTCATGGGAAGACGCCAGCGCCAGGCGCGCCGAGACGAACCAGCGGTCCCGCGCCAGGTAGCGATCCCAGCGACCATCGACCTCGAAGCGGCCTTCGAGCCCCCACGTGACGCAGTCGCTCCACTGCGAGCGGGTCCGGCGCCAGCGACCGGTACCGTCGACCCGCAGGGATCGCCGCGACAGCTCCCCCTCATGGGTCCAGCGAAGGCCGGCGGCCAGGTCGAGGCTCGCGTACCTGTCGAAACGACCGTAGAATTCATCGTTCTCGACCAGCGGGGCGACGTTCCCGCCACCCTCGAACGCCCCCGCCACCTCCACCGTCCGCCACCCCCAATCGGACAGCCGGTACGCCAGCAACGCGCCCAGATCAGCGGGCGCCTCGAAGCCGACCGATTCGGGAAACGTCGCGGATTCCTGCGCCGACCCCGGCAGGGAAAGCAGCAGGAACCCGGCGCAGACGGCCAGACGAAGCAGCGGCAAGAGCACTCCCCCGGGTGCGGGTGCGGGCGTCGGTCAGGGGGAGATCCGAGCAGATCCCGAGCCGCGATGAAACCCGCCGATCAACGATCGTTCCCCACCCGGGAACCCAGGCCCACCGGCGCCAGCGGCCAGTTGCCGAGGGTGATGCCCGCCAGGAAGTCGTTGTTGCGCGCCGAGATGAAGGTGAACGCCGGCCGCAGCGGCCCCAGCTTCACCACGCCCGGGTAGATGTTCAGGCGGTAGCGGTAGTCCTTGTCCTTGGCGTAGAGGAACGATGCGAGGAGGCTCGACTCGCGGTCCCAGAACAGGCCGAAGGTGGTGGCCAGGTTCACCGTCTCGCTGATGCCGTCGACGTCCTCGAGGTTCTTGGCCACGAAGCCCGCGCCCGCCGACAGGTAGTGGCCGCGGCCCAGCTCGCGCGAGGCGCCCAGCTCGCCGCTGTTGCCCCAGTGGTAGAAGAGGTTCCATCGCGTGGTGTGGCCCAGGCGCAGGCGCATGGTGTAGTTCTGCCCTACGTTCTCCAGCGTGCCGTTGCGCGGATCGTAGAAGGGCTGGAACGACCAGTCACGCATGTGCAGCGTCTCGCCGAAGAAGCGGGCGACGCCGTCATTCTCGAACACCAGCACGCCGGCCACGTTGAAGAGGTACATGTCGGCGATCGGGTCGACGCGCCAGCCCTGCTTGTCGTTCATCTCAACCACCTCGTTCAGCAGGTGGTAGACCGAGAGGGTGGCCAGGGCCCAGCGGCTCTCGTGGGCGAAGCCGTGGTAGCGGTACCACTCGCGCAGGTTGCGGTAGCCCATACCGCCGCCGATGAGGTGGTTCATGTAGTTGGGCCAGTACTGGGCGTCGCCCCCGTTGACGCTGACGGGGATGACCTCGGAGCTGAAGAAGTCCCACCAGCCCTTCTCCTCGATGGCGCGGAGGGGATTCAGGAGGTTCTTCCAGAGGTTCTGCCAGCCGTTGCGCCACTGGATGTCGTCGAGCTGGTTGGAGCGGTTCTCGAGCTGCAGGATGCCGAAGCCGCCGTTGACGATCATGCGGGTGGGGCCGACCAGCTGCTCGGAACCGTAGTTACGGGCGTGGTAGAAGTAGTAGGGCTGGTCGGTGGCGTGGACGGGCCCCGGCGCGAGCGCCAGGCAGAACGCGGCGATGCAGAACAGGCGTGGCAGCATGGACGAGGTCCGTCTCCTGGCAATCCCGGGCGGGGGTCGACGGACAATCTGGCGGGGAACCGGGGCCGGGTCAACCGCGAAGGTGGAGAACGGCGCCCCGGGTCGCCCGAGCCGGGGCGCCGCCTGCCGGACCTAGAACAGGGCCGAGTCGAAGTAGTACCGGGCGTTGATGCCGTAGCTCCAGGTCGTCTGGGGAGAGCCGGCCGCGCCGTCCGACGCGCTCGCGGTCGCATGCCTCACCTCGGCATAGGGGTTGATGGAGAAGGAATCCTCCACCCAGATGCGGTCGGTCACCCGCACGCTCGTCTGCAGCTCACGGCGCAGATCGCCCCCGTCGATCTCGGTGTAGCGCCCGTCGGCCGTCACCGCGACGGCCAGGCGGTGGCGGTCGGCGATGTCGCGGAGCCAGAAGACCTCCAGTTCGCCGATCGCCTCATCGCGGTCGTCCTGCGGGCCGTCGACCCAGGCATATTGGGCGGACGCCCGGACGGCGACCTGGGTGACCAGCGACAGGTTGTGCGACCACTGGACCGCCGTCTCGGCGCCCCAGCGGTGCGGTCGCAGATCGGAGCTGTCGAACATGTCGCCGGACCCGCGGTCGTTGTTCGTGCGCTGCTCGCTCCAGGTCGCCTGCACCTGGCCGCGTAAGCCCTCGAAGCGCGAGTACGTCCCCTCGCGATCCAGGTCCAGCAGGTAGAGGATCTCGTAGGGCGCCAGCGGCCGCGCGGGATCGAGCACCGGCTTCAGCACGGCGTCCCAGAAGTGGCGCTCGGACCGCTCGTAGTTCGCCTCGTAGCCCGGCCGTCGCACCAGCGCCTCGGCGACCGCCTGCAGCTGGGCCGTCGTGAGCGGCGGCCGGCCGAGGGCCACCAGCCGCTCGCCCAGGCGCCTGGCCAGGATCATGGGCGTGACGTTGCGGACGCGCCCGATCCCCACGCCGGCGGCGGCGTCGAGGTCGAGCGAGCGTTCGAAGCGCCGCTCCTCGGCGATCCAGTCGCTGCGGTCGTACGTGAACTCGCGGTAGCGCCAGCCGAGCCCCGCCTCGCCCACCAGATACGCCGGCGAGTCGCCCAGGTACCGCCGGACCTCGCCCCGGGCATCGTTGACCGAGATGAAGGAATCCGAATCCTGCTCACGGTCCGCATCCCCGGAGTGGTTCGCCTGCAGGTCGATGGCGGATGAGCCGGTGACCTCCCAGGCCAGACGCTCGCCCTCGCGGACCCAGGTCGCGTCGGTCGCGAGGTTCAGGGAGTTGCTGTTCGCGGTGGTCTCGCCACCGCTCTGGCCCGCGCCCCGGAAACGCAGGACTCCGTTCCACTCGTTCCAGCCCCAGTCGGGCAGCCGATAGGCCAGCAGCGCGTCGAGGTCGTCGGGATCCGCGTAGCCGATGGCGGGCTGGGCGAGGACGGGGACGGCCGCCAGGACGATGGCGGCCGCCAGGATGCGATGGCATGTGTTCATGGGGTCCCCCTGGGGTCTGGAAGGGGTCGATCGAAGGGTGGCTCCGCTGATAACCCGCCCGCAACGCGAGGTTCCCGCCGACGTCGCCTTCCTGATCAGGCGACGGACCCCGCCAGCCAACCTGCCAGCTCGGCCGCCTCCGCGGCATACTCTCGCGCCAACCCCACCGCGCGCACCCGCGTGGCCAGCGCCTCGCCCTCGTAGGGCGCGCCGACCAGCGCGTCGGCCACGCGCTCGATCATCTCGGGCCGGAGGCTGTCCGAGAACACGCGGGCCCGGGCGACCTTGCCCCGGGCGGTGTCCAGGTGCACGTCCACCAGCCCCCAGTCGAAACGGGTCTTCAGGGTGATGGCGAAGTCGGGCGTCTCGCCATAGCGCCAGGCCCAGTCGCTCTGGTGCGCGTAGTGCTCGGCCAACGAGGGGATGGTCTCCAGGACCGAGCGGTCCAGCAGCTCGACGGGCGCCCGTTCGCCGTGATGCTCGCGGAACGCGGCCACCATGGCGTCGCAGAAGCGGTCGTGGTCGAGGCCCGGCACCCACTCGCTCAGGTTGGCCACCCGCGAGCGCACCGACTTCACGCCCTTGGCCGTGAGCTTGCGCGGATCGGGCCGCAGCAGGGCCCCGAGGCGGTCGAGGTCGGCGTGCAGGAGCATGGTGCCGTGGTGGAAGGCGCGGTCGGCCGCCAGCTTGAAGGCGCTGCCGGACACCTTGCGGCCCGCGACCAGGAGGTCGTTGCGGCCGGTCTGCTCGGCGGCCACGCCCAGGCGCGCGAGCGCGTCGATGATGAGCGCGAAGTTGCGGTCCACCGAGTAGCTGGCCTTGCCGGACAGGAACGTGAAGCACGAGTTGCCGAGGTCCTGGTACACCGCGCCGCCGCCGCTCTGGCGCCGGGTCAGGAGCACGCCCTCGCGCTCCATGGCCTCCAGATCGCACTCGGCCCACGGGTTCTGGTGGCGTCCGATGACGATGTTCGGCTGGTTGCGCCAGAGGAACAGCACGTCCACGGCGGGATCCATGTCGCGGAAGATGTGGTCCTCGGTGGCGAGGTTGAACCAGGGGTTGGTGTCGGTGGAGCGGAGGATGCGGATGGGCACGCTGGGACCTGCCGGAGGTTGAGGCCGCGGAACGTCGGATCGCCCGACAGACTACGCGGCCGCCATCGGTTCCGCGAGCGGCCGCCTAGAGCAGCCCGCGCGCCCGCAGCAGCGGCTCGATCCGCGGCTCGCGCCCGCGGAAGTCGAGGTACATCTGCATGAAGTCGGCGGTGCCGTTGCGCGCCAGGATGGTGCGGCGGAACCGCTCCGCCGTGGCCTGGTCGAAGATCCCCGCCTCGCTGAACGCCTCGAACGCGTCGTTGTCGAGCACCCCGCACCAGATGTAGCCGTAATAGCCGGCGGCGTAGCCGCCCATGATGTGTCCGAAGTAGCTGGCCCGGTAACGCGGCACGATCTGCGGGATGAGGCCGACCTCCTGCAGGTAGGTCCGTTCGAGAGCCATGACGTCCAGGGCCGCGGCGTCGCGCAGGGTGTGCAGCTTCATATCCAGCAGGCTCGCGGCCAGGTACTCCACGGTGGCGAAGCCCTGGTTGAAATGCTTGCTCGCGCCGATCTTCGCGATCAGCGCGTCGGGGATGACCTCGCCCGTCCGGTAGTGCCGCCCGTAGTGCCGCAGGACCTCGGGCTCCAGCGCCCAGTGCTCCATGATCTGGCTCGGCAGCTCCGAGAAGTCGGCCGAGCGGTCCAGGGTGTTGTAGGTGACGTCGGACAGCATGGAGTCGAGCGCGTGGCCGAACTCGTGGAACAGGGTCTCCACCTCGTCGAGGCTCAGCAGGGCCGGCGTGTCGCCCGACGAGCGCGTGAAGTTGCACACGAGGTCGACGATGGGGTCGACCTCCCGGCCCTGCGACCGGTTCTGGCTGCGGTAGGTGCCGCACCAGGCGCCCTGGCCCTTGCCGGGCCGAGGGTGGTAGTCGAGATAGATGACGGCGCAGTGCGAGCCGTCGCGCTCCTTGACCTCGAAGGCCTCGGCCTCGGGGTGCGGACGGGGGATGTCCGCGAGCGGCGTGAACTCCAGCCCGTAGAGCTGGTTGGCCACCCAGAACACGCCATCGCGCACGCGGGCGAGCTCGAAGTACGGGCGGAGCTCGCTGTCGTCGAGGTCATAGTCCTGCTTGCGCACCTTCTCGGCGTAGTACCACCAGTCCCAGGGCGCGAGCGGGAAGCCGCCGTCCTCGCGGTCGATGATCCGCTGCATGGCCGCGACCTCGGCCCGGGCGACCGGCAGCGAGGCTTCCCAGAGCCGATCGAGCAGGTCGTAGACGCGGGCCGGCGACCCGGCCATGCGGCGCTCCAGGACGTAGTCGGCGTAGGTCTCGTAACCCAGGAGCCGGGCGCGCTCGAGGCGCAACGCGAGCACCTCGGCGAGGATGCCCGTGTTGTCGTGCGCGTTGCCCTGGTTGCCGCGCCGCGTGTAGGCCGTGAACAGCCGCTGCCGCAGCTCGCGGTTGCGGGCGTAGGTGAGGAAGGGCAGGAGGCTGGGCTTGTGGGTGGTGAAGAGCCAGGCGCCGGGATGGCCGGCGTCCGTGGCCGCGGCGGCCGCGGCCGCGATCACCGGCGCCGGCAAGCCGTCGAGGTCGGCCGGGTCGGTGAGCACCAGTTCGAAGGCGTTGGTTTCGGCCAGCAGGTTGTCGTCGAACCGCACCTCGAGCCCGGAGAGGGCCTGGTTGATCTCCCGGAGGCGGGCCTGGTCGGGCGGCGCCAGGAGGGCGCCGGCGCGCACCCCGGAGCGGTACATGTAGTCCAGGAGATGGCGCTGCTCGGGATCGAGGTCGAGCGTGTCGCGCGCATCGTGCAGGATCCGCAGTCGGGCGAAGATCTGCGGGTCGAGCTGGATCGCGTCGCGGTGGGCGGCCAGCTGCGGGGAGATCCGCTGGTTGATCTGCTGCAGCTCCTCGCTGGTACACGATCCCGTGAGGCCGTCGAAGATGTGCTCCACCTCGCGCAGCAGCTCGCCCGCTCGGTCGAGGGCGGCGACGGTGTTGGCGAACGTGGGCGCCTCCGGGTTGCCGGCGATGGCCGCCACCTCGGCGCGCTCGCGGCGCATGCCCTCGGCGAACGCCGGCTCGAAGTGGACGGGCTCGAGGCGGTCGAAGGGCGGCACGTCGAACGGCGTGTTGGAGGCGGTGAGCAGGGGATTGTCGGCGGTGGCGTGGCCGTTGCAGCCGGTCAGCATGGCCAGGACTCCCATCGTCAGCAGGCAGGCGCGGAGCATGGGCGCGGTCCCTTCGATGAGCGGCATGGGCGAGACGCTGTCCGCAACGTTAAGCGATGGCGGGCGCGCGGACAAATCGGCGGGACGGCCGGGAGCGCGGGCGACGGCGGCGCCGCCCCCTGGAGCCGGGGGCGGCACACGGTCGGAACTACCGCTGATGCTGGAGATAGGCCATGGCCATGAGCAGGGCGATGGGCAGCACGAACCACAGGAACGCGAAGCGTAGAGTGCCGCGCTGGTTGGGGTCGCGCTCAGCCGGGGGCGCCGGGCTGGCCGCGGCCGTCCGGGCGGTGGCCTGCTTGCCGTGCATGGAGAACCCGCCGAGCCGGGCCAGCCAGCCGCGGGAACGCTTGCGTGCGATCATGGAGACACCTCCACCCGCTCGGCCGGACGCAGGGCGCCGCCGGCGGGCGAACGCGCGTGGGTGCGAGGGATGCACGCCGGGATGCTGGTCGGAACGCTCGCTCCGGAGCCCTCGGGCGGAGGAGTTGGCGCCGCCATGATAGCGCCGCGCCGCCCCCGCCGCATCAGGATTCCGCAGCCGCCCCCGGTCCCGGCAGCAGGCGCATGAGCACCCGCCGGATCGTCGCTCCCTGGACGAGGATCGAGAACAGCACGACGACGTAGGTGCAGGTCAGGATGAGCGATTTCTCGGGGATCGGCGGCAGCGAGAGGGCGAGCGCGACGGAGATCCCGCCGCGCAGGCCGGCCCAGGTCAGGATCCGCACCACGGCCGGCGTGAATCCGGCGCGACGGCGCAGCAGCGTGATCGGCACCCAGACGCTCACCAGCCTCGCCGCCAGCACGATCACGATCGCGACCAGGCCCGCGGTCACCCGCTGCGCCGCGAACGCCACCATCAGCACCTCGACCCCGATGAGCAGGAACAGCACCGAGTTGAGGATCTCGTCGATCAGCTCCCAGAATTTCTCCAGGTAGTCGGCCACCTGCTCGCTCATGGCGAAACGGCGGCCGCGGTTGCCGATGAGCATGCCGGCGGCCACCATGGCGATCGGGCCCGACACGTGCAACGGGAACGACAACGCGTAGGTGCCCATGACCAGGGCGAGCGAGATCATGACCTCGACCTTGTAGTCGTCGATCGACAGCATCAGCCGGTAGGCCAGATAGCCGGCCACGAGCCCGAGCAGCCCGCCGCCGATCGCCTCCTGCAGGAACAGGCGCCCGATCGACAGCGCCGAGATCTCGGCCGCGTGGTGCGCGTGGGCGCCGGTCCCGCCCGGCAGCAGCGCCACCAGGGCCGTGAACACCACCACCGCCACCCCGTCGTTGAAGAGGGACTCGCCGGCGATCTTGGCCTCGAGCGAGGCCGGCGCGTGCAGCGTCTTGAGCGCCGCCATCACCGAGATCGGATCCGTGGGCGAGATCAACGCGCCGAAGATCAGGCAGGCGAGCCAGCTGACCTCGAGCCCGAGCAGGCCGAAGACGAGCCGACAGAGCAACCCGACCACCGCGGTGGAGATGAGCAGGCCGACGGTGGCCAGCAGCACGAT
This sequence comes from Candidatus Krumholzibacteriia bacterium, assembly GCA_041390065.1. GTDB lineage: Bacteria > Krumholzibacteriota > Krumholzibacteriia > LZORAL124-64-63 > LZORAL124-64-63 > Glo-17. The sequence goes on from JAWKQQ010000011.1 coordinate 78,312, forward strand.
CGTCCCACGCCGTCGCATGACGACGTCGAGATCGGCGTGCAACGCCCCGGCGAAGAGCAGGAACGCGAGCATCCCGTGCATCAGCGCCTCGTTGAAGTCGATCTGGGCGACGACCGCCCGCACCGACGGCACCAGGCCCGCCGACGGCACCAGCACGTGGAAGGCGAGCAGGCTGAGCGACGAGGCCAGGCTGATGGCCAGCAGGCCGACCGACGGCGGCAGCCGCAAGAACCGCGTGTTGACCCAGCCGAAGACGGCGGTCACCGTGATGATGATGGCGGCGAGATCGAAGACGGACACGCGGTGGCCCCTGCCTGGCTGGGCGGCCGGACGGCCGCGGCTCTCGGTTGGTTCGGGCGACGCGAGAACGCTCGGATCGCGCCGCGCGGGACTATACCGCACCTGGGACCGAACGCAACCCGGTGAGCGGGGGCGACCGACGGCCCGGCGCCCCGAAATCCCGTCCCACCGCCCCCGTTGATATGCTATGATCAGCTCGGGCCGTCCCTCCCCGTCGGCCTGCCTGTGACCAAGCCTCGAGGGAGGTGAACCATGACCTCGCCCAGGATCGCTCGCCCGTTCGCCATCCTGCTCGTCGTGTCGCTCGCCATCGCAACCCCGCTTCTCGCCGACTGCCTCGACTGGACCGTCCCCGCCAGCGTGGACCTCGCCGTGGCCTGGGACGGCCCCGAGTTCCACGGCCTCACGGGCGGGACGCTGCACGGCGGTTTCCTGCTCAGGACCTGGGTCGACTGGTACGACGGGAACAGCTGGATCGAGCACGGCTACCTGTACGACGTCCACGAGCCCGTCGCTCCCGCCCAGATCGTCCACATCCAGAACTTCGGCGGTCCCGAGGACACCGGCGGCATCACCATCGAGGCCGCCGCCGGTCCGCGCTGCTTGCTGCGCATCCCGGGAGTCGGCGTCGCGCGCCGCCTCGTCACGCTCACCGCCGACGGCGTCGCTCAGGCCAACGTCGGCGGCGGCAACGGCGCCGCCCTCGCCGCGGGCCACGGCTTCTGGAACCTCACCTCGCCCTCGCGGCGGCTGGCGTTCTACGACCTGAGCGGTCCGTCGTCGCCCCTGGAGCTCGGCTCGCTCGCGGGCGAGTTCGACGTGTGCCCGTTTCCGCTGGACGAAGCGCGGGTCCTCGTCGAGCAGGCCGGGACGGTACGGATCGCCGACTTCACCGACCCGGCCGCTCCGGTCCTGCGCGGCGCCGCCCCGGCGGACGTCTTCCAGTGGCTCGGTCGGGTCGGCGAGCTGGTGGTCGCCAGCTCCTGGACCCAGATCTGGGCCTTCGACGCGACCGACCCCGACGCCCTGCACGCCGCCTGGACCCTGCCCGGCCACGCCACGGCGTTGGCCAGCCGCGACCAGCTCATGGTGCTGCAGCTGCAGACCGCGCCCTACACCCTGCAGCTGTTCGACCTGTCCGGCGGCGCACCCGTGCCGCTCGGCGCGCCCATCGCCCAGCTCGGCAGCGTCTGGCCGGCGCTGGCCTGGCATGGCGACGTGCTCTACACCTCCCGGATCGCCGCCATCGATCTGAGCGACCCGGCCGTACCGACCATCCTGGGCACCGCCAGCGACGAGGCCCGGAGCCTCGACGTGCTGGGCGGCTGGCTCGCCAGTCCGGACGGCCTCTACCCGCTGCACTGCGCCGGCGCCCTCGCCGCGCCGACGCCGGCCGTGCCGACGCTCGCCGCCGCGCCCAATCCATTCAATCCGTGCACCGTGCTGCGTTTCCAGCTGTCCGCCGCCGCGCCGGTCCGCCTGAGCCTGCACGACCTCCGCGGCCGTCGGGTGCGCACCCTGCTGGCGGCCGACCTCACGGTCGGCACCCACGCGGTGGCCTGGGACGGGCGCGACGAGTCCGGCCAGCCCGTCGCGACCGGCGTCTACCTGGCCCGGTTGAGGACCGCCGACCGGGTGGTCACCACGCGGCTGGCGCTCCTGCGGTGAGGTGGTCGCCGCTGGCGTCGGCGGCGGCTCGGCAACGTGAGCGTCACGGCCGGGACGGGTGCGCGCCGACACGCCGCATCGGCCCAACCCCGGAGGTCAACCCCGTGTCATCGCATGTGCGACCCGCCATCCTGCTGGCCACGTTGCCGCTGCTCCTGGGACTCGTCGCCTGCGGCGGCGGCGACTCTCCCACCGCGCCGGAGCCGCCGGCCGCCCTGGTCCGCGCCACCGTCGACGCGGACGGCGGCGAGCTGGCGGCCGACGACATCCGCCTGACCGTGCCCGCCGGCGCGCTGACCGCCGAGGCCGACCTCGCCATCTACGTCGAGGCGTCGCCCAACCCGTTCGCGCCCGGCGCCGGGCGGTCTACCGCCTCGCCGGGCTGCCCGAGCAGCTCGCCGCGCCGGTGGTGGTGCGCTTCCGCCATGCCCTCGGCGCGGCGGACGGACTCATGCTCTTCCTGGGCGAGTCGCGCGCCTCGCACCCGACGGGCCTGACCGAGACCTGGTCGGAGATCGCCTGCGCCGACAGCGCCGGCTGGTGCCGCGCGAGCCTGGGCCGTGGCGCCTACGATCTGGGCGACAAGGCGACGGACACCGGCCTGAAGCTGGCCGCCTCGCCGGAGCTGGCGCGCACCCGCGGACTCGACGGCCACTTCGAGATCGTGCACGACCCCGCCGCGCTGCTGCCGGCCGGCGCGCAGCTGCTGGCGGCCTACATGGAAGCGGCCTTCGACACGGTGTGGAGCCTGGGCTTCCACTTCGGCGAGCAGGACACCATCTGGCCGTTGCCGGTCTACCTGACCGACCTGCCGGCGCCGCGCCTGGCCGAGTACGTCACCGCGCCCTGGGGCAAGGGTCACGTCAACCTCGACTGGGACCTGCTGGCCGAACCGGTGCAGCTGCACGCGGCGCTGACCCACGAGGTCTTCCATTGCGCCCAGGACTACTACGACACGCGGCCGCCCGCGCAATGGTCGACCCTCAACCGCGCCCGCCTGTGGCTGGACGAGGCCACCGCCAGCTGGATCGAGGAGCGCTGCTACGCCGAGACGGGCCGGGAGCCCCTGGGGCTCGGCGGCCACAACGTGCTCTGCAGCCTCAATGGGCTGACCCGCTTCGGCCACCTGACCGACGATGAGTTCGGCTACGGCATGGCGCCGTGGATCAAGCACCTGGCCGGCACCCAGGGCCAGGCCCGCATCGCTGCCATCTACCAGGCGTTCGCGGCCCACGGCACGGCGCTGGACGCCGTGCTCGACGCCGTCGACCCGCCGCTCGACTGGCTGCCCGACTACTTCTTCGCCCTGTTCGGCGGCGAGATCTACGACACGGCCCTCCTGGCCGACCACCTCTACAGCTGGGCGCTGAACGCGGCGCTGGTCGGCGGAGAGACCGACGAGGTGGTCACCTACACGAACGCCAACGACCTGGGCTGCGGCTACCTCCAGTTCTCGGTGAGCGATGCGCGGCCCGAGCCGGCCGGCTCGCTCAAGGCGGTGGTGGTCGAGCGGCCCGCCGACGCCGGGCCCCTGCGCCTGGGTCTCTACGGCCTCTCGCGCGGCGCGGTCCCGGTGTTCCTGGCCGCCGGCGTCGACAGCCTCACGGTCGGCAACCTGCCCCAGCTCGCCGCGCAGTACGAGCGCTTCCTGCTCGTCTCGCCGAAGTCGTGGGTCGGCGCGCCCGACTACCACGAGATCGACAGCTGGAACGTGAAGCTGGAGCTGATCGACGGCCGCGACCTGAGCTCCTTCGAGACCGCGCTGGTCAGCCTGCGCTACCACGCCTACTGGGCCGGCGGCGGCGAGACCACCTGGCAGCTGCTCAGCGGCTCGGCCGCCGACGGCACCTGGTCCGGCACCACCTACAGCGCCGCCTGGGACTACCCCGACAACGGCATGCAGGTGACCGGTTCGCTCACCGTGTCGCTGACCGCCGATCTGCTCGGGGTCGAGAGCTGGTCGTTCGCCAACGTCTGGGACTACGGCGGCGGCACCGCCAACCACTACGCCATGAGCGGCGCGGGCGGCGTGCCGCGCCTGAACGCCAGCGAGACCCAGCTCCAGTTCGGTGCGAGCGGCGTCGACGTGTGCGACTACGTGACCGACGTCGACTTCTGGCGCACCAGCGGCGGCGAGGTCACGCAGGACCTCGTGAGCTTCGGGTGCAACGAGAGCAGCGCGCTGACGATCACGGTGCGGGACTTGCGGTGAGGTCCGCCGGTGCCGACGCCACCACCACCAACCGCTGCCGGGTCGGCGTCACCCCGCCCACCGGATAGCACGTCACGAGCACCAGCTCCCGGCCGGCATCGGGAGCCAGCACCGACACGTCGCGCTGGTCCACGACCCGCACCGCCGCGACCACGTAGGTGCGTGCCGTGTCGGCCGTCTCCAGCACCAGCGCGTCGCCCACCCGCAGGTCGCCCATGAACTCCGCCCAGCGATCCCGATGCCCGGCGAGGCCCACGCGGCCGTCAGCGCCCGGCCGGGCGGTGCCCGCCACGTGGGTCAGGCCGAAGGCCATGGTCTGCCCCGGCCCGCCGGCGAGCACCGGACGCGAGACCCCCAGACGCGGCGCGCGCAGCCGGCCGACCGGCAGGAAGTCGGCCCAGGGCCAGGGCGCCTGGGGCCCGCCGTCGTCCAGATAGCGGTCGGTGGCCGCATCGACCAGGCGGGTGGCCACGGCGCCCTTGAACGACCGGCAGGCGTCCCGAGCGAGCAGGGTCGCGCCCGCCAGGAGCAGCACCATGGCGACGACGGTCGTCTTCATCACGTCCACTCCTTGCGCCGCAACGACAGCAGGCCGGCGCCGGCCACCAGCAGGATGGCCCCGGCCGCGCGCCAGAGGTCGGCCAGGGTGCCGCCGGCCGGCAACGCCCCCATCAGCTGCGAGCCGGCGGGCAGGCCCGAGGCCACGTTGCGCACCGGCGCCGGGCCGTCCGCCGTCCGCTCCGTTTCCACGGCCACGCGGCTGGTGTAGGCCGTGACCAGGCCGTGCGCGAGGCCGGTGGCGACGATGGCCTGGCGGAGCGCGGCCTGGTCGCCGCCCGCCTCTCGGGCCGCCATGAGATCGTCCACCCGCAGCTGCGCCCAGCGGGTCGCCAGGCCGGCGCCGGGCACGGCCGTGACCGCGCCGAGAGCCAGGCTGACGGCCTGGCCCGCCACCTGCGCGTGCAGTTCGCCGTCCAGCTCGATGCCCGCGGGAAAGCGCCCCGACCACAGCACCAGCTGCCCCGGCACCGGGGACGGCAGGCGCCCCGGATAGCCCTCCACTTCGGGCGCGCCTTGCCAGACGAGCCGGGGGTCGGCCCACTGGGGCCGGCCGATGCGCGCCAGGTAGGCCGCGAGGCGAACCTGGTCGCCCTCGTGGTCGGCGATGAACAGCGGCAGGCCGCCTCCCTCGCCGGCCAACCGCCGCACCAGATGGCGGTTGGGCGCCGCGCCGATGCCCACGACGTGCAGGCGCACGTCGCCGAGGGCGGCCACGGTCTCGCGCAGGAGCTGGTCCTCGTTGCCCACGGCGGCGTCGGTCAAGAGGACGATCTGCCGGGCGCGGCCGGGTGCGGGCGCGTCGCCGCACAGCAGGCGGGCGCGCAGGAGGGCGGGGTGCAGTTCGGTGCCGCCGCGCGCGTCGATGCGGCGCACCCAGCTGCGGGCCGACTGCCGGGCCGCCGGCCCGGCGGCCTCGAGCCGGCCGGACCACACCTCCACCTGGTTGTCGAAGGCCAGCACGGTGAAGCGGTCGTCGGGCCCCTGCTCGCCGATGGCCGTCACCAGGGCGTCGCGGGCCTGGGCGATGGACGGTCCGCCCATGGAGCCGGAGCGGTCGAGCACGAAGACGGTGTCGGTGGCGGGACGCGGGACGGCTGGCGCGAGGTCTCCGGGCACCACCATCAGCAGCGCGTAGACCCCGTCGGGACCGTCCTCGCGGAACAGGAGCGGACGGGCGAGCGGGCTCTGCACCGGGCGCCACCGCAGCCGGAAGTCCCGATCCGCCGGCACCGACCCCGCCACCGGCGTGACGAGCCACGTGTCGCCGTCCCGGTCGGCCAGGACCGCGTGGGACGTGCAGACCACGTCGGCCAGCGCGAGGCCCGGCTCCAGATGCACGGCGATGGTCGCCCGGGGAAACGACGGATCGCCGGGCGCGACGAAGGGCGCCGACCTCAGCACCTCGTCGGCGGGCGTGGCGACGGTGTCGACGGCCGCGTCGCTCGCGACGGTCGGGAAGTACCGCGGCGTGAAGGTGAGCGGATAGACGAGGGAGAACCAGCCGTCGGTGAAGTCGGCGACGTCCTGGTACTCGAGCCGCACCGTCACCGTCTCGCCGGGGCCGACGTTGGCGACCTCGGTGACGAACACATCCCGACGCACCGACGAGACCAGGGCCGCCTGGCGCCCCTCCCGCCGGGCCTGCTCGAACACGGCCCGGGCCTCGGCCTTCTCCTTCACCACCGAGACGATGCGGCGCTCGCCCACCAGCAGCTCCATGGCCATCACGGCCGCGCCGGCGGGCAGCGGAAAGACGTAGCGCGCGGTCGCGGCCTCCGCGGCCGGGTTGCGGAACTCCTGGCGCACGACCGCCCGCAGCAGCGGCCCGGTGACCACGAGGTCGACGTCGGTCCGCACGGCGGGGACGGCCAGCGAGCCGCCCGACCACTGCAGCTCGAGCTCGCCGCCGCCCGGCAAGCCGGCGTCCGTGGCGCGGGCCGGGGCGGCCAGCAGGAGCAGGGGGATCAGGGGGACGAGGGTGATGGCGCGGTGAATGCGGCGCCGGACGTGGTGGATCGTGGTCATCATGGCAGGCCTCCTTTTCGGGGGAAAAGCAAGGCCGATGCCGATGATAAGTTAATCAATTACAATGTCTTACGGAAATATAACGCACGCGTTGTGTCCGCACGGACCGGCTGGTCGTGTTCGTGCGGACACGGAGGTGTGGCGCGTGTACGGCCACGCGACCCTGCCGCGCCGATGGTATGGAACCGTCTAGTTGAACTTGATGATGTCGCCGGTCACCGTCACGGTCCGCGTGGTATAGAAGCCCAGGGTGCCGATCATGGTCAGATAATCCAGGGGCTGGCTCTGCACCCGGACCCTCACGTTGATCGCAGCGTCGCCGCCCGCGGCGGCGATCTCGCGGCGCAGGATCTCCGCCAGGTACTCCTGGTCGTCGCCCGCCGGTTGATTCGCCGGGATGATGAGGACCCAGCCGGCCTTGTCGTTCACGGTGAAGCTCTTGATGACGGTATAGCCAGGCTCGTTCCCCGTGTTCATCTGGACGGGTTGCGCGAGGCTCCTGGTGTCCAGGTTCACCGTGGCGCAGGAGCAGAGCGTCAAGACGCCCAGCGTCAGGCAGAGAAGCAGGCCGGTTCTGATCATCGTGGTTCCTCCCGAGGACAGCATCGCGGCGGCCGCAGAACGGGGCGATCGCTACCGGTATAGGAGATCCGGGGGCATCCGGTCAAGGCCCTTGCCGCCGGGTGCGACCGCGTCGAATCCCACGCCATGGCCACGGCCGGCGTCTATCCGTATCGCCTGGTCGCGGGAGCTCGCACCGAGTCCCGTCGCATGGTCCTCGCGAAGCGACGACACGCACGTACCCCGGACGCGGCTGGCGCGGCGTCCTGCTCGTACCGATGCTGGCGTCGCCGACGATCGCCGCCCCTGCCGGTCACGGATCCCGAAAGTGCGGGCGTCGATGGATCCTGGCTGGGCCGCGCCGCGTCTGAATGCTAGCGTCCGCTCGCCCGCTTCCCGACCCTGGAACGGAAGGACCTCGGCATGCGTGATCGTCTCATTCCCGCGAGCCCGGCGGCCGTCACCCTGGCCGCGCTGACCGCGCTGACCGCCCTGGCCGCTCTGGCCCCGGCCGCGTCCGCCGCCCCGCTCCCCGTCGCCGGCGACTTCGAGCAGGCGTCCGCCGACCGCCCCGGCCCCGCCGGCTGGGTGGCCGGGCCCCGTCTCGCCGAGGGCGATCTCCGCGCCGCCATGCGCTGGGTCGAGGACGAGGCCCACTCGGGCCGTCGCTCGGTGTCCATCTCCCTCGACCCGTCCGTGGAGAGCAGCGACATCGCCTACAACTGGACCACCACGGTGGAGGAGGTCCGCGCGGGCGCGAGCTACGCCGCGAGCGCCTGGGTGAAGACCGCGGAGCTGAACTCGCCGGCCAGCCTCATCCTGCAGTGCTGGAACGAGGCGAACGACGAGATGCTTGCCTTCGCCACCACCGCTGGCAGCTACCGCCTCGCCGGCGACACCGACTGGACCCGCATCTGGACCATCGTCACCGTGCCCGAAGGTGCGGCCCGCCTGATGGTCCGCGCCGTCAACGTCGCCGCGCCCGGCAAGGGCGGGACGATCTGGTTCGACGACGTGGAGTTGCACGCGGTGGACGACGCGCTCGGCGAGGGGCCGGCAGCTCTCGAGGGCGCGTGGCATGGTGTCCTGCAGGTCGCAGCCACCGGGTTGAACGTCATCCTCCACGTCGATCGTCAGGAGAGCGGCTGGGCCTTCAGCCTGGACAGCCCCGACCAGTCGGCCAACGGCATGCCCGTGGTGGATCTCGACCTGCGCGACGGCGAGGCCTCGTTCCGGCTCGCCAACATCCCCGCCGGCTTCGCGGGCCGGCTCACCTCGCCAGACCAGCTCGCGGGCGAGTGGCGGCAGGTCACGGCCTTGCCGCTGGTCCTGACCCGGCTGGCGGCGGGCGAGACGGCGCCTGCCCGTCGGCGGCCGCAGGAACCGACCCCGCCCTACCCCTACGCGAGCGAGGAGGTGTCGTACGAGGTGTTCCCGGCGGACGGCGCTCCCTCCCACGTCCTGCACGGCACCCTCGTCATGCCCGCAGGCGACGGTCCCCATCCTGCGGTGTTGCTCGTCTCGGGCTCCGGTCCCCAGGACCGCGACGAGACCATCTTCGGCCACAGGCCCTTCCTGGTCCTGGCCGACCACCTGGCGCGGCGCGGACTGGCCGTCCTGCGGGTGGACGACCGCGGCGTCGGCCAGAGCACCGGCGCCCGGACCGACGCCACGACGGCGGACTTCGCCGAGGACGCCCTGGCCGGGGTCCGTTACCTGCGGTCCCGCGCGGAGATCGCCGCCGACCGCGTCGCCGTGCTGGGGCACAGCGAGGGCGGGCTCATCGCCCCCATGGTGGCCGTGGCCGAGCCCGCCGTGGCGGCCATCGTCCTCATGGCGGGCCCGGGCGTCCCCGGCCGCGAGATCCTCGAGCTCCAGCAGCGGCTGATCCTCGAGGCCGCGGGCGCCGCGCCCGAGAAGATCGCGGCGGCCCAGGCCGATCAGGAGGCGCTCATGTCCATCGCCCTGGCCGACGCCGACTCGGCCGCTCGTGCCGAGCGCGTCGCCGATCACCTGCGCGGCATGTACGCCCGGCTGTCCGCGGAGGAGCGGGCGGAGGCAGGCCCGGAGGACACCTACGTGCGCCTGGGCAGCCGGCAGATGCTCGGGCCGTGGATGCGCTGGTTCCTGGTCCACGACCCGCGGCCGGTGCTGCGCGAGGTGCGCTGCCCGGTACTGGCGGTCAACGGGAGCCTGGACGTCCAGGTCGACGCCGACCAGAATCTGCCGGCCATCGCGACGGCCCTCGACGAGGGCCGGAACCCTGATCACGTCGAGGTCGTGTTGCCAGGGCTCAACCACCTGATGCAGCCGGCGAAGACGGGCGGGATCGAGGAGTACGCCGACATCGAGCTGACGCTGGCGCCGGTCTTCCTCGACACGGTGACGTCGTGGCTGCAGGCGCGGCTGGGGGTAACGACCGCGGAGTAGCTCGGCGCCGGCGCGGGGACGCTCCGGCCACTCGATCGGGGTCAGGCGCGCCGTACGCGGTCTCCCAGCCGCCACCAGGCGTGCGACGCGAGTCTCGCCGGCGACGCGGCTCCCGTGGTCGACATCACCCGCCATGCCGCCGCGAGGCGGCCGGCCGGGAAGCCGGATGACGGCCAGCTCCTGGACCGGTGGTCGATGCCGGGTTCGCCGTGGGTGACCTGCCCCGCCTTCGTGGACCGCCCCGGCGGGATGGCGCTGCTGCTCACCACCGCCGCCGAGAGCGTGTCCGGCGCGCAACGGCGGCGACTCCCCGATGCGGGTACCCTGCGCTGGGTCGGCACCACGCTCGCCGGCCCGGTGCCGGCGCACGCCTTCTACGGGGACGACTCCGTGGTGGAATGCCCCGAGGGCTCGGGCCAACCCCGCTCGCTGTCCGCGGTGGCCGACGAGCTGAGCGACCGGCTCATCGGCCTCTTCACCCTGGACCTTGACGGCCGCAGCCACGGCGCCGCGCACCAGACCGGCTGGACCGGCCTGGTGGCCACGCTCCTCGGGCAGCGGGAGCGACCGCCGGTGGCGGCGATCCCCGGAGCCGGGGCCGTTCGCCTGTGATCGCCGCCGGCGGCTCGCGTTCCTGCAGGTGAAGCGGCCATCCCGGCCTCGACCGGTCGCCCGGTGGCCGCGGACCTCGGATCGCGAACCGCATCGGGAGGTTCACCATGGCACGCCTGGCTTCTGCGCCGCGCCGCTCCTGCGCGTCGGTCGTTCTTCCGCTCGTTCTCCTGACCACGGCGGGCGCGGTTGCGGCCGACCGCGACCTTCCCGAGACACCCTACGTGGGCGTCCTCCACGTGGCGTTGACCTGCTCGATGCCGCCGTTCCAGAGCGAGGCGTCGGTGGACGTCGAGGTCTCCGGCGACGGCACGGTCGACTTCGGCTCCGCCACCATGACCTACGGCGGTTCCATGCCCCTCGACGACGAGTGCACCTACGAGCGCTCGGGAAGCTGGGAGATCGTCCCGCTCGGCACCTACGAGTCGGGCCCGCCCCGCCACCTGGCGGTCGACGAGAACGTGGCATACCACGAGGAGCTCACGCTGACCTGCCCCGGCTACGTCATCGAGGACGGGTCGGACGGCAATCTCAACGGCGGGATGGCCTTCGACATCGACGACGCGATCCTCGGCGGTGCGGTGGTCGCGGTGGTCGGCGAGACCGGCGACGCGATCGTCTGGACCCTGACCTTGACGCCCCAGCTCCCGGTGGAGGCCGCGAGCTGGTCGCGGATCAAGGCGCGGTACCATCGGTGAGGTCGTCAGGCGGGCCGCGGATTCCAGGCCTTTACCGACCTTGCGTCCGTCCATACAATGGGACGGAGCCTGCGTTCCGCGAATCCGCACCGACCCTGGAGGAGTCCTTCCCATGAGCATCCACATCGGCGCCGAGCCCGGCCAGATCGCCCCCTCCATCCTGCTGCCGGGCGATCCGCGGCGTGCCCGCTTCATCGCCGAGACCATGCTCGACGACGCGGTCTGCTTCAACGAGGTCCGCGGGATGCTCGGCTACACCGGCACCTACCGGGGCGAGCGCGTGTCGGTGATGGGCACGGGAATGGGCATGCCCAGCCACGGGATCTATGTCCACGAGCTCATCACGGAGTACGGGGTGACCACCCTCATGCGCGTCGGGACCTGCGGCGCGCTCCAGGCCGACCTGCCCCTGGGCGAGGTGATCCTGGCCCAGGCGGCGTCCACCACGTCGCAGATGAACCGGCTGCGCTTCGGCGGCCAGGACTTCGCGCCGGTGGCCGATTTCGATCTCCTGCGGCAGGCCCACGCGGCGGCCGCGGCGCAGGGCGTCCACGTGCACGTGGGCGGCGTCCTGTCGGCCGACACGTTCTACGAGGACGATCCGGACTGGTGGCGGGTCTGGGCCGACTTCGGCACCCTCGCCGTGGAGATGGAGACCGCCGCGCTGTACACCCTGGCGGCTCGCCACGGCGTCAAGGCCCTCGCGCTGCTGACGGTGAGCGACAACCTGGTGAGCGGTGAGGCGGCGACGGCCGAGATGCGTGAGCGGGGCTTCCCGCGCATGGTGGAACTGGCCCTGGCGAGCTTGCCGGGCCGGTGACGTCGGCGGGGTGGCACACGGCGCCGACCGGGACTCCAGCCAACACCACGGCGTGGTCACCAGGCTGCTCGGGCTCCGACGAGACCGCTTCCGCCGCCGCCGCGATCAGCTCATCGAGAGCTTCACCGTGCGCCAGCAGATCCTCATGATCGAGCCGTTGGACCTCGAACACGTTCGGCGTCAGGCGATGGCCGGCGGCGGCACAGCCGACACCGGTGCCGGTACGTTCGTCTGGCACGACGGTCGGCAGGATGAGCATCTCCCCCTGGACTTGCCGTGGCGCTGCTGTGTTCCGGAGGAACGGCGGCCGCCAGCGGGGTGGCGCCTGGCGACGAGGTGAACCGGAGGGACTCCGGAGTCACCGCGCCTGCTCCTGGAGGCGCAGGCACCCGTCCCCCAGATCCACCTGCGTCCGATAGCGCCCGAGAACGTCGGAACCGATGATCCCGTCGAAGTCGGGCACGCCCAGCTCCATGCGCAGGAAGAGCACCGTCCCCAGGTCGTGGCCGGCAACCGTCAGCGACTGCGCCCGGTATGCGGAATGGCTGTCCTGGAACCGGGTGTTCTCCTCGAAGTGCGACGGGGCGAGCATGGAGACCTGGGCCCCGGTATCCACCAACAGGGTGAGCGGCTTGCCGTCGACGGTCGCCTGGACGCGCATCATGCCGCCGGCGGTGTCCAGGGGCAGGCGGATCGCCTGGACCAGTGGCTCGTCATCCATGGTGAGCGTGCTGGTCCGGTAGTCGATCGTCAGACGACGCCCTTCGAAGAAGGAGCGGCCGATGGCGCCGTACGGGTTGGGGCTGGGGTTGTTCGGATCGGAGACGTCTTCACTGCCGTCGAGGTCGCCGTAGTGCAGGCCGCCCAGGCGCACGTCATGGGCGATGAAACGGCGCGCCTGCAGCAGGTCCCCGGCGAAGTTGGTGAAGGAGTCGTGCTCGCCGGTGAAATCGACGGCAACGCTGTCCAGCACCCCCGAGGTCAGGGAGATGGCGCGGAAGTCGCCCAGGTCGAGCATCAAGGGCAGGGTGTGGCCACCGACGTCCACCGGCACGGTGATCAGGCCGGACTCGAGGGTGAACGGAATGGTCGTGGCTTGAACAGAGGTGGCGATCACGGCGGCGCACAGGGCAGCCAGGAGGGTCTTCATCGCACTGCTCCTTCCGAGAGACGGCATATCCCGGAGAATGTCGAGGCCGTGGGCCTCTGGGTCCTCGATGGAGTTCAACCTGCTGAAGCCACGGGCGGTCCCGGAATGGATCGAACATTCCTGCTCCGTCAGGGCAGCCACCCCAGGTCGGAGGACGCTGTCGTCGCGACGTCGGGTCGCCTTCTGCTTCAGCCATGGCAGGAATTCCGACCGCGCTCCACCCCTTCGAGCCCCGTCCGCCGTCTGCGCCATCTCCGGCCACGCGTCCGCGTCGGCAAGAGCGCCGGCCGCTGGCAGCCAGGCGTGCCGGAACGGAGAAGAACGGCGCTGGACGCCGCCGATAAACGACTTCAGGATAGAGAGATAGCGATCTTGGCGGGATTGGCGCCGGGGGCGCGGCGCCCAACACCGTCCGGTGTCGGGCACCGCGCTCCGGGCCGGCGTTCGCAAGGCCGCCGACATGGCTTCGGTTGCGGCGATTCGACGGCGGTTCCCGCGCCGACACGATCGGTGACGCCCGCCGGCGTCCCGGATCTCAATCCAGCCGCCACACCGACCAGTAGAACACCCCCCGGGGATCGCTCCCCAGATCCTGCTCGAAGTCGCCCGTCTCGTACGGATAGGCGTACTCCTCGGTGATGGTGCCCACGTTGTCGTCGGGGTCGATGGGCGGGTTGTCCTCCTCCCACGCGTGCCAGCGGAAGGTCCACGAGTGCCCCGCCTGATTGGGCAGGATGATCACCACCGAGTCGTCGATGGTGATGGACTCGCCCTGGTCCACCACCTGGTAGCCGGAGCTGATGGTCTGCCAGGCGTCGGGGTAGTCGGAGTCGGCGTAGGAGGCGGTCCAGTGCCACTCGCCCGCACCAGTGAGGTCGCCGTCCATGGCCACCCAGATGCGGTCGACGGAGACGGTCAGCCGGGTGACGGCGTCGTAGACGATGGTGTCGGACACCTGCACCACGTTGCCGGCCATGTCCCGGAACTGGGCGTAGACCGGGATGGTCGCGTTCTCCACGCCCGCCAGGGTCCAGGACCGCGTGCTGGCGTAGTCCTGCCAAGCCGACCACGAGCTGCCGTTGTTGGAGAAGCGCATCTCCATGGCCTCGGTCACCGAGTTGTTCAGGGTGACGGCCAGCGTGGTGGTGGTGGCCGCGCCGCCGGCGATGGCGAAGGAGCCCACCGTGGGCGGCAGGGAGTCGAGAACGATGGCGGCGTTGGCCTCCGCCACGTTGCCCGCCTCATCGCGGAAGCGGGCGTAGACCATGCGGATCCCCTGCTCGTCCACCAGGGTCCAGGGCGTGGGATCGGCATAGGCCGTCCACGTCGACCAGTCACCCTGATCATTGCAGAACTGCATCTCGAAGGCGCCCGACACGGCGCAGTTCAAGGTCACATCGACCGACGTGGTGAACGGCGCATAGGCGTTGATGGTGAAAGGGAACAAGGGCGAGAACCGGGGCGGCGTGGTGTCCAGGATGATGGTGTCGCTGCGCTCGTAGACCTCGTCGAACCCGTCGCGATACTGGGCCGTCACGGTCTTCAGCCCATCGATGTCGGGCAAGATCCAGGTCCGGGAGGCGGCGAACGGCTCCCACTCCGACCAGTCGTAGCCCTCGTTGGCGAAGCGCATCCAGGCCACGCCCGCCAGGTCGCCGGCCAGGGTGACGGTGGTGGAGCGGGTGTACTGCGCGCCGTCGTCGATGACGAAGGAGCCCGCGGGCAGGGACAGGGTCGTGGCCTCGCCGACGATCCACGACGACGGGCCCACGCCGTTGACCGCGCGGAGCCGGACGTGGTAGCGGGTGGCGGGCTGGAGCTCCGTGATGGTATGAGCTTCGGCATCCGGCGCCGGCTCGGCGGTGCCCTTGATGGAGAAGTCCGCGAGGGTGCTCCACTCCAGGTCGAAGCCCGTCTCGTCGTCGGCCTGGTCGGTCCAGGTGACGTCGATGGTCGTGTAGAAGGACGCCTCGGCGCCGAGGTCGGTGGGAGCGGCGGGGGCGGTCTGCTGTCCGCCGGGGTCCACGGGATCGTCCGAGGAACAACCAGGGGCGAGGATGAGCACGACCAGGGACAGGGACACACCAAGCGCGAACCGTAATGCCATGCGGCGTCTCCTTGGAGGGTGACGACGCTCCGCCCCACCTCCTGTGGCGCGGACCGTGGTCACGGACGCCGGGATTCTAGAGCAGATGAATACGGACCATCAAGTTCAAGAACGCACGAGACCTCACCCGCGCTCGACGACCGCGAGAGCGGCCGCCATGCCCGCCTCGAGCGCGGGGTCGTCACCTCGCGCCGTCTGATCACCCGGATCTGCCGGATCGCCGGCGGATGCGATCGATGCTCGTCGCTGCGCAGCGCCACCGAGGAGCCTTCGCGGGCCACCTCCTCGAGCGACTCCTGGCCCATGCCGCGACGATTTCGGCTGGCCCCCCTCTTGGGCACGACCGACGCCGACTAGTCCAGGTCGGCGAGGGCCGCGGCCCAGCGCTTGCGGCTGGCCGCGTGGTCGCCGCCGGGCTCGGCGGAGTCCCACGCGGCATAGAGCGCGACCAGGGCTTCGGTGCAGGTGCGGAGGTCATCGGCCGACGGCTCCGGGCTGTCGGACAAGATGCCGTGAGCCTCGATCAGGTTGCCTTCCGCCGCGGTGAACTCCTTGAGCTCGCCGCGCGCCCGGCCCAGCGTCATGAGGAAGAAGGCCAGCCGGGGCGCCCTGGCGCCGGTCAGCGCTGCGCGCGCGTCGGGCTCGGCGGCAGCCAGCAGCTTGGCCGCCTCGGCATCCCGACCGCGGCTGACCAGCAGAGATCCCAGGGAACTGATGGTGCTCAGGGTGCTGGGATGCTGATCGCCCAGCACGCGGCGGCGCCCCGCCAGGGCCTCGCGGTAGACAGCGTCGGCCTCGTCCAGCTTGCCCTCGTCGCGCAGCAGCGAGGCCAGGTTGTGGGTCGACACGAGGGTCGCCGGGTGATCCGCCCCCAGCACGCGCCGCCGTTTCTCCAGCGCCTCGCGGTACAGCGGTTCGGCCGCGTCCAGCTTGCCCTGGTACTTCAGCAGGGCGCCCAGGTTGGCGATGGCGTTGAGGGTGTTCGGGTGTTCGTCGCCCAGGACGCGCCGGCTCGTGGCCAGGGCCTCGCGGTAGAGCGGCTCGGCCTCGTCAAGCTTGCCGGCGGTCTGCATGAGGACCGCCAGGTTGTTGATGGCCGAGAGGGTCCAGTCGTGCTCATCTCCCAGCAGGCGACGGCAGCGCGCGACGGCCTCGCGGTAGTAGGGCTCGGCCTCGTCCAGCTTGCCCTGCATGTCGAACAGGTAGCCCATGTTGTTGATGGCCACCAGGGTGCCGCGGTCGTCGTCCCCGTGGAGGCGTCGCTGCAGATCCAGGCTCCGGTGATAGTATGGTTCGGCTTCGCTCAGCTTGCCCTGCTCGACGAGCACGGTCCCCAGGTTGCTGATGGCGTCGAGGGTCTCCGGGTGCTCCTCGCCCAGGACGCCGGGCGCCGCCTGCTCCACCTCACGGAAGAGCGCCTCGGCCGCAGGGAGTTCGCCCCTGGCCATGAGCAGCAGACCCAGATGGCTGGCGGACACCAGCGTCGCCGGCGCTCGGTCGCCCAGGCGCTGCCGTCGGCTCGCGAGCGCCTGCTCCTGCAGCGTCAAGGCGGCGTCGTAGCGGCCGAGAGAGCGGTACACGTCGGCCAGGGTCTGGCGCAGCGAGGCGGCAACCAGGGGCTGATCGGCGAACTCCTCGTCGACGGCGACGATGGACGGCCGCAGGATGGTCCGGTCGATCACGTCCGCCGCCGCGTCGGTGGCGTTGACGTCGTTCAGCTGGGCGGTGAGCGCCGCGACCCGGGATGCCCGTTCCGCTGCCGGCACCGCGGGGGACGCCGCGGCCAGCGCGGTGTCGAGCTTCTCGCCCAGGTCGCGCATCAGGTCCTGGCCGGCGCGTGCCGGATCGATCCGGCTGAGCATCTGGGCCTGGAAGCCAGCGACCTGCTGGAGCTCGTCCGCCCGGGCCTGGGTCAGGGCCTCGGCTTGCACGGCCCGGTCGCGCTGGTCGCGGGCCTCGCTGGCCTGCCAGGCGAAGGCGATCACGCCGGCGAGCAACGCGGCCGCCACGGCGCCGGCCGCGGTGACGAGTCCCCGATTGCGGCGGACGAACTTGCGGAGGCGGTATCCCGCACCAGGCGGCGCGGCGACCACGGCCTCGCCGTCCAGGTAACGCCGGATGTCCATGGCCAGGCCGTTGGCGGTCTCGTAGCGCCGGTCGGGGTCCTTCTCGAGGGCGCGCATCACGATCCAGTCCAGGTCGCCGCGCAGGCGGGCCGGGAGACGGCGCGGCTCGGTGCGACGGCGCGCCGCGGTGACGGCCAGGGTCTCGCGTTGCTGGCTGACCCGTGTGCTCGGACGCGGCGGATCGACCTCGCGCAGGATGCGCTGGATCTCGGCGTAGGTCTGCGAGCGCAGGCTCTGCGCCGCGAAGGGCACGGTGCCGGTGAGCAGCTCGTAGAGCACCACCCCGAGGGCGTAGACGTCGGTCCGGGTGTCGATGTCGAGGCTGCCCTCGGCCTGCTCGGGGCTCATGTACTCGGGCGTGCCGATGAACTGGCCCTGCACGGTGAACAAGGTCAGGTCGGTGAGCTGGGGACCGGTGGCCTTGGCGATGCCGAAGTCGATGACCCGGGCGCGGGGACGACCGTCCTCGAGGCCGACGAGGATGTTGGACGGCTTGAGGTCGCGGTGGATGATGCCCTTGCTGTGGGCATGCTGCACCGCGGCGCAGACCTCGGCGAAGAGCCGCAGCCGGTCGTCGATGGTGAGCTCGTGCTCGTCGCAGAAGGCCGCGATCGGGCAGCCATCCACCATCTCCATGACGAAGTAGGGCCGACCGGCATCCGTGGCGCCGGCGTCGAAGACCTTGGCAATGCCGGGGTGGTCCATCAGCGCGAGCGCCTGGCGCTCCTGCTCGAAGCGGGCGACGACCTGCTGGGTGTCCATGCCCAGCTTGACGATCTTCAGGGCGACCTGACGCTTGACCGGCGTCGCCTGTTCCGCCAGGAAGACCGAGCCGAAGCCGCCCTCGCCGATGAGCCGCACGAGCGTGTAGGGGCCGATCCGCGAGCTCGCTTGCTCGGGCCGCCGGGCGCCGTTCTGCGGACCCGACGACCCGTCCGCGGGCGTGGCGGGAACGATGGCGGTCTCGTCGACCGGTTCGTCCGGCTGCGGCCGATCCGTCATCAGGCACCTCGCAGGATGGTCATGGATTTGCTCCCGGCCGCGTCGACGCCACCCCCGGGAATCTACCACACCGAACAGGTCCCGTCGAACCCATGGCGCGGTACCCGCGCCCCCGAGCCCACTCCGGCGCCGGTGAGCCAGGCGAGCTACTCGTCGAGGTAGATCATCCGCCGGGTCATCCCGCCGTCGAGCACCAGGTTCTGGCCGGTCATGAATCCGCTCGCCTCGGGATCGCAGAGGTGCAGCACCAGGCGCGCGACGTCGTCGGGCGTGCCGATGCGGCCGGCGGGGTGCTGCCGGTGGTGCGGCGGAGCGTACGGCTCGGGCGGCGGCTCGTCGGCGGGGCGGGGCACCGCACGCACGTCGATCCAGCCGGGGCTGACGGCATTCACCCGCACCTCGGGCCCCAGGCTGACGGCCAGCGCGTGGGTGAGGCCGAGCAGGCCGGCCTTGCTGGCCGCGTACGCGATGGTGTCCGGCTCGCTCATGAGCGCCCGCGTGGAGGCGACGTTGACGACGCTGCCGCCGCCGGGCGCCCGCCGCAGCCAGGGCAGCGCGGCGCGGGTGGTGAGCCAGGCCGCGCGCAGGTTGACGTTCAGCACGCGATCCCATTCGGCGAGCGTGAGATCCGCCACCGCGGCCACGACGCCGCCGCCCGCGTTGTTGACCACGGCGTCGAGGCGTCGCCAGGCCTGCGCGGCGGCGGCCACGGCCGGGGCCACCTGATCGGGATCGCCCACATCGCAACGGAGGGTGAGGAGGCGGTCCTCGCCCGCGGCGAGGTGACGACGGGCGAGGTCCAGCGCGTCGGCGTCCTGGTCGATGGCGACCACGCGGACGCCGGCGGCGAGGAAGTGGCGGGCGACTGTGAAACCGATGCCGCGGGCCGCGCCGGTGACCAGGGCGACGCGTTCCGAACCTGTGCACATGGCGACCTCCCAGAGTGCGGCGACCATAGCGAACGCCCGGCGGCGGGGCCAGGGGAAAGCGGCGGCACGGGGTGGCCACAGGCTGGCGGGCGGTGACCGTACGCGTGATGTCGGTACCGAGGGAAGCCGTCCCTCCCGCCTGCTCCCGCAGTCAGATGCCGGCGTTGCCGAGAGGCTCGAAGCGAGCGTTGGCGTCGCAGTCCGGGCTGAGGTCGTCCATCCCCCGCAGGCTCCGGATCGCCTCGACGGCGGACACGAGGTCGGACCCATCGGGAGCGGCGTCCGGAGGGACGAGGGCGAGGGCGCCGACGGACGGAGGTGCTCGATTCGGACTGGCTGCCATGGCTCGATCCTCTCGGCATACCCGGGCGATCAGCGCGCGAGCATGAGCTTGGTGGTCACGGTGCCCTGCGCCGTGCGCAGTCGGGCGAGGTAGACGCCCGAGGGGACCTCGCGACCGTTGCCGTCGCGGCCGTTCCATTCGGTCCGGTGCTCGCCCGCGGGCAGCTCCGCGTCGACCAGCCGGGCGACGCGTCGGCCGCGCACGTCGAACAGCTCGAGACGGACGCGCCCGGCCTGCGGCACCTCGAAGCGCAGATCGGTGCGCGGGTTGAACGGGTTGGGCGCGGCGCCGGACAACACCAGCCGGTGCGCCGACGGCGTCGCATCGCCGACCCCCGTGGGGGCGGTCGAGCCCGAGCGCCAGATCAGGCCCGAGTAGTTGTCGGTGATTCCACCGAAGACCACCGTCGGCACGAGCGGCTGCATGGCCGGGTCGACGCGCACCAGGCGCCCGAAGCCCGGGGCCAGGTAGATGCGGCTGCTGTCATCGGCGGTCATCGAGAAATATGGATTCGTATCGGCCCCCGGCATCGCGTTCAGGTCGGCGATCAGCACGTCATGGGTGCCGTCGATCGGATCGATGGAGATCAGAGGCTCGGGTGTCGTCAGACCGAAGACCAACTGGTCGACCACGTAGTCGCCGCCATCGGGCAGTCGGGTCATCCGGAGGGGCCAGAGCACCGTCGGGTCGGACCAGAGCACGGCGGACGCCGGATCGTTCACGTCCATCTTCAGCAGGCCCTCGGAGGTCAGGCCGGCGAGTTCGGTGTCGCCGTCCAGACGCAGGGAGCTGATCGCGGAGATGTCGCCCACGTTGCCGGTCTGCTCCTGCCACAGCAGGCTCGAGGTGTCGGTCGCCGGATCCCAGCGCATGATCGACGTGAGGTTCTGGCCGCCCGCATCCACGGCAGTGGCGAAGTACACGATGCCGGTCGAATCCTCGGCCACCGAGTGGAGGGCGAGCATGCCGTGCTGCTGCAGGAAGGACTCGCCGAAGTTCCAGAAGTCAAGCGTCTCGGGATCCAGCCGCCAGGTCATCAGTCCGAACCACCAGATGGCGCCGCCCGGCGCCACGGAGGTCAGCGCGCCGGTCTCGATGCCCAGACAGAACCAGGGTTGCTCCTCGGTGTCGACGCCGGGCCGGAAGCGGCCGATGCGTCTGGGCGTGTGGCCGATCAGCAGATGCGCCTCGGACCAGGGCCGTTCGACGCCGACCACGGGGCAGGATCCGCTGGCGTAGTTCGGACAGCTCGACGTGGAGACCTGGGAGGTGAGGCCCAACCCGCAGGGTGGATCCGGTGGGCACTCGGCCTCGAAGCGGATGCTCACCGAGTCGCCCGGGGCCAGGGAACCGGTCCAGACGATGCTGTTGCTGGAGGCGTTCCAGAGCGTGCCCGCGGGCGGTGTTTCGGTGAACGGCGGATCGTTCGCCGGCAGCAGCTGGCCGAGAGAGCAGACGGCCGAGTCGATCGTCAAGCCCAGCGGACCGATGTTGGTGATCCGCCAGACGACCGGGAAAGGCTCGCCGGGGCGCACGACGGCGCCGGCGAAGGGAAAGCCTCCGTAGTCGCGCACGTCGCCCGGGCCGGTGGCGACCACGCTGGTGACGATATCCCGGACGGCCATGGGGATGCCGGGCGGCGGCGTCATCTGGCTGATCAGGGCGCTGCAGGGTCCGTAGATCTGGAGGTCGTAGCCGTGGTTCAGGTTCGTCGTCGGCGGCGAGGGGGCGTAACAGTCCGTCACGCGAACGCGGAGCGTGAGCTGCTCCGGCACGCCGTCGCGCAGATCGCCGATCCAGTGGAAGGCCACACCGCTGTTGTCCTGCCAGACGCCGCTGCCGGCGGCGCCGAACGCATCGAGGTCCACATGGTCGCCGTACTGGCCGAAGAACTCCACGTCCTGGCGGTCCGAGCCGACCGACAGCAGCGTGAAGGTGTAGTCGATCGTCTCGCCCGCGCGCAGGGGGACCAAGCTGGGCGCCGCGCTGACGCTGGCGGTCAGGCTGCCCCCCGGCTGGCTGACGGTCGTCGTGACGACGTTGCCGTAGGACACCAGCAGCCCGGAGCGAACGAAGCTGAACGACAAGGTCGCCGAGGTGGTGGCGCAGTCCGGAATCACGATCAGGGTATGCGTGACCGAGGCGCCGGCAGCCAGATCGCCCAGCTCCCAGCTCGCCCAGCCCCCGTTCGACTCGAGGATGCCGGGAGATGAGGCCGAGCCGAAGGCCACGCCGGCCGGGAGGGCCAGGCGCAGGAGCGTCGCGGCCGCCGTGCCGTTCCCGGCGTTCTGGACCTGGAGCGTATACTCGATCGGCTGCCCGATCTGCACGGCGGACGGAGCGGAGATCGTCAACGCCAGCTGGGGCTGCGGCGGCGGCGGACAGTCCACTCCCGCGCAGGTCGAGCCCGCACCCTGCCAGGTGCCGCCCAGGGCGAGACAGGCCGCCTCGGTCAGGTCCGGCACGCAGACTCCCGCGACACAGCCGGCGCCGGTCGGCGGCGAGACCGCTCCGACGCAATCATCCAGCGGAAAGAACTCGAGAATCGATCCGTCATGCTCCAGCTCCGCGCTCCAGCCGTTGATCGCGTCGCCGGCCAGGAACGCGTTGGCGACCGGCGGGGGAAGGTCCTGCATGAAGCCGCCTGTCACGCTGTACGGCATGCCGATCGAATCATCGCAGAGGGCGATCGTGAGGTAGGTGCTCGTGCCGGGCAGCGTCCCCGAGTGCTTGATGAAGGCGGCAATGCCGTTGGGCGCGTAGTAGACGGGCGAGTCCACGATGCGGGGGACATCGACGGTGTAGCCGCCGGCGCCGGTCTCCAGGTTCAGCCACCAGATGCGCTGCGTGGGCAGGATGTTGCCGATGCTGACGGCATGGAGGAAATCCGGCTGCCCGCCGGCCCCGTCGTCGAAGAAATGCTCGGGATTGACGCCGGAGGCGAAGTCGATGCTGCGCCCCAGCGGGATCAGGGCGGCCCCGTCGGCCGCCGGGATCCGGTAGACGTAGATCCGCGTCGCGGTGAAGTCGCTGGTCCCGCCGGAGATGATCACATGGCGGCGCGACGGCGAGAGGCGGTAGTTGCGGATCGGGCTCAGGCCCGCGTCGGCGTCCGCTGGAATCGGGTGCGTGTGATCGGCGCTGGTGATGCCGGGCACGCCGTCGGTTTCGACCTGCAGGTTGCCCAGTCCGTCGACCACGATGCCGAGCCCCCAGTCGTCCGTGTACCAGTTCTGCTCCGGCACGAACGGCTGCCCGGTCTGGGCCGAGGCGATTCCGGCAAGGGTCAGCCCGAAGAGCGTGAACAGGACCGCGAATCCCGATCGCGTCCGGCGGAAGCGGAGTCCGGCGTGCATGGTGGATGTCCTTTCGATGATCCGGAAGGGGCGACGCACGTGCCCGCAATGGTCCTCTTTGACGGGAAAGGCCACGTCGGACGACCGAATGGCTCATGGCATTTTCGAATGTTCTCCGTACTCCGACATGCGCGGCAGGAGCGTCAGCCGGTCCTCGTCCGACCGGACCGCCGCGAACATGCAGCGGCTCGGGCAGCCCGAGGACCTCTGGGCGGCGAATGCCCCCTCCCCGGACGGCAGCCGGGCCGCCGCCATGCAGCCCAAGCAGACCGACATCCACCTGCACGAAGACCGCCGGGTCCGTACCCAGGTGTCGGCGGAGTCGGGCGCCGCACACGTCGACCTGACGACGTGGACGGACCGGGACCGGAAGCGGCCCGCGTCCATCGACGGTGGCTACCGGCCGTCCTGGAAGGGTGACGGAACGGGGCTGGACTTCGCCAGGGGCACCGACATCCTCGCCGTCGACGTGAGGGACGAGCCGCCCCTCGTCGACGGCTACGTGGACACCTTCAACGGCGGCTGCGACGCCGACGATCAGCAGTTCCGACACCACGACTTCGACCCCGCCTTCGGCTATGCAGCCGTCGAGCACGGACGCAGCGGCTGGTTCGACGACGGCTCGGGCAACACGGCCATCGACACGGACTGGTACTGGGTCCGCATCGATGCGCAGGGCAGTCTGGAGGTCTCCATCGAGGCCACCGAGGCGTGCCGGGTCACGTGGTTCGAGGCCGGCTCCAATTGCGACGATCTGGTCTATGGGGGCACCATGTCGGTGTATCCGGGCGGGATGAACACCATGGACGTGAGCGGTCCTTACGCCTCCGACATCCTGGTGAGGGTCCGCCCCCTCAATTCCGAGCCCCTCGACGGCTTCCATCGTGAATTCGAGTATCTGCTGGGCGTGAACGCGAACGGCTGGGAGCGACCATATCATGCGCCCCTCGGCGATCAGGTGCTCGAGGGGCCCGCGCTCACCCATGAGCGCAACCGCATCAGCATGCCGCTCACCGAGTTCGAGGACGACTACGCCCCCTGGGAGGTCTGCGGCGACTCGGCGGGCGTGGCGGTGGACGGCCTGGCCCAGGTCTATCTCTGGCAAGGCCAGCGCATCGGCGTGGGCTCCGTGGACATCTGGTATCCCGATCCGGCCGTGGATTCCGATCGCGACACCGAGATCTGCCTCTCCCTCACCACCGACGCCCGCATGACCCCGGGCTCGTGCGTGGAATCTCATTGCGGCATCTACAGCCAGTGGGGTTTCACTCACGAGTTCACCGCGCCCCAGAGTGGGTGGTACTGGCTGATCTGCGACACGGCGCCGTCCATCGAGCACGGCCCCTTCGCTTTCGTCGGTGATCTCGAGCACATCGTGTTCGAGGACCAGACCCTCAGGTTGGTGGTCGACTCCTGGGGCATTGGTCCGCGCCCGTTCGCGCTCACCGGCCACCTCGATTCGGTCACCCGGCGCCCACGCCGTCGGCCGCCGACGCCGGCCTCGACTCCATCCGGCCCAACCCCTGCAACCCGTCCACCACCGTGGCCTTTACGCTGACCCAGCCTGGTTGGGTGCAGCTGGCAGTGCACGATCTCCGCGGCCGCCTGGTGAGGACCCTGGTCGACGGCCAACGCCCCGCCGGTGACCAGCAGGTGCGCTGGCAGGGCGTCGACAACGGGGGCCGACCCGTGGCCAGCGGTGTCTACGTGGTGCGCCTGCAGGCCCATGGCACGGTCGAGACCCGGAGCCTGGCCGTGTTGCGTTAGACCAACGAACACGATCTCCTGTCGTGCCTCCTCCAGCGCTTGCAGCTCGGCGCCTGCCGGCCCCGCCGTCGCCGTCACCGCCTTGCGCAGCCTCGCATTCGGCGCCAGCACACCGCGGTACCGGTGCATGTGCACCCGGGCCGGCGTCACCAGGTACGCCAGCCGGTCCGGTAACTCCAGCGGGGTCATGATCAGCTCGGTCCGGCCGTCGGCCGTGGGTTTGCGCAGGCGGGACACCAGGTGCTCGTCGTCCCGCCAGCCCAGGCGTGCCAGCGACAGCGGCGGTCGTGCGCAGCACCTGACGCGTGTTCCGACCAGTCAAGGCGACGGCGGCCCCGGTGAGCCGCCGTCGTCCCGCAACCTCGTGAAGCAGCGCCGAGCGCCTACTTCCCGTCCGCCTCCATCTGCCACTTCGCGCCCAGCCGCGCGAGCAGGAAGCAGATGACCGCCAGCACGACCAGCATGATGAGTCCGATCAGCTGGCCGGTGAACCCCTCGTACCAGTGGGCGGCTTCAGCAGCGAGGTTGCCGCTGGCGTCCAGCGAGAACTTCTCGCCGACGCTGATGTAGCGGATGAGGGCGCCGAAGTCCTTGGTGCGCAGGGCCGCGGTGATCACGCCGAAGATGGCCGCGCCGGCCATGAGGCCCGAGGCGATGAGCGTGCCCTGGTCCTGGCGCATCTCCCTGACCTTCTGGCTGCCGCCCGTCTTGCCCACGATCCAAGCGGCCGCCGCCCCCGCGAGCACGGCCATGTTGATGGAGATGGGCAGGTAGATGCCCAGCGCGAACGCGAGCATGGGTACGCCGGCCATGAACAGCATGATCGCCACCGCGGCGCCCAGGCCGTAGAGCAGCCAGGGCTGGTTGGCGGGATCGTCCATGAGGCCGTTGGAGACCGCCGCGATCATGTTGGCCTGCGGGGCGGGCAGTTCCTGCTCGTTGGAGATCATCTGACCGGTGGCGGGATCCTCCACCACGAAGTGGTAGGCGTTGTCCATGAGCGGGATCACAGCCGCCACCACCAGCGCAGCCACGGCCATGCCCAGGAATTTCCACTTCTCCTGGTTCTTGGGAGTCGAGCCCAGCCAGTAGCCGATCTTGAAGTCGGAGATGAGGGCGCCCGAGGTGGAGAGCGCCGTGCACACCGCCGTGCCGATGATCAGGGCGATGAGCATGCCGGCGGTGCCCTTGAGGCCCACCGAGATCATGACGCCGATGGTCAGCACCACGGTGATCAGCGTCATGCCCGACACCGGATTGACGCCCACGATGGCGATCGCCTGGGCGGCCACGGGCGTGAAGAGGAAGCTCAGCAGAAAGCCGGCGATCATACCAACCAGACCGAACTTGATGCTGTCGCCGAACGAGTAGTCGTTCATCAGGCCGACCACGAGGAAGAGCACGCCCATGCCGAGCGTCGTGGCCACCTCGATCATCAGCACGTGGCTGGGCTTCATGTCGCGCTGGGTGCGGATCTCCTCGGTGGCCTGGCCCCCGCCCTGGAAGGCCTTGAAGCCCAGGGTGATCGACCCCACCACGATGCGCCACATGCGCAGGATGCCGATCAGACCCGACAGCGCGATGGCGCCGATGCCGATGGGCTTGACGAACGAACTGAAGATGGAGCCCGCCGACATCTCCGAAATGGCGTAGGTGGTGCCCGCGAAGGTGAACGACTCCATCTGGCTGCCGAACAGGTACACCGCGGGCACCATCACCAACATGGCCAGCACCGAGCCTGACGCGATGATGGACGCGTAGCGGATGCCGATGATGTAGCCCAGACCGAACAGCGCGGCGATCGCGTTGAGCTGCAACTCCATGCGCACGCCCGAGCCGAAGCCGCCCAGCAGGGTCGAGCTGGAAAGGCCCGCGTTCCACAGATGCAGCGCCTCCACCGAGAAGTCGAACAGCGCGCCCACCGCGAAGGCCGCGATGAGGATCTTGCCCGCGCCGCCGCCGGAGCTCTCGCCGGTCACGAGGATGTTGTTGATGGCCGTGGCCTCGGGGAACGGCAGCTCGCCGTGGAGGTCCTTCACGAAGTACTTGCGCAGGGGGATGATCAACACGACGCCCAGCGAGCCGCCGATGAAGCAGGCCAGGAAGATCTGCCACCACTGCGCCTGCACGCCGTTGATGTACATGGCGGGCACCACGAAGGTGGCGCCGGCGGCGACCACGCCCGCGGCCTGGCCCACCGACTGCACCATCACGTTCTCCAGCAGCGTCGAGCGCGTCTGGCGCAGGCGGCCGAAGGTGATGGCGAGGATGGCGATGGGGATGGACGCCTCGATGGCGTTGCCGGCGCGCAGGGCCATGTAGGCGCAGGCCACCGTGAAGAGCACGACCATGGCCAGGCCCATGCCGATGGACCAGGGCGTGACCTCGGCCCGGCGGTCGCCGGCGCCCACGACGGGCTCGTAGACCTCGCCGGGCTCCAGCTTGCGGTACGCGTTGGACGGCAAGAGCTTGGAGTCGGTGGGTTTCGCGACGACACTCATCAGGCAGCCTCCTCGGATACGGACGGCGCCCCCGACGGGGAGCGCGTTGGAATGTCAGGCGGACGATGCGAGCGGCGGGCGGGCAGACGCCGCTCGAGGGCGCCCGCGCTCGCCGAGGTCGTTATAATGGGGCAGGCGGCGGCCAAACACCAGAGAATCCGGATCCATGACCAGCAACACGACAACCACTCTCCTGTTGGCCGTGGGACACGAGCCCGGCACTGTCTCCAGGGCGGCGTCACCGGGTACGCCGGCCGGTCCGGCAACTCCAGCGCGGTCATGATCAACTCGGTCCCGCCGTCGACCGTGGGCTTGCGCAGCCGGTACGCCAGGTGCTCGTCGTCCAGGCGGCCCAGGCGTGCCAGCGACAGCGGCGGGCGGGCGCAGTACCTGACCAGACGCTCCAGGCCCTGGCGGTCCCACTCAGGGATCGAGACCGACGCTTCCACCGACCAGCCGCCCGCGTGATCGGCCGCGTCCAGGGCGTGCACCGCCGCGTCGTCGAGGTGGCCATGACGGTGCAGCCACCGCAGGCCGCGGCGGCGGATCTGGCGCTGGACCGTGGCCACGTCTTCGGGGTCGAGGCCCACCGAGGCGTGGAACCAGCGCGGGCGAGGTAGGTCTCCAGGTGCTCGCGCACGGTGCGATGCAGCACCGTGGCCGCGGGGCGGCGGGGGCGGTAGGCCTGGGTGGGCACGGGGGTTCCCGGTGGCCGTGGGGCCGCGGGAGGAGGTCAGGGTGTCGCAGCAGAGCGACGGTGGCCGCCGGGGTGTTGTCAGGCGGTGTCGGGCCTGGGGGCGATGGGCGCCGGGCTGGGGATCCCGCAAGTGCTGGGCCGTCCGGCGAGAAGGCCGGACGCCGCGGCGAGGCAGCCCCTTGCCGGGCGAGAGGAAGAGCGTGGTCGCTACTTCACTTCACCACCAACCCCACCAGCCTCCCCGGCACGAACACCGTCTTGACCAGCTCCTTGCCCTCCAGCCACTTCTGCACCTTCTCACTCGCCAGGGCCGCCTCGCGCACCGCCTCCTCCCCAGCGTCCGCCGCCACCTCCAGCTTGCGGCTCCCAGCTTTTCCTGTACGATGCCTCGGACCCCGAGGCCCCCACGCTGCTCGGCACGCTCGACTATCCAGGCACCACTTACGAGCTGGGCCTGAACGGCCGCTGGCTCTACCTGACCACGGGCTGGGGCCTGCTCCACGTGGTGGACGTTTCCGATCCCGTGTCGCCGGTGATCCGCACCTCGCTGCCCGTCCACGGCTACGGCTTGGCCTACGCCTTCGATGAAGACCATGTCTTCGGCAGCTACGCGGGCGCCGGCGACGTGCAGCTGTTCGACATGAGCGATCAGGACGCACCTCGTTTGATGGCCCAGGCCGACGTCGGCGCGGACGCCCGCGCTATGCAGTGGATGGGCGACCACCTGCTGGTCGCGGGCTTCGGCGGCGTCTACTCCGTGGCCCGACACTGCGGGAGCACGACCACGGGCGTCGCGACCGAGCCGCCCGCACCGCAGGCCAACCGGTTCCTGGCGAGTCCCAACCCGTGCAACCCGCAGACCGCGTTCCGGTTCACCCTGCCCGCCGCCGCGGCCGTGCACCTGCGCGTCTACGACCTCGCCGGCCGCCGTGTGCGCACGCTGGCCGCCGGGATCCCCCTCGACGCCGGCCTGCACGCTCTGGCCTGGGACGGCCGCGACGACGCCGGTCGGATCGTGCCCTCCGGCGTGTATCTGGGACGGCTCGAGGCCGGCGGACAGCGGTTGACGGCACGGGTGGCACTCGTGTGTTAGTCAGACCATGAGCCAGTCTGACCCTTTTCGTCGCCTATAGTGGGTGAACCTCGAAAAGGGAGACGCCGTGAAGCCCTCGCTCATCGTCCTGACCGTGCTGCTCGCCGTGGCCGCTCTCGCCGACCCGCCCCCGGAGTTGCTCTGGCAACGCTCCTGGAACGGCCTGCAGGACTACTCCGACGAGGCCCGCCGGGTGGCCGTGGACATGGACGGCGCGGTGGTCGTCGTCGGCTCGTCCCACACCCCCACCCAGGGCCAGCGCACCGTCCTGCAGCGATATGCGGCGGACGGCACCCTGCTGTGGACCAGGATCGACGACCATCTTGGCGGCACCACCATCACCGACCTCAGGCTGGACGCGGACGGCGCGGCGGTGTTCACGGCCATGGGCCACGACTCCCAGCTGGGCACCTACCTGAGCCTGATGAAGGTGGACACGCAGGGCGACACCGTCTGGGAGAACCGGACCCACGGCGATCTGGTGGGCTTCATCGCCCTGAACTCGCGGCTGGATCGCGACGGCGACGGCAACTGGTGCACCTACGCCCCTCTGGCCAACACCGACATCCTGGTGTGGACCGTCGACCCCCAGGGCCAGACCCTCTGGAGCCGGATCCTGGACGCCGGGGGGACCGAGCTGCCCTCGGACATCGCCTTCGGGACCGACGGCAGCGTGTACCTGGCCGGCCTCCAGGCGCCGGACTTCAACCTCAGCGCGCGCTACGCCGCCGCGGGCGACTCCCTCTGGAGCGTGATGCACCCCGTGGAGGTCGGCGCCCAGAACCTCCGGGTGGCGGCCCTCTCCGATGGCGGCGCGGTGTTCACCAGCAACGACGAGATGGAGACCCTGGGCATCCCCGCCTCCTTCACCTGGCGCATGGCGGCGGACGGCACCGTCCTCTGGCGCGGACGCTACCCCGAGCCCATGGAATTCGTGTCGGTCGAGGTGGCGGAGATGCTGGTCACGGACGACGACCGGATCATCGTCCTGGGCACCGGCGGCCTGACCTCCGCCCGGTTCCACGCCCAATGCTTCGACGCCCAGGGCCAGGAGCTGTGGCTGGCGACGGCCGCGGGCGCCGGCACTAGCAACATCATGGCGGCGGCCGCCATGGGGCCGTCCGGATCCATCGTCGCCGGGGGGAGCGACAACCCGGGCGCGTCGGGTACCGTCTTCTTCCTGGTTGGGCTCACGCCCGACGGCGCGGTGGCCTGGACGCGGACCTGGAACCTCACCCCCGGCCGGCCGGATCGCCTGAACGACGTGGCCGTGGGCCCCGACGGGAGCATCGTCGCGGTGGGGTTCAGCTGGACCGGGGCGGGGAACGGCGGGGACCAGTGGTCCGTCGTCAAGTTCGCCGCCCCCCTGAGCGACGCCGACGACGTCCCGACCGCGACCACCATCGCCATGCAGGCCTACCCCAACCCCTTCAACCCCATGACCCGCATCCGCTACACCGTGCCCACGCCCGGGCCCGTGCGCCTGGCGGTTTACGACGCCGCGGGCCGGCTGGTATGCACCTGGTCCATCGCCACCACGCGGCGGGCCGGCATGAACAGATCTGGTACGGCCAGGATGACGCGGGTCGCGCCCAGGCCAGCGGCACCTACCTGCTGCGCCTGGAGTCGGCGGCCGGGATGGGGTCGAGCCGCCTGTCCTTGATTCGTTGAGTCGACATCACTGAACCCACGACGACCACGCCGTGGTCACACGAAGGACAACACCCATGAAGACCCTGCTCTTGCTGTTCGGCCTGCTCGCCACCGGTGCGGTGGCCCAGGTCCCCATCGTTCACATGGCCGCGACCACCGTGGAGGTGACGGAGTCCGCGCCCGCGGCTCTGGTGCCACTGACCTACGACGGGCCGCCCATCACGACGGCGCTGTGGGTCTACTGCGACCTCACCGACGGCTCCGCCACGGGGCGGCGTAAGCTCCCCCGTCAAGCGGACCGTTTGAAAGTAGAGTTTCCAGCTTCCAATGCCCTCCTGTAGACCGCTGGCGGGATCTTGCCCAGCGCGTCGTGAGGACGCTCCTCGTTGTACCCCAGCATCCACTGCCACGTGATCTCCCGCACGTCGTCCAGATCCTCGAAGACGTAGGCGCTCAGCACCTCTTCCCGGTACGTACGATTGAATCGCTCGATGTAGGCGTTCTGATTCGGCTTCCCTGGTTGAATGTGGCGGAGTTCGACTTTGTTCGTCTCGCACCAATCGGCAAGCTTCGAGCTGATGAATTCGGGACCGTTGTCGCACCGCAGGGCGTCCGGGAGCCCGTACCAATCCTTGAGTTGATTCAGCAGTCGCACGACCCGCTTGGCCGGCAGTGACGTATCGATCTCGATGCCCAACACCTCGCGCACGCCTTCGTCCAGGACGTTCAGCGTGCGGAAACGCCGACCATTGTCGAGCGTGTCCTGCATGGAATCCAGGGCCCAGACGGCGTTGGGGCGCGCCGGCACCTCCAGCGGCACCCGGGGCCGCCGCGGCACCCTCTTCTTCGTCCGGCTCTTGTGGTTCAGCCCCAGCGCCTTGTAGACCCGATACACGCGCTTGTGATTCCAGGGCTGTCCGTCGTTCCGTAGCCAGTCGAAACACTTCCAGAATCCCCAGCGACGGTGCTTCTCGATCACCGTTTCCAAGGCCGCGGTCACCTCGCCGTCTCGAGCGAGGCGATTCTGCGTCCCGGCATACCACGCCGACCTGGCCAGCCCCACAAGGTCGCAGGCTCGACGGACAGGCAGGTCTTCTTCGGCCACCAGATACCTTGCGGCTTCTCGTCGATCTAGCGGCCTTTGAGTTTTTTTGACAGCAGCCTCTTCAGCGCGTCGCGCTCCAGGCTCGCATCGGCATACATCCGCTTCAGTTCGGCGTTCTCGGCCTCAAGATCCTTGATGCGCTTCAGTTCTGAGGCATCAAGGCCGCCGTACTTCGATTTCCAACTGTAGTAGGTCGCCGGACTGATCCCGTGCTCCCGGCACAGATCCTTCACGGAACGTCCGGCATCGGCTTCAGCGAGGATCGAGACGATCTGTGTCTCAGTGAATCGCGACTTCTTCATCAGAACCTCCTGGCTGTCAGTATGCCAGAAGGCTCTACTTATCGCTGGTCCTCTATTGAGGGGAGCTTACGCTCGCTACTTGTTCCCGTCTCCGCCGCTGTCAAACAGGCTCTTGATCGCGCTCCAGCTGTGCGGCTCCGTCCGCACGGGCTCATCCGCCAACGGCTCGAAGACGACGCAATGGTATGCGTGGTCGTCGTCGTGACAATCCCAGATGCCTTCGGCAATTTCCTCGACGTCCGTTGTTCCCCAGTAGTTGCCGCTCAAGTCGATATCTTGCTGGAAGGAGGGGTGGTAGGGGCAGAGGATCCAATCCTCGGTACCAGTACGAAGGAATTGATTATTGCGGATGGTGCCCAGGCCAAGGCTTGCGAGATACACGACGATGCCGTTGCTCTGGAAGGTGCTGTCGACGATCGTGACAGGGTCATGATTCGCCAGGTTAAACGCAATCTCGCCGTCGGTTCGCATGACTGTACAATTGGCCACAGTGGACTTCCCCTGGTTTCGTAGACACTCCTCAGCCTATTGCTGAGGCGCACTCGAACGCCTCGGGACTGACGTCGCCCAGGTGGCTGTGACGACGCCTTGGATTATAGAACATCTCGATGTAGTCGAACACATCCGACTTCGCGTCCGAGACCTTGTGGTAGACCCTCCGGCGAATCCTTTCCTTCTTCAGTGAGCTAAAGAACGACTCCGCCACGGCGTTGTCCCAGCAGTTGCCGCGGCGACTCATGCTGGGTCTGAGATTGTGTGCCTCGAGGAACTTCCGGCAGTCGAAGCTCCCATATTGCGAGCCCTGGTCCGAGTGGACGAGGACCCTGGTCTTCGGCCTCCGCCGCCAAACCGCCATCAGCAAGGCGTCGATGACGAGTTCACGGCCCAGGCTCGTCTTCATCGACCAGCCGACGATCTTCCGCGAGTACAGGTCCATCACGACGGCGAGGTAGACGAATCCGACCCAGGTCCGGATGTAAGTGATGTCGGTGACCCACACCTCGTTCGGCGCAGCGACATCGAACTCCCGGTCCAGGACGTTGGGAGCCAAGAGCGACGGCTTTCCGGCCACATATCGCGGCTTCTTGTAGCTGCGGATCGCCTTGACCTTGGCCTGTTTCATGACTCGAGCGACTCTGTGACGGCCGCACGCCTCGCCGTCGTCGCGGAGGTCTTTGAAGATACGCGGACTGCCGTACGCTCCACCGCTCTCCTGGTGGAATCGTTTGATCTTGGCCAGGAGCCGATCATCCTCAACGACGCGGTCCGACTCTGGCTTCTTGAGCCAGGCGTAGTAGCCGCTACGATGGACCCGAAGAACCCGGCACAGCACGGCGAGCCGATGCTCATGCCGGTGATCGCGGATGAACGCGTACTTTACTCGGGGTCCTTTGCAAAGTACGCGGCGGCTTTTTTTAAGATGTCGCGCTCTTCCTGGGTGCGCTTCAGCTCCGCCTTGAGGCGCTGGA
Source organism: Candidatus Krumholzibacteriia bacterium (assembly GCA_041390065.1). Taxonomy (GTDB): domain Bacteria; phylum Krumholzibacteriota; class Krumholzibacteriia; order LZORAL124-64-63; family LZORAL124-64-63; genus Glo-17. The sequence continues at coordinate 111,799 of JAWKQQ010000011.1, forward strand.
TCTCCTTCTTCTGGGCGGCTAGCGCGTCGGCCTCGGCCTGCGCCGGCCGGGCTTTCCTGATCCAGATGTAGAGCGTGTTGAGGGCGATGCCGAGACGCTCGGCGACTTCCTTGGCTGGGTAGTTACGTTCGGTGACTTGGCGAACCGCCTCGTCCTTGAACTCCTGCGTGTACTTGGGGCTGCTCATCGACTCCTCCTTCGGCCATAGTATAGCCTAGGAAGTGTCTAGAGAACCGGGGGAAGTCCAAAGTACAATACTCGTCGAACCCACCAAGGGAAGCGATGCCAGGGGCGCACGCCGATGGCCACGTTCCTGGACAACCTGCCGGCGGCGATGGAGAAGACCGACCTCGGCGGAGAGGGGCGTCTGGCAGCTGTGATCTAGCCAGACACAAGCAGCCTCGGAAGGGGTAGCTGTCAGATCAAGTCGCGGTCAGCACACGTGGTCGCTACTTCACCACCAACCCCACCAGCTTCCCGGGCACGAACACCGTCTTCACCAGCTCCTTGCCCTCCAGCCACTTCTGCACCTTCTCGCTGGCCAGGGCCGCCTCGCGCACAGCCTCCTCCCCCGCGTCCGCCGCCACCTCCAGCTTCTCCCGCACCTTGCCGTTGACCTGCACCACGTAGGTGACCAGGTCCTCCACCAGGTACCGCTCGTCCAGCTCGGGCCAGGCGGCGTAGGTCAGCGACGTCTGGTGGCCCAGCTTGCGCCACAGCTCCTCGCACACGTGCGGCGCGTACGGCGCCAGCAGCAGCAGGAACTGCTCCATCACCTTGCGCGGCCGCACGGCGAGCTGGTTCATCTCGTTGACGAACACCATCATGCTCGAGATGGCGGTGTTGAAGAGCAGGTTCTCGGTGCGGTCGGTCACCTCGGCGATGCACCGGTGGAGGATCTTGAGCGACGCCTCGTCGGGCTCCACGACCTGCAACGACGGCAGCAGCTCGTCGGTGTCGTCATCGCAATACAGGCGCCACACGCGATCCAGGAACCGGCGCAGGCCCTCGATGCCCTTGGTGTTCCAGGGCTTGTCCCGGTCCAGCGGGCCCAGGAACATGAGGTACATGCGCAGGGCGTCGGCGCCGTGGACGCGGATCACGTCGTCGGGGTTGACGACATTGCCGCGACTCTTGCTCATCTTCTCGCCGTTCTCACCCAGGATCATGCCCTGGTTGCGCAGGGCCTGGAACGGCTCCTTGGTGCTCACCAGGCCGAGGTCGAAGAGCACCTTGTGCCAGAAGCGGGCGTACAGCAGGTGCAGCACGGCGTGCTCGGTGCCCCCGAGGTAGAGGTCCACCGGCATCCAGTAGTCTTCCTTCTCCTTGCCCCAGGCGGCCTCGGTGTTGCGCGGGTCGATGAAGCGCAGGTAGTACCAGCAGGAGCCCGCCCACTGGGGCATGGTGTTGCTCTCGCGGGTGGCGGCCTGGCCGGTCTTCGGGTCGGTGGTGTTGACCCACTCGTCGATGGTGGCCAGGGGGCCCTCGCCGCTGCCCGACGGCTTGTACTCCTCCACCTCGGGCAGCATGAGCGGCAGCTCGTCGGGCTCGAGCACGCGGACGGTGCCGTCGGCCAGCTTCAACAGCGGGAACGGCTCGCCCCAGTAGCGCTGACGGCTGAACAGCCAGTCGCGCAGCTTGTAGTTGACCTTGGTCTCGCCCAGGCCGCGATCCGTGAGCCAGGCGGAGATCTTGGCCTTGGCTTCGGGCACGCGCAGGCCGTCGATCAGGGGCGAGTTCATGAGCTCGCCGTCGCCCGACCAGGCCTCCTGCTCGATGTCGCCGCCCGCGATCACCTGGACGATGGGCAGGTCGAACTGGCGGGCGAATTCCCAGTCGCGCTGGTCGTGGGCGGGCCCGGCCATGATGGCGCCCGTGCCGTAGCCCATGAGCACGTAGTCGGCCACCCAGATGGGGATCTCCTGGCCGTTGACCGGGTTGACGGCCATGGTGCCGGTGAAGACGCCGGTCTTGTCCTTGGCCACCTGGCGGTCGCGCTCGCTCTTCCGCGCCGCGTCCTCGCAGTAGTCCAGCACGGCCTGACGCTGCTCGCCCACGGCCAGGCGGTCGACCCACGGATGCTCGGGCGAGACCACCATGTAGGTGGCGCCGAAGAGGGTGTCGGGCCGGGTGGTGAACACGCGCAGCTTCTCGCCGAGCGCGGGCACCTCGAAGTCCACCTCGGCGCCCTCCGAGCGGCCGATCCAGTTGCGCTGCAGCTCCTTGATGCCCTCGGGCCAGTCGAGGCCGTCGAGGTCCGCGAGCAGGCGCTCGGCGTAGGCGGTGATGCGCAGCATCCACTGCTTCATGGGCTTGCGGATGACGGGGTGGCCACCCACCTCGCTCTTGCCGTCGACGACTTCCTCGTTGGCCAGCACGGTGCCCAGCTCGGGGCACCAGTTCACCGCCACCTCGGCCTCGTAGGCCAGGCCCTGCTTGAAGAGCAGGGTGAAGATCCACTGGGTCCAGCGGTAGTACTCGGGATGGGTGGTGGAGACCTCGCGGCTCCAGTCGTAGCTGAAGCCGAACATCTGCAGCTGCCGCTTGAAGGTCTCGATGTTCTTCTTCGTGGTGACGGCCGGGTGGGTGCCCGTCTTCACCGCGTAGTTCTCCGCCGGCAGGCCGAAGGCGTCCCAGCCCATGGGGTGCAGCACGTTGAAGCCGCGCAGGCGCTTGAAGCGCGCCATGATGTCCGTCGCCGTGTAGCCCTCGGGGTGGCCGACGTGCAGGCCCTGGCCCGACGGGTAGGGGAACATGTCCAGCACGTAGTACTTGGGCTTGTCGCTCTGGTCGGGCGTCCTGAACGTCTCGTGCTCGTTCCAGTACTGCTGCCAGCGGGGCTCGATGACGGAAGGATCGTAGGCCATGGCTCATCCTCGTGAGGGCCGCAGGGCACGGTGGTTCCGGGCGAACGGGAATCATAGCCGTTTCGGCCCAAAGATCAACGGGGGGAGTGCAGGCTCCTACCAGGCGGCCGTCCGGGCCACCCGGAAGCCGACCGCCGGGTTGCTGTTGCCGGGCACGAGGTAGCTGCGGCGGGCCGAGCGGCAGGCCTCGGCCGGGCTCGACCAGGCGCCGCCACGCAGCACCCGCACGAAGCCGGTGGCGGGCCCCCGCGGGTCCACGACCGCGCTCGAGCCCAGGTCGGCCGCATACCAGTCCCAGCACCACTCGAGCACGTTGCCGTGCATGTCAACGAGGTTCCAGGCGTTGTGGCGGAAGCGGCCGACCGGGAACGGCCCCGTCTCCTCGTCGTCGCCGTCGAGGTCGTTGCCGCAGTAGAGGCCGAACTGCTCGAGGACGTAGTCGAGCTCGCAGCCGGTGACCGCGAGTTCGCCGCCCGCCAGCGACGTGGTGGAGCCCGCCCGGCAGGCGTACTCCCACTCCGCCTCGGTGGGCAGGCGCCAGCCCTCGGCGTCGACGGTCCAGGCCACCTCCTCGCCCGCGATCACGTAGGCCGGCGCGAGGCCGTCGCGGGCCGACAGGAGGTTGCAGTACCTGATCGCATCCAGGAACGCCACCCGCTCCACCGGCTTCTGGAGACCCTCGTGGTAGCTGGGAGACAGGCCGGTCACGTCGGCGTACTCCTGCTGCGTGACCTCGTGGCGGGCGAGGAAGAAGCCGCGGCCGAAGGTGACCTGGTGGCGGCCCTCGTCGGCCGCCCGGCCCAGCTCGTCGGTCGCGCTGCCCATGGTGAACGTCGCGGCCGGCAGGTAGACGCAGCCGGCGGGTGCGTCCGGGGCGGCAGCCAGGTCGACGACCACGACGTTCGAGAGATCGGAGACGCCCGCGCCCTGGGTGTAGCGCACGGCGAACGCGACGGTCTGGCCGGCGGGCAGGTCGATCACCCACTGCACCTCCGGATCGCCGGGAACGGTGGGCTCGGGCAGGTCCTCGACCGCGGTGGCGTCATCCCAGGTGGCCGCCTCCAGGCTGCCGACACGCCAGCGCAGGCGGTAGCTCGCGGCCGACACCCCGCCGGCCGACGGAGCGGTCCAGCGCAACGTCGCGGTGCTCGGGGTGGTGACCTCCACGGTGAGGTCGTCGATCGGGTCGCCGTCGTAGGCGACGGCCACCACCGTGTCATCCTTCGCGCAGCCGGCCGCCAGCAGGAGGCCGGTCATCAGCAAGCTCGCGGCAAGGCGCATGCGATGCTCCAGGGCAGGGTAGGGGACGCCTGAAAGCGGCGCCTCGGGTATGAACGCAACGGGCCGACGGCGGTTCCGTCAAGCCCCGGGAGCCGACGCGGACGCGGACGCCGACGCCCCGTCGCGCTGAGCCGTCAGCAGGGCCAGGCCGCAGCCCACCAGGAAGTAGAGGAGCATCTCGGGCTCGTCGTCGGTCTGGTAGACCTGGAAGAGCCCGGCCACCGCCACCGACACCTGCGCGGCCAGCGCGCCGAGCATCACCCAGCTGCCGGGCCCGCCGCGGCGCCAGCCCCGGTGCAGGTGCCGCACCGTGGCCCACAGGAGCCAGAGGGCGGCCGCCAGGCCCAGCACGCCCGCGTTGACCGCGTGCATGAGGTAATCGTTGTGGCTGTGGGCGCGCGACTCGTAGTAGCCGGGCACCTCGTGTTCGGCCAGCATCACCCGGAAGTTGCCCGGCCCCCAGCCCAGCAGCGGCCGGTGGGCGATGCCCGCCAGCGAGCTGCGCCACAGGTTGGGTCGGGTCACCTCCTTCTCGTCCGTGAAGCCCTCGATCACCCGCAGGCGCACCGCCGGCAGCACCGCCGCGATCACCAGCAGGCCCACGAGCGAGCCCACGCCGGCTCGCCGCCAGCGCCCGGGCAGGGTGGTCACCAGGAAGACGGCGGCCGCGAACGCGCCCAGCTGCGCGCTGCGCGCGAACGAGCCGATGAGGCCCGCGCCCAGCGCCGCGCAGACCGCAAACGGGAGCCAGAGGCGGCGCGGTCGCGTGAGCAGGTCCTCGCGCAGCCAGGCCATCGCGAGCGCCAGGCTGAGCATGGCCTGGCCGCCGTAGCTCAGGTGGTGGGAATGGAAGCCGGTGGCGATCGCATGCCCCGCGGTATGCAGGAGCGGCCGGCCGCGCCACGGGTCCTGACCCGAGACGTTCTGCCAGAGGGCGTAGCCGGCGGTGATCACGGCCGCCGCGAGCGTCAGCCGGATCGCGTTCAGCACGAGCCGCGGCCGGCCCGCCGCCACCAGCGGCACCGACACCACGAGCAGCTTGAACCACATCTCCTCGCCCAGCTTGCCCCAGCGCATGGGCCCGGGATGGGCCAGCAGGGTGGCCAGCGCGTGGGTGAGGTAGAGGGCGCCGAGGGCGAGCAGCACCTCGCGCGGCACCGTGTCGACCAGGCGTCGGCGATGCCGCGCCCAGGCCGCGAGCGCCGCGGCGATCAGCAGGCCGGCGCCCACGTTGCCGGCGGCCGTCGACACCGTGCACGCGGCTCCGAACAGCAACAGGGGCAGCCCCGTGAGCCAGGCGGTCATCAGAAGAGCGACATCCGGAGCATGGCCTTGGGATTGCGACGCAGCTGGTCGGTGAGCCGCTGCAGCGACTGCAGCGTGCTGTCGGCCTGCACGTAGAGCGACGGATCGTTGAACAGCCGGGCCGCGGTCCCGTCGCCGGAGTCCAGCTTGTCGAGCAGGCTCGCGAGCCGGGCGTTGGTCTCGCTGAGGTCGGCCAGGGTGGCGGTCAGGCTCTCGGCCGCGCCGCGGGCGGCGGTGAGCGTGGTGTCGAGCTTGCCGTCGCCCAGGGCGGCCTGGACGGCGGCCGTGAGCTCGGACAGGTTGACGGTGAGCTCGCGGAGGGCGACCCGGTTCTCGGCCACCGTGCCCTCCACCTCGAGCACGGTGCGCTCGGTGGCCGCCAGCACGCCCGTCACCAGGCCCTGGCCGCGCAGCTCGCCGACGAAGCCGCGCACCTCGTCGCTGAGCGCGGCCATCCTGTCCAGCGCCACGTTCACGCGGTCGCCCAGCGCGAGCATGGACGCGGCGTTGCGCCCGGTGAAGACGTAGCCGGGCTGCACCAGGGTGCCGTCTCCGGGCTCGATGTCCACGAGCACCTCGCCGACGATGCCCTTGAGCACGAGGACGACCCGGGCGTTGTCGTACAGGCGCACCCAGTCCTCGATCTCCAGGTGCACGCGGACCTTGCCGGGCAGGATCTCGAACCCCTGGACCGAGCCCACGCGGATGCCGCGCACCTGCACGCGGTCGCCCTTGAGCAGGCCCTCGACCGCCGGAAAATCGACGCTGTAGGTGGCCATGGAGGTGTCCAGCTTCACGTTCTTGAAGAACATCAGGCCGCCCACGAGGATGGCGATGCCGATCACCACCATCACGCCCACCTGGATCTCGCGGCTCCGCTGCTGATTCATGCCACCCTCCTAGAACACTCCCAGCGGGCCCTCGGCCCGCCCCTCGATGAACTGTCGCACGGCGGGGTGGTCGGTCTTGCGGACCTCGTCCACCGAGCCCTGGAACACGATGCGGCCGTCGTTGAGCATGGCCATGCGGTCGCCCACCTTGAAGGCGCTGGGCATGTCGTGGGTCACCACGATGCTGGTGACCTGCAGCTCCCGCTGGAGCTTGATGATGAGGTCGTTGATGGCGTCGGCGGTGATGGGATCCAGGCCGGTCGTGGGCTCGTCGTACAGGATGTATTCCGGCTCCATGACGATGGCCCGCGCCAGCCCCGCCCGCTTCTTCATGCCGCCCGACAGCGCGCTCGGCAGCTTGTCCTCGGTGCCGACCAGCCCCACCAGCTCGAGGCATTCGCAGGCCCGCGCGCGGATGCGCTCGGCGGTCCAGTCCGTATGCTCCTGCAGGATGAGGCCGATGTTCTCGCAGATGGTCATGCTGTCGAACAGCGCGGCCCCCTGGAAGAGCATGCCGAACGTCTTGCGCAGCTCCATCAGGGCGCCGCGTCCGAGGTCGGTGACGCACCGGCCCTCGACCCAGATGCGGCCGGCGTCGGGCTCGAGCAGCCGCACGATGTGCTTCAGGAGCACGGACTTGCCCTGGCCGCTGCGACCGATGACGACCAGCGTCTCGCCCTTGTTGATCGACAGGTGGCAGTGGTCGAGCACCACCTTGTCGCCGAAGCGCTTGCTCACGTCCTCCACCACGATGCCCGGGAAGGCCGACGGATCGGCCTCGCGCAGATCGGGGATCGGGAAGGCCTGGTCGCTCATCGCGGCCCTCCGAAGATGATCTGCATGAAGACCGTGTTGAGGATGTAGTCGGCCACCAGCACGCTGAGGCAGGTGGCCACCACGGCCTGCATGGTGGCCTTGCCCACGCCCTCGGCGCCGCCCTGGGTGGCGAAGCCGTGGTAGATGCCGCTCATGGCGATGATGCCGCCGAAGAAGAAGGTCTTCGCGAGGCCCGTGATGGGGTCGGCGATATCCCAGAAGAAGCGCATGCCGGCCGTGAAGGTCTGCACCGTCACGTCGAGCGTGATCATGGAGACGATCAGGGCGGCGATGATGGCGATGAAGTCGGCCACCAGGGTCGCCACGGGCATCATCAAGACCCCGGCCACGAACCGCGGCAGGCCCAGGTACTGCACCGGCTCGATGGCCATGATCTCCATGGCGTCGAGCTGCTCGGTCACCTTCATGGTGCCCAGCTCGGCGGCGTAGTTGGCCGACAGACGGCTGCCGACCACCAGCGCGGCCAGCACCGGACCCATCTCCAGGATCACGCTCTTGGCCACGATGGTGCCCAGGAAGATCATGGGCACGTAGTTCTTCATCTGGTAGCCGGTCTGCACGGCGACGATGGCGCCGGTGAACGCCGCGGTGGTGATCACCAGGGGCATGGAGCCGATCACCAGGATGTGCATCTGCTCGATGATCTCGTTGCGGCGCTTCCAGCTCACGCCCAGGTGGCAGACGATGCCGCAGAACACCATGAAGCCGCGGCCGGCCGTGGCCAGGCCGTCGAGCACCGCGTGTCCCAGGTATGCGAAGACGTTCATGCCTCTGGCCGTCCGTTCAACCGGCCTGCCGGCCGGCTCCCTCATCGACGTACTGCACCATACCCCGCAGGGTCTGCTTCGTGAAGTCCTGTTCGCGGGCCGCGATGTCCGGGTCCAGCAGGTGGCCGAGGCCGAAGTTCGGGTCGTGCTCGCGCAGACGCGCGATCACGCCGTCGGCCAGCTCGTCGAACCCCGCGGCGGGAGCATGGGCGCGGGCGGCGCGCACCACGTCGACCCATTGCTGGAGCTGCCGGCGTGCGAGCCGCAGCAGCTCCGTCGCGCGTCCCTCGAGCAGGCCGTGGTGCGCGAACGCCAGCCGCGCGGGCGCCGGATCCAGGGCCAGCAGGCGGTCGAGGCTGCGCAGGGCCACCTCCAGCTTGAACCGGGGCGGCGTGGCGGGACGGAGGTACCAGCGGCCGTCCGCAAGCGGCTGGAACGTGCCGGCCGCCTCGCCCAGGAAGAGGGTGTCCTGATGCCGGAAGCTGACGTGGTGCGGCGCGTGGCCGGGAGTCTCGATCACCTCGACGCCCTGCTGCGCGAGCTCGGCGTAGCCGGCCAGCGACGCCGCGGGCACCGCCGCGGGCCGGCCGTAGCGCTCGGCGATGCCGCCGAGCACCTGGCGCGACCCTTCCCAGAGCCGCTCGGGCGCGACGAGGTGCGGCCCGGCGCTCTCGTGGCCGACGCCCCGTGCGCCGGGGTAGGCGGCGAGCAGATCGGCGGCCGCACCCCCATGGTCGAGGTGGATGTGGGTCAGAAGGATCCAGTCGAGGCGGTGCACGCCGAGTTCGGCCAGCCGCGCGATCAGCCGGGGCGCCGTGTTGCCGGGGCCCGGGTCGACGACGAACGTCGGCCCTTCGCCCGTGCTGAGCCAGCAGCTGATGAAGCGCCGGTAGCCCGTGAGGTCGGGCTGGTCGAGATCGATGAGCTCGAGACGGGGGAGCATGCAGCCTCCGGAGCGGTGCGAGGAGCCAGGGTCGACCGATAAGATAACGCCTGTTATCTAAGCGCCAAGGTAAAACTGGCGGCCCGACCGGAAACGGCAGCGGCCAACCGGCCGCGCTCGGATTAAGCTATGGGAGCCGCCACGAAACGGATCCGATGATGTTGCCCTCCGCGCTCCTGTTCCTGCTCGCCGCCGGCGTGGTCTCACCGCGTCTGGTCGACGCCACCGACCCCTCGGAGCCGCGCCGCTGGCAAGCGGTGCACGATACCGTCATGGGCGGCCTCAGCCAGGGCGGACTCGCCCAGGAAGGCGACCGCCTCGTCTTCAGCGGCCACCTCAGCCTCGCCAACAACGGCGGCTTCGCCTCCGTGCGCACCCTGCCGCGCCCCTTCCCCCTGGCCGACCACCACGGCATCCTGCTGCGAGTGCGCGGCGACGGCCGCACCTACCAGCTGCGCCTGCGCGACGACGACCGCTTCGACGGTCCGGCCTGGCGGTTCGCCTTTTCGACCACGGATGGCGAGTGGGTCCAGATCGCGGCGCCGTTCTCGCAGTTCGAGCAGGTGTTCCGGGGACGCCGGCTCGGCGGCGGCGGCGCGCTCGACCCGTCGCGGGTCCGCCAGCTGGGTCTGATGGTGGCCGACAAGCAGGCGGGTCCGTTCCGGCTGGAGATCGAGACCGTGACGGCGTACTGACCCGAGGTCGCTAGAACAGCCAGACCCGGGCCATCGCCACCAGCCCGGCGACGATCAGCAGCGCGCCCATCGCCTGCATGATCAACGGCAGCGTCCGCTCGGCCAGGCGGGTCCGCAGGTGGTCGAGCAGCAGCACCAGCACCGTGAACCAGCCGAGGATGCCGAGGGCGACCCCCAGCGCGAAGGCGCCCGGAGGCCCGGCCAGCGGCCGCGGCCCCACCGAGTGGGCGATCGTGATCAGCGCCAGCCAGTTGACCGGGATCGAGACGTTGCCGACGACGAGCGCGAACCCCAGGCGGAAGTTGCCCGACCCGGCGGACGCCCCGCGGACGCTCGGTGCGGCGGTCAGCGGACGCCGCCGCCTCAGGAAGACGATCCCCAGCACGACGAGGACCACGCCGCCCACGGACTCGGCCGCGGTCCCGACGGCGGGCCACCGCGCGACCACGTGACCGGCACCGAGGCGCGCCGCGGCGCACCACAGCGCCTCGGCGATCCCCGCCCCGGCCGCCAGGCGCATCCCGTCGCGCACCCGTCCGGCCAGGCCCCGCTGGAACACGAAGATGGACACGGCCCCGGCGATCGGCATGGAGCCGATCCAGCCCAGCAGGAAACCGATGGCCAGCGACTCGGCCACGTCAGGGCCCTTCGAAGATCCGGCGCGCGGCCGCGAGGTCGTCCGGCGTGTCGATCTCCAGGCAGCGGAGCCGGCCCAGATCGACCGGTGCGATGGCGTGGCCGGCCCGCGCCAGCTCGTTGAACGCCTCTTCGTAGTACTCGTGCACGCGCTGCTCCACGCGGAGGCGACGCAGCAGGACGGGATGCAGGGCGGCGATGAATTCCGCCGAGAAGACCTCCAGCCCCACCGACTCCCCGGCCGCCTCAGCGACCGGGATCTCCTTGGACAGCTCCGTCACCAGTCCCCGCGCGTCCAGTCGGACCTTCATCTCCTCCTCGCCGAGCTCGCCGCGGGTGCGCAGGCCCAGGCGGTTGGGCGCCTCCGCGGTCAGCACCGCGTCGTAGACCGCGGGCTCGCAGAGGATGTCGCCGTCCATCAGGAACACGGGCTCGTCGCCGCGGCAACCGGCCAGCATGAGCGACCAGGCGTTGTTGGTGGTCGCGAAGTCCGCGTTGCGCACGAAGGTGAAATCCAGGGTCGGAAAACCGCCCAGCAGCGCCTCGCGGATCATCGCGCCGCAGAAGCCGTCGACCACCGTGAAGCGCCGGATCCCGCGCTCGGCCAGCAGGCGGACGGCGCGGCCCAGGAGGGTCTCTCCGCCGACCTCGAGCAGGCACTTGGGGCATCGATCGGTCAGGGGACGCAGCCGGGTCGCCTGCCCGGCCGCGAGCACGACGGCTCTAATCGTCCGCTCCTCTCGCCGGGCCGGCCGCCAGGCGCCGGTCCACGGCCACGCGCCACGCGAGCACCGCCAGGCCCCACGTGGTGCCCACGACCAGGCTGAACCAGAAATACCAGGCCAGCCGGTCGGTGGCGCCGGCGGCCATCATCAACGACAGGTGCATGGTCGGGCCCAGCAGCACCGCCGCTTGCAGGACGGGCCTGCGCGCGCGGACCCAGGTCTCCAGGGGGATGCCCTCGCACGGACACGCCGCGCGGGGCGAGGGCGCCGAGTACCACAGCTTCACGTACAGCCCGTAGGCCCGGATCAGGATCCGGTCCCAGATGTGGGTCTCCACCGGATACGCAGTGGCCACCCGGCGCATCTCCGCCAGCTCGACGCGGGGATCGCGCCGACGCCCGTACACCTTGTCGAGCCACTCGTTGCGAAAGCGGTCGACCCGGGCGCACCACCAGGCATAGCTCAGGCCGCCGGGAACGCCCACGAGCCAGATGAAGTCGGTGCGGCCGCTATGGGCGTGCAATCCGTGCAGCATGCCGATCAGCACCGCGGTGTTGGTGGAGTAGTCCACCAGGCCGTCGAACAGATACCCGGTCAGCGAGCTGGTGCCGCGCACGCGGGCCAGCATGCCGTCGGCGCAGTCGAACAGGTTGGTGAGGAAGAGCAGGATCGCGCCGGCGAGCAGGAAGCCCGGCGAGCCCTGCCAGTAGCAGGCCCCGGCCCCGAGGCCGAGCACGAGGCTGACGGCGGTGAGCTGGTTGGGCGTCAGCGTGGTGGGCTGGACGAGCTTGACCAGTCCGTAGGCCGCCGGACGGAAGACGGCCAGATCCAGGACCTCTTCCAGCTCGCGCGCCTTGAGCATCGAGCGGTACTCGTCGAGCAGCGCGCCGAATCCCCGCCTCACGCCACCCCGCCAGCGGAAGCCGTGCCGGTGGCCGACGTCGGCCAGGCCTCGCGGATCGCCGCGCGCAGCCGGGCGTTCTCGGTGTCGGTCCCCAGGCTGATCCGCGCGTAGCCGACGAACCGCGGCTCGCTGAAGAACTTGATGACCAGACCCTGCCGGTCGAGCGCCTCCTTGAGCACCGGCACCACCTCGTCCGGCAGCTTGACCAGGACGAAGTTGGCGGCGGACTCGAAGATCCGGCAGTCCGGATAGGCGCGGAAGAGCTCGTAGAACGCGGCCCGATCGTCGGCCATGCGCACCGCGAGGTCACGGTAGTAGTCGGGATCGTCGAGGGCGGCCAGCGCCAGCCGCTCGCTGAGACGGTTGTAGCCCAGGTTGCGGGCGCAGAACAGCCGGAACGCATCGAGCCCGAGGCCGAGGATCGCGTAGCCGATGCGCACGCCCGCCAGGGCGTAGAGCTTGCTGAAGGTGCGCAGGATCACCAGGTTGGGATACGCGTCGGTGAGCCGCGCGACGTCGTCGGTCTCGTCGCGGGTCAGCCCGAAGTACGCCTGGTCCAGGATCACCGGCGTGTCGCTGTAGGCCTCCAGGATCCGCAGCAGGTCGCCGCGGGCCAGCACGTTGCCGGTCGGGTTGTTGGGCGACGCGATCAGCACCAGGCCGGGCCCGTGGGTGGCCTTGAGGCCGATGAGCGCCTCGACGTCGAACTCGAAGGCCTCGTCGTTCTCGACCAGCGGGAAGGTCACGGTGACGCCGTTGACCTCGTCGGCGATGGCCTTGTAATACCACCAGCTGGCCGACGGGATCAGGATGGTGCCGCCGGGCGGCAGGAAGTGGTGCACGGCCTGCTTGAGGATATCCTCGCAACCGTAGCCCAGGATGATCCGCGCCTCGGCGACTCCGTGCAGCTCGCCCAGCCGCACCGAGAGGTCGCTGTACGCCCCGCGCTGGAAGGCGCGGGTGTAGCTGTGGAGCAGGTCGGGTGAGGCCTCGCGCAGCACGTCCAGGCACCCGGGTGCGGGGCCGAAGCGATTCTCGTTGCGGTCGAGGAAGAGGACCGGTTTCTCGTCGTTCACGAACCACTCCGATGAAGACGCCATGGACGGGCCCCGATCCTCCGGGAACGAGGCTGAAGCGCTGCAGGCCGCCGACGCTCCCCGGGCAATGCGCCGCCGACGCACCCGGTCCGGGTTCGGGAAGACTCTTCATCGCGAGGGTCGGCCGGAGCGACGTTCGTGACCGGTGGGTCGGGCAAGCCCGGCTGGCAGGAATGGGTCGCGCCATTCCCAATGTAGCGCCAGGGGGGGCGCTCACACAAGACAGAAGCGATCCTTACAATTGTCATCCCGAGATTCCCCCGGCAGGGAATCGCCGCGCTGCATCGACCCCGGCCGCGAGCCAGTTCCTACCGGCAGAGCGCCTTGAGCTCGCTCCAGCTATGCGCCTCGGTCACCACGGGCTGCGTCGCGCACGCCACGCCCACGTTCATCGCGGGGCCGCCCTGCCAGCCGAGGTCGGCCAGATCCTGCCAGGGGCCTTCGTCCTGCCGGAGGAAGTAGGCGCCATCGATCACGGGTCCGGCGGTGCCGAGGTCGAACCGGGCGTCGGCGTCGTGGAAATCGGCATGGAAGACCAGGAACCACGGCTGGTCGCTGGCGAAGGGCTCGCAAGCCTCGAAACCGGGGTAGCCCGGGTACGGTGGGATCGTGATCTGGTACTCGCCCGCGAAGTCGATGTTCACGACCCACCCGTCCACCGTACGGCAGCGCTCGGCGCCGGGCACGAGTTCCTGGGCGCCGTTGTCCCAGACGGCCTCGTGGATGGCGAACCAGATGCCGGGCGAGGCCCACTCCATGGCGTCGGCGCGCAGGTGGAACATCCCCTCCTCGGGCAGGAAGGCGTCGTCGCAGCAGTTGATCCCCTCGGGCGTGAGCAGCATGGCGACGCGCACGTCGCCGCCGAGCCGGTCCGGCGAATAGGCCTGTGGCAGGCCCGGGTTGCCGCGAACGCAGTCCACGGCGCCCGCGCCCTGGGCGACGATCATGACGAGGCACACGGCGATCGCGGTCTTCATGGTGCTCCTCCTCGGGTTCGGAGTGGTCCGGTCGGCGGCCCGGCCTCGATGCGGATCGGCGGCGATGGCGTGGCCGGGCGCTCAGGGGATGATGATACGGGATGCAGGCGCCCCCGGTGCCAGGCCCCAGACGCAACCGGACGGCTCCGTGCGGAGCCGTCCGGTCAACGGGCGGTTGCGATTGCGGGTCGGTCGACCAGCGTGGCGTCGCGCTGCGACTAGAACAGCGACTTGACGCTCGTCCAGCTATGCGCCTCGGTGCCCACCGGCCCGGTCCCCGGGAAGTACAGGTACGCATCGACCGGCTTGGTCACGCACAGGTTGTCGACCCAGTTCGAGCCGGCCCAGGGATCGCCGTTGTACGGACGGATCTCGATCACGAGGCCCTGGCCCTCCTGGGCCGCGCCGGCGGTCCAGGTGTAGCTCAGCTCGACCCAGTCGGTGCTGCCGCCGCTGTAGGCGCTGTTGCCGCCGGCGCTGCCGGCATAGTCGTCGATGGTGCCGTCGGCGAGCGTCCAGTGGCCCCAGATGCGGCACGACGGGTTGCCGTCGATCAGGTCGAGGGTCTGGATCGACGCGGTCACCTGGTCGCCCTCATGCAGGCCGGTGATCCAGGCCACGTACGCCTGCGGAGTGGACGAGCCACCGATCTCGTAGATCTCGAGAGACGCCGAGCCCTCGAAGGCCTGGGCGGTCGTGTTCGCGATATACATGTTGTCCGGCAGATACGCGCCGACGGTGTCGCCGCCATCTTCCCAGCCGTAGCACCAGGTGTCCGTCTGAGCCGCGGCCAGACCGGCCATCAGGCACATCGCAGCGACAAACGTGATCAACGCCTTCATGTTGAACTCCTCTCGGATCGTGCACATCAGACCAACGCGGAGCCGGGCTACCGTTCGTGACCCCGCTTCCGCCCACGCGAATGCGCTATTTTATCACGAATCATGATGGAAGTACATCCCGCTGGTGACAGAATTTCGTTGCGAGATCGCAAAATTCCGGGCAAGGGAACGTCTGCGCCCGGGGTGCGACGGTTGCACATCCACGCTAAGCAAATATTAAATAATGACTTATAGTCACAGGCGGAAGCTGCGCCAGCCTGCTCCTGCACCGACCTCCCGGACGCCGCGGACCGCGGCGCCGACCGCACTCCGCGGCGCGCCGGCCCGCCCCCCCGGGGCCGCGACCTTGCGGCGGCGTGGCCGGACGATCGGCGCCGGACGGACCGCCGGTGGTCGCTGGCGCGCGGCGGCATATCGAATACTATTTTGGTGCCGTTTCTTGCGTGACCGAACGCGAACCCGCCGTTCGTCACGTCGGAAGTCCCCCAGCGATCAGGAGTCCCCATGCGTCACCGGAATCAACATCTCATCGCCCTGCTGGCCCTCGCCACCCTCGTCGGATTGTCCGGCGCGAGCTCGTCCCGGGCCGAGGATCAGCCGATGAGCGAAGCCGACATGATGAAGATCTACATGGCGGCCGCCGCGCCGGGCCCCGAGCACGCGATGCTCGCCGGAAGCGCCGGCACGTGGAGCGTCAAGCTGTCGTCGTGGATGGATCCGACGGCGGAGCCCACGGTGACCGAAGGCAGCGAGACGGCCAGGATGATCCTCGGCGGCCGCTTCCTGCAGTCGGATTTCCAGGGCACGGGCATGATGGGCCCGTTCGAGGGCATGGGCCTCATCGGCTATGACAACGTGAAGAAGAAGTACGTGGGCACCTGGAGCGACACCATGGGCACCGGCCTGATGTCCTACGAGGGCGACTACGACGCGCCCACCAGGACGCTGGTCTGCCATGGCGACTTCGTCGACGCCGCCACCGGGATGACCATGACCACCCGCCTGGTGACCCGCACCATCAGCGACGACGAGCACGTCTTCGAGATGTTCGGCCCGGGGCCCGGCGGCGACGAGGTCAAGTGGATGGAGATGCGCTACACGCGGGTGAAGTAGCAGCGCCGGGGCGGGGTTCGCCGCCGCGGATCTCGCCGGCGCCGGAGATCTCGAAAGCGGGGCGCGACTCCTGCCGCGCCCCGCCCCGAACCCTCCGGCTCGCGCCGCCCTCACAACCCCGGCGGCGGCGCCTCCTGCGCCGTCGGCACAAGATCGCTGAACCGGGTGAACTCCTTGTGGAAGTGAAGGTCGAACTCGCCGGTGGGCCCGTTTCGCTGCTTGCCCACGATGACGGTGGCCTTGTTGCGGACCTCCTCGTCGTCGGGGTTGTAGTACTCCTCGCGGAAGATGAACATCACCACGTCGGCATCCTGCTCGATGGAGCCCGACTCGCGCAGGTCGCTGAGCATGGGCTTGTGGTCGGCCCGCGACTCCACCGCGCGCGACAGCTGGCTCAGCGCCAGCACCGGCACGTTGAGGTCCTTGGCCATGCCCTTGAGCGAACGGCTGATCTGAGAGATCTCCTGCTGGCGGCTCTCGGCGCGGGCCGAGCCGGTCATCAGCTGCAGGTAGTCGATGATGATCAGGCCGAGGCCGTGCTGCTGCTGCAGGCGGCGGGCCTTGCTCTTCATCTCCAGCACCGTCATGCCCGGGGTGTCGTCGATGTACACGGGCGCGCGCGACAGCTGGTCGCAGGCGCGGGTCAGGCGCGGCCAGTCCTCCGCCCGCAGCTTGCCCCGGCGCACGTTGTGCAGGTTGAAGCCGGTGGCCGAGCAGAGCATGCGCAGCACCAGCTGCTCGCGTCCCATTTCCAGCGAGAAGATGGCCGTGCCGGCGTTCTCGCGGGTGGCCACGTTGTAGGCCAGGTTCAGCGCGAGCGACGTCTTGCCCATGGACGGCCGGGCGGCCAGGATCAGGAGGTCACCCTTCTGCAGGCCGCTGGTCATGCGGTCCATCTGGACGAAGCCGCTGCGCAGGCCGGTCACGTCGCTGCCGTTGCGCGCGGCCTCCTCGATGGCCGCGAACGTGTGCGGCACCACCTCGTCGAGTCCCACGAAGTCGCCGCGCCGCGCGTTCTCGCCGATGAGCAGGAAGCGGCCCTGGGCGGCGTCGAGGATCTCGGCCGCCTCGCCCTCGCCGGCCATGCACTCGTTGACCGTGTCGCCCGATGCGGTGATCAGCTCGCGCAGGATGCCGGTCTCCCGGACGATGCCGGCGTGGTAGCTGACGTTGGCGGCCGTGGCGACCATCGCCTGCAGCTCGGTGATGTAGTCCATGCCGCCGGCCGCCTCCAGCTCGCCCTGCTTGCGGAGCTGGTCGCCGACGGTGATGGGGTCGATGGCCTGCTCGGCGTCGTACAGGGCGAGCATGGCGCCGAAGATCAGCCGGTGCTCGCGGAGGTAGAACTCGCCGCCCCGGAGCGTCTCATGGGCCACGCCGACCGCGCCGCGGTCGAGCAGCGCCGCGCCCAGGATGGCGCGCTCGGCGTCGAGGTTGCAGGGAGGGCGGCGCCCCGACATCGGGGGCTGGGGCTGCAGGCTGGCTTCCAACGGTGACCCCTTGATCGTGGTGGCGGCGGACGCGCGGGCCGGCGAATGTATCACATGCCGCCACGTGACGCAGAGTTCATGTCAACGGGCGGCGACATTTCCGGTGGACAGACCGCGGACATCCCGGGCATAAGCCTGTGGACAACTCCCGGCCCGTGTGGACAAGCTCCCCGGTCGCGGCCATGAACGGCCCGCGGACGGCCTTGCGGCCGGGGAGTTGTCCCCGGCCGGGTTATCCCCAACCCTGTGGACAGATGGTCCCGAGGAAGCGCCAGCATGACCGACCAGCTCCGGCAGCTCCTGACGCGCGCCCAGCCCCCGCGCCCCTGGGTCGACGGCACCAAGATCCCTTGGCACGACCCCGAGTTCAGCCGCCGCGTGCTGGCCGTGCACCTGGACCCCGACACCCACATGGCCAGCCGTTCGCCCGAGGTGATCGACGCCCATGTGGAGTGGCTCCGCGAGCTGCTCAGCGCCGAGGATCCGCCGGCCGGCGGCCGGCCCGTGCACGTGCTCGACCTCGGCTGCGGCCCCGGGGGCTACGGACTGCGGCTCGCCGCGGCCGGCCTGCGCGCCACCGGCATCGACTTCGGCCCCGCCGCGGTGGCCCACGCGCGCGAGGAGGCCGCGGCGGCCGGACTCGACCACCTCGTCGAGGTCATCGAAGCCGACCTCGCCGAGCTGCCCGCCGACCTGCCCGACCGCCTCGGCGAGGTCGACGTCGCCACCTTCTGGTTCGCCGAGTTCCACAGCTTCGCGCCCGCGCAGGCGCGGCGCCTGCTGGCCGACGTGGCCCACGTCGTGCGTCCCGGTGGCCTGCTCGTGCTCGAGCACATGCCCTGGCACCTGTTCGTCCAGGACACTGAGACGAGCTGGGAGACCTGCGAGCGTTCGGTGTTCAGCGACCGGCCCCACCTCTGGCTGCAGGAGCACCACTGGGACGCGGACGCACGCGCGGAGATCACCGTCCACTGGATCGTCGACCTCGCCCGCGGTACGGTCGATCGCCACGCCCAGTGCCACCAGGCGTACGGCGACCACGAGTGGCCGGCCATGCTGGCCGACGCCGGCTGGATCATGCAGGACATGTTCCCGCCGATCACCGGGGTGGACGAGCAGCTGGAGTTCCCGGTGCTCGTGGCGCGCCGGCGGGCAGACTGAACGCCGGCCGAAAGCGGGGGCCCAGCCCGAAGGCCAGGCCCCCTGGGGGGCAGCTGCGACACATCGATTCACGGGATATCGGACGAGATGCGGCGTTCTTATCGGTCTGGCATGGCTCCGTGCCGCTGCCGTGCTCGTCGTCGCAACCGGCGTGCCGGGTCAGGAACACCACCGGATCTTCCGTAACTCGCGCGGTGCGAGTGGGTTGACCGCCGCGCCGCGCCGACGGTCGGCGGCCGGCTGTCGCCTCGACCTGCGGCGGATCGGCGGCATGTCGCGCATATGCTTGCCAGGGAGGATGTTAGGGGTGTCGCCCCGACCTGACGATCCCGGGCCTCAGGCCGACCCGAGCGCGTCGTGCAGGGCGCGCAGCTTGCGCACGTCGTCCCAGGTGTCGCGTTTGTTGGCCGGATTGCGCAGGAGGGCGGCCGGATGGTAGGTGGCCATCAACGGCACCCCGGCGTAGACGTGCACCGACCGTCGCAGCGACCCCAACGAGGCCGTCGTGCCCAGCAGCGTCTGCGCGGCGATCCGGCCGAGGCAGAGGATGATCCGCGGCTGGATGATGGCGATCTGCCGCCGCAGGAACACCTCGCAGGCCGCGACCTCCGCCGGCAACGGATCGCGGTTGTTCGGCGGCCGGCACTTCAGCACGTTGCCGATGAACACGTCCTGGCGGCTGAAGCCGATGGCCTTGAGGATGTCGGTGAGCAGCTGGCCGCTGCGCCCGACGAACGGCAGGCCCTGCTCGTCCTCCGCCTGGCCCGGAGCCTCGCCCACCAGCATGAGGCTGGCCGACGGATGCCCGGCGCCCGGCACCGCGTTGCGGCGGCCCCGGCAGAGGGGGCAGGCCGTGCACGCGCGCACCTCGTCGGCGAGGGCCGCCAGCTCACCCGCCGGATCAGCCGACACGGGTGCCGGCTCGCGCTGCGCGCGGGCGATCACGGCCAGGGCCTCGGTGACGAACGTCTGGCACTCCGCCTGGAACGCCGCGTCGCGCGCGCCGGCGGGCCTGGTCGACTTGGGTGGCGCGGCAGGCACGGGCGCGGGCGTCGGCGCGGGCGCGGGCGCGGGTTCAGACGCCGTCGCCGCCACCAGCTGGTCCAGATCCGCGGGCGCCGCCTCCTCCAGGTAGAACACCCCGCCGGCCTGCTGCTGCTGCTCCAGGTATCCGGCGAGGTCGGCCAGGAGGCTGCGCAGGTCGTCGCTCATGCGGACGTGCCCTCGGCCAGCGCGAGCTGGCGCAGCAAGCCGAGCGCGAGGTCGGCCTTGCTGCCGGGCTCGGCGTTGGTCCACACCGGACCCGCGGGCCCGATCAGGTGCACGGAGTGCGGCTGGTCGCCGAAGGCGCCGCCGGCGGCGGTGGGGTCGTTGGCCACGATCCAGTCGAGGCCCTTGGCGGCACGCTTGGCGCCGGCGCGGGCGAGCAGATCGTCGGTCTCCAGGGCGAAGCCGACGGTGCGCAGGCCGCGCCGGCGCGGGGCCACCACGTCACGCAGGATGTCGGGGGTGCGGACGAGCTCGAGCCGCCAGACGTCGCCCTGCGCGTCCTTCTTCACCTTGCCCGGCTGCACCTCGCGCGGAGCGTAGTCGGCCACCGCGGCGGCCATGAAGAGCCAGTCGCAGCCCGCGTCGAGGGCGGCGGCCACGGCGACGGCCATGTCCGCCGCCGACGTCACCTCGTGCACCCGGACCAGCCCCTCGGGCACGGCGGCCGTTCCCGGGCCACGGACCAGCGTGACCTCGGCGCCGAGCTGCGCCAGGCGTCCGGCCAGGGCCATGCCCATGGTGCCGGTCGAGCGGTTGCTCAGGAAGCGGATCGCGTCGACGGCCTCGCGCGTGGGGCCGGCCGTCACCACCACCCGCTTGCCGCGCCAGAAGGGACGGGCCGCGTCGGCCACGTCGAGCACGCGCTCGATCTCGGCCAGGATGTCCTCGGGCTCGGCGAGGCGGCCCTTGCTGTGGACGCCGCATGCCAGCCAGCCCTCGCCGGGCTCGACGAGGTGCACGCCGCGCCGGCGCAGGGTGTCGAGGTTCTGCCGGGTGGCCGGATGCGCCCACATGTTGTCGTTCATCGCCGGCGCGGCCACCACCGGGCCCGGGTGGGCCAGCAGCAGGGTCGACACGATGTCGTCGCCGATCCCGTGCGCGAGCTTGGCGAGGATGTTGGCCGTGGCCGGGGCGATCACCGCGAGGTCGGCCCAGCGGGCGTACTCGACATGATCGAGGGCGTCGCTCTGCCCCTCGCCCCAGAGGTCGGTGGCCACCGGGTTCTCGCTCAGCACGCGGAACGTCATGGGGGTGACGAAGTGCTGCGCCGCCTCGGTCATGGCCACCTTGACGGCGAAACCCGCCTGCCGGAGCAGGCGGGTCAGGTAGCAAGCCTTGTAGGCGGCGATGCCGCCGGAGACCAGCAGCAGGATGTTGCCGCGGGCCACGGGCTACTCCTCCTTCGCGGACTCCACCTCGGCCGCCTCGCGTACGGCGATCTCGCGCTCGCGACGATCGTACCAGTTGACCTGGCCCTCCAGCAGCCGCTTGACGGCCAGGCTGGTGATCTTGCCGGGCAGGCTCACGTCGAGGGTGCGGGCGCGGGCGTTCAGGCGCCGGGCCTCGAGGGCGGCCACACGGATGGCCTCGAACTTGTTGGGGATGAGGTCGGTGACGTCCTTGCGGGGAATGTAGGTCATCTGGTCTCACCTCGTCCGGGTCGGGATACGGAAACCGGGTCGCTGCGGACACGACGCGACCGCCGGGGCCCGGTCGAAGCAGGCCCCGGCGCGCCGGGCAACCGATGAAGTATAGTCGAAAATCCGCGAGGATCAAGCCGAAGTCACGTCAAGGCTCGCCCTGCCCCCCGGCCAGCGGCCGTCGCACCGCCTCACGGCGGTGGGCGTCGCCCCGCCCCGCCAGGATCTCCTGCAGCGCCGCCACCGCGCGGTCCACCTCGTCGTTCACCACCCAGTAGGCGTAGCGGTCGGCGTAGTCGACCTCCCAGCGGGCGTTCGCCAGCCGCCGCGCGATCACCTCGTCGTCGTCCGTGCCGCGTCCGCGCAGCCGCGTCTCCAGCACGTCCCACGAGGGCGGCCACAGGAAGACCGACGCGACCTCCGGGCCGCACCGGTCGAGCACCTGCACGCCGCCCTGCACGTCGACGTCCAGGAGCGGGATCGTCCCCTCGCGCTCCATGCGCTCGAGGTCGGCGCGGCGGGTGCCGTAACGCCGGTCGTGCACGTGGGCCCACTCGAGGAAGGCTCCGGCGGCGAGGAGCCGGTCGAACTCGGCGTCGTCGACGAAGTGGTAGTCGACCCCGTCCTGCTCGCCCCGCCGCGGCGGCCGCGTGGTGACCGACACCGAGAACGCGAGCCGCGGCTCGCGCCGCATCAGCTCGTGGTAGACGGTGCTCTTGCCCGCGCCGCTGGGGCCGGAGATCAGCAGGATCATGGACTACTCCAGGTTCTGCACCTGCTCGCGCAGGCTCTCCACCTCGTCCTTCATCGCGATGACGGTCTGGGTGATGGCCATGAGGTTGGTCTTCGACCCCATCGTGTTCACCTCGCGGTGCATCTCCTGCAGCAGGAAATTGAGGCGCTTGGCCACCTGGCCGCCCGAGTCCAGGGCGTCCACGTAGTGCTGGAGGTGGATGCCGAGGCGCTCGCATTCCTCGTTGATGTTGGCCTTGTCCGCCAGATAGGCCGCTTCCTGGGCCAGCCGCTGCGGGTCCACCTCGCCGTCGAGCAGCTCGCGCAGCCGGTCGCTGAGCTTGCGGTGGGCCTCCTCGGCCGCCAGGGGCGCCAGGCGCTGCACCTCGGCCAGGCCGGCGGCGATGGCGCCCACGCGCTCCCGCATCTCGGCCACCAGCTTCTGCCCTTCCTGCTGCTTCATGGCCTGCAGGCCGGCGAGGGCCGCGGCGAAGGCCTGGTCGAAGGCCGCCTGCAGCTGGTCGCGCGAGAGCTCCGCCTGGGCGGCGATGAACACGTCGGGCACCCGCAGGAGGTGCTCGAGGCGGATGTCCTGGGCCTGGCCGGTGCGGGCCTCCAGGCGCGCGGCGGCGTCCTGCAGCAGGCCCAGGGCGGCATCCACCCGGGCGGCCTCCAGACGCGGCGCCGAGGCGGCCGGGTCGAGCGTCAGGGTGGCCGCGCAGGTCACCCGTCCGCGGGCCAGGCCGTCCTTCAGGCGGTTGCGGATGTCGATCTCGAGGAATCCGAGGGCCGACGGCAGCTTGATCGAGGCGTCGAGGAAACGGTGGTTCACGCTCCGCAGCTCGACGGTGACGGTCACCGGGCCGGAGGTGGCCTCGCCGCTGCCGAAGCCGGTCATGCTCAACATGCTGGGGTCCTTTCCCCGGCCCGCGCGCTGGTCGCCCCGTGCGTCGGTCGCGCGTGACCGGCGGCGCAATGCTAGGCCACCGGTCCGCCCGGCGCAACCGACAGACGCGCGGCGTCCGGCCGGAATTCTGAAACCAGGTTGCCCCCGCGTGCGTTTCCCACCACAATGTCCCGCGCCGACCCCACCCGTACGCCGTCTTCGAGGAGGAGCCATGAAGAAGGCCATCATCCTTGCCGCACTTTCCGTCCTGGCCTCGTTCGCCGCCGCCGCCGACCTCGGCTTCGGCCCTCGCCTCGGCTACACCAGCAGCGGCCGGGTCGACCAGTTCCACATCGGCGGCCACATGGTGGTCAGCCAGCTGACCCCCAACCTGCAGGTGATCCCGAGCCTGGAGATCGGTTCGGGCGACGGCACCCTGATCGCGCTCAACGGCGACCTGGTCTATCGGTTCACCGAGCTGGCCAGCGGCCCCTGGGGCTTCTACGGCGGCGGCGGCCCCGTGCTCACGCGGTTCGACTCGGGTCGCTACGAGAGCACCGATTTCGCGCTCGACCTGGTGGCCGGGGTCACCCACGTCATCCGGGCCGACCGCTCGTGGTTCGCCGAGCTGCGCCTCGGGCTCGAGGACGCCCCCGACCTCAAGGCCACCTTCGGCCTGACCTTCCGGTGACCGGATGAGCGGCCCGGCCCCCTGGCGCGACCGCGAGACCCTGGCGCCGTTGCTCCAGGCGTGGTGGCTCCAGGTGCAGGATCGTGAGCTCTTCCGCACCGTGGTGGGCCCCGGCTGGGTGCGGCTGCACCTCGCGGGCGACGAACGCCCCGGCCTCCTGTTGACCATGCTGCCGGGCGCGGTGCTCGCCTGCCCGCTCAATGGCCCGTTGCCCGACCCGCTGCACCGCGCGCTCAGCCCCACGGTCGGCGAGCCCCTGGGCGAGCTGCTGCGCTCGGCCCGACTGGTCGCGCTCGCCCTCCTGCGCGACGACCTGGTGCTGGAACTGACCTTCGACACGCCCGCCGGCCTGCGGCGTCTGCGCCACCAGCTGTTCGGCAGCCGCGGCGGCCTCGTCCTGCTCGACTCCGACCACCGCATGCTGCACACCGCGTTCCCCGGTCCGCACCCCTGCCTCGTGGCGCCCGCGCCGGGCCTGGCCGGGCCGGCGGCGCCGGCGCCGCCGGCCGCGCTGGCGTCCTGGAACGAGTGCGGCCTGCAGCGCCTCGCCCGTCAGCGCGAGCTGCACCTGGCCGAGGCCCTCGCACGCGCCGCCGGGCGGGCGCAGGAGAGCGCGGCCCGCCTGGTGCAGAACCTCGCGCGCGACCTCGCGCGCGCCGACGGCGGCTCCGAGCGGCGGCGCGACGCCGAGACCCTGGCCAGCCACCTGCATACGGTGACGCGCGGCCTGGCGTCGGTGGTCCTCGCCGATCCCCAGGATGGGCGCCCGCGCACCATCGCGCTCGACCCCGCCCTCGCGCCCCACGCCAACCTCGAGCGCCTCTTCAAGCTGGCCCGCAAGGCCGAGCGCGGCCGCGAGGTGATCGCGGCGCGCCTGCAGACCGCCCGCGCCGACTGCGAACGCGCCGACGCCCTCGCGCGCGACCTCGCCCCCCTGGTCGGCGGCCCGGACGCTGGCGACGCCGATTCCCTCGAGCGGACGCTCGCGCGCCTGGACCGCCTGCTCGCCTTCCGCCGCGCCCACCCCGATCAGCTCAGCGAGCGCCGCACCACGGGCGTGCAGGCGCCTGACGAGCCCACCCGCCCGTTCCGCCGCTACCGCATCGACGGCCGCTGGGAGGTCTGGGTCGGTCGCAGCGGCGAGGAGAACGACCTGCTGACCCACCGCACCAGCCACCAGCGCGACCTCTGGCTGCACGCCCAGGGCGTGCCCGGCAGCCACGTCATCCTGCGCACCGACGGCCGGCCGGATCAGGTGCCCCGCCAGGTGCTCGAGCGGGCGGCCGCCCTCGCCGCGCTGCACAGCAAGGCCCGGCACAGCGGCCTGGTGCCGGTCATCTACACCGAGCGCCGCTACGTGCGTAAGCCGCGCAAGGCGCTGCCGGGCACGGCGGTCTGCCTGCAGGAGAAGAACCTGTTCGTCGAACCGAAGGTTGAGGCGGGAGTGGTGCCGGACTAGTCCGGGAAGCGGCGGTGGATGGCCTCGAGCTCGCCGGGCGCCCGGCAGAACACGGCCACCAGCTCGGGCTGGAACTGCTGGCCGGACATCCGCTGCAGCTCGGCCAGGGTCTCCTCCTGGCTCCAGGCGGCCTTGTAGACCCGCTTGCTCGTCAGGGCGTCATAGACGTCCACGACGGCCAGGATGCGCGCGGACAGCGGGATCATCTCGCCGGACATGCGATGCGGGTAACCCTGGCCGTCCCAGCGCTCGTGGTGGCAGAGCGCCACCTCCATACCCATCTCCAGCATCGGAAACGATCCGTGCGTGATCATGAGGTCGCGCAGGATGTCGGCGCCCAGGGTGGCGTGGGTGCGCATGATGGCGAATTCCTCGTCGGTGAGGCGGCCGGGCTTGAGCAGCACCGCGTCCGGCACGGCCACCTTGCCGATGTCGTGCAGCGCGGCGGCCCGCGACAGGGTGCTCACCCACTCGTCGGTGACCTCGCCCAGGAACCTCGGCATCGACTGCAGACGCCTGGCCAGGAGCTGGGCGTAGGCGCAGATACGGTCGATGTGGCCGCCGAGGTCGCCGCCGCGCGACTCCGCGAGGCGGGCCATGCCGTGGATCACGGCGTCGCGGCTGCTCGACAGCTGCCGCACCAACCGGTAATTCTCAAGCTGGTACGCCATCTGGTCGGTCAGCATGCTCGCGAGGTCGACCTCCTCGACGCGGAAGCCGCCCGGCTCGCGTCGGGCGAACACGAACACCCCCACCGCACCGGTGCGGCCCATGATCGGCAGGGCCATGATCGAGCGCGCGTCGGGGATCGCGGACATGACCGCGGGCGTGTCCAGGGTCTCGGTCACGTGGACCAGGTACTCCTCGAGGTAGGCCTGTACCGCCGGACGCCGGGCATCATCGAGGGCCAGGCGGCGATCGCTGGGCGCGATCTCGGCGCCCGCGACGCCCTCGAGCTTGAGCTGGCCGCAGAGCGTATCGAGCATGTAGAGCGCGCAGACCTCGACGTTCAGCACCCTCGCCACGCCCTTGACCATCTCCGTGTAGACCGGCTGATCGGCCTCCATGCAGATCAACCGCGTGTTCAGCGAGCTGAGTGCGCGGAGCTGCTGGCTGAAGCGGGCGAGGTCGGTGGGCGCCCGCGTGGTCCCGGCCTGCGCCTGCGCCTGCGCCTGGGCCGACGCCTGCGCCGACGCCGACGCGGCCGTACCGGCAAGGAACTGGTCGATCTGGTCGGGAAGGATGACGTCCATGGGCTTCCAGGGCGGCGCACGGCCGCCCCCGGTCGAGGAACGGTCCTGGATGCTGTCCACGACCGATGGATCGACCGGAGCCGGGGAAACCTGAGGGATGAATAAGGATCCCGCTAGTCGCGGAGGCGGGCGATCTCCTCGATGAGGACGGCCTCGAGGTCGTCCTTGTCGATGTTGCGGTGCAGCTCGCCCTGGCGGTAGATCGCCACCTTGGACTTGCCGGCCGCGATTCCGAGGTCGGCGTGCTTGGCCTCGCCCGGCCCGTTGACGATGCACCCCATCACCGAGATGATCTTGTCGGCCGGCAGATCCTTGGCCAGTTCCTCGACCTTGGCGGCCAGGCTCATCACGTCCACCTCGACGCGGCCGCAGGTGGGGCAGGCCACGACACGGGCATAGCCCTCGCGCAGCCCCAGGGCCTGGAGCATGTGGAAGGCGGCCTGAACCTCGAACACCGGGTCGGCGGCCAGGCTGATGCGCAGGGTGTCGCCGATGCCCTCGCTCAGAAGCACGCCCAGGGTCGCGGTGCTGCGGGCGGTGCCGGCGTGCAGGGTGCCGGCCTCGGTGACGCCCAGGTGCTGGGGCACGTCGCAGACCCGGCTGAAGCGGCGGCAGGCGTCGATCACCTCGTGGGGCTCGCTGCTCTTGAGGCTCACCACGACGTCGTCGAACCCCACGGCGGCCAGCACCTCGAGCTCGTCGAGCGCGCTCTGCACCAGGGCGCCGGCGGGGTCGATCATCGAGAGATCACGGTAGCGCTTGTGCAGCGAGCCGCGGTTGACGCCCACGCGGATGGGCACGCCGCGGTCCTTGGCGGCCAGGGCCACCTCGCGCACCTTGTCGCGGCTGCCGATGTTGCCGGGGTTGATGCGCAGCTTGGCCACGCCGGCGGCGAGCGCGGCCAGGGCCATCTTGTGGTCGTAGTGGATGTCGGCCACCAGCGGGACGTTGGCCTGGCTGACGATCGCAGGCATGGCGTCGGCCGCCTCCTGGGTGTTGACCGTCACGCGCACGATGTCGGCGCCGGCCGAGGCCAGGGCGCGGATCTGGGTGAGCGTGCCCTCGACGTCGTGCGTCCGCGTGCAGGTCATCGACTGCACGGCCACCGGCGCGCCGCCGCCGATCTGGACCTTGCCCACCTGCACCGACCGCGTCGGGCGGCGCTCCCGGGTGGTGGGGCTCTTGCGGCCGGTATCGCGGGGGGTGAACTCTTGCTCGCTCATGACGTCGCGCCCGTCTCCTCGAGGTTCGGTCCGGCGCGCCGGACATCGCCCGTGCGCATCGTGTAGCCCGCCTGGTCCAGGTATTCCAGCATGGGGATCCCGAGCTTGCGGGTCAGGCCGCTCAGCTCGCGGAAGGTGGCGAAGGCCAGGTCGTCCCCGGCCGCGAAGTGGGCGCGCACCTGGTCGACCAGGGCCCGCTCGGCCTCGCGGGGCACAATGTAGTCGTTGGCGATGGCCACCGCCTGCCCGTGGTCGACGAGGTAGCGGAGGTATTCCTCCTCACCCTGGCCGGCGGGTGGCGGGGGCGCGGTGCGCACCAGCTCGGCGAACGCCTCGAGGCCCGGCCACTGCAGCCCCAGCCCCCGCAGGGCCTCCAGGCGGGCGTCCACGCCCCGTTGCAGGGACTCGGGCACGGGCGGGCCCTCGGGCGTGAGGCAGACGCGGTCGGCCACCACGCACCAGCCGCCCAGCGGCGCCATGGCCTGCAGCACCAGGTTCCACTCGGGCACGGTGCCCTTGAACTTGCGCCGGCGGCGCATCTCCTCGCGCGGCATGCCCAGGCGCAGGGGGAAGCGCTCGGCGAAATCCCGCAGCACCTCGCCGATGGCGGCCGCCTCGGTCTCCAGGAGCTCCCGCAGGTACACCCGCTTGCCCACCGTCCGGGCCGCCGGGTCGTCCTGCTGCCCGAGGGCGTCGGCGAGCGCGAGGCCCGCCAGTCCCGCCAGCCTGAGGTTCTGCCGGAACACCTCCGCCGGGTCGCCCAGCTCCATCACCTCCAGGCGCTCGAGCACCTCGTCGCGGAAGCGCTTGTGCCGACGCGGCTCGGGGTCGACCACGGTGCCGCCGGCGATGCTGGTGACCGGCGAGTAGAAGCGCAGGACCAGGCGGTCGCCCCGGCGCGGCACCAGCGGCTCCTCGAGGTGCAGCTGGCAGAGGCCGGTGCGGGCGCCGTCGCCGCCCAGTTCTTCGACATCCAGGAGCACGATGCGCCCGAGCACCTCGCGGCCGGCGTGGTGCACGTGCAGCCGCTGACGGTTCTTGATCACGCCCTTGTAATGGGGGAACAGATCGACCCGCAGGTCGACGAGCCGCGTCACCGGCGCCGCGTCGGCGGTCAGCACCTGGTCGCCGCGTTCGAGGTCGTCGCGCTTGACCCCGTGCAGGGCCAGGGCCAACCGCTGGCCGCCGCCCCCGCGCTCGGCCTTGCGGCCGTGGGCCTGCAGCTCGCGCACGCGCACCTTGTGGCCGCCGGGCTCGACGACGAGGCTGTCGCCGACCGCGACCTGGCCGCTCCAGCAGGTGCCGGTGACGATCACGCCGGCGCCCGGCATGGTGAAGATACGGTCGACGGGCAGGCGGAAGGGTCCGTCCGCGCGGCTGGTCAGAAGCTCGGCCTCGCTGCGCAAGGCGGCGCGGAGGTCGTCGAGGCCGCGGTTCTTGTGGGCCGAGACGGGCACGATCGGCCGCCCCTCGAGGAACGTGCCGGCCACCAGGTCGCGGGCCTCGTCGATCACCAGCTCCAGCATCTCCTCGTCGGCGAGGTCGGTCTTGGCCACCACCACCACGCCGCCGCGCACGCCGAGCGAGTCGAGGATCTCCAGGTGCTCGACGGTCTGCGGCATGACGCCCTCGTCGGCCGCCACGAGCAGGAACGCCAGATCCACGCCCCCCGCGCCGGCCACCATCTGCCTGACGAACTTCTCGTGGCCGGGCATGTCGACCACGCCGAGGGTCAGACCGTCGCCCAGGTCCAGCTCCGCGAAGCCCAGCTCGATGCTGATGCCGCGCTCCTGCTCCTCCTTGAGGCGGTCGGTGTGGGTGCCGGTGAGCGCGGTGATGAGCGCCGTCTTGCCGTGGTCGACGTGGCCGGCGGCGCCCAGGATGTAGTGGCGGGGCTGGGGCATGGTGTCCTCGTGCGGGCGGAAGGGGAACGGTGGTCGCTGCCATAGTTGTATCACGTGTCCGAAGGGGCGCAAACCGCGGGTTC
Source organism: Candidatus Krumholzibacteriia bacterium (assembly GCA_041390065.1). Taxonomy (GTDB): domain Bacteria; phylum Krumholzibacteriota; class Krumholzibacteriia; order LZORAL124-64-63; family LZORAL124-64-63; genus Glo-17. The sequence goes on from JAWKQQ010000011.1 coordinate 141,250, forward strand.
TTCCGCGAAGATTTCGGCCAGGCCCCGGGCACCGCTCGGGGCCTGGCGTTTCACACCGCAAACCGCAACTCATGCCGCCGGTTGATCTTCAGCGCCCGCGTCACCACCTCCTGCCAGTAGTACTGGCGCCATCGCCCCTCCAACCCCACCTGATCGACGAACAACCGCCTGGCGAGCACCTCGTCCACCGTCAACCTCCGCGGACACACCCCCAGCAGCTGCGCCGGCGTCTGACGGCTCTTCCGCACCCTCCGCGTCTTCACGTAGTTCCGCAGCACCAGGAAGATCGCCAGCTTGTAGGCCGCGCAGTTCCGGCGCTTCGCGTACGCGATCGTCTCCCGCTTGTGCTCCGCCTCGCAGTGACGGATCAACAGGTCCAGCAGGTTGATCTCGAACAGCTTGTTGATCCGGTTACGGATATCCTTCGAACTGGTCACCAGGTGCCGGATCTGGCACCGCAGGTTCCGGATCGCCCTGGGATAGGCCTTGTGGTCGTCGCTGTGGATGGTCATCGCGCTCGCTCCTCGGGTCACGTATTCCAGCAGCTCCTGCATGTCCTTGCGCACGGCCTGGGGGTCGGGTCGGCCCCGGATGCGTTCCAGGACGGCCCGTTGTCGCTTCTGCTTGTCGGTCATGGTCCCTGATCGGCGGACCTCGCTGTCGGTGAAGTGGATGAAGAAGGAGGAGGGCCTGTGGACGGCGACGTGGAAGTGGAACGGGTGGTACTGGCTGTGCTCGAACGAGACGAAGCCGTCGACGGCGACGTCCTCGAGGGCGGGCAGTCCCGCATCATTCTGGAGTGGAAGAGGATCGCGTGCCTGCCGAGTCGGTAGATCTGGCGGTCGATGGTGGCCGGCGAGACACCCAGATCGTGGGCGATCTGACTGTTGCAGGCCGCTGGTGACCTTGGTGGGCAGTTGCAGGAGGATGTCGGGGCGCTTGAGCCCGTAGGTGGTGCTGGAGGTCTGTGAACTGAAGGTGACGCCGCAGGCCCGCACTTGAACCTGCGGATACGTCGGGGAAAGCCTTACGCTTGTAGTAGCCGTCGCGCTTCCAGCGCCAGCCCTCTTGCAAGGGGTTGTGGAAGTTACAGTTGCGGTTTGGGCAGTGGGGCGGAACCCAGTCGGGCCGGTACAGATCGTTGTTGTTCATGCCGCCGGAGCTGCAAGCCGGGAGCCAGCCGAAATCTTCGCGGCATAACTTAAGAACTCCACCATTCCGCTCGACGATATCCGACGATGTCGTGATAAATACGAGATTATTTATCCTGATAATATAGCTCACCCGAACCCCGAAGGAGACCGCCGATGATCCGCCTCGCCCGTGCCGTTGTCGTCGCCATCGCTGCCGCCGCACTGGCCACCCCGGCCGCCGCCGTGGACATCACCTTCGGCTGGGGCCACCCCGCCCCACAGGGCAACCCGGTCTTCGGCCTCGCCTTCCTCGACGCGCTGAACGGCTGCGCCGTATGCGGCGGCGGCACCGTGCTCACCACTGCCGACGGCGGCGAACATTGGCAGACCCGACACGGGCTGCGCGAGGTCGCCGACGAGCTCTACGACCTGGTCGCAACCCCGGCCGGCACCTACCTGGCCGTCGGCACCGGCGTCCACCGCAGCACCGACGGCGGCGCCACCTGGGCCGCCATCGCCGCCCCCGCAGCCGACGACCTCCGCGATCTCGGCCTGATTCCCGGCGGCGGCGTGTCGGCCGCCGGCGCCGGCGGCGTCGTGCTCGTCTCGTTCGACGACGGCCTGTCCTGGTCCGAGGTCGGACCCGGCGTCGGGACGGTCACCCATCATCTGTGGCGAAGCGCCTCCGAGGGCTACGCCGTCGGGAAGGACGTCGCTCATCGCACGACCGATGGCGGAGCGACCTGGGTCCAGTTCATCCCCTTCGAGTTCTTCGGCTACAACGAGGTCTATTTCACGACCGCCGACGACGGCTACGTCGTGGAGGACTTCGCCACCTGGACCACCACCGACGGCGGCGAGACCTGGGCCGAGCAGTTCGCGCCCACGCCACCGCTCTATCGCTACCGCACCCTGGCACTCACCCCGCAACACTGGCTGACCGTCTGCAACGGCGAGGGACAGGAACTCTGGGAGACCCTCGACGGCGGGTCGACCTGGACCGAGCATCTCTTCCGCAGGAGCACGGGATTCCCCTGCCTGACCCAGGCTCCGGGCGGCCGGGTGTTCTTCGGCTCCGATACCGGCGACCTGTTCTGGACCGACGATTTCGGCCAGACCATCGGCAACGCCGCCACCAACCTCTGCGACGCCGCACTCGGCGCCTACATCGTGTCCTTCGCCACGCGTGGCGACGGCGTGCTCTTCGCCGCCAATCAGCCGAGCACCGGGTCGGACGTCGAGAGCTGGCTGCGCAGCGACGACGGCGGCACCACGTGGACCGTCCCCGCCGCCGCCCCCGGACTGCGCTGGGTCAACGCCGCCGCCTTCCTCGGCGTCGACCGGGGCGTGGCCGTCTCCTACGGCGACGTCCGCACCACCGCCGACGGCGGCGAATCCTGGCAGCCGGCCACCCTGCCGGGCAGCTACCGAGGCTGGCGCATCGCCCTCCCGGCGGCCGACCGCTACTTCATCGCCGCCGACGAGGTCGGCGGCGGCGGCGCTCTGCTGCGCAGCACCGACGGCGGCAACACCTGGGTTCCCGTCGGAGGCGGTCTGCCACCGAGCGGCGTTTCCTACACGGATGTCGGATTCCCCTCGACGCTGCTCGGCTATGCGGCGGGCCGCACGATCGGCGGGTCGCCGGTCCTCTACGCCACCACCGATGGCGGCCTCACCTGGCAACCGCGCCTGGTCTCCGGCCTGCCCGTCCCCATCACCGTCATGACCTGGCTGGATCCGCAGGTCGGCGTCGCGTCGGCCCGCAGTGCCGACCTTAGCGGGATCTTCCGCACCGTCGACGGTGGCCGGAACTGGACCCAGGTCCTCACCGCGTCGATCAAGGCCCTCGCGTTCCACACGGACGGTCGCGGGGTCGCGACGGCGTTCAGCGGCCAGACGTTCTACGTCACGGCCGACGGCGGGCAGACCTGGGAGCCCGCCCTGGCTCCCCTCAACGGCCCGTTCCCGGCGCAATTCGACGGACCGACGCTCGCCGCCGCCGTCGCCGACGGTTGGGTGCTCGGCGCCCGCGGCAACCGCATCCTCGTGGCCCGGGATCTCACGGCCACCCCCGTGGTCGAGGATCCCGGCGACGAGTCCGCCGCCGGCGTCCGGGCCTGCCGGGTGACGCAGGTCTACCCCAATCCGTTCAACCCCCGGACGTCGCTCCGCTATGCCCTCGCGGCAGCGGGGCCGGTCCGGCTGACCATCCACGACCTCCGCGGACGGCGCGTGCGCAACCTCGTCGACGGCTCCCGAGCAGCGGGTGAACACGCCGCGTTCTGGGATGGCACGGACGATGCCGGTCGCGGCGTCGCAGGCGGCGTCTACGTCTACCGCCTCGAGTCGGGTGGCGGGGTCGACAGCGGCAAGCTGTCGCTTTTGAAATAGGGTTCCGCCTCCGAAGGTGTGCTCCGCTCCGGAAGCAGGGCAAGGGACGTGTCCGGCCCGGCGTCCGTGGCCGTATGCACCGAATGTGCAGCCAGGCCGCCCGGGATCTGGTATTCTCGCCGGGTCGCCGTCGGCGCCGATCCGCCGGCCTGGCCTGGCCTGGCCTGGCGGCGTGGCACCCAGGAACCCCACCGTCACGAGGAAAGGTCGGTGCGAACCCATGGACGGATCGCTTCTGAACTTCGCGAAGCGACGGGTGCTGATCTTCCAGTTCATCGCATTCGCCGTCATCGTCCTGCTCATCTGGTTCGACGAGATCATCGACATTCCGGGTCTGCTGCTCGGGGCGCAACCCACGGCGGTGAACTGGCGGGAGTCGCTCTTCGAGAGCGTCTGCATCGTGGCCCTCGGCGTGGTGATCATCCGGCATTCGCGCCGCACCTTGGACCGCGTCAAGCACCTCGAGGGGATCCTGCCCGTCTGCGCGTCGTGCAAGAGGATCCGCGACCACGACGATCAATGGCATCCGATCGAGTCGTACGTCCGTGAGCGCTCCGACGCCGAGTTCAGCCACGGGATCTGCCCCGAGTGCGCCGCCCGTCTCTACCCCGACCTGGATTGACGTCGGACCTGTCGCCGAAAACTGCCATCCCGTCACCTGGCGTCATGACAGAGTCGGTGACGAATCGACTGTCCGTCCGGCAGCGGACGGCATCCCCTTTTTTCGACTCCATAAAGCATTTGTATACATAGGTATACAGGACGCAGGGGTCGCTCGCGGGTCGCCGCGATCGGGCACGGAATTTTCTATGACGGGGCGTCAGCCAACGGATCCCCCACGGATCCGCAAGCGCCAACCAAGCGAAAGGAGGGCAGACCATGGACTCGTACTGGAATCCGTTCCAGGAGCTGGAGGTTCTCCGGCGTGGCATCGACGACGTGTTCGCGAGCGTCTGGCCGACGGGCGCCGGGCGGACCTCGGCGTTCCTGCCTGGGCGATCGGCGCGGAGCTACCCCCTGCTCAACATCGCCGCCCGCGACGACCGCTTCGTCATCGACGCGTTCGCGCCCGGCCTGGACAAGGACTCGCTCGAGGTGACCGTCGACCGCAACGTGGTGAGGATCAGCGGCGAGAAGCGCGACCTCACCGACGTGGCGCCCGAACGGTTCCACCGCCGCGAGCGCGCGGCCGGCCGGTTCACCCGGACCGTCCAGCTCGACGGCGAGATCGACGAGAAGCGCGTCGAGGCGACCTACGCCGACGGCATCCTGCACCTCGACCTGCCGAAGTCCGCCGCGGCGCTGCCCCGCAAGATCAGCGTCGCGGTGAAGTGACCGGCGCGACCGGAAAGGAGGACACGATCATGGCCGAGAACACCGTCACTCGTGGCAACCTGCCCGTCCACGACGAGGGCGAGCAGCGGCCCGCGACCCGTCAGCGGTCGCTGTTCCTGACCCCGGCCGTCGACATCTACGAAAGCAAGGACGGACTGGTGGTCGTGGCGGACGTGCCGGGGCTCAAGCGCGAGGATCTCGACATCACCGTGGAGGAGAACGTGCTGACGATCCATGGTAGGATGTCGCGCGAGGAGCCCGAACCGCTCCAGGCCCGCGAGTACACGCTCCACGACTACTTCCGGCAGTTCACCCTGGGCGACCGGGTGGATCGCGACAAGATCCACGCGACCCTCGAGCACGGCGTGTTGACCCTCAAGCTGCCGCACGCCGAGCACGCGAAGCCGAAGCGGATCGCGGTGAAGTAGCCCGCGTCCGGACGACGGTGCGGCGCGGCCACCTGGTCGCGCCGCGCGGTTTCCCGTGCGGTCGTCGTCGGACGTGCCCCGGCCGCCAGGTCCTCGGCCGTGCGACGCGCCCGGCTCGGCGGCTATTCCCCGAACCTGATCGGCTCCAGCACGCGGACCGGCCCCAGGCCCAGGGCTTCGAGGTCGGCCAGACCATTGGCAGGTTGTCCGACGACAAGCACCACCGGGTCGGGGCCGAAGTCCATCCAGGCACGCGCGCCGGACGCCAGGTCCTCGACCGTGACCGCTTCGTAGCGGGCCACGAGCCCCTGACTGTAGCCCGGAGGCATCCCGGTCGCGATGTCGCGGAGCGTCATCCGGATGATGTCGCCGGCTGTCTCGAGCCGCGAGATCAGGGAACCGGTCAGGAAGGTCCTGGCCGCACCCAGCTCGTTCGCGTCCAGCGGCTCGGCGTGCACCCTGGCCAGCTCGTCACGGGCCACGGCGACCAGCTCGCCCAGGGTCTCGGCAGAGGTCGCGCCGAGGAATTCCAGGTACGTCCGATCCCGACCGATCACCAGCCGGGTCAGCGATCCGTACGACAGACCCGCCGTACGCGTCGCGTAGTAGACCCGCGAGTACCCCACGCCGAACGAGACCAGCATGGCTCGGGCATATTCGGGAGAGGTCGTGGCGAGGCCGGGCAGGAACCGCCCCATGCGGACATGGCATTGTTCCAGATCTTGCGGCAGCCAGAACACACCGCTTTCCGGCTCCGGCTCCACTGGCCACACCGTGAGCGGCGGCGGGTCGCCCGCCGTCGTCCAGGATCCCAGCGTCGCCTCCAGGCAGGCGACGGCCTCGGCCAGGCCCAGGTCGCCCCCGACCCCCACGACCGTCCGTGCCGGTACGACGTAGCGTGCGTGGAGCGCCTGCAGCTCGGCCGCCGAGACGGCTTCGACCTCGGCCGCCGTACAGACATGCCCCTGGGGCGTTCGGGGACCGTACAACAACCGGTCGAACACGGCGCGGGCCAGGCGGTTCGGACTATCGTTGATGCCCCGCTCGTCCTTGAGCACCTGCGCTTTCGCGCGGTCGAGCCGCGCCTCGTCCCAGCCCGGCGCCACGAGGAGATCGCGCCAGATCGGCAAGCAGGCCGCGAAGTCCTCGCGGGTCATGGCGGCCTCCACCACCGCTTCCGCCTCGTCCGCCCGCGTCGACAGGGTCAGTCCCAGGGCGGCCTTGGCGGAATCCGCCGCCGCCGGCGAAAGGTCGCCGATCCCGCCATCGCCCCACAGCCGGGAGAGCAAGCGGTACGCCGGCCGTTCGGCGAGGGACAGATAGCGCGATCCCATCGAGATGTGGGCGGCCAGGGACACGATCGGTACGTCGTGGTTCTCGAAGACGAGCACCCGGATGCCGTTGCTGAGCACGGCTTCCTGGGGCTCGGGAGTCGTCAACGCGATGGGGGGAAAGACGAGTTCACGAGGATCTCGCGGCACCTCGGCCGGTAGGGCCGTCACCGCGAGCATCGCCAGCGCGGCCGCAACGATCGTGGCGCGGATCATGATGCCCCCCCCTCGGCCTCGGGCTTCGGCTCCAGATACACGACCGTCGACCGCTCCGGACGGAACACCTCCGCGCGAGCTCGGTGACCTCGGCGGCGGTCACCTGGTCTGCGCGTCGCCACCGCGCCAGCGCCGCCGCACGAGGCCGTCGAACGCCTGCCATTTGACCAGCAGCTCCGCCAGGTCGGCATTACTCTGCAGTCCGAAATAGAATTCACGCCGACGGACCCGCCGGATCTCGTCGAGGCGCTCGTCGCTCACCGGCTCGGCGACCACCCGTGCCAGCTCCTCCCAGACGAGCGCCTCGACAGCTTCGTTGGTGGCGCCGGGCATGAGGCTGGCCGAGACGTAGAACAGTCCGGGGTAGCGCTCGAAGCCGAGCGTCGCACCGGAACCGACCGACCGGACCATGCCCTCGTCCAGGTCCAGCCGCCGGTTCAGGCGGCTCGTGTTGCCTTCGGCCAGCACGCCGGCGAGCAACTCGGCGGCCGGCAGCCGCGGGTCGTCCCGGGCGAAACCTGGGAACGCGATCACCAGCCGGCGCTCGGCACCCTGGCGGTGCACCGCACGGCGCTGGGCGGTGGGTTCGGGCTCGACCACGCCGGGTCCGTCCGGCACCGGACCGGCCACGAGGTCGTCGAAGTAGAGGTGCAGCAAATTCCGCGCGCGCGCCGGGTCGAAATCGCCGACGAGCGCGCCGACCATGTTGCCGGGAGTGTAGTACCGCGCCCGGAACTCCTGGATCATCCGCGGATTGAGGGTCTCTAGATCCTCCATGTAGCCGATGGTCGGGTAGCGGTATGGGTGGACCGAGAACGCCGTTCCGGTGACCAGTTCCCACATTGCACCGTCGGGGTCGTCGTCCGTACGCTGGCGACGTTCTTCCTTGACGACACCGAGTTCGGAATAGAATTCGCGACACACCGGGTGCTGCAGGCGCTCGCTCTCCATCAGCATCCAGGTCTCCAGCTTGTTGCTGGGCAGCTCGGCTTGGTAGACCGTGATATCCTCACTGGTATAGGCGTTGAAGTCGAACGCGTACTCGTCGTACAGGCGAGGCCAGGCCATGGGCTCGACGAACGTCGCCGCCCGCGCCTCGAGACCGGAGATCTCCCCTTGCAGGGCGGCGACGACACCCGACTCAGCACCGCTACGGAGAGCGGCCGTCAGTTCATCGCCCCGCCACATGACGCTGTCGAGCACGGCCCGCTCGGCCGCGGCGTCGGTGACTCCGATCACGTCGGTCCCCTTGAAGGCCATGTGCTCGAACATGTGCGCCAGCCCCGTCGAGCCGGCCGGATTGTCGACATTGCCGACCCGGACGAGGATCCGTCCGGCCACGAGGGGGATGTCGTGACGCGGCAGCAACACGAACGTCAGGCCGTTGTCCAGGTCGACAGTCTCGACGCGCTCGAAAATCGGAGGCGCGGTCAACGACGGCCGGGGTGCCGCATCGGCCGCAACTCGGATGTCCGTTCGTCCGGCACAACCCAGCAGGACCAGGATCAGGACCAGCGCCGGGGCGCCGTATCGCGGCAGTGCAATCATGGACGGTCTCCTCCGGATCGGGTATGGCGTCAGACACTGACACAGACCAGCGGAATTACCAACCCGGAGGTGGGCCAGGTTTCGCTCGAGGCCGCCAACGCGGTCAACGCCACCCCGATCGTGCGCCCGATCCAGAATCGCCGGCTACTCGCCCCGCTCCGGCGCCACGAACAGCCCCTTCACCGCGCTCCAGCTCTTCTCCTCGATCGACACCACGTTCGAGAACGGGATGTAGTCCACCGTGCAATTGTGAGCAGGGTTGTCGTTGGCGTCGTAGATCCAGGCCTGGATCTGCGCCTCCGAGTCGGTGCCCCAGTAGTTGCCCCGCATGTCGAGGTAGCAATCGGCCGAGCCGAGGCAATACACGCTCCAAAGGCCGCCGTTGAGGATGTTGCAGTCGGTGATCACGTTCGGACCATGGCTGCTGATATACGCGGCGGCGTAGGTCTGGCCGCGGAACGTGCATTCCTCGACGTGGCAGCCGCCGCCACCCTGGAGAAACAGGCCGGATTGCCCCCCCTCGATGATGCATCGCGAGACGTCGACGTAGCCGTCGAGGCTCGTGGCAATGCTGTTGACAACTGAGTCATAGATCGAACAGTTGCTGATCGAGCCGATAGAACCTTGTTGGAGATTGATCGCACCGAGAGCACCGGTGATCTCGCACCCATCGATGACGACACCGGTATTCCCGATGAAGACCATCGGCTGCGTGCTTGCCTCGAACACGCAGTTCCGGACCTCGATGTTGTCCGACTCGGGATGGCCAAAGAGCCCCCCCCCACAGTCATCGAAGAAGCAATCGGTGATCTCCGTGAGGCCATCGGCCAGTCGCAAGTAGATGGCTTCGTTGAGGGTGTCGAAGAATCGGCAGTTCGTCACGTTCAGGTACGGACAGGCGCCAAACACTCCGTACCGCACGTTCTCCACCGCCAGATCCCGGATCGTCAACGTGTTGGCCTCGTTATACGTCACGCTGATCCCCGTGTAGTTCGGACCCGGATCCGAGGGGTAGGACGCAGGGCCGATGATCGTCACATCCGGACCGTCGCCCTGGAGCGTGAGGTTGTCCTTCGTGATCACCACGTGGTTGTCGGCGAACGAGGTTCCGTTCCCGTAGACATCCCAGTGCTCGGTGATGTGCAGATACCGTCCGGCATGGATCCGGATCACATCCCCTGCCGACGCCGCATCCACGGCGTCCTGGATGATGGTGAAGTCACCGCTGCCGTCCTGGGCCACGTGCCAGGTCGCGGCGGAGGCCATCGAGCCAATCAGAAGCACCGGGATCAGGGCGAGATGTCGCATCTTCCATCACCTTCGTTCGGGGGTGGGGCCGTCCCCACCCCCTTGTCCTTCGATCACTTGACCAGCAGCAAGCGCTGGGTCTGCACCACGTTGTCGGCCGAGAAGCGGGCGAAGTACGCTCCGCTCGCCACCTGGCGATTCTTGCCATCGCGGCCGGCCCAGGTCACCTCGTGATGGCCCCTGAGGTAGTGGCCGTCGATCAACCTCGTGACCAACTCGCCCCTCACGTTGTAGATCGTCAGTTTCGCATCATCGTTCTTCAACTGGAAGCGGAGCCTGGTCAGCGGGTTGAACGGATCAGGCGACAGCAGGATCGCCGTGGGTCACCGGCGTCCTGCGTCGTCGCCAGGCTCTTCTCCGCCATCCCATCCTCGACCAGCACGACCACCTGGGACTCAGGGCCATGCCGAAATCGTCGTGGAACTGCGTAATCCCTCATTGAGGCTCAGCCAGCCGGTGAAGCCGTTGGCGCCCTCGGTGAAGCCGATGCCGGCGCCGCCGCCTTCGCCGTACGCCGTGTGCTCGCTACCTTCCGGCAGTCGGAACACCACGTAGAACCCGTCGCTCGCGGCCGCGTGGGCTCGCTGAGCGCCAGCTCGCTCCAGGCCGAGCTGCCGCCAGAAACGTCGGTGCCCACCACGAAGGCGCTGCTCACCGGCTCGGGTGAAGCATCCACGCCGCTGGCCACCAGCACCTCGGGGTAGACCACCAGACCGTCATTATTATACCACAAGATTCCAGACAATGCGGTGCCCTCGTCCATGGGCACATAGACCGCGATGCAGGAACCGGCGTCGGCCGGCGTGATGCCGATGATGCCCGGAACCTCGGGCAGGTCGTCGGCCAAGGCGGCCGCGCAACCGGCCACCAGCGCCAGCAGCGTGCAGACGATGTTCTTGGCGTTCATCATAGACCTCCTTCGCCGGGCGGGTCTTCCGGATAGTCAGGCTTGTTCGACGTACAGAGCAGCAGATTGATGGTGTTGTCGGCTTGCGAGAGGACGGTTCCCCGCAACCCGCTCTCCACGGTGAACGTCAGGTAGCCGGAGTTGCAGGGGTAGTCCGAGAACCTGAGCTCGTGGCGGTAGACCGGAGTGGCGCCGCGGTTGTCCAGCCACTGGGACACGGTCACGTCGTCCTCGCCGGCCACCAGGAACTCCCGAGGCGGCGGGAAGTCGCCGTCCAAGTCGAAGATCACCCGATCCTGCGACACATCGGTCTGCACCGAGGTGGTCCAGCGGAAGATCATGTCGGTCAGCTGGTAGGGCTTCTGCTCCGAGGTGCCCACCACCGATGATCCATCGAGCGTGAACGCGCCGGGCTCGGTGAATGCATGCACCGTACCCGAGGGGCCGGCCAGGCTCAATCCCGTCTGCCGCGCGCCGTTGGGCCAGACGATGTCGCAGGTGGGCGACGCGCCGGCGGGATACCCGAGTTTCAGGACGTGATCGCTGCGTCCGTCGGCGGCGACGGTCATGCCGACGGAACCCTGGCTCGGGTTGCCGGTGTGCACCACGACCTTGGCGCCCACAGCGGGCGCTGAGAGACCGTCGCGATCGATCACGAGTTCGAGGCCGAGCCAGTCGTGCTGCAGATCCGCGCCCGCGGCCGCGCCGAAGAACCGCAGATCGGTCTGGGTGCGGCCGAGGAACAGGTCGGGGCCGCCGTCGTCGTTGAGGTCGGCCAGGAGGCCGCCGTTGACGGCGCCGGTGAAGGCTGCAAACCCCAGACCGCTGCTCGGCGAGCCGAAGCTGCCGCCGGCGCCGGAGTTGAGGGCCAGTTGCGGGACGCCGTTCGCTTCCAGGGGCAGGAGCACGAAATCGAGATGGCCGTCGAGGTTGACGTCGGCCACGCGGGCGCCCGTCGCGGCGTGCGGCGGCGGCTCGGGCAGCGGCGTGCTGGCGATGAACGGGTTGCTGGGAACCATTGGGGTGTAGTCGTAGAAATAGGCTTCGCCGGGCCAGCCATCACCCCAGAACGTGGCTACCAGGAGTTCCAGGTCACCGTTACCGTCGCGGTCGACCCAGGTGAGGTCGGCGGTGTTGATCGCCGGGCTCGCCTTGTAGATCACCTCGAAGCGGCACCCGGAGCTGCCGGGGGAATTCTGGTAAATGACGAAGCCCCTGCCTGACGCCGCGTCGGCCACGGCCAGATCCGGATCACCGTCGTCGTCGAAATCGCCCCAGGCGGCCGTGCGCGAGGCCAGCGGTTGAGGCACGCCCCGGCTGTTCAGGGGGATCTCGACCTCAGCGGAGGCGTCGACGAACCGCCCGGTGTTGACCAGGTCGTTCTTGAGGAGGATGTCCGGGAGCGCCCCGTGTCCAAGGCCGGGCAGGGTGTCGCCGGACGGCACGTGCGCCCGGCAGAGGTAGATGTCCATGAGGCCGTCGCCGTCGTAATCGGCGCAGACGGCGGCCCAGGTGTCGGCATCGTCGATGGCCGTCGCCGGCGCCCAGTCCATGGGCTGGAACACACCGCCGGCGCCCTGCTTGTAGAAGAGCAGGCCCTCGCTGGAGGAGCCGGACGGGATGACCAGGTCCATCAGGCCGTCGTTGTCAAGATCGGCAGTGGAGGCGGGGCCGTGGCCTGGGCCGGGGACCGCTGGCCCAAAGCGCAGATCGCTCTGGTTGCTATATACCGGCGCCTCCTCGTCGCGGCCTGTCTGGAACACCAGCATGCCGCCCTCGGGATCTTGCGTGCCGGCATCATCGAATCGCCCGATGAACACGTCGCGCCCCGTATCGATATCGAGATCCTGCAGATGAACCACGTCGATCGGCGCCACCCCGGTGGGCATGCCCGCTTCGTCGAGCGTCGTCCGTGCGGAGACGTTCTTGAAATACACTCCCGGCTCGTCCACCACCTCCACCTGCACCAGGCCCTCGCCGCGGTTCTGGGCCGTGTCGCCCACCCGCGCCAGGACCTGGTAGGTCGCCGCCGGAGGCAGGTCTCCCGCGATCGATCCGGTCCAGACGCCGTCGCCCGCCTGCCAGTCGATGCCGGTGCCGTCCTCGCCCGGGCCGTCGTCGTTCAGTTCGATCACTTGGGGCAGCCAGGGCGCAGGGAGGGTCACGTTCACGAAGCTCACCGTCGCCGGCGCCGCGGCCGTGGCGACCAGCATGAACACACGTTGCGCCGGGTGGATGGCCTCCAGAGCGGTGTCGTTCACGGTGGGATCCGCCCCGACCGGGGCCTCATCCAGCACCACCACCTCCACCTCGCCCCGGTAGGTGTTCCACGCGTCATCACGCGCCACTATGGGCAGCGAGGCTATGCCCGCGGGGTGAGCATAGCCCGCCACGCTCACGCTCCAGACGCCGTCGCCGGCCGCGGCGTCGCCGGCCAGGCCGTCGTCCAGGAGCGCGAGGTGAGAGGCGAGGCCCAGGGCCGAGGCGTCCACGTACACAGTGTCGATCGCAGCCGACGTGGCGCTGACCACGTCGACCTCCAGCACGGTCTGGCCGGGGTAGAGGGGCTGGATGGCGCGCGGGCCGACTACCGGGACGGACGCTGCCGTGACCCCGACCCGGAAGAACTCCTGCGCGAACGTGCCGACGATGAGGTGGGGCGTATCGTCGGCGCGCAACAGCAGGGAAGACACGCCGCAGGTCGGCTCGCCGTCTGCCGCGAGGCCGAAGGTCTGATGCCAGGTTCCACCCTGGCCGCTTTCGTCCGGCCGGTATTCGTATACGCCTTGGTTGGCGTCGAGCCCTCCGCGGAAATCGATGCCGAGGGAGGTGAGGCCCATGAACACGCGCATTGGATTCTCGGGATCGATCGCGATGGCCTTGACGTTGAAGCTCCGCTCGGAGTACTCCGTGGACGACTGCCATTCGGATGGTTTCAGGACCGCGTCGAGTCCGATCTGGAACAGTTCGTCGCGACCCGAGGCGAGAACCTCCCATTGGTCATCCTCGACGCTGTCCGACGACCCGAGCCTCAACCGCAGAAGGGCGCCGGCGATGACCCCCGACGCAGCACTTCTCGGATCGCCATGCGAGCCGAGGTAGAGTACGTTGCCGTCGGGATCGACGGCCAAGGTCTGGGCGAAAACGCAAGCGTCGAGCAACTCCGAGGTCGTGGTCACGTTTGGACCCAACCATTCGATGATCTCGTAGGTTCCCGACTGGTTCGGCTGGGTTCTCATGACCTCGAGCCCCACCAACGCCCCGTCAGGATCGCCCGCGTCCGCCTTGTAGCACGCGAGGGCGATGAGATCGCGCCCCGGAATCACCTCCATGTCCATGATCTTCTGACCCGAGGGCTCCGCGCAGAATTCCCAGGTCCAGTCATCGCCGACGCGGGTACCCCGGAAGATCTTCGGATGGCCGACACCGCTCTCGGCCGTTGCGGCGTAGATGGTGTTGACATCGGCAGCCACGAAGGCGGTGACCTTGTAGTCGGCGTCGGCGCCGTAGCCATGGACGGCATCCAGGCCGCGCGACGGGAACCGCCAGCCATATCCGTCGCCGTTCGACTCGTGGGCGTCCGCGAGTTCCGGAGCGTATTGCGCGATCACCTCCTGTTGGTAGGCGGTCGTTTGTCCGCTCTCCGCGGCGAAGCCGAAGTTGTCGCCGTCTCGGTGAGGCCGTAGCCGTCGCGTGAAGACCGTGTCGCCCACGGCCTGGATGCCGTAGACATCCTTGCTGCCGATACGATAGGGGTTCATCGGCACGAAGGCGGTGCCGAGGTCGTCGTTCGCCATGAAGCACTGGAAATCGCCGCAACCGATCACCAGCCTGCCGGCAGCGGTCGCGTCGACCGACGTCTGGCTCATCAGGTTGAGCCCGGTCGATGTCCACCCGTTGCCGCTCTCCGTGCAGTATTTCTGGGCCCAGTCGCCGGTAAGCGGATCGCGAGTGAGCGGAAAGTGATAGGCCATCGCGAACATGTGCTCGGTGTCGGCCGGATCGACGATCAACGGCACGGTCGACTGCAGGATGTGTTGATCGAGCCAACCGACGTCGAGTTCTGCGGTCGCCAACGCTCCGTGTGACCAGTCGACATAATGCTGATCGAGCCCCTCGTCCCAGGTGTTCGGTTCGAGATAGATGATGTGGATCCAGCCGGATCCGCCCTGATAGGGCCCGTGGCGGAAGTAGCCGCCATAAGACGTGCCTTCCGATCCGACATAGACCTGGTCGGCACCCGCCGACGTTCCCGGAACGACCGTGAGGCTGTACAGGTCGGTCGCCACCAGCGGGTCGGTGAGGATCGATTCCCACGTCACGTCGTGGGGATAGACGATCTGCTGAAGGTCACCCACCTGCGTCCAGTGGCGAGCGGGATCACCCAGCTCGATCATCTGGACGCTCGGCGCGAGCACGACCGGATCCTGGGCGCGCTGGAAGATCGCATAGAGCCGATCGGCGCCTCCCGCCGCCACGCCCCAGGCCAACCCCGACCACTGTTCGCTGGCCGGCAGTCCGAGGAGCAGATCGGTCGTTCCGCCGCGGTTGGCGTCCAGGAGATAGATGCCGCTGCGCGAGGCGAAGACCACCCGGGGAACCGAGTCGATCTCCACGATCGCGATCTGCCTCGCGATCCCCAGGCCGTCCGTCGCGATGATCGGACTCCAGGCATCGTGGCCCTGCGACAGGTCGCACGCCCAGAGTGAGTACTGCGGTCCCGAACTCCCGCTCTCGGGATAGTAGTGGCGCCACGGCTCGCCGGCAACGTCGTGTCCGCCGTACCCGGCGCCTGCGTAAAGGACCTGGGACGCTTGGTCGTACGCGAAGCACGAAAAAGGCACCGGGCAATCGCTGTATTGCGCATAGGTGTCCGACTCGTCGCCGCGATACCGGAATACGCCGTCTGTCGTGTAGTCGGTGGCGAGGTCCCACGACGCACCATCGGGTTTGCGGAAGTAGATGCCGCCGTGAGTCGCGGCGTAGACACCCGCGGCGCCGAGATTGGCCGGGTCCACCATGCCGCTCCCGATGACGATGAGGTCGTCCACGTAGAAGGTCAACGTGCCGCCTGGTTCTTCGAGTCCCTTGTTCCACAGCCGCCAGTGGTCACCGTCGTCGTCCGTGACGTATACGCCGCAGACGTCGCCGCCGGCGAAGATCCTGGTGGTGAGGCCTTCGTCGACGTGGTCGGGGTCGTACGCCAGAGCCTTGATCTGCCCCGCGATACCCGGACCGATGGACTCGGCCGCAATGAGCGACGGTGTGGCTAGAAATGAGCACACGGAGACCGTTGTGATACACGTAACAATCAACCACCGTGGCCTGACACGGCACTGGGCGATGCGCATGCTATCCCTCCCCAATGGATTCCGGAATGGCGTTGCGAGAACTCCGCGAGTACCGATCGGATCTGCGATGGACGCGGAAATCCTCCCCACGGTATGGACCTTACACGGAGAGAGGGGGGGGGGGCAAGCGCGATATTGGCGACCACCTCGAAACCACGAGAGAACGAAAGAATCTCCTATGATGAGGTCAATGCCCTCCGCGCAACGAGACGCGCGCCGCCCCGGCAGGATCGGTCTGCCGGGCGACGCGCAGGATGCCGCCTACGAATCAAGGTCGCCTTCGCTCCCTAGAACACCATCTTCACCACCTTCAAGATCCCCTGGCTCCACGGCACCCGGTGCGACACCCCCGACGCCCCCTCGAACTCGTGCAGATGCTCCAGGTACCAGCGGTAGTTGCGCACGAGCGCGTCCTTGTTCGAGTACTTCGGATCGAATCCCAGCACCCGCTCCGCCTTCTCGATGGACACGAACGAGTCCTCGGCAGCCGTCTCGTACACCCACTTGTAGAGGGGCGAGAGCTTCAGCGCCTCCAGGATGCGCAGCGTCCAGATCACCGGCTCGGCCGGGAAGCCGCGGATCTTCTTGCCGAAGCCGGCGTCGTCGAGCACGGCCTGGTAGTCTTCCTTCATGGTGGTGAACTCGCGGGCGCCGATGTTGAACACGTCGTTGACGCGGTCGGCCGGGCCGGTGGCGGCCAGGTAGATGCCCTGGCACACGTCCTCCACGTCGCACAGCTGGTAGCGGTTGTTGCCGTGGCCGATCATGGGAAAGCCGTGGCCGTCCTTGGCCCAGTCGTAGAACAGGGCGAAGACGCCCAGGCGCTCCGGCCCGATGAAGCTCTTGGGGCGGATGATGGGCACCGTCATGCCCTGCCGGCGGAACTCCTCGCACACCGCCTCGGCCTGCACCTTGGCCTCGCCGTAGGGGCCGACGCCCTGCATGGGGTCGTCCTCCACCAGCGGATGATGGTCGGGGATGCCGTAGACCGCCGTGCTCGACACGTGCACCGCCCGCTGGATCCCGTGGTCGAGGGCCGACTGCAGCACCGTGCGCGTGCCATCGATGTCGGTGGAGAAGATCTCCTCCGGCTTGTACAGGGGCAGCGCCGCCGCGCCGTGCACCACCAGGTCGCAGCCCTGCATGGCCCGGTCCACGGCCGCGCGGTCGCGGATGTCGCCGTCGACGACGGTGATGCGATCGCGCTCGGGGTAGTCGAAGGGCGCCAGGTCCAGCGACACCACCTCGTGGCCGCGGTCGAGCAGGTAGCGCACCAGGTTGATGCCCAGGAAGCCGGCGCCGCCGGTGACGAGGCAGCGTGAGAATGTGAAAGCGGGGTCGGGCACGGGAAATCCTCCGGGGTTGTCGTTCCAGTTCAGCGATGCGGACGGCGCCTGGCCGCCGCCGCTCATTCCTGCTTGCGGGTGATCACCGCGCCGAGCGCGCCGAGGCGTTCCTCGATGCGCTCGTAGCCGCGGTCGATGTGGTAGACCCGCCGCACCTCGGTGGTGCCGTGGGCGGCGACGGCGGCCAGCACCAGGGCGGCCGAGGCGCGCAGGTCGCTGGCCATCACCGGGGCGGCCTCCAGGCGCGTGACGCCCTGGATGGTGGCCGTGCCGTTCTTGACCTCGATCCTGGCGCCCAGGCGTCCCAGCTCCGCCGCGTGGGTGAAGCGGTCGGGGTAGATGGTGTCGGTGATCGTGCTGACCCCGCCGGCGAGCGCGGCGGCCGCCATGACCTGTGCCTGCATGTCGGTGGGGAAGCCCGGAAACGGCTGGGTCTCCACGCGCACCGGCAGCAGCGGGCCGCGGCGGGCGCAGACCAGGCTGTCGCCGTCCTCGGTCACGTCGCAGCCCAGGTCGCGCAGCACGGCCACGATGGGCTCCATGTGGTCCTGGCGGCAACCCTCCAGGCGCACCTCGCCGCCCGCCACGGCGGCGGCCGCCAGGTAGGTGCCGGCCTCGATGCGGTCGGGGATCACGGCGCAGTCGAGGGGCGCGAGGCCGGCCACGCCCTGCACCTTCAGGGTCCGCGTGCCGCGGCCTTCGATGCGGGCGCCGGCCTGCGTGAGCACGTCCACGAGCTGGGTCACCTCGGGCTCGATGGCGCAGTTCTCCAGGCGGCTCTCGCCGCGGGCCAGCACCGCGGCCATCAACACGTTGCAGGTGGCGCCCACGGACACCGGATCGAACCGGAAGCGGCCGCCGCGCAGCCCGCCCCGCGGCGCCTGGGCCACGATGTAGCCGTGCTCCTCGGCCACCTCGGCGCCCAGGGCCCGCAGGCCCTTCTCGTGCAGATCCACCGGCCGGGGCCCGAAGGCGCAGCCGCCGGGCCGCGAGACGCGCGCCTCGCCGCGCCGGGCCAGCAGGGGCCCCAGCACGTAGATGCTCGCGCGCATCTTGCGCACGATCTCGTACGGCGCCGTCGTGCTCGTCAGGCCGCGCGAGGTGTCGAGCCGGAGGCCGTCGGCGGTGAACTCGCCCGCCACGCCGAGCTCGGCGAGCAGGTCGAGGAAGAAGCGGGTGTCGCGCAGGTCGGGCAGATTGGCCAGCCGGGAGCGCCCCTCGGTGAGCATGGCGGCGGCCATCAGCGGCAGGGCGGCGTTCTTGGCGCCCGCCACCTTCACCGTCCCGCGCAGCGGTGTGGGTCCCTCGACGACGAAGTAGTCCATGTCACCCCTTGGTCGCGGGTCGGCGTCCGATCACCACCCGCGGCAGGTCGGCGTAATCGCGGGACATGGCCACCTCGCCATAGCCCGCGGCTTGCAGCAGCTCCGGCACCGTGTCGCCCTGGTCGGCGCCGATCTCCACGGCCAGCCAGCCGTCTGGCCGCAGCCAGCGCGGCGCCTGGCTCGCCAGCGCGTGGTAGACCTGCAGGCCGTCCGGGCCGCCGTCCAGGGCCTCGACGGGGTCGTGCCGCACCTCGGCCGGCAGCGCGTCCAGCGCGTCCCGTCGCACGTAGGGCGGGTTGCTCACCACCAGATCGAGCTCGCCCCGCAGATGGGCCGGCAGGGCCGTCAACAGATCGCCGCAGAGCGCGTGCACCCGGGCGTCGACCCCGTGCCGGTGAGCGTTGCGCCGGGTGAGGTCCACGGCCTGCGGGCTGCGGTCGACGGCCCAGATCTCCAGTCCGGCCAGCTCGGCGGCCAGGCTCACGGCGATCACCCCGCTGCCGCAGCACACGTCCACGGCCCGCGGCGCCACCAGGCTGCGGCCGGCCGGCGCGAGCAGGCCCACGGCGGTCTCCACGAGGCGTTCGGTCTCCGGTCGCGGGATGAACACGCCCGCCTCCACCTTGAACTCCCGGGAGTAGAAGCCGGTGGTGCCGATGAGCGTCTGCAGGGGCTCGCCCGTGCCGCGCCGGCGCACCAGCTCGCGGTAGCGGGCCAGCTCCTCGCCGACCACGGGGCGGTCGGCCTGCAGGTAGAGCTCGATGCGCGCGAGGCCGAGCACGTCGCCCAGCAGGCGCTCGGCGTTGAGGCGGGCGGATTCCACGCCCTTCTCCTCGAGGTAGCCGGCCGAGAGGGCGATGAGTTCGCGGACCGTCTTCACGAGTCTCACCGCCGCCGGGAAGGGAGTCAGCTGCCGCCGCGGGCGGCCTGCAGGGCCTCGTTGCGACGATACTCGTGGATGGCGTTCACCACGTCGTCGAGCTCGCCCTGCATGATGGCATCGAGGCTGTGCACGGTCAACCCGATGCGGTGATCGGTGACCCGGCTCTGCGGATAGTTGTAGGTGCGGATCTTCGCCGAGCGGTCGCCGGTGCCGACCTGCGACTTGCGTTCGGCCGCGATCTCGGCCTCCTGCGCGGCGATCGCCTGCTCCAGCAGGCGCGACCGCAGCACCTGCAGCGCCTTGGCCTTGTTCTTGTGCTGCGACTTCTCGTCCTGGCACTGCACCACCAGGCCGGTGGGCAGGTGGGTGATGCGCACGGCCGAATCCGTCGTGTTCACCGACTGGCCGCCCGGGCCGCTCGAGCGGTAGACGTCGATCCGCAGTTCGGCCTCGTTGATCTCCACGTCCACGTCCTCGGCCTCGGGCAGCACCGCCACCGAAGCGGCCGACGTGTGGATGCGCCCCTGGCTCTCGGTGGCCGGCACGCGCTGCACGCGGTGCACGCCGCTCTCCCAGCGCAGCATGCCGAAGGCGCCGTCGCCACGCACGGCGTAGATCACTTCCTTGAAGCCGCCCTGCGCGCCCTCGGTCGCGTCGATGAACTCGGTCTTCCAGCCCTGCCGCTCGGCGTACCGCAGGTACATGCGCAGCAGATCCTCGGCGAACAGGGCGGCCTCGTCGCCGCCGGTGCCGGCGCGGATCTCCAGGATGGCGTCGCGGTCGTCGTTCGGGTCGTGCGGGAGCAGGGCCGCCTCCAGGGCCTCGGTGGCCGCCTCGAGCGCCGGTTCGAGCCTTTCCAACTCCTCGCGGGCCATGGCCACCAGCTCCGGATCCTTCTCGGTCTTCAGCAGCCCGCGGTTCTCGTCCACCTGGTTGTGCAGGCTGAGCCAGTGCTCGCCGGCCGCGAGTTGCTTCTCCACCCGCCGGTGCTCGCGGGCCAGCTCCTGGTAGCGCGCCTGATCCTTCATGACTCCCGGGTCGGAGATCAGTCCGTTGATCTCCTGGTAGCGCCGCCGCAGGGTCTCGACGTTCTGCTTCAACCCTGACCTCCCACGGTCCCGTCGGCCGGGGTCGCGTCCGTCGCCGCCGGATGCTCGTCGTCGCTCATCTCGTAGTAGATCCGCGTCTTGAAGCCCTCGGCCTCGGGCGTGAGCACCGCCCGGAGCGCCGCCATGGCCACGTCGAGCTGGGCGTCGTCCGGCTCGCTCGTGGTGATCCGCTGCAGCCAGAGCCCGGGCTGGATGGCCGGCTTCAGCCACCAGACGTTGCAGTACTTGCCCGACAGCTTGATGGCCTCGTAGGCCAGGCCGCCGATCAGGGGCACGAACGCCAGGCGCAGCAGCCGATCGCCGATCGTCTCCGGCTTGCCCAGGAACACGAACACCACGATGGAGATGAACATCACGAAGAACAGGAAGCTGGTGCCGCAGCGCGGATGCAGCGTCGTGAACGGCCGGGCGCCCGCCGCGTCGAGCGAGCGGCCGTTCTCGAACGCGTGGATCGACTTGTGCTCGGCGCCGTGGTACTCGAACACCCGCGCCATGTCCTTCATCAGGCTGATCGCCCAGATGTACCCCACGAACAGGATGACGCGGATGAGGCCGTCGACGACGTTGAACCAGATCGTGCCCTCGACTCCCAGCCAGTGCGTCAGCATCAGCGGCAGGTAGAAGAACAGGCCCAGGCTCAGCGCGAAGGCCACCACCACGGTGCCCCACATCCAGAGCTGGTCCTTCAGGGGCGCCTTCTCGCGGTCGAT
The DNA here is from genome assembly GCA_041390065.1 of Candidatus Krumholzibacteriia bacterium. Lineage (GTDB taxonomy): Bacteria > Krumholzibacteriota > Krumholzibacteriia > LZORAL124-64-63 > LZORAL124-64-63 > Glo-17. The sequence continues at coordinate 162,571 of JAWKQQ010000011.1, forward strand.
CCGCTCGTCGCTCACCGCCTGGTCGGCCGAGAACATCAGGGCGTCGATGCCCAGGCCCATGGTCTCGATCAGGTGCACGCCGCCGCGGAAGACCGGAACGTTGAGCCACTTGAAGCGGCTCACGACGCTGCGGAACGGCTTCTTGCGGATGACGATGCGGCCCTCAGGATTGCGCACCGCCGTGGCGATCGAAGTCGGGCTGCGCATCATCACGCCCTCGATCACCGCCTGGCCGCCGACCGCGAGGTCCAGCTTGCGGGCCTCTTCGGCCCCGGGCACGGCGCCGCCGGTGGGCTCGCCGGGCATGCGGGTGATGTCGCTCATGGTCTCCTCCGCGGAGCGCGGCGGCCGCGCCTGCCCGCTGATGGGTAGAGAAACGAGGGCACCGGGTCGTCGGCCCGGCGCCCTCGCACAAGTCTCCGGCAAGGCTCTGCTGACGCGTCAGGTCGGGCGCCCTCGCTGGCCCCGGCGTCGCTACTTCTTGCCGTACTTGGTTCCCTCGTACCGCTTGCGGAAACGCTCCACGCGGCCGGCGGTGTCGATGATCTTCTGCTGGCCCGTGAAGAACGGGTGGCAGTTGGAGCAGATCTCGACGTTCAGCTTGGCCTTCGTGGACTTCGTCTTGATCACGTTGCCGCACAGGCAGGTGATCTCGCAGTCGACGTACTTGGGATGGATGTCCTTCTTCATGACTCCCGACCTCGTTGGTGTCGCTCGCTACCGGGCTGGACAAAGAAATATAGCCGGATTGCAAGGGCAAGGGCGAAATTTCATCCGGGGGCGGTCCGATCTGCCGGCCGCGGCCCGCTCAGGCGTTCATGGCCCCCAGGAACTGCTTGTTATCCTTGGTCTTACCCAGTTTATCGAGCAGGAACTCCATGGCCTCGATGGGGGAGTAGTCGCTGAGGTACTTCCGCAGCACCCAGATCTTGTTGAGGTCCTTGGGGTCGATGAGGAGGTCTTCCTTGCGGGTGCCGCTCTTGAAGATGTCCATGGCCGGGTAGATGCGGCGGTCGGCGATCTTGCGGTCCAGCACCAGCTCCATGTTGCCCGTGCCCTTGAACTCCTCGAAGATCACCTCGTCCATGCGGCTGCCGGTCTCCACCAGCGCCGTCGCGATGATCGTGAGCGAGCCGCCGTCCTCGATGTTGCGCGCGGCGCCGAAGAAGCGCTTGGGCTTCTGCAGGGCATTGGAGTCCACGCCGCCGGACAGGATCTTGCCGCTGTGGGGCACCACGGCGTTGTGGGCGCGCGCCAGGCGGGTGATCGAGTCGAGCAGGATGACGACGTCCTTGCCGCTCTCCACCAGGCGCCGGCTCTTGGCCAGCACCATGTTGGCCACCTGCACGTGCCGCTCGGCGGGCTCGTCGAAGGTGGAGCTGATGACCTCGCCGTTGACCGACCGCGCCATGTCGGTGACCTCCTCGGGCCGCTCGTCGATGAGCAGCACGATGAGGTGCACCTCCGGGTGGTTGGTGGTGATGGCGTTGGCGATCTGCTGCAGGATGATCGTCTTGCCGGCCCGCGGGGGCGAGACGATGAGGCCGCGCTGGCCCTTGCCGATGGGCGCCAGGAGGTTGATGAGCCGGGTGGTGAGTTCGGTCGGCTTGTGCTCGAGGTTGAGCATGCTCTCGGGGTAGAGCGGGGTGAGGTTGTCGAAGAGGGTGACCTTCTTCGCGTCCTCGGGATCCATGTAGTTGACCGATTCCACCTTCAAGAGGGCGAAATAGCGTTCGTTCTCCTTGGGCGGACGCACCTGGCCGCTGATCGTGTCACCGGTCTTGAGGTCGAACTTCTTGATCTGGGAGGGCGAGAGGTAGATATCGTCCGGTCCCGGCAGGTAATTGTACTTCGCGGCGCGCAGGAAGCCGTACCCCTCGGCCAGCACCTGCAGCACGCCCTCGGCGTGGATGAAGCCGTTCTTCTCGGTCTGACCCTCGAGGATCTTGAAGATCAGCTCGCTCTTACGCAGGGTGCTGACCGCCTCGATGCTCATCCCGCGAGCCACCTCCACCAGCTCACGGATGTTCATCTCCTGCAGTTCCTTGATATCCATGCGAATGCTCCTCGGGGCCCGCGGGCGCGGGATTCTGGGGCGGGGAACACGACCCGGAGTGGGTCGATCGACCCGGGCCGGCGGACAGCCGGTGGACCGGATCGGAGCGGAGTTCCGCGCCACGCTGCGTCGATCTGTGTGGGTGGAATGGAATCCAGTCAGGGTCCGACGCGATGCTGGGGCAGCCGTGGGGTCCTGCGGCCGCGAGAGACCGGTTCGAGACACCTACCAGGATAAAGCGAACCGACCTGATCATGCAAGGGGCGTTCCAGCCGGGACGGTCGCGTCACCGTCCCGTCCGGACCCGTGGTTCCGTCTATTGATTCCCCATGAGCTCGTTGTAGGTCTTGCGGTTCTCCAGCGAGGCGGCGGTGTCGCCCAGGGCGGCCTGCGCGTCGGCGAGGTAGTAATAGCCCTCGGCGTTGCTGGGATCGATGTCCACCAGCGCGTTGCCCACGTCCACCGCCCGCTGCAGGAAGGCCCGGGACTGCGCCTCGAGATCGGCCGCCTTGGCCGGATCGTCGACCATCAGCCCGGCCGACTCGCGAGCCAGCGTCTGACCCTGCAGCAGGTTCAGCTGCACGCGGCGGGCCATGAGCGACGCGTCGTTGACGTCGATCTCGTTGGCCCGGTCGTAGGCCTCGAGGGCCTTCGGATAGTTCTCGGCCAGCGCGTAGTTGTAACCGGCCTCGCTGTACATGCCCTTGAGCTTGACGTCGTTGGCCGGATCGGAGTCGTTGAAGTAGATGCCGGCCACCTTCATGAAGAGGTCGCCCGCGTCCTGGTAGCGGGACTGCTTGCTGTAGAGGCCGACCACGTCCAGGAGCAGTTCGGGATCGTCGCCATGGTCTCGCATCAGCTGGTCGTAGATGGCCTGCGCCTCATCGGTGCGGTCGAGCTGGGTGAGGATATAGGCCTTGTCGGCCAGCAGCTTGTACTTGCCGGGGTGGTCGGCCAGGACCTGATTCTGCAGGTCGAGGGCCTCGGTGAGGAAGGTCTTCGCCTTGGCGTCGTCGCCCTCGCCGGTGGCGATGTCGGCCTGCTGGATCTTCATCAGCGCGATCTGCTTGATGGCGTCGACGGAGTCGGGCAGGGCGGCGAACGCGAGCCGGAAGAAGCCCTCGGCCTCCTCGAAGTGGTTCTCGCGCCAGTTGCTCAGGCCCTCGCGCTTGGCGTTGGTGTAGTTGATGTCCAGGGCCTCGGCCACGCGCTCGGACCAGTTCGCCGGGTCCATGGTGCGGGCCTGGACGTACTTCTTGTAGGCGTTCTCGTAGGCGTGCTTGGCGCCGAGGTAGTCGTTCTCGTCGGTCGCGACCTGGGCCATCCGGCTGTAGGCCTCGCCCTGGTAGTAGAAGCCCTCGGGGTCGTTCGGGTTGAACTGCAGGCCCTCATCGATCACGTCGATCGCCTTCTGGTACTGCTCCTGCTCGATGTACAGGATGGCGCTGGTGGTATGGGCCGAGCGGCAGCCGGCCAGCAGGGCCAGGGCAAGCAGGGTCAGGGCGACCACGAGCAGCGTCACGCGCGACTTGTTCATCAGGAACTCCCCCTCGTGATCCATCCGATCCGCCGGAACTCAGGAAGGTCCTGCAAGAGAGGCAGATGGGTCGCAGGGTTGGGTGGGGAATAGGGCTCGGCTACCGGGTCCGGACGCGGGCGGCAGGGGCGCGCCGCCGGGCCCGGTCACACACGGAATACGTAAGAGATCGGCCGCCGCGATGTCAAGGAAAATGGCCCCTCAGCGGCCCGGCGGCGGCCTGTGTTCACGCTCGTGATCGCGGTCGCGGCCGCGGCCGCGGCGGCCGCGATCGCCGGGCTCGTCGCCTCGCCGACCGCCCAGAGGTCCGGTGAATTCCCGGTAACGCTCGAGCTGATCCTGGGTCAGCAGCTGACGTTCCTCGAACATCACGCGCACCACCAGCGAATCGAGCTGGGACTGCAGGCGCCGCTGGCCCTCCAGCACGGCCTCCACCTCGGGCCAGGTGGTCCCCGGCGCGGCGATGAGGTCGTGGATGCGCCGCCGGCCCTCGTGGAGCCGATCGCGACGCAGGAAGACCTCGCGGCCGTTCCGCTGGTAGATCTCCGTCAGCGCCGCCTGCTGGGCCGCATCGAGGTCGAGGTCGTGGGTCATCTGCTCGATGCGCCGCCGCATGAAGCGGTCGGCGAGCTCCGGGGGCGGTCCCGCTTCGAGGTCGGCCTCCGGCCCGCCGGCGCCGACCCCGGGCGCCGGCGCCGGAGGCGTCCCGCGCCGTAGCAGGCCCAGGCCCAGGCCCAGGGTCAGACCCAGCGAGACCAGCAGGACCAGCATCCACACGCGCTTCATGAGTCGGCCTCCTCGTCGCCAGCCGTCAATCCGAGCCAGAGGGAATCCAGGGTCGGCACGGCGTCCTCCAGCGTCTCGTACGACGCACCGTCGGCCACCTCGCCGGTCACGGGCGCGGTCCGGCTGGCCACGCCGAACCCCACCAGGACGCCGGCGGCCAGGGCGGCGACCGCGAGGCCACGCTGCGCCGGGCTCCAGACCGACGCACGGCGGCGGGCCGCGAGCCGGCTGGCCACCTGCGGCCAGACCGACGCCGACAGCTGCGGCCGGGCGGCCGCGTCCACCGCCTCCCAGAGCGCCTTGAGAGACGCCAGTTCCTCACGCCAGTCCGGGCGCTCGGCCAACGTGCGCCGGACCGCCTCCGCCTCGGCCGCGGTCAGTTCACCGTCGAGGTAGGCCTGCAGGGTCCGTGTCGTGTCGTTCATGTACCCACCTCCCGCCTGGCGGGATCGAGGTCCGGGGCGAGGGTCAGCCGCAAGGCGGCCGCCGCCCGTTGTAGCAAGGATTCCACCGCCGGAACGGTGGTGTCGAGGATCTCGGCGATCTCCTGGTAGCTGCAACCCTGGAATCGCCGGAGCACCACGGCCTGCCGTTGCCGCTCGGGCAGGTTGCCGACGGCGGCGCGCACGCGGGCGGCGGTCTCGTCGCGTTCGAGGCGGCGCGCCGGGTCGTCCTGCGGGCTCGCCTGGTCGTGGCTCGCGGGATCGAAATCGACCCAGCGCAGGACCTTCCGCCGCCGCAGGGCGCTGCGCGCCTTGTTGCCCGCGATGCGCAGCAGCCAGCTGCGGAACCTGCCGTCGGGACGGTAGCGTCGGGCCTGGTCGTACACCTTCAGGAAGGTGTCCTGCGCGAGGTCCTGGGCGTCGTCCCGCGAGCCGAGCATGTGCACCAGGAAGGCGAACACGGGCTGCTCCCACCGGGCGACGAGGAGGCGGAAGGCCTCCTCGTCGCCCGAGGCGATGCGCTGCATCAGGCTGTCGTCGTCGAACGTCACGAGGTCATCCTCACGGTCCGCGCGTGATCGCTAGGAGCGGGGTCCTTCGCCGCCACGGCAGCCTCGCCCGGCTCCGCGCCGACCGGCCTCGGGGCCGCCCCGACCCGGGCCGTCGCCGTCGCAGCCGCCGGAGCGCCCGCGGCCGTGACGGCCCATCAGCATCATCTCGTCGCGCTGATCGGCGGTGAGCTGAGCGCGGACGGCCAGCCGCGCCTTCAGCCGGACGATCTGCAGCTTCGTGCGCACGGCCCCCATCTTCTCGGTCAGGTCCACGAGCGCCTTCTCGGACGGTTCGTCCTTCAGCATCTCGCCCTGCCGCTGGTTCCGCAGGCGCGCCAGCTCCTTGTCGAGCTCGCGCCCCGCCTGGCGGGCCTCGGCCTCGATGGCCAGGATCGCCGTCTGCTGCTCCGCCGTCAGGTCCAGGCGCTGAGCCAGCCGCTCGATCCGCGGTTCGGGATCGGGCCCCCAGCCTTCGCGACCGCGGTGACCGCCGCGGTCGGGCCCGGGCTGGGCGGCCGCGAGGCTGGCGGCGAGGGTCACGAGCGCGCAGCTCACGAGCATCGTGCGTCGGTTCGTCATGATGGTGCTCCTTCGTCGGGTGGTCGGGCCGCCGTGGCGGCCGGGGTTCGCGATCGTACGATCGTGAGCCCTAACGCCCCGGACCCTCCGAAACCTTCGCGCCCGTCGCGAGATTCACCACCCGGCGCGCAAACAGGCCGCCCGCGGGGGCGGCCTGTGCGATCTCCACTCGACCGGCGTCCTGAGCGGCCGGGGCCTACGTCACGTCCTTGAGCTGCAGACCGACCTTCCGCAGGTAGGCCATCAGACCCAGGTTGTCGACGGTGCGCATGGCGCTGGTCGACATCTTGACGCGGACCATGCGGCCCAGCTCGGGCACGAAGAGCCGCTTGGTCTGCAGGTTGGGCAGCTGGCGGCGCTTCGTCTTGTTGTGGGCGTGGGAGACGTTGTTGCCCACCAGCGGGCTCTTGCCGGTCAGCTTGCAGCGTCGGGACATGGGTCCTCTCCTTGCCGTGAATCGTCGTGCGTTGGTCGCTGTGGGCTCAGGCACGCCAGGGCGGGCCCGGGGTCGCACACAGGCCGGCAATGATAGGCGACGGACCGCCGGATGGCAACCCAAAGTCGCAGGTCGTCCGGCGGCGGGCGCGGGCTAGCGGGGACTGTCGGGCGCGGAGAGCCGGCTCAGATTCAGTTCCAGCAGCCGGCGCCCGTCCGCGCCCGGCACCACGGCGAGGCCCCGACGCAGGGTCGCCGCCGCATCGCCGGGACGGCCCTGACGGACCTGGGCCATGGCCTGGTCGAGCCAGCCCCGGGCGTCGTCCGGGGCGGCGGCCTGCAGGCCGAGCGCGGTGGCCTCGGCGGCCGGCCAACGGCCGCGCTGGCCCTGCAGGACGGCCAGATCATGGCGCATGTCGAGGTCGTCGGGATGGTCGCGCAGGAAGGCCAGCATCAGCGATTCGGCCTGATCGAGGCGGCCCGCGTCGCGCACCATGGCGATCCGCAGGCGCTCGAGAAGGCGCTGGCGCGTCGGCCTGCATGGTCCCCTCGGAGGCGACCTGCAGCGCCTCCTCGGGCGTGGCCGAGGTGGGCTAGGTTGCGGGCCCGGTCGGCCCAGGGGTCGGTGCGGCGAGGCGCCGCGCGGCAGGCCGCCGCCAGGAGCGGCCCGGCCTCTTCGCGCAGGTCCGCGCGTCCGGTATGATCGGCCAGCACGAGCAGCCGGCGGGCCAGGTTGTGGGCCTCCAGGCCCTGCCACTGGGCCTGCTCTGCCGCGAGGCCCCACGGTCGGGTGAACAGCACGACCGCGAGCGCGGAGGCCCCGAGGATCGCCCAGCCGCGCCGGCCGGCCTGCCAGCCGGCGCCGACACCCAGACTGGCCAGCAGCGCCAGGGCCGGCGCCAGCACGAGCCGGTAACGGCTGACGACGAAGAACAGGCCCTGCGCTCCCAGCAACAGCGCGAACGCCCCCAGGCAGAGCAGCGCCGGCGCCCGCCACGGGTGGGCCGACCCGCGTACGGCGACGATCGCTCCGCCCAGCCCCAGCGACACCAGCAGCCACCACGGCACCGGCAGCCACCGCAACACGGGGGCAGCCTGGGCCCAGAGCCCGAGCGGCGTCACCTGGGCGATGTCCCAGGCCTGCAGCTGCAGCCACAGCTTGCGCAGCCAGCCGAGGCTCGCCGCCACCGGGGCCTCGCGGAATCGGCGCCAGGCCAGCTCCCGCCAGGCGCGGTCGGCATCGCCGGGACCGGCCAGCGGCCGCTGGAGCTGTTGCTCCAGGAAGGCCTCCCCTGCCGGGTCGGGCGCCTGCTGGAATCCACGGAGCGTGGTGAACAGACCGCCCGCCTCGGGCTGCAGCCCGAGGTAGAGGTTCACGCCGGAATTGAGGCTGGGCCCCACCGCGCGGCCCACGAGGCGGGAGTTGTGGAGCGAGAAGACGAGCACCGGGCCGCTCACCAGGAGAGCCAGGACGGCGAACCAGGCGGCCCGCCACCGCAGGCCGGCCAGGCGGCGCCAGGCCAGCGGCGCGGCGGCCACGGCGAGCACCAGCACGTGGGCCCGCAGGGCGGCGGCCAGGCCGAGGGCGAGCGCGGCCACCAGCGGCCCGGCGCGGCGCGACCCGGGCGCGGCGACCACGGCGGCCAGGGCGAGCGCGACCAGGAACGTCAGCGGCAGGTCGAGCAGGATCGCCCGGGCGAACACCGCCATCGCGGCGTGCAGCCACACGAGGACGCCCGCGACGGCGGCCGCGCCGAGGGCCGCCGGCGGCGCGAGTCCGGCCAGAAGCCCGCGTCGCCATACCGCCCAGGCGGGCAGCAGCCCGCAACCCAGCCACATCAGCGCCTGCACGCCGATCAGCACGGCGGGTTGACGTCCGAGCACGCCGTCGTCGCCGGGCGGCTGGGCGCCGAGCCAGGCCACCAGCAGCGTGTAGCCGGGCGACATCACGAACGGCGCATGGCCGAGGCCGCCCTCGTCGCGCAGCCGGGCGGCGTCGCGCAGGTACCAGGCCTCGTCGAGCACGGGAACGCGCGTGAGCGCGAGGTCGGCGGTCTGGCGCAGGAACACGGCCCAGAAGACGGCGGCCAGCGTCAGCGTCACCGTCAGGGCCACGAGGGCGATGCGGCGCGGCGTCATCACACGTTGAATCGGATCTCGATGATGTCGCCGTCCTGCACCACGTACTGCTTGCCCTCCAGACGCACCTTCCCCGCCGCCTTGGCCGCGGCGTGGCTGCCGGCGGCCATGAGGTCGTCGTAGGCGCAGACCTCGGCGCGGATGAAGCCGCGCTCGAGGTCGGAATGGATGACGCCGGCCGCCGTGGGCGCGAGCGCGCCGCGGCGCACCGTCCAGGCGCGGCACTCGTCGGGACCCACGGTGAAGAAGCTGTGCTGATCGAGGGCGGCGTACGCCGCGCGGATCATCAGGTGGCTGGCGGGTTCGACGACGCCGAGGTCGGCCAGGAACTCGGCGGCCTCGGCGGGCTCGAGCTCGGCCAGGTCCTCCTCCACCGCCGCGCTCACGCACACCACCTCGGCGCCGGCCTCGCGGGCCGCCGTGAGCACCGCCTCATCCGGCGGCTCGCCCTCGCCGTGATTCAAGACGGCGATCAGCGGCTTGAGGGTGAGGAAGGAATAGCCCGACATCAGCTTGCGCTCATCGGGATTGTACTCGAGCCCGCGCAGGGGCTGCTCACCCTCCAGGCAGGTTCGCAGGCGCTCGAAGAGCGGCAGCTCGAGGGCGCTCTCGGTCTTGCCCTTCAGACGCTGCTCCTTGACGAGCTTCTCGAGGCGCTTCTCCACCACCGAGAGGTCGGCCAGGATGAGCTCGAGCGCGACGGTGGCCAGCTCGCCGGCCGGATCGGCGGGTCCGAGGCCGCCGTCGAAACAGCGCACGACCTGGGCGAGCGCGTCGACACGACGGGCGTGCTCGAGGAAGCGGGTGGCCTCGCGCGCACCGTCACGGCCGGGGCCGGGCTCGAAGCCGGGGCAGTCCACCCATTCGATGCGGGCATGGATGGTGCGCTTGGGCTGGTACATCGCGCTGAGCAGGTCGAGGCGCGGATCGGGCACGGTGCCCATCGCGCGGTTGGGCTCGACGCCGCCCTGGCCGGTGGGCACCCCGGCGCCGGTGACGATGTTGTAGAGGGTGGTCTTGCCCGTGAATTTCAGTCCGATGATCCCGACCTGCACGCTGCTCTCCTTCGACGCTCGGCCCGCCCTCGGCGACCCGTCGGCCGCGCACTCGCAGGGAAAGCTCGCGCCGCGGCGGCGCGTCCGTCAAGGCTCGGGTTCGATGTCCTCGAAGACGCAGGTGTCCGACAGGGCGCTCCAGGGGCCGGGCCTCCCGAGGGCGTCGATCCCGCGCACCTGCGAGCGGTAGCGTCGCAGGTACTCGCCGTCCCACTCGAACGTCTGCTGCTGTCCCGGTTGCGACGGCACCGTGAACGTGGTGTCCAGGCCACCGTCGATGTCGTAGAGCCGGAGTTCGTATATCTGAACAGGAGAACCGGTATCAGGGGCGTACCAGCTGAAACGGATTCTGGGAAAGTCCTGCGCGTCGGCAATCGCCATCCCGACGACTGCAATCACCACCGCGATCAGGCCTCCGAGCACTATGCGTCGCATGGACTTAAACCTTCCCGGACGGTGGGTGTCCAAAATCTTGTCTTTCCCGGCGCGATCCATGGCATATCGTAACAGGGTCGAGGGGGCTCCCGCCAGTGGCAGTTCAGGACAACGCCGGTCAACCGGAGCATTGGACGAATCATGGATGATGTCCGGATCTGGTCCCCAACGTGCATGGCCCTCTCGGGGAGGATGACACGGAGGTCCCGAGTTTGAGAACCGTTTGCATTGCGCTGCTGATCTTACTGGCGATCTGCACCCTCGCTTCGGCCCGCGAGATCGTCGTTCCCGATAGCTACCCCACCATCGGCCAGGCCATCGCGGCCGCGAACGCCGGCGACGTCATCCAGCTGCGCCGCGGACGTTTCGCCGAGGCCAACCTCGACCTGGTCGACGGCATCACCATCCGCGGCAACGTCTCCGACCCCGCGGCCTACGTCATCGACGGCGGCGGCGTGAGCCGGATCTTCCGCGCCGAGAGCGTGGCGAACGTCCGCCTCGTCGGCCTGACCATCACCGGCGGCCACGCCGCCGGCCCCACCAGCTACTCGGCCAGCGGCGGCGGCATCTTCGTCAGCCGCAGCTCGGTGGTCCTCGAGCGCGTGATCTTCACCGGCAACCGGGCGGACTACAGCGGCGGCGGCGTGCGGGCCGCCTACAGCGTCATCGACATCGCCGACTGCGAGTTCCGCGACTGCACGGCCGTCAAGGGCGGCGGCGCGATCGACCTGAGCTACGACTGCGAGGCCAACGCCGAGCGCACCAGGTTCGTGGGCAACCGTGCCGCCTGGGGCGGCGCCATCTCCGCGCGCACCGGGTCGTCCTGCCTCATCGATGCCTGCGACTTCACGTCCAACACCGCCGTGCCGCCGCAGGAGCTGGGCGGCGGCTTCTTCGCCGACCACGCCGCCCGCGTCACCTTCCGCTCCTGCGTGTTCGCCGGCAACTCCGCCCGCCAGGGCGGCGCCGTGCGCCTGGCCGACGCCGTCAGCGGCTTCGGCAACTGCACGCTCAGCGGCAACTCGGCCTGGGAGTCGGGCGCCGGGTTCATGACCCGCGACGGCAGCCTGGTGATCGACCACACGATCATCAGCTTCAACGATGGCGAGGCCGTGAACGTGGACGGCGGCAGCATCTGGATCACCGACAGCGACCTGCACGGCAACCTGGGCGGCGACTGGACCGGCCCGCTCCGCGACCTGCGGTATCAGCATGGCAACCTCGACGCCGATCCCGAGTTCTGCGACGCGGGCGTCTACGAGATCTCCGTCGGCAGCCCCTGCGCGGCGGCCAACAACGAACGCGGGCAGATCGGCGCCCGCGGCGTCGGCTGCGACGAGGTGGGCATGATGCTGCAGGCCTTCACGGCCGAGGCCCGCCTGAGCGAGGTCATCATCACGTGGACGGTGAGCAACGACGCCGACCACGAGTTCCGCCTCACCGGCCGAGCGCTCAACGACCCCAGCCTGCCCGCATGGAACGTGCCCTTCGCCGCGGCGGGCGGAGCCGGGCGTTACCTGGCCACCGACAAGCCCGCCGTCGACAGCTACCCGGTGCTCTACCGCCTGGAGTCGCGGACCCTGGACGGCGATTGGCTCGCGCTGGGCGAGGAGACCGTGCAGCGTCCGCTCTCCCCCGCCGATCCCCTCTCCATCGACTCGGTCTTCCCCAACCCGTTCAACCCCCAGGTCACCATCGCGTTCACGCTCGCGCGCGACGCCGACGTGACGGCCGCCGTCTACGACCTGCAGGGCCGGCGCGTCCGCACCGTGTACCGAGGCGCGCTGTCCGCCGGCAGCCACGAGGTGCACTGGGACAGCCGCGACGATCAGGGGCGCGTGCGCGCGACCGGCACCTACCTTCTGCGCATCGAAGGCGGCGGGCCGGTCTACACCCGCAAGCTGCTCCTCGTCAAGTGAGTCACGGCCGCCGGCCCGTCCAACGCGCGACGAGGCCGGCGGCCGGCTTCCCGTCGGCGTCGAACCCCTCCTCGTAGACCAGCATCTGCCGCGGTTCGGCGGGCCACCAGGCCGCCGCCTCGCCACGCGCGAGTCGATGCCGCGGCAGGGGATTGCCGACGTAGCCGGTCACGTGCCGGAACGTGCGGAGCATGACGATCGCGTGCGGGTCGAGGACGGCGGGCAGCCGCGCGATGAGGTCGCGCTGCAGATAGCGGAAGAGCAGCACGGCGGCCCAGGGTCCCGCCGGCAACGCGTCGGGTCGGCGCAGGTCGGCCTCGCGCCAGTCGACGGACACCCCCGCGGCGCGGGCCAGGCGACGGCCCAG
>JAWKQQ010000012.1:0-160934 GCA_041390065.1 Candidatus Krumholzibacteriia bacterium
GCCTAACAAGCCGTTCAAGCTGACAGTCGGCCTTGTCACGTCGCTGGCAAGAGCCAGCGACGCGCCAAGACCGCCCGCAGCTTAACGGCAGGGTGTTATGTGGGAGGAAATGAATTGGCACATCCAGATCTTGACGAATTACTGAATGCTCTGCTGCCCTTTGCCCAAGAGATGTTGTCCAAGCAAGGGGAGTTCTTTCCCTTCGGCGCGACAATGAAATCAGACGGTAGCATCGCATCCGCTGCCGGAGATGCAGGTGGTGAACATCCTCCGTCGCAGGAGGTCATCGACCTCCTGCTCAGTGGTTTCCGCGATCAAGCGTCCAAAGGTGAAATCAAGGCTGCAGGCGTCTGTCTCCATGTCAGAATTTCCCCTCCCGGCTCGGGCACGACCGACGCGGTGTGCGCCCGTCTGGAACACTCTACCGGCGAAACGGTCGAGGTCTACCTCCCCTACAAGAAGGGGATGTTTGGTCGCCTGAAGTTCGGAAAGATCTTCGCAGGTCCCGGAGAGAATCAGGTTTTTGACAAGGCAGCCACATAACCAGAGCATTCAAGCGACTTGGTGTTCCGCGCGCGGAACACCAAGCGCCTGATGCTCGCCGTTAGTTCGACTTAGAAACAGTCTAGGGGGAGCAATGGCCAACCAGACAAGGTACCATCGGCTACTCTTCGCGGTCTTGGCGTGCGCCTGCGTGTTCGCCACTGGCGCATCGTATGCTGACGGGCCGGATCCAGTTCTTCACACGGTACAAGGGACTCTAGCAGAGGCTTCTCCTGACGATTGCGGGGAGTTCGTTCTAATTGCGGACGAGGGCTATGACTCAAGGGTTCTCCGCGTTGAGTGCTCGATGGAGGACGCGGAGTATTGGGCGGCGCTAGTCGGCGTACAGATCCGCGTCCTTGGTGAGGATCTGGTCGCTGAATCTGGATGTGGTACCGATGGTTCTGGGGGGGCGTACTTTTGCGTGTACTCGCGAACGGTGTCAGCTGATTCGCATACTTGGAGTACCGTTAAAGCCCTGTATGGGGCGCCGTAGATTGGACGCAACTAACAAGCCGTTCAAGCTGACGGCTAGCCTTTGTCGCGGCGCTGGCATGCGCCACCGCCGCGCCAAAGACGCCCGCAGCTTAACGACAGGGTGTTAGATCCACTTTGATCTTGCGCGGAAACTACGTTGTAGGTACAGTGTACGCATGGCAGATCTGAAGATCGAATGGGATCGTCGCAAGGCTACTTCCAACGCGAAGAAGCACGGCGTGACGTTTGAGGAAGCGGCAACCGCTTTCGCCGATGAGAATGCCGTCTTGATCCACGACCCAGACCACTCCGAATCAGAAGATCGCTTCATCCTCTTGGGGATGAGCTGGTCCCTCCGCGTCCTCGTCGTCTGCCGTTGCTATCGCGAGAAGGCGGAGTCAATTCGGATCATCTCAGCTCGCAAGGCGACCAAGTCCGAGCGGGCGCAATACCCGGTGAGATAGCGATGCGCGAGAACTACGACTTTTCGAAGGGCAAGAAGAACCCATACGCGAAGCGCCTCAAGAAGCAGGTCACGATTCGTCTCGAGGAAGCGACGATCGACTATTTCAAGGCGCTTGCCGACGAGATTGGCGTGCCGTATCAGACCCTGATCAATCTGTACCTGCGGGACTGCGCGGCGTCGAATCGGCGGCTTTCGCTGGAGTGGAAGCCCGAAAATTAGATGTGGGAATCTAACGGGCCATTCAAGCTGACGGCTCGCCCTTGTCACGGCCCATGCTTGCGCATGGCCCGCGCCAAGAACGCCCGCAGCTTAACGCCAGGGTGTTAGATTTATCGGGTAGGTCAATAATGCGACAGGCTGTCTGGGCAGTGGTGGCAACTGTACTCGTATTGGCAGTCGGGTGCGGTTCGGATGATCTCATATCGGCGGATTGGAATCCGACACCGCCTTCTGATGGTGTCCTGCGATTCGTCGAAGAGGAGGGGTTCGCGCCGTTGCAGTACGCCCATCGCATACTCGACTGGAACGGCATCGAGGTTTTTCGAGCGGCGTATGGCGAGGGTCTCGATTGCCCGAGCGGCTGTTTCTACAGCCAGGCATATGGTTTGGGATACGGCAATCGTATCGGATGGCTCGGTTTTGAAGACTTTCATGACTATGAACCCGATTCATCAAGTTTCTTCGATTTCGTTGCTACCGATTCGCTTCTCTTTGACGTAGACACCTGGTTCGTTGTCATGAGCGAAGATTGGCAGGTCTGTTTCGATAGACTGCTTCCAGCTATCGCCGGGGATAGCGACTCAAGTAGACTTGCACTGATTACTCTTTCTACCCTCATCTACACACATGAATCCGTCGAAATTGCGGAGCTATTAGTTCAACATCCCGTCGTAGTGGAGGACCGCGAGATCCTCGGAATCCTTTCGAACCTGCCGGTCATCAGGTCCGATGTCTACCAAGAGGTTCGGTTGCAAGCCCAAGAACTGCTTGATGATCTGAGTTAAGAGCCAGAAACATGGGGTTGGAAAATCTAACAAGCCGTTCAAGCTGACGGATCGCCTCTGTCACGGTCCTGGCAAGAGCCAGGCCCGCGCCAGAGCCACCCGCAGCTTAACGCCAGGGTGTTAGGTGGAGCAGAATGAAGCTCGCTAGATTGGTTTCCGGGTGTGTCCTGGTGGTGCTGGCGCTCGCCGCGCACGGTGGCGAATGCACGTGGCACTCCGAGGCTTATTTCCAGCTGTTGGCCGGCGATTCCGTCGAAGGTATGGACGCCGTCGATCGTGAGTACTACACACCTTCTCAATGTTTCTACTGCTTGGGCCTGCCACGCCAGAATCTTCTTCGCTGGGGCGTTGAGCGGGAGAAAGCCAATCTATTCTCGGCTCGAAAGCTTGAGTACCGAGGTCGCTTGATCGGGTTTGCAGAGGAGTATATCCGGGATCCCGCAACCCAGGTCGCGGCGGCCACGATTCTCGCCTATCAGGGCATTCACGAAGTAGACGGGTACGACGTCTTCGAGATTCTGGCAGATCCCAATGCAAGGGTTCGGCAGCGGTGGTACACGCTAGCGTCCCTACAGGACGCTCGAGCGGTAGATTATGCGGACCAGCGCTATCACGAAATCCGAGGAGAATCCGAGGCCGTCGATGAGTTTGCTCGTCGCCAATTGCTCGACATCGTCGACTGTCTGTTTCATCTCAAGTCGGATGAGTCGCGGGATCTGCTTTCTCGGCTCGCGCGCCAGGAGACTGATACGCAACTCACCAAGTATATAAGGGAGATTGCGGGCGTGTAGCGCCCACCTAACAAGCCGTTCAAGCTGACAGCCGGCATTGTCACGCCCCATGCTGTCGCTTGGGCTGCGCCAGAACCGCCCGCAGCCTAACGCCCAGGTGTTAGCCAGGTATTGGAGACTCGGTTGAGGCAGTTCATCGTCGTCATCGTTACAGTTTCTTTTGCGCACTGTAGCCTCGCCGTTGAAAGCTGCTCCAACGCTGTCCAGTGGTTCATTGACTCGCCAACCGTCGTCATCGGCTCGGTTGTATCGAAGGTCCAGGCAGAGCCGCGTGAGTTGGGTTGGCCGAGGATGGAAGGGTGGTTGTTTCCGCACGAGATCGCGCGAGTCGCCGTGGTGGAGGTCTTGAAGGACTGTTCGGGACGCGGTCTGGCTGCGGGCGATACGGTTTCAGTGGTCTACACGACTGAATACACGAGTACCAACCAATTGAATCCAGGATGGGAAATGGTGGTGAAGTGCGTTCAGCCGCTTTGTCTGGAGCCGGGACAGATCGGAGCCATGGATCTGACGACAGGTGAGGGTGAGGGTGAATGGACACCGACGAGTCGGACCGTCTTCTTTGGCGATGTCGGGATCGGTGAAATCCGCTCTGTCGCATCTGGCCTCAGCGTCGAGAACTGGATCGAATCGGCTCCGACCGTTGTCGTGGTCGATGTTTCGGGGGTTCGCGGCGAACACCGCAGACTTGCGAATCGAGATCATCCCCGATGCGATTTTCCTCACGGTGTCTGGAGTCTGGCTGTCGTCGAGGTGCTTAGAAATCTGACAGATTGTCCTGTGGCCGAAGGTGATTCGATCACGGTCACTTACCCACTGTCGAATGTCGGCAGCAATCCAGCCGAGCCAGGCGTGGTCGTGAAATCCGAGGGGATATTGAGGAAACGTCTGAAGGTTGGCGAGCGATACGCTGTTGCTCTGTTCTGCGATAGCGGCGAATGGCACCCAGGGCCGTACTACTTCTATCGACTTGAGTTCGAGGTGCCCGCCATTCGTGCAGCTCTTGGTGTTGAGAATCGATGGTAGATGGACTGTGTTACGTGATGAGAGAGACAGGCAGAACAAGCCGTTCAAGCTGACGGCTCGCCCTTGTCACGGCGCGGGATTGCGCCACCGCCGCGCCAAGACCGCCCGCAGCTTAACGGCATGGTGTTATACAGGAAGAAGGACGGCGACGCATGTTGATCTGGAGAGGTTGGGGCTTACTCGTCATCGTCATCGTTGTTGGCATGGTTCTTCTCGGTGGCTACGTCACGGACTCGATAACCGGTGGCAGTGAGTATCGAGATACTCATAGTTGGCCGTATGCATTGTCCTTGCTGCCACCTGCGGCCGTACTTTGGTTTCTCGGGCGCTTCCTCGCGAACCGTAAAGCTCGCAGCGTCATTGACGAGGAAACGGGAGAGCGTCTGGTCCTTCGGTCCGATCACTCTCTATTCTTCGTGAAGATGCACTGGTGGGGGCCCATCTTGGTGGTCGTAGCGTTGGGGAACATTATCTATGAGTTAGTGCAGTGATCCTGCATAACAGGCCGTTCAAGCTGATAGCTGGCCGTGTCACGCATCTGGCTGGCGCCAGATCCGCGCCAGGACCACCCGCAGCATAACGCCAGGGTCTTATACGGATCGACGGGAGATACATCCAGACGTACAATAGGGAGTACGCTTGGAGGTGCAACATGAGCAAGATTCCCGATATCGTCCCCGTCAGTGATTTCCGCCAGGATGCCGCCGCCGTACTCAGAAGGCTGCAATCTGGTGCGGGACCCCTGGTCGTCACCCAACGCGGTCGCGCCGTCGCCGTTATGCAGAGCGTCGAGGCGTACGAGAAGCGTGAACGTGAGCGGGAGTTGCTGCGGCTTCTCGCCGCGGGAGAGCGCGAGATCGCCGTCGGCGAGGGGCATTCGCTGGCAAGCGTGATGAAGGAGGCCGACGCACTGCTCGAAGATGACGAGTCGTGAAGATCAAGTTCACCCCGTCGGCGCGGCGGCAGTTTCTCGAAGGTCTGGAGTACATCCGCCAAGATAGTGCGACGGCAGCTCGGCAGTTTCGGCTCAAGGCGGAAGCAGTGCTTCGCCGGTTGAGTGAGTTCCCGGATTCGGGCCGAGCGATCCCGGAGTTCCCGGAATTGCCGCATCGAGAAGTCATCGTTCGGCCGTACCGGTTCTTCTATCGCGTCGTCGGAAAGGCAGTATGGATTGTCGCCGTTTGGCATTCGCCGCAGTTGCCGGCGGGTCCGGGCAATTGAGGCACGCATAGCAAGCCATTCAAGCTGCCAGCCAGCCGGGACGCGCCAGAACCACCCACAGCTTAACGGCATGGTGCTAGACCGGCAGGAAGAGAGCCGCTTCAGGTGGATCCGGAAGTCCTAACCGAGCGTCTGTCGCTCTCCCGATTGACCGCGAGCGATGCGCCCGCGATGTACGCATATCGCTGTGATCCGGAAGTGTGTCGCTATCAATCGTTCGAGCCCGGCTCGCTTGATGACGTTGAGACGTTTATTGCCGATCTGCAGTCTACCGCATTCGATACTCCGGGTTCATGGTTCCAGTTCGCTATTCGCATCAGAGAATCGGGTTTGTTGGTAGGTGATCTAGGAACCCATTTCATGGCGGGCGATCCACGGCAAGTCGAAATCGGGTTCACTCTCGCGCCGGCGTATCGGGGCCAGGGATTGGCGACCGAGGCCGTTTCTGGAATCATCAGTTACCTCTTCGGGCCGGCCGAAAAGCACCGTGTCATTGCGTCGGTAGACCCGCGCAACGCACCGTCTATTGCTCTGCTTGAGCGCGTCGGAATGCGGAGGGAAGCCCATTTTCGTGAGAGCCTATGGTTCAAGGGGGAGTGGGTTGATGATGTGATATTTGGGGTCTTGAAGTCGGAGTGGAGGGGGGGGTAATCGCCGTTGGGCGGTCTAGACGATCTATGATACCGACAGCCGGTTCTGTCTCGATTCGCGCGGAGCCACGAACGGCGCCGGAACCGCCGGCAGCTTGACGCCAGGGTGTTGGAGAGATAAATGCGCAGGCGAAAATACGGTAGGATCAGAGTCCTTGGGGTCGTTGTCCTCGCGGCTGCGATCGTTGGCTGCGCGGCGCACGGTCCAGAGCAGGCGGTGGTCGCCGAATCACCGCCGAACGAGCTTCATTTCGAAGGCTCTGGCGGGCGGTACCTGCGATACGAGCTAAGCGACACCGATTGGAAGTACAGATATTGGATTCGGGATCTGGGCGAGAAGTTGTACGAGGCCTGGATTCCGCCCTATGCGTACAGCATTGGCATCGTGGATGGGTCCGCTCGCTTCAGATTCCGCGTAGAACGCGATGGCGAGATCGTGGGCTTGCAGTTGGTTGATCATGTCGGCCACACTTCGCTCATGGACGCGTCGCTTGATTGCCTTGTCGTGGTTGGAGCAGCGTTGCCCTTGCCGGAGGAGCTGGGTGCGGAGTCATTGGAGGTTGAACTCGAGTTCGTCTATCCGTAGATTCAACCTCTGAGGGAGTGGGAGAGGGCGTCTGTATCGAAAGCGGCTCTCTAGCAGGCCGTCCAAGCTGACGGCTCGGCCTTGTCACGGGCCCGGCGAGGCAAGTCCCGCGTCAAGACCGCCCGCAGCCTAACGCCAAGGTGTTCGTTGGTCGCGTCGGCAGTCCAGCAGATTGATGGGAGCAGGCATCTGGACCATTCGAGTACGGAGCTAGCCACGGGGTTCATCTCTTGGGCTCTCGGCAACTTGGTCGGGGCGGGAATGGTAGAAATCATTCCTGGGTAATTTTCCGCCCCGGCCAAGGTTGAACTCGTCGCTGCCCTTCCGGCCAGTCTTGGGAACTTCATTCTTCTCTCAAGAAGGATCCGATGACCGCGATGCCGGCGGGCGTTCATGGGAATCGTGCAACGGGATTCGAGTCGGATGCCCTCGAGCAAGCGCCTGCACGGGACAATCGTGTCTGTCGCGCCTGCAGGTGAAGCAAGCGTCATGTGGGGTGCAGTTACACCGAAGCGGAAGTAGCAGATAGCATGAGATACACGATGGCATCGACGACATTCCTGGTGTTCATCTCCACAACGCTCGGTGGTTGCTCCAACGACTCGACGTCGCCAGACACACCAGGTCATGCCCTCGCCGTTGTTGCGATCGAGCCCGCCGCGTTCAATGCGGACGGCACCGATGGCCTTCTGTACGCGACCGACGAACACGGTCAGGTTCTCGGCCTGACAGCCTTCACGACGCCAGACACCGTCACTCTTTACAGCGAGGCGGAGCCCCCGGCGACCGTTCATGTCACCCTCGCGGTGACCGTTCATGGCGCCGTTACCCTGTTGACGACGCTCGACCATGTGGCGGGCGATACCGTCACGTACAACTCGCGCTACTGGCGCTCCATGGTCCATGGCGCCGATCTCGTTTTCGAGAACGTTCCAGACCACACGAAATACCGCCTTTCGACTCCGAGTTGGACCGTGTACGACGACATCTTGCCGGCAACGGCGCATCCTTTTCAGGGACGACCCGAGCGACTGCTTCATGCGAATCGATCCCGTCGGCGCGCAACCGCGTGGTGCCTTCATTGCGGGCGTGCGGGACGGCGACGTCGTGTCCGTGGATCTGGCCGACGAATCGCGTTTCCAGGAGCTACTCCACTACCCGGTGCGTTACCCTGCGGGCGCGGGATCGTTCAGCGCGAGCGTGATTGCTGAACCAGACGAAGCGTCGCTGTTGTCGATGGTGATCGACCAGGTATCCGGCGACGACGGTGTGCCGGCCCAGGTCGACCTCTATTCGCCACAAACCGGGTTTCATCACCTCGCCACGACTCTGATGCATCGCAGTGATGCGGATGCTGGCCTGAAACACTTCCTGTCGCTGGGCGGCCCGCCGCCAGAGGCTATGGAACTGATGGCTGGGGCGTTCCGGGTATCCGAGGGCTCTGGCCGGTCGACGTTCACTGACGTGGACCCTGACTGGAGCGACTTGATGATGACCTGGCAGAGCCAGGCCGACGCGCTTTCGACCTGGCAGCTGAGGGGTAAGGCTCCCCGGAACGCAGTGGTGTTGCCGCCAGTTCCTCTCGAAGTGACGGAGAGATTTCCGGGGTGCCTCCGAGAGAACTACAGCTTGTTCGCGGCTCGAGTGGGCCGGACTCGCAGCGAGGACGGGGCTGTGCTGTGGATGGTCAGAAGCGAAGGCTTTCTTTCCGAGGACTGATTCAGTGGCTTCAAGTGCGAACTCGTATTTCACGTAACAGGCCGTTCAGGCCGACGGCCGGCTCTGGCACGCCCCGTGCCGACGCACGACCCGCGCCGGAACCACGCGCAGCTGAATGCCAGGGAGTTGCGTGTATTGGAGTCGACGATCAATCGCAGATGCCCACGATGTGGATGCAATCAGTTGCGCGTCCACCATCTCGGGCACGCGCGGTTTCATACCGTTCCTTGCTTCTGCTGCCTCGGCCTTGCCATACTGAACTCGACGCGACAGCAGAGCTATCGCATGGCCGTGTTCTTCGCTCTCGGGTACATCGTCTATGAGTTCGCGCTTCCATGTCCCCCCAGGGGAGTACTCGACTGGCTGGGCATCCACGCCACCATGGTTGGCCTCGGCGCATCGTTGACGGCCATATCGCTGGTCTGGAAGGCAGTCGGCCCCGAGCCGCGTCGGATGCGCGGAGGGGAAGCGGAGAACGGCGAGAGCGCCTGACAGGCCATTCGAACTGACAGCCGGCTCCGTCACGGTGCAACCAGAGCCGCGAACGGGGCCGGAACCGGCGGCGGCACCTCGCGATCGCGCTGCGGGACCTCCTGCCGGTCATGGACGTGAGCGGCATCCGCTTCGAAGCGGCGGAGCTGGACGCCGTGACGCCGGCCTCGCGCATCGTGGTGGCGTACCGGCACAAGGCCGGCACCGTTGCCGAGGTGGCCTGTTCCTGGACCGCCTGTAGGTTCGCCGGCCGCGGCCGGAGCGCTCGAACCAGAGGAGAGCACGTGGAACTCCGTCCGATCGGGACCATCCGCAGCCCGTTCACAGCGCGAGAGGGCATGCCCATCCAGCCCGCGGGTGCGGCCGAGGTTGCCGGAACGGTGGAGCTGCTGCCGGAGTTCGCGCCCGGCCTGCAGGACCTCGACGGGTTCTCGCACATCATCCTGCTCTACCTCTTCGACCGCAGCCGCGGCTACGATCTGACCGTGGTCCCGTTCATGGACACGGTACCGCGCGGAGTGTTCGCCACGCGCGCGCCGAAACGGCCGAATCCGCTCGGCCTGTCGGTGGTCGCCCTCACGGGGATCACCGGACGGATCCTGCACGTGATGGGTGTGGACATCCTCGATGGGACCCCGCTGCTGGACATCAAGCCGTACGTGCCGGCGTTCGACGCGCCGCCGGAGTGCCGGACGGGCTGGCTCGCCGAGGTGGCCGAGGCGGCACGGGAGCGGCGGGCGGACGATCGCTTCGCGTAGGGGTAGCCGCCGGATAGGAGGCCATGGGTGGACATCTCGGTCACAGAAGCGCGGAGGTGAGGTTAGGCCATGCCGACGTCCCCGCGTCCCGGACCCTTCCGCACCGTGCCGTTCCGTCCAGAGCGGAACGCAACGCTCGACACCTTGCGCCTGGCCCGCACGCGCCACGGCGTGCCCATCCTGCTCGAGGTCGACGTGACCGCCGCCCGGGCGGCGTTGCGCGCCTATCGGCAGGGGACCGGGCGGCCGTTGGGGTTCACGGCCTGGATCGTCAGCTGCGTCGCCCGAGCCGCGGCGGAGCACCCGCGCGTGCACGCCCTGCGGCGCGGTCGTCGCGAGCTGGTGCTCTTCCGGGAGGTCGACGTCGCGGTCATCGTCGAACGCGGGGTGGGCTCCCCGGACGGCGGCGAGACGCTGCCGATGCCGGTGGTCGTCCGCCGGGCCGAGGCGAAGCATCCGTCGGCGATCCAGAGGGAGCTCCGGCGGGCGCAGGAGGTGGACGTGGCCGGCGGGTCGGCGTCGATCGAGGCGCCCGCGGCGCCGTGGCTGCAGTCCCTGTTCTTCCGGCTGCCCTGGTGGTTGCGCGACGCGGTTCTGTGGCGACCCTTGCTCGCCGATCCGCACCGCTTCCAGCGGACGATGGGCACGGTGATCGTGACCTCGGTGGGCATGACCACGCCGGGGATCCTCGCCTGGGGGATCCCGTCGGCGCTGCATCCGCTGGCCATCGGCGTGGGCGGCGTGCAGACCCGGACGCACGGGACCGAGACCGTGGAGACGCTCGCGCTGACCGTCGTGTTCGACCATACCGTCGTCGACGGCGCGCCGGTGGGACGGTTCGTCCGCCGGCTGCACGGGCTGCTCTCGCGGGCCGACCTGCCCGCGGCGGAGCCGGAGCCCGCGGATTGACGGGGTCAGGAACGAGGTCGCCCGGGTACGGCCAGGGTTCGGATGGTCGGAGGAGCCGCGATCGGCGAACGTCGAGCTGAGGAACGGACCGTGGGTGAGGGCGGCGGCGCCGGCGATGCCGTCGAACGCCCGCTCGGTGTCGGTGGTCCAGGGGTCGCTGCGATCCCACGAGAAGGAGAATCTGTCATGCGGATGTCGATCGCGAGCGTTGCGCTCATCATCGTCACCACGGCCGGCGGCCTGCTGTCATGCGGGTCGCCGCAGCAGGAGTCGGCCGCAGCCGGGCCGGAGATCTCGGGTCGCCTCGAGGACGGCCTGCGTGTCCTGACCCTCGACCCCGGCGCCACCGACCAGCACCTCGTGATCCACCGCGGCGACTACGTGCGGGCCGAGCTGAGCACGGGCGAGCCGTTCACGCTCGAGATCCCGGCCCTCGACGTGGCGTACACGGTGCCTGTCCCGGCCGGCGAACGCGCCTACTTCAAGGTGCCCGACGCCGGGCGCTTCGCCTTCACGGCCGGTGCGGCGCGCGGCGTGATCGAGGCGGTGGAGTACGCGGCCCGCGGCTACCGGGAGGTCTCGGCGCGGGACGCCGCCGGTCTCATCGCCAGCCTGGACCCCTTCATCCTCGACGTGCGCACCGAGCGCGAGTTCGCCGGCGGCCATCTGGCCGGCGCCGTGCTGATCCCCGTGCAGCAGATCCAGCAGCGGGTGGGCGAGCTGGCCGGCGTGAAGGACCGGCCCGTGCTCGTCTACTGCCGTTCCGGAAACCGCAGCACCGTGGCCGCGAAGGTGCTCGTGGACGCGGGCTTCACCGACGTGATCAACCTGCGACGGGGGATCATCGAGTGGAACCGCGAGGAGCTGCCGACGGAGCAATAGGGGCGCTTTCTAGCGGCGCCGGCGGGCCTCGGCCGGGAGGGCGAGCCAGAGCGCCCGCAGCGACAGGTTGATGTCCCAGATGAACAGCGACAGGGCGCCGATGAGGCAGAGCATGCAGAGGATGAACAGGATCGCCGGCAGCGCTCCGATCGGCAGGCCGAGCCACGCGCCGAGGAACAGGCTGATGATGAGGAAGGCGACGAGCAGGACGCTGGCCGAGGCCAGGGCGATGCAGGCGCGGACGATCCGGCCCCGGCTCACGAAGATCCGCAGCTCGGCCAGGAGGATGCCGCGGTCGGCGTCGGACGCCCGCTGCAGGTCCTGATCGAGGAGCCGCGTGCGGTCGATGACGCGGCCGTAGCGGTTGGTCATGCTCAGCAGCAGCAGGCCGATGCCCGAGATCAGGATGACCGGGCTGATCGACGTCTGCAGGATGGGGACGAGGTCGGTCGATGACATGGGTGCCTCCGGGTCCGGTTCGGGGACGTGCGCGCCGGAATCGGCGGCACAACGTCGTCACTCCCGTCCGGAGGCGCCAGCGCTCAGATCGTCATGGCCAGCACGCGCTCCCGCTGATCCCGCCGGAAGGCCTCGAGCCGGGTCCGCAGCGCGAGGTCCGGCTCCGCGCCGCCGCTGGCGAGGATCTGCGCGGCCAGAAGACCGGCGTTGAAGGCGCCGCCGATGGCGACCGTGGCTACCGGCACTCCGCGCGGCATCTGCACGATGGACGCGAGGGCGTCGAGGCCGTTGAGGGCGCCCACGGGCACCGGCACCCCGATCACCGGCAACGGCGTATGGGCCGCCACCATGCCGGGCAGGTGCGCGGCGCCGCCGGCGCCGGCGATGATCACCCGCAGGCCGCGCTCGACGGCTCCCGAGGCGAACGTCGCCATTTCCTGTGGGGTGCGGTGCGCCGAGACGACGGCCATCTCGTGCGGCACCTGCAGCGTCGTGAGCGCCGTCGCCGCGTCCTGCATGGTCGGCAGGTCCGAGCGTGAGCCCATGATGACCGCCACGAGGGGGGGCGGTGTGTCAACGAGCATGGCGGGGTTCCCTTCGTTCCTGGGTGCGGCGATCATGCCACAGCTGCCGTTCGTAGGCCTGCATGGCCGCCTGGAGCTCGCGGGCCTGCGCGGGCGACGTCGCACGGCCGGTGAGGTGGCCCAGCTTGCGGCCCGGCGAGGCCGTCGCCTTGCCGTACCAGGTCAGGCGGGTGCCCGTCGGAGCGACGGCCGTGGGCGGCGGACAGGGCGTGTCCGGGGCGACATCCGGCGGGCCGAGCAGGTTGCGCATCAACGCGAGGCCGTGGACGGCCGGGCGCGCGAGAGGCCGCGCGGTGACCGCCTGGACGTGGAGGTCGAACTGGCTGGGCTCGTCGTCGAACAGCGTGTAGTGGCCGGTGTTGTGGACCCGCGGGGCCATCTCGTTGGCGAGGAGCGTGCCGTGGCGGTCGAGGAAGAACTCGACCGCGAAGGTCCCGCAGAAGTCGAGGTGCCGGCCCACCGCCGCGAGGACCGCGCCGGCCTGCGCCTCGAGGTGGGGGTCGCAGCCCAGGGCCACGGCCGGGCCCACGGTCTCGCGGCAGATGCCGCCTTCCTGGCGGCTGCGCACGAGCGGGAAGGTGGCCAGGTCGCCGTCGGCGCCACGGGTGGCCACCATGGCCAGCTCGGTCGCGAAGTCGATGCGTTGCTCGGCGAAGACCGCGGCGCCCGCCCGTTCGCCGCGCTCGCAGAAGCGGCGGGCGCGCGCGAGCGTCGCCTCGCTCAGGTGCCGGACCATCAGGTTGCCGCGGCCGTCGTAGCCGAACCGCGACCACTTGAGGACGAAGCCGTCGGGGAACCGGGCCGCGGCCTGCTGGAGGTCGGCGGCGAGCGAGGCCGCGGCGACCGGAACGGCGGGTGCGGTCGCGACGTCCAGGTGCGCGAACATCCGCTTCTGGGCCAGCTTGTCCTGGGCGACGGCGAGGGCGGCGCGGCCCGGACGCAGGTCGACCGTGGGGTGCTGGGCGAGGGCCTGGTCGAGCCGGTCCAGATCCAGGAACTCGTTCTCCGGGGTGACCACGTCCACGCGCGACATCAGCGCGGAGAGCGCGGACGGGTCGTCGAGCGTGCCGACGATCACGTCGACGCCGAGCCCGGCTGCCGGATCGTCGGGCGAACCGGCGAGCACCACCGGCGTGACGCCCTGCCGCCGGGCCGCCTCGGCGAGCATGCGCGCGAGCTGGCCGCCGCCGAGGATGCCGAGGCGATCGGGCGTGCCGGTGGGGCGGGTGCGCATGATCATCGGCGGGCTCCCTACTCGCCCTGGCCGAGCGAGTAGCCCGGCTGGCCGTCGAAGGTGTAGAGGTGCTCGGTCTTGATGATGTCGAGGCCGGCCTTGTGGACGCCGTAGGTGAGCTCCAAGACCTGGGGGTAGGTGGCCGCCGCCTGCTCGGCCGTCGGCACGAAGCGGCAGCGCCAGTGGTCGGTGCAGAAGGTCTCGGGCAGGCCGTCCGGATACACCTTGACGCCCCGGTTGGTGATCATCTTCAGGCGCCAGGCCGAGCCGGTGGCCCGCTCGAGGAGCTGGCCGAGGCGACGCGGGTCGCGCTCCCCATCGGACCAATCGAGGAAGACGTCGACCCCGACGAGCTGCTTGGTCGCCGGGGGCTGGGGCTTGACCTCCACGTGGATGCCGCCCGGGCGATACTGGACGGGGGTGAGCTGCCGGGGCTGGTCGCCGAGGCGCTCGATGATCGCGCGCGTGAAGGCCGTGGTGCCCACCTCGCGTCGGCTGAGCTGCGGACGGTAGATGTCGGCGGTGTGGATGCCGCTCTCCAGGGTGCACAGCCAGGCGTTCTTGATGGTCTCGGCCACCTCGGCCTGGCCCACGTGCACGAGCAGCTGCGTGGCGGCCAGCAGCAGGCCCGAGGGGTTCGCCACGTCCCTGCCCGCGATGTCCGGGGCGGAGCCGTGCACGGCCTCGAACATGGCCATGTCCTGGCCGATGTTGGCCGAGCCGGCCAGACCCACGGATCCGGCCACCTGCGCGGCGATGTCCGAGAGGATGTCGCCGTAGAGGTTGAGGGTGACGATCACGTCGAGCTGCTCGGGCTGGGCGGCGACCCGCGCGGCGCCGATGTCGATGATCTGGTGGTCGCTCTCGAGGTCGGGGTACTCGGCGGCCACCTCGGTGAACACGCGGTGGAACAGGCCGTCCGCGTGCTTCATGATGTTGTCCTTGGTCATGCAGGTGACCCGCCGGCGGCCGTAGGCGCGGGCGTACTCGAAAGCGTAGCGGATGATGCGCTCGCTGCCCGGCCGGGTGATCAGCTTGAGCACCTGCACCACCTCGGGGGTCTGCTGGTGCTCGATGCCGGCGTAGAGGTCTTCCTCGTTCTCGCGGATGATCACCAGGTTCATGCCCGGGTGGGGCGAGGCCACGTACGGCGCGTAGGACTTGGTGGGCCGCACGTTGGCGAAGAGGTTGAGCGACTTACGGATCGTGACGTTCAGGCTCTTGTAGCCGCCGCCCTGGGGGGTGGTGATCGGCGCCTTCAGCAGCACCCGGTTGCGGCGGATGGTCTGCCAGGCGTCGGGCGCGATGCCGGCGGTATGGCCCTGGAGGTAGGCCTTCTCGCCCACCTCGATCTCGTCGTAGCCGAGGTTGGCGCCGGCGGCGTCGAGGATCTGCAGGGTCGCGTCCATGACCTCGGGGCCGATGCCGTCGCCCCGGGCGACGGTGATGCGGGTCTGCTCCATGGCGGTGGGGTCCTCCGGCGTTGCGCGGGTGAGCTGCGAGGCAGCTTGGGTCGGGTCGAACGCCGACAGGGTAGGCGGGGTCCGTTGTTGCCGAAAATACAAAGATTGCATCGATTCGTTCGCTCTTTTAGAATGGTCGCATGTCCCGCATCAATTACCATCACCTGCGCTATTTCTGGGCCGTGGCTCACGAGGGCAACCTGACCCGGGCCGCCCGCGGCCTGCACGTCTCGCAATCGGCGTTGTCGGTGCAGATCCAGAAGCTGGAGGAGCAGCTCGGGCACCCGCTGTTCGAGCGGCGGGGCCGGCAGCTGATCCTCACCGAGGCGGGCCAGATCGCCCTCGACCACGCCGACGAGATCTTCGCCGTCGGCGACGAGCTCGTGAGCACCCTCGCCGAGGGCGTGGGCCCGACCCGGCGGGTGCTCCGGGTGGGGTCGCTCGCCACGCTGTCGCGGAACTTCCAGATCCAGTACCTGCAGCCGCTGCTGCGCCGAGAGGACGTGCGGGTGGTGCTGCGCTCGGGCACCCTGGCCGAGCTGCTGCCCAGCCTGCGGGCGCACCTGATCGACGTGCTGCTGTCGAACACGGCGCCGCCGCGCGACGCGACCACGCCCTGGATCTCCCACCTCATCGCCGAGCAGCCGGTGAGCCTGGTGGGCGCGGGCGATCCGCGCCTCAGCGGGCGGACGCTGGCGCAGCTGCTGGGCGAGGAGCCCCTGCTGGTGCCGGGAACCGAGAGCAGCATCCGCGCCAGCTTCGACGCGCTCGTGGACCGGCTGGGCGTGCGCCCGCGGATCGCGGCCGAGGTGGACGACATGGCGATGCTCCGCTTGCTGGCGCGCGAGCGGGTGGGGCTGGCCGTGGTGCCGCCCATCGTGGTGGAGGGCGAGCTGGCGGCCGGCCACCTGGTGGAGCTGGCCCGGTTGCCCGGGCTCCGCGAGGCGTTCTATGCGACCACGCTGAAGCGTCGATTCCCCAGCCCGTTGCTGCGGTCGTTGCCGCGGCTGGACGACGTCGAGGGAGGCGAGCGGTGACCGCATCATCACGGGTCGGGCCGATCGTCGTGCGCGCTCTGGTGTACGCCACGTTGTTCACGGCGATCGTGCTGGTGTTCGTGCCGGCCCGATTGCTGGACGCTGCCGGCCTGCACCATCCGGCGGACCCTGGCGCGCTGCAGATCGGCGGCCTCGCGCTGGCCGTGTCGGGCGTGTCGCTGGCCGTCTGGAGCGTGCTCGCCTTCGCGTTGTTCGGCCATGGCACGCCGGCGCCGTTCGACCCGCCCCGCCACCTGGTCGTCACGGGGCCCTACCGGTGGGTGCGCAATCCGATGTACGTGGGGGCCGGGGTGGCGCTCGTCGGGACGGCGCTCTGGTTCGGCTCGGGCGTGTTGCTGGCCTACGTCGGCCTGCTGTTCCTGGTGGTGGAGCGGTTCGTGCTCGGGTACGAGGAACCGACCTTGCGGCGGCTGTTCGGCGCCGACTATGACGGCTACTGCGCGGCGGTGGGCCGCTGGTGGCCCGGGCGACCGGCGCCGGCGCGGCCCGGTGACCGGCGTTCGGCCTGGCTGCACCTGGGGGATGCGATCCCGGCAGTGTTCTGGCTCACGCTCCTGGCATGTGGCCGGCGATATCCCGGGTACGATCACCGCACGGGCCTGGTGAGCGAACTGGGCGCTCTCGGCGCCCCCACGCAGCACCTGTTCACCGCCGGACTGCTGCTGTGCGCGGCGCTGAGCGTCGGGTTCCTCGCGGCGCTGGTGCGGCGGTGCCGGCAGGTGGGTGCGTCGACGCTTCCGATCTGGGTCCTGGCGGCCTTCACCGTGTCGATCGCCGGCGCCGCCCTGTTCCCCTTGCCGATGCGCCTGCACCTGTTCCTCGGATCGCCGGCCTTGCTGCTGGTGCTGTCGCCGCTCCTGGCGCTGGCGCTGTGGCGGGCAGGCGCGCCGGCGGGCATCCGGGTGCATGCCGTGATCGCCGCCGTCATCCTCGCGCTCGCGTTCGTGGTCTTCGTGCCGGAGGTGGCCGGTACGGCGCCCGGCCTCAAGCAGCGGCTCGCGCATGTGGGGTGGTCGTACTGGTTCGTCGCGCTCGGGCGGCGGATCTGAGCCGGGATCAGACCGGTTCGCCCACGCCGGCCGGCGCGCGGAACCGGAGCCGGAACGTGGTGCCCCGGCCGACCTCGCTCTCGACGTCGATCGCCGCGTCGTGCTTCTCGAGCACGCCGTGGACCACGGCCAGGCCCATGCCGGTTCCCTTGCCGACCCCGCGGGTGGTGAAGAACGGGTCGAAGATCCGGTCGAGGTGCTCGGAGGCGATGCCCCGGCCCGTGTCGCCGATGGTGACCTCGATCTGGTCGCCGTCGCGGCGGGTGCTCAGCTGGATGCGGCCGCCGGCCTCGATGGCCTGGGTGGCGTTGACCACCAGGTTGGCGAAGGCGCGCACCAGCGAGCCCTGGTTGCCGCGGATGACGGGCAGCTCGGCGAAGTCGGTGCTCACCTCGCAACGCTCCTTCACCTCGGTGCTGATCACGGTGAGGGCGCGCTCGAGGCAGGCGTTGAGGTCCACGTCGACCACCGTGGCGTCGTCGATCTGCGAGAAGATCTGCAGGCTCTCCACGATGCCCTGCACGCGCTCGAGTCCCTGGCGGGTCTCGTCCATCACGTCGTCGAGGTCGTCGAGGATGTCGGTGAGCTCGTGCTCGGCCTCGAAGCGCTCGAGGTCGGCGGCGAGCGCGGCACGTCGGGCGGGCTCGGCGGCCGCCAGGGCTCGGTGACGCTCCAGGGCATCCTTGAGTACGGCCAGGTCGGCGGCCAGGGCGTTGTGGTTGCTGCGGACGAACCCCAACGGGTTGTTGATCTCGTGGGCCACGCCGCCGGCCAGGGTGCCGACCGAGGCCAGCTTCTCGGAGGTCACGAGGCGCTGACGGCTGCGGGTCAGCTCGGCGTTGGTGCTGGCCAGCACCGCGTTGGCGTTCTGCAGCTCGGCGGCCAGGCGGGCCTGGGCCTCGACCTCGACCGCCAGCTGATCGTTGGCCGCCATGAGCTCGCGCGTCCGCGCGATCACGCGCTGCTCGAGGGCGTCGCTGGTGGTCCGCAGGAGCGCCTCCTCGCGGCGGCGGTGGCGCAGGTTCAGCACGAGCACGATGACGATGCAGGCGAGGGCCGCGATGGCCGCCGCGCCGCCGAACAGGGCGTTGCGGTAGAGTGCGAAGAACGAGGGCGGCGCGTTGACGATGATGCTGTCGGCCGGCAGGACGCGATCGCCGATGCCCAGGCGCTGGAGCTGGGTGTGGTCGAACATGAGACGGTTCGGGCTGGTCTGGATGCGCGGAAGCGTGGCCGGGTCCTCGCCGTCCAGGATGCGGCGGGCGAGCCGACCGGCCGATTCGCCCTGGAAGCGGCCGCTCGTGAGCTTGCCGCCGATGATGCCGTGGCCGAGGTTGAAGTCCCAGGTGCCGAAGACCGGAGTCTTCAGGCGCGGCGCCAGCCGGGACAGCACCGCGTTGGCGTCGTAGCTGCGGCCGAAGCGATCGCGGAAATAGACGGTGAGGAGGACGACCTCGTCGGGACCCCAGCCGGCCGCCACGGCGTCGAGCTCGTCGGCCGTCTCGCCCGTGTGGAAGACCAGATCGAGGTCGCTGGCGCCGTGGGATAGGACCTCGTCGAACTGCGCGCGGACGCGGCGGCCGGTGGTGGTGTCGTCGACCAGCACGTGGACGGTGCGGGTGCGGGGCCAGACCGTGGGGATCAGGGCGAGGTTGGCGGCCAGGTCGACGGTCTCCGACACGCCCACCCAGTTCGGATGGCCGTCGAGCCGCTCGGGCTGCAGGTAGTTCGTGCCGCAGAAGACCACCGGGACGCCGGGCAGGATGTCCTCGGCATGGTTCAGCAGGAAATTGAACGCGTTGTCGTCCGAGCAGAGGATCACGTCGACCGGATGGTCGTGGTAGCGCTTGGCGTAGAGCCAGACGAGCGTGGCCGCGCTGTCTTCGGGCGGGAACCGCTTGGTGTCCATGTACTCGGTGTGGATCTCCTGGACGGCGCCGCCCTGCACGAGGGCCGACACCATGCCGGCGTTGACGTCGTCGGTCCAACCGTAGCCCTGGTGGTAGGAGTGGATGATGAGGATGTCGCCCGCGAGGGCCGCCGGTGGCGCGACCGCGGCCAGCAGCGCCAGGCTCACCAGGAGCACGGCGGCAAGCGAGGGCTGGACGGAACGCTGGTCCATGGGTACACCTCGGGGACGGGCGCGGACGTTCCTGGAGTTGATCGGCCGGATTCCCTCGGCCTTGAGGCCGATCCCGGCGCGGTCGGGCGCGTCCGCCGGCCCCGAGGAGGACCCATGGCGATCCTGACCCTCGCCGCGGCCTGGGTGGCCTGGTGCGTGGTCCACAGCCTGCTCATCGCGCCGGGCGTCCGGGCATGGTTCGCCCGGCGGCTGGGTCGGCACGACCGCAACTTCCGGCTGGGCTACAACCTCGTGGCCGTGGTCACGCTGCTGCCTGTCCTGGCCTACGACCGCACCGTACACGGGGCGATCCTGTGGCGCTGGGACGGGCCCTGGCTCGTGGTGCGAGTGGCGGCGCTGCTCGCGGCCGCGTGGCTCCTGCGGGCCGGAGCGCGCAAGTACGACCTCGGCCAGTTCCTCGGACTCGCCCAGCGGCGAACCGGCGCCCGGCACGCCACGCTCTCGGCCTCCGGCGGGCTCGACACATCGGGCGTGCTGGGGATCACCAGGCATCCGTGGTACCTGGCGGGGCTGCTCGTGGTCTGGGCGGATGCGCGGGTGGTCGACACGCCCGGCCTGGCGGTCGATGCCGTGCTCTCGCCTACCTCCTGGTGGGGGCGGCTGGAGGAGCGCAAGCTGGTCCGCGAGTTCGGCGATCCGTACCGGCGGTACCAGCGGGAGGTCTCGATGCTGATCCCGTGGCGGTGGGTGCGTCGGCGTTTGACTTGAACTGCGGCCGGGCCGATATTCCGTTGATCGACAACGATCATCGGAGTCAACATGAACATCGCACGCGCGGCCGGCGGCTACCTCGTGGTCACCCTCAAGGGTGTCGTGGATTACGACACGGTCCATCGGTTGCTGATCCGCGAGATCGCCCGCCCCGACTTCCTTCATTCCAACGATATCTGGCACTTCGTCGGTTGCCTGCCGGACCTCCATTTCGACGAGCTCGACGCGATCGTCCAGGACATCGCCCGCGTGTATCCCGACGGCGCGACGCGGAAGCGGACGGCCCTCGTGGTCGAGCCCGGCCTCATGGGGGCCATGGTGAACCTCTGGGTCGAGCATGCCAGGGAGCTGCCGTTCGAGGTGAAGGTCTTCGAGGTCTACGACGAGGCCGTGGACTGGGTGACGTCCTGAGCGAGGGGCGTCGTCGGCCAGCCGGATCGATCGTTTCCGGAGGTTCGTGATGACCATCCACGCCCGTCGTCTGGCTGCATGCGCCGGCCTCGCATGCGTCCTCGGGATCGCGGCCTGCGGGTCGTCCGACCTCGACTCGCGCCTGGAGCGGCGGGCCGCCGAACTGCGGCAGGAGTACCGAATGCCCGGCCTGCAGGTGGCCTGCGCCTTGCCCGACGGCAGGGTCGTGCGGGTGGCCGCCGGTCTGGCCGACAGCACCACGGGCGCCGCCATGACGACCGCCCACCTTCTGCCGGCCGGCAGCGTCGGCAAGACCGGCCTGGCCGCCGTCGTGCTCTCCCTGGTGCAGGACGGCACCCTGGATCTGGACGCGCCGGTGTCGCGCTGGCTGGGCGACGAGCCGTGGTTCGCGCGCTTGCCGAACGCCGGCCCCGCGCTCACCCTGCGGCGGCTCATGAACCACGCCAGCGGCCTGCCCGACCATCTGGAGACCGACGCGTTCGTGGCCTTCTGCCGCGAGATGGTGAGGCCGGGCGGGACGCCTGACGCCGTGCTGTCGCCACGCGAGGCGGTGAGCTTCATCCTCGACCAGGAGCCCCTGTTCCCCGTCGGCGAGGGGTTCCGGTACACCGACACCGCCTACCTCGTGGCGGGTCTGGTCGTCGAACGGGCGACGGGGCGGGCATACTACGATCTGCTGCGTGAGCGCTTCCTCGAGCCGCTCGGCTTCGACGGTATCGTGCCGCAGGATCGTCGCGATCTGCCGGGCGTGGCCAACGGCTACGTCGCGGCCGACAACCCCTTCGGCATGCCGACCCACACGCTGGACCCGGACGGCCGCTTCAACCACAACCCCGTCCTCGAATGGACCGGCGGCGGGCTGGTCACTCGCAGCGGCGACCTCGCGCGCTGGATCCGCCTGCTCTATGGCGGCACCCTGCTGGCCGCGCCCTACCTCGACGACCTGCTGCGGGGCCAGCCCATGCCGTCTGACTTCAAGGGCCCGGGCCGTTACGGCCTCGCAGTGTTCGTGCAGGACTCGCCGCGGGGCGAGCTGCGCTGGCATAGCGGCTACTACCCCGGCTACAACACCATGGCCCGATACTGGCCCGATCGCGACCTCGCGCTCGTGGTGCAGGTCAACCGCGATCATGACACCCATCTCGCCGAGGTCTGCGCGGAGCTGGAGCGGGTGGTGTTCGGCGACTGACGCGGCGCCGGCTTGGTTTCTGCGCGTCCATGACCTAGGATCATGTCCGGGTCGTTGTGACGACGGGAGTCTCCATGCGTTCTTGGTTGTCGAGGTGGCGTCACGAGGCGCCGAGCGGCGGAGCGTCCTCCGGCGACGAGCCCGACGATCGGGACCTCGTGCTGCAGTACCAGCGCGATCCCCAGGGGGCGGCGGGGCGCCGGGCGGCGGCCCAGCTCGTGGCGCGCTACCAGCGCCGCGTGCTGGCCTGGTGCTGGCGTCTGGTGGGGGACCGCGACACGGCCCTCGACCTGGCCCAGGACACGCTGCTGACGGTCTGGCGCCGCCTCGACGAGTACGACGAACGTGGCAAGTTCGGCGCCTGGGTCTTCATGGTGGCCCGCAACCGGTGCCTGAGCGAGCTGCGGCGGCGCAAGGTGCCCCTGGCCGGCGAGGCGGTGCTCGAGCTGGTGGCCGATCCGGGACCGCGTCCGGACGCGGTGCTGGAGCGGCGGCTGCTGGGCGAGGACCTCGAGCGACTGCTGGCGCAGCACCTGACGCCTTTGGAGCAGGACGCCCTCTGGCTGCGCTGTTACGAGGGGCTGCCGGTGGAGGTGATCACGCGCCGGCTTGGACTCGTCGAGAAAGCTGGAGCACGGACGGTCCTGCAGCGCGCACGCCGCAAGCTGCGGGCCGCCCTCCGGGTAAGCGAAGGAGACGCGTCATGACCTCACGCTGCCTGCAGCCCGACGACCTGCCCGGCGCCTTGGCCCTACCGGCCGACGACCCCCGCCGGCGCCACCTCGACGTCTGCCCGAGCTGCCGGGCGCTGGCCCATGCCTACGAGGAGTTCATCGCGACCGACGGCGGCGTCTGGGATGCGGAGCACGCCGAGGTCGAGGGGGAGCTCTCACGCCGGCTCGCGCGCCACATCGAGCCGGCGACCCCGGCCGTCCTGCCTCGCCGCACCGACCGCTGGCGCGCGCGCTCCTGGCTGGCGGCGGCGGCCGTGCTGGTCGTCTGCGCGGGCGTCTACCTGGCGCGTGACCTCGGACGGCTCAGGGATTCGAGGCTGCCGGAGGGTCCGGGCGCATTGCGCGGCGATGCGACACCGACGGTGGCGCGCTGGACCGAGACCGCCGCGGGCTGGCGCCTGGAGTGGGACGCCTGGCCGTCCGGGCAACCGGTGGTGCTGTTCTACGATGGCCTGATGAACCGGCTGGCCGCCCGGGTAGCCCGGTCCGGGGAGATCGCCCCGGCCGACGTGCCCGAGGCGGCGAGATTCCTCCAGCTGATCTGCGTGGCCGACACCGACACCCTGGCCCGCGACGCGTTGATCGGCGCCCGGCCAACCGGACGGTGAGGTCGTGAGGCGACGGGCGGGTCTCCGGGGGCTCGTCTGCATCGTGCTCTGGGGCGCGTCGGCCGTTCCGGCGCGGGAATCGGCGCCCGCCTGGCCCGCCGTGCTCGACAGCCTGACGGCCTGGCATCACCGGAGCCGGCCCGACCAGGTGGACGCGCTGGCCGGCCCGGCCATCGAGGCGGCGCGCGTGCGGGGCGACTCGCTGGCCCTGGGCGCGCTGCTGCTGGCGCGGGGGCGGACCCGGGCGGCGTTCGGGCGGGCGAGCGCGGCCGAACCGGACCTGCGGCGGTCGCTGACGCTGGTGACGGCCGCCAACGACACCGCGTCCGAGCTGCGCAACCTCCGTTGGCTGGCCGTGGCCGTCGGCCTGCAGGGCCGGACCGCCGAAGCGCGTCGCCTGTACCGCGAGCTGTCGCGCCTGGCAGCGGCCGTCGACGATTCCGTGCACCTGGGCTGGGCCTGGGTGGGCTTGGCCTACGATCACTACCTGGCCGGCCGGGCCGACTCCGCGGCGGCCTCGTATCAGCGGGCGGCCGGCGTCCTCGATCGTGCGGGTGTCTCGCGCGGCGCCATCTGGGCCCGCAATGGCGAGGGCCTGGCCCGGCGGCAGGCCGGCGACTTCGTCGGCGCCGCCCGCAGCTTCGCCGACGCTCTGGCCCTCGCGCGCGCCGCGGACGACCCGCTCAACGAGGCCGTGGCGCTCAACCACCTGGGCCAGCTCGCCCTGCAGTTCGGCGCCCCGGCCCGGGCCGAGGTCATGCTCGAGCAGGCGAGCCGGATCCACCGGGCCAACCGGCATCTGCGCGAGGGCCTGCTGCCGCAGCTGGACATGGCGCGGGCCCGCCGCGCGCTGGGTCACGTGAACGCCGCGGCCGCGCTCCTGGATTCGGTGCTCCAGGTCTGCCGCGAGCATGGTCTGGCCGACCTGGAGGTGGTGGCCACCTGCCAGCTGGCCGACCTCGCGCTGGAGGAAGGCCAGCCGGCCCGCGCCGCGGCCGCCTGCCGTGGACAGCTCTCACGCACGCTGCCCTCGACGATGGCGGCCACCGAGGTGCGGTTGCGGCTGGCCCACGCGCTGGCCGCGCGTGACAGCGTGACGGCCGCCCTCGCCGTGCTCCCCGCCGCGGACGCGACCGGCGCCAGCAGCCTCGAGGTGGCCGTGGCGGCCCTGCGCGGTCGCCTGCTGGTCTCCCTGGGCCGCGGTGCCGACGCCGTGGCGCTGCTCGCGCCGATGGCCGTACCGCATCCCGGCGACCCTGACCGCGACCTCCTCGTCACGCCGCTTTTCACCGCCCTGGCGGCTGCCGAGCTCGCCCGCGGTCGGCCGGACTCGGCGCTCGTGAACTGCCGTCGGGCCCTGGCGCGCTGGGAGCGGTCGCGCGCGATGCCGGAAGACCCGCGCTGGCGCGAGCGGCGGGGTGCGGACGCGGCGGACATGGTCAGCCTCGCCCTCAGCGCGTCGTTGCAGCTGGGCGAGGTCGCCGCGGCGCACGACCTGGTGCGGCGCTACAAGGTGCGCACGTTGCGCGAGCGCTGGGCGCCGACCGGCTGGCCCGGGGTCGCGGACGGGCTGAGCCGGGCCGGACCGCCGGCCGCCACCGACGACGTGCTGGCCGACGGCGACGTGCTGCTCGACGTGGTGGAAGGACCCGAGGTGGTGACCATCTTCTGCGTGACCGCGGACACGCTGCTGGCCACGCAGCTCGTGCGGGCGCCGGCGTGGGCGTCCGGCCTGCGCCAGCTCACGTCCGTGCTGACGAGCGACGCGGTGGCGGACGCGGCCCCGGCGGTGCGGCTGGCGGCCGGGCTGCTGGCGCCGCTGCCGCCGGCCATGCGCGCGCGTCTGCAGACCGCGCGGCGGCTCTTCTGGTGCCCGGACGGGGCGTGGCACCGGTTGCCGCCGGCGCTGCTGGTGGGCGTCGACGGCTGGATGCCCGCGGCCTGCGAGGTGGTGCGGGTGCCGGCGGCCGACCTCATGCCCTGGTTCCGGGACCGCGTCGCGGCCCTGCGTCCGGCCGGACGGGTCCTGGCGGTGTTCGGCGCGGAGAGCTCGCGGCCCGCGGGTACGCCGCTGGCCGGCGCCGCGGCCGAGGTGCGCCGCCTCGCGGCGCGGTTCCGGCACGTCCGTGCGGTCGCCGGCGATCGCCTGCCGGAGATCGTCCGGCCGCGCGATCCCGACCGGCCCGCCTACGACGTCCTGCACCTCGCGGCGCATACGGTGTCGGTTGCCGACGACCCCTGGCGGTCGTCGGTGGGTCTGGGTGCGCGGCCCGGGTCGCGGCTCTGGGCGGCCGAGGTGGCCAGCTCGGGCCTCGCCGCGCCGCTCGTGGTGCTCTCCGGCTGCCGG
The DNA here is from genome assembly GCA_041390065.1 of Candidatus Krumholzibacteriia bacterium. Lineage (GTDB taxonomy): Bacteria > Krumholzibacteriota > Krumholzibacteriia > LZORAL124-64-63 > LZORAL124-64-63 > Glo-17. The sequence continues at coordinate 25,536 of JAWKQQ010000012.1, forward strand.
ACCGCGGGCCAGAGCCTGGCGGGCGAGGGCCTGCTGGGGCTGGGGTCCGGCTTCCTGGTCGACGGCGCCACCTCGGTGGTGGCCACCCTCTGGGACGTGGACGACCACGTGACCGCCCGCGTGATGGCCGACTTCTACGACGGCCTGGCGGACGGCCGGTCGGTGTCCGGAGCGCTGGCCCTGGCGCGCCAGCGCTGCCGCGAGCGGCCCGCGACCGCCGCGCCGCGCAACTGGGCCGCCTTCACGGTCCTCGGCGACGGCACGCAGCGCGTGGCGCTGCAGCGGCGGTCGGACGGATGGCCGCTCGGGCTGCTGCTGCTGGCGGGGGCGGTCCTGGCCGCCTGGCGCGCGAGGACGTTTCGCGCGCGCGTGTGATCGCCGTCGTCGCCTCGCGTTATCCCCAGGCACACCAGCGTCCGCCTGACATCGTCCTGGGGGTCCGCCATGAATCGCTCGCCCATCGCCCTGATCCTGTTCACGCTGCTGGCCGTTCCGGCCGCGGCCGCCATCTCCGGCTATTCGACCGCCAGCAACTGCGGCGAGGCCGGCAACTGGCTCGACATCACCTTCACCGCCGACGAAGCGGTCACCCTGACCGCCGCCAGCTGGGACTTCAGCGAGACCGGCGTCTGGCTCGACCCCAACGGCTCGTCGTTCTGCGGCACGGTCAACGATGGCCTGGCGAGCGTCGAACTCGTGCTGGACGGCGACGCGGGCCAGCCGACGCAGGTCTTCGGCATCGTGGCCACCGGCTTCGACAGCGGCGACCGCTACCGGTTCGCCGTCGACCTCGACGTGGGCGGCGGCGGCTCGCCGTTCACCATGCACTACCTCGGCGGCGAGTTGCAGGTGGAGTTCAGCGACGGCACGATCCTGCACGGGGTCTTCGACACCGCCTACGACGAACCCAACGGCGCCCGGGCCGCCTTCGCGGAAGCGGGTCCCAACCTCACGTTCGCCGACCGTCCCGGCTGGTACGCGCCGGTGGTGCCGCGCGGCGACGCCGGGGCCGCCTGGACCAGCGTGGGGCGCCGTCGACGCTCGTGGGCGATGCCGCGGCGACCTGGTTCAACGCCGTCTGCTACAACGACGGCGACCTCACCGCCCCGCCATCCTCCCCGATCCTGCAGGTCGACGGTGCGACGGTCTGCCAGCACAACCTCTGGACGATCGCGCCCGGGGCCTACAACGGCTGGGTGAACGACGGGGCGCACACCGTGCGGGGCGGCCGCCACACGGTGGTCGCGTTCTGCGACGCCGCCGATGCGATCGACGAGAGCGACGAGACCGACAACGCATACGCCCGCCAGTGGGTGTGGCAGCCGACGGTGCTGGGGCTGGGGACGCTGGTCCGCGCCGCGCCGCCCCGGTTCGACGCGGGCACCCAGTATCTCGACAGCTACTCGTGGAACTGCGACGGCGTGCGCGTGGAGGTGGCCGGGGGTGCGCCCTGGGACGTGATCTGGATGGATCACCTCGACGACAGCACGGCGAACTACGATCTGCGGATCCATCAGGTGGCGGCCGGCCCGGAGGACGGCTTCGCGGCGAACCTCGGCGGGACAGTCGGCGAGGAAGGCCTCGACGCGATGCTCGTCAACACCTACCAACCCGGCTCGGCGGCCTACGACGTCGGCATCCTCAACTACGATCAGACGCCGCCGTTTCCCGACTACCGGATCGGCCACCTGGGCGCCAGCCCCTATCCGTTCGACTTCGGCGTGTTCCCCGCCACGCCCTACTTCTTCACGCGGATCGCGACGTTCGACATCTCGGCCACGATCGGCGACCTGGGTCCGGCCAGCCTGGTGGTGGTGACCGATCCCGCCGCCGGCCCGGTGAAGCTCGGACGCGTGCCGCCCAGCTTCACCGTCGGCAGCCTGGCCGACGTGCTCGACGTGGTCGACACCGGCACGCGCGGCTGGGCGATCCTGAACTTCGACCTCGCCAGCATCGGCCACCACGCCGCGGTGGTCTGGAGCGATCCCGCCGACCATCCAGGGAGCATGGCGACGCGCGTGGGCCTGTTCGGCGCCCGGCCCGACCTGTCGCCCGTCACCCTCACCGGCTGGTACGCGCCGGTGGTGCCGCGCAGCCAGCCGGACGCGGCGCTCTTCTCGTGCCCCGAGCCGGACACCCTGCCCGGCAACGGCCCCTGGACCTGGCTCAACACCGCCTGCTTCAACGGCGGCACTGCCGACGCCGACACGGTGTCGTTCGCGTTGAAGCTGGACGGCGCCATGTTGCTGGGGATCCGGAACTTCTTCGCGCCGCTGCCGGCCGGCCACCCGCGCACCGTCACCAACCTGGACAATCCGTCCAGCAACCTGCCCTGGACCGTGCCCGGCGGCCGACACACGCTCAGCGTGGCGCTCGATTACCTCGACGAGCTGGCCGAGCTGCTGGAGGAGAACAACCTGACGGGCCGGCAGTACTGCTGGTCGCCGCAGATCCTGACCCTCGGCGGCGTGATGACCCGCAGCGGGGTTCCGCCGCGCGACGGCGGCCAGGCCGACTGCGAGCCGGACGTCGCGCGGTATCCCAACTGCGACGGCCTGCGCCTGCAGTTCGCCGACCTGGGCGACGTGGGCCGCTGGCGCGCGGCCGCGGTGATGCCCGACGGTGCCGGCCGCGACGTCGACGTGGAGATGCACCGGCCGCTGGCGGGCGCCACCGACGGCTTCGGGCCGCACCGCGTGGCGCATAGCGAGTCGGGCCCCGGCGAGATCGACTTCGTGCTGGTGAACTACCGGCTGGCGCCCGACGGGCCGGTGGACATCGGCGTCCTCGACGGCGAGACCAACGGCGGCCACGGCTACACGGTTCAGGATGCGATCTCGGGCTACCTCGGCGAGGTGCAGACGGGCGAACTGGGCCCCTTCACCATCCTCAGCGGCCGCATGCTCGAGCTGCACGAGGTCTGGCTCCCCGCCGGGCCGCTGAACCTGCGGGTGGACGACCTGGGCGCCGGCGTGGACTGGGGGCTGTCGATCTACCAGGCGACCGGCAACTCGCACTATAACAAGACGGGGACCCTGCCCGGCGGACTGCAGGACGCGGGCGGGGCGGGTGCGTCGGAATGGCTGCACATGGACCTGCCGACCACCGGCCACTACTGCATCGCCGTTTGGAAGAGCCGCTACGAGGACCTCGCGGACACCGCGCCCTACCGGCTGTGGCTGACCACCGGGGCCACGGCGGCGCCGGAGCCGCTTCCGGCCGCCACCCGCCTGCTCGGCGCCACGCCCAATCCGTTCAATCCCCGGACCGTGTTGGCGTTCGCCGTCGCGAGCGACGGGCCTTGCCGGCTGGTGATCCATGATCTGCAGGGGCGGGTCGTCCGGCGCCTCGTCGACGACCGGCGGCCGGCGGGCCGGCACGAGGTGGAGTTCGACGGCCGCGACGACGATGGCCGCAGCTTGCCGAGCGGGGTCTACGTGGCGCGGATCGTGACCGCGGCGGGGACGGATCTGCTGAAGCTGGCGCTCGTGCAATGACCCGCCGACGTGAGGGGCGGTCGCCCTGGCGGCGATCAGCCCCTCACGATGCCGTCGTCCGCCGCGTCGCGCTCGAGCGCGCGCAGCCGCGCGAACATGCGCCGCAGATCCGCCACGCCGCCGCAGGTGAACCAGACGAACACGGCGGCGGCGGCCAGGAACTGCACGCCCACGTACCAGCGCCAGAACCGCGCCCAGCTCGCGTCGGCCACGTCGTGGGTCAGGTTGTACGCGGTGCCCACCAGGAAGAGCGCGAACCAGAAGAAGGTCCAGGCGTAGGTGGCCAGGTAGAACACCTTGTCGCGGCGCGAGAACTCTGGCGTGAAGAGGAACAGGCGCTGCAGGCGGGAGACCACACCGTCGCCCCGGACCGCGTCGTCGGCGACGGCGAAGCGGCCGCGGTGGAGCAGGCGGTCGAGATCGTGCGGCGCCTCGCGCCCCAGGAGCGACACCGCCGCGTAGACCACCAGCGAGACGGCCATGCCGATGGCCCAGAACTCCTGGCCGTTGATGGGGAAGTCGGGCTTCAGCTGGTGGGCGATGATGCCGCCGACGGAGATGCCGGCGCCGGTGATCATGGCCGACCAGGCGGCGGCCGTGGTGCCGCGCCGCCAGTACAGGCCGCCGATGATCACGGCGCCCGAGCCGCCCACGAAGATGGCCCCGGTGATGGCGAAGAACAGGAAGATGTACTGGTTCTGCTGGAAGAGCAGCGAGAACACGTAGATGAACACGGCGACGCCGAGGATGGACAGCCGCAGGACCCGCAGGTGGGTCGTCTGCGACAGCGGCTGGCCGCCGCGCCAGGGCAGCAGCACGTCCTGGACGAAGATCGAGCCCCACGAGTGCAGGTAGGTGTCGTGGGTCGAGATGAAGGCGGCCAGCATCACCGCGGCGAACGCACCCAGCAGGCCGTGGGGCAGCACGCTCACCAGCACCAGGGGCGCGCGCAGCTGGCTGCGGATGGTCTCCCGGTCGACCAGGGCCAGCTCGGCGTTGATGCGGTCGGCGAGCGGGGCGAAGTCGGGATGGTTGAGCACGGTGTAGATGACGATGGGGACGAACATGAGGAACAGGTTCTGGGGCGTCAGCTTCCACATGCCCAGCGCCTCGCCCATCTTGGCCTCGTGGGCGCTGCGGGCCGAGCTGTTGTAGGCCTGTGTGCCCTGCCAGCTCATCTTGCCGTACAGCAGGCCCGCCAGGCCGATCAGGAAGTACCAGAAGTTGAAATCCTCGACGTGGCCGGTCTTGAACGGATTGATGAGCGACGCGTCCTGGGGAGCGGCGGCCAGCGCGGTGAAGATCTGATCCCAGCTCACCACCTTCCAGAGCAGCCAGCCGCAGACCACGACGAAGACCAGATTGACGAACGTGCCTTGCAGGAAGTCGGTGACGATGACCGTGACCTGGCCGCCGTTGAACACGAAATAGAGGGCGAGCAGCAGCAGCACGGCCATGACCAGCGGGAAGGTGGGCAGGGCCACGCCGCCGAGCGCGAGGGTCGGCGGCAGGCCGCAGTAGCTGATGAAGAAGCGCGCGCCGACGCCGGGGAAGATGCCGAAGTTGATGATGCCCGACACCCAGCACAGCAAGCCGGCGAAGATGCGGAACCTCCGCGAGTAGCGGCGCTCGAAGAACTCGGCCACCGTCAGGCAGCGGGTCTCGCGGAACCGGTAGATGACCCAGCCGCTGAGGGTCACGACGAGGATCACCACCGTGGTGGTCATGCCCCACCAGGACATCGCGAATCCCGCGATGTAGTTCATCTCCAGGTTGCCCACGATGGTGATGGCGCCGAGGCTGGCGATGCCGCTCGCGACTCCCACGAGGTAGCGGCCCGCCGAGCGGCCGGCGGCCAGGAAGTCGGCCACCGAACGGGAGTGGCGGTTGCTGCGGCGCACGCCGTCCAGCAGCAGGCCGAGCATGGCCACGATGATGAACCAGTCGACGAAAGAGAGATGCACGCTCGTGATCTTTCGTGAAGACGCGGGTTGCTGACTGCCGGAGCATAGGCGACCGCGGAGCGGGGGCCAAGGACAGGGTCGGCAGCGGGTTGAATCGAGGGACTCATCCGGGGGCCAGAGGTGCTATGATCGGGCCTGACCTTGCCCCCGGGGGGTGCCGTTTGCGGGCCGCGCTGATCATCGTCCTCTGTTGCCTGGGTTGCCTGGCCGCGGCCGCCGCTGACGACGACCCGGTCGAGCTCCCCTACCGGCGCGGGCCGATCGAGCTGGACGGCCGGCTCGACGACTGGCGCGGCCCACGCCTCGAGGTGCACCTGGACGAGCCGGAGGTGCCCGCCCCCCTGGCCAACTCCGGCACCTTCTTCCTCGTCTGGGACGAGGACCACCTGTGGTTCGCCGCCGACATCGCCGACGCCGAGGTGTATCCCGCGCCGCCGGGCGAGTCGGGCTCCAGCCTCTACCACTGGGATTCCATCGAGATCTACGTCGACGGTCGGGGCGACCGCAACCCGCGCATGAACGAGGACGACAACCAGCTCATCGTGGGCTGCGACGGGCGCAACGCCGTCATGCAGGGCGACGAGCTGCTGCGCACCGTCGAGGCCTGGGTGGTGCCCAAGCGGGAGCGCCCCGGCCTGGGCGTGCGCACCGCCGCGCGCCGCACCGCCACCGGCTACGTGGTGGAGGGTGCGTTCCCGCTGGCGGCGGCCGGCGTGGCCGAGGCGCGGGCGGGCCAGACCCTGGGGCTCGACGTGGCCTGGAACGACTGGACCGAGGATCACCCGCGCCTGCCCGAGCTGCTGAAGGACCTCGAGAACCTCGCCCTGCTCGCCGACCGTCGGTCCGAGGCCGAGGTGGCGATCGTCGATCCCGACAGCCTCGGCTGGGACGGGCTGCTGGTCTGGGAGGCGCGCGCGTACCGGGCCTGGTCGTGGTGCAACGGCCGCGATTTCGGCCACCCGGCCACCTGGCGGCTGGCGCGGCTGGTGGGCGGTCCGTCGCTGGGCGAACGGTTGGCCGGACGCTGGGGCGTGCCGCGGCTGCTCGGCTCGGTGCTGGCGGTGGTGCTGGCCGTGGCCATGCTGGGCGACCTGTTCCTGCGCCGACGTCAGCGACGCCGGATCCGCGAGCTGCTGGCGCGGGTGGAGGAGCTCTCGTCGTCGGGCGGGCCGGCCGCTCCGGCGCCGGTCGCCGAGGCGGTGGACCTCCCGCTCGGCGCTCCGCCCGAGCTGCCGGCCGCCCCGCCGGAACTGGCCACCCGTCTGCTCGACCACATCCGCGATCACCTGGCCGAACCGCTGAACGTCGGCGAGTTGGCCGACGCCCTCGGCGTGTCCGTGCGCACGCTGCAGCGGGAGTGCCGGCTCGGCCTCGGCGCCAGCCCGCGCGAGGTGATCCTGGCGGTGAAGATGCGGGCCGCGCACGACCTGCTCGCGACCGGCCGCTGGCGCGTCGGCGAGGTGGCCGAACAGGTGGGCTTCGACTCCCCCTATCACTTCTCGCGACGTTACAAGGATTTCCACGGGGAGCCGCCGTCGGCTGCCATCCCCGCCCGTCCGGAGCCCGCCGACCCGTCCGAGATCGCGTAGACGCCGCTGCTGGCGCGTTCCTGTAGCCTTCTGTCGCCTGCGTCCATGGAGCTCAGGGCTCCGTCCGATTATGCTCCTGGCTGACCGGAGGCCCCTCCATGCGCCAGGACTTCCTGCTGACCCGTTGGGTGCTCATCCTCGCCGCACTGGCCGGTGCGGTGTGGTGGGCGTCGTCGCTCGGAACCCGTCGCGACGCCGTCACCGCTGCCGTCGACCACAGCCCCCCTGCTCCGACGGCCGCGGCGGCCATGCCCGCCGCACCGGCCAGCGCCGACTGGGACCAGGCCCTCCTGGCGCCCGAGATCCAGGCCCTGTGGCGCGAGCGCCGCGGTCGCCTGGACCGGCTCAGCCGCGCCTACCGCACCGAGCCCGACAGCGCCCGGGCCGCGGAATTGCGCCGGCAGATGGAAGCCCTCATCGCCCGTTCCGTGCGGGAGGTCTACGAGTTGCGACTCGCCCACGCCCGTCGCGACAGCCAGCCCGAGCTGGCCCGCCGCCTCGAGCGCGCGCTCGCTGACCTCCCGCCGCCCGCCGGCGCGCCGCCGCAGCCTCAGCGTCGGTGCGAGAAGAACCACTGATACAGATCGGGCGTGTAGGCGGTCAGCCACGGATCGGCTGCCGGATCGTCGGCGTAGGCCGTCATCCCCTCGCCGAGACCCTCGCCGCCGTAGGTGCGCGACCAGGAGTCGTGGCCCACGCCCGCGTAGAGGGTCAGGCGAGGGGGTGTCGGGGGCGACAGCGCGCCCAGCGCGGCCACCATTTCGACCGAGCCCGACGGCGGCACGACCGTGTCGGCGGCGCCGTGGAACGCCCAGACGGGCGTGGTGACCATGGCCGCCGCCTGGCCCGGATCGCCGCGGCCGCAGATGGGGGCGGCCGCCGCGATGGCGAGCGAATCGTCCACCGCACCGCCGTAGCGACCCACGTAATCCCAGGTGCCGTAGCCGCCGCGGCTGAGGCCGGTGAGGTAGAGGCGGGTGCGGTCGATCCGGTAGTGGCGGTCGATCCAGACCAGGAGCGCGCGGACGTCCTCCGGGTCCCACGACTCGGTATGGCTCTGGGGCGACGCCACGATCATCGGGTAGGGCGGAGCCCAGACGCCGCGCTCGATGAGCTGCGGCGGCCCGTTGCGCAGCACGGCCTCGAGGACGGCCGGGTCCTGCGCGCTGTCGCCGCGTTCACCGGAACCGTGCAGGAAGACGAGCAGCGGATAGGGAACGGGCGACATGTCCAGGCCCGCCGGCAGGTAGAGGTAGAGGCCGTACGGGGCGGCGCCGGGCGTGTCGGGCTCGCGCGGCAGGGCGAGGTGGACGCCGCCGGTATCGGTCGGGAGCGAGGCGAGGCCCTCGTCGAGAGGACGCGGCGTCGTGGCGCCGTTGCTGCACGCCGCCAGGCTGGCGAGGCCGACGAGCCAGGCGAGGTGCACGGTCTGCCGCCACGGGGTGTGGGCATAGGGGTTGACATCGCCGCTCATGGTGACGTCCCGGGTTGACGGGGTGACGGGGCGCGGGTTTCGCCGAGATGGTGCCAGAGCCGGGCCGCCGTGTCCAGGGAGCGCGCGGCCCGGCGGGCCGGAGAATTGCCCGGCGGCCAGATGCATGCAGCAGCTCGCAACCTCGCCACCGCCGGCCGCCGGGGTCCGCACCCGTCAGCTGATCTGGACCACCGCGCCGCTCGGCCGCCGCCGTCTCCGGGCCGAGGGCTTCCGCGTGCTGCGCTTCGCTCAGGTGCAGCGCGCCGTGGCCCGCGCGCGCGAGTCCGGCGCCCGGCGCACCTCGCTGCGCCAACCGGCGGCCCGCCTGCTCGCCGTGTTCCGCCGACACGGCCGGGTCGCCGTGATCGGCGTGTCGTGCGACGACGCGGCCAGCCTGCACACGGTCTACGGCTACCTCGTGGAGCCGGCCTTTCGCCATGGCTGCACGCTCCTGGTCGTCGCCGACCGGTCGCTCGCCGACCTCGATCCCGGGCGCCTCGTGGACCCGGGGTGGCGCTACCCGTGGACCCTGGAACGGCTGCGCCACCTGGCCGCGGCCGCCGCCGAGCCCGCGCCGGTGAGGGTGGCCGCGCCGGTGCCTGCCTGGCGCCGCTGGTGGCGCCGGCTGCGTGGTGGTCGGGACGCCACGCCGCCGATCCCGACCGCCCCTCGCCTGGATCGTGAGCAGCGCGCCGCCGTCCTGGCCGGCGATGGCGTGGTGCAGGTGATCGCGCCGGCGGGCAGCGGCAAGACCACCGTGCTCGTCGAGCGGGTGCGCGAGCTGCAACGTCGCGGCACGCCGGCCGGGCGCATCCTTTGCCTCTCGTTCAACCGCGACGCCAAGGCGGAGATCGCGGCGCGCCTGGCGGCCGCCGGACTCGCCGGGGTGCAGGTGCGGAGCTTCCACGGCCTGGGCCTGCGGATCCTGCGGGAGGAGGGCCGACTGCGGGAACGGATCGGCGAGCTCGACGACCGGGCCCTCGCCGACCTGGCCGCCGCCGCGGGGACGGCCCACCGGCCGGACGCGGTGCGCGAGCTGGTGAGCGGGTTCAAGCTGGCGGCCATGTTGACACCTGCCGAGGCCCTCGCTGGCGGTGACGGGGCCGACCCGGCCGCGCGCGTCTACGCGGCCTACGAGGACGAACTCGCCCGCCGCGGGCAGCTCGACCTCGACGACCTGGTGGCGAAGGCCGTGCGCCTGCTGCAGGACGACGCCGAGGTGCGCCGCCGCTGGCAGGCGCGCTGCGAGCGCGTGCTCGTCGACGAGTACCAGGATATCGAGCCCGCCCAGGCGCTCCTGGTGGGCCTGCTCGCGGCGCCCGGCGACTCGCTGTTCTGCGTCGGCGACGAGGACCAGTGCATCTACGCCTGGCGGCGCGCCACCGTGCAGCGGATCATCGAGCTCGACCAGGTCTACCCGGGCCTCGAGCGGCACGCGCTGGCGCGCAACTACCGCTGCGGCGGCCGGATCACGACGGCCTCGCGGCGCCTGATCGAGCACAACCGATTCCGGTTCCGCAAGCCGTTGCGGGCGGGCGCGCCGGAGCCGGGCGAGGTGTGGGCCATCGCCTGCCGCGACCGCCGCGAAGGTGCCGACCTCGTGGCCCGGCTCCTCGCCCAGGACGGATCCGGCGAGGTGGCGGTGCTGGCCCGGACCGCGCGGCTGCTGGCCGAGGTGGCCGACGCCCGCGCTCGGCTGGGGTCCGGCGACAGCCCGGCCGAGCTGGCCACCATCCACGCCGCCAAGGGCCGCGAATGGGATCGGGTGATCCTCTTCGGAGCGGACGAGGGGCAGTCGCCACATTCGCAGGCGCTGAAGGAGGGCGGGCTGGAGGACGAACGCCGCCTGTTCTACGTGGCGCTCACCCGGGCGCGGCGGTGCCTGCAGATCGTGTGCACGCAAGGGTGCGAGAGCCGCTTCCTGCAGGAGGCCGGGATCACGCCGGCGGCGTCGAGGATCAATCGGCGCCCGGTGCGGTGAGCCGCCCCTCGTCGTCCACCGCCCAGCGTCGGCCCGCGACCTCGAGCGTGGCCGTCCAGCCGGCCGGGCCGCCGACCAGGACGACGCGTTCGCGGGTGGCCGGCGAGAGCCCCTCCAGGTCGTCCAGCCGCGAGGCGTACCCGCCGTCGCGCGCCTTCTGTGCCAGGTACACCGGCCAGAGCAGCTCGTAGACGGCGCGGAGCTCGTCGCGAGGATCGCCCGCGGCCACGCCGTCCGGGCCCACGAAGCTCACGAACCCCCAGGTCTCGGGCTGGTGCATGGCGACCGCGCCCTGGGGCGCCCACACCCAGTTGTCCTCGCCCTTCCAGCCGAGGCCGTCGATCGGGACCCGCACGTAGCGGCCGGCGTCGAGCCGGTGGTGCCACTCGACGCGCGAGAGGTTCAGGCGCCACCAGTCGCCGGGCGCCGGCGGGCAGGCGCGCGGGCCGACCAGGTCGCGCAGCGCGTCCCACGGGATGGCGAGCTCGACCGTCCAGCCCCGGTCGGTGTCGCGGGGATCGTTCAGGGTGCCGTCCACGTGGACGGCCGACGCGAGGCCCGTGAGCGTCCAGCCGTTCACGGCCGGACCGCCGTCGCGGTAGGGCCGCACGAGCAGCAGGTCCCAGGCCGTGCCGAGCGCGTTGAGCTCGAGCTCGCCGTAGAGGTGGTGGTCGCCATCGGGGTCGACGAAGAGCTCGATGTCGTTGTCGTAGAAGATGACGGCGTCGTGGTCCCGCAGGGTGCCCCAGACGTGGGGCTCGCTGAGCTCGACGGCCACGAAGAGGTGCTCGAGGTTCCAGAGCAGGCGGGCGCGGGTGCGGAACCGCGGGGCCACCGGCCGCCTGGCGCCCTCGATGTCGACGAAGTCCGCGGTCCAGGGCGCGGCTTGCCACGCCGGATCGTCGAGGCGGCCGTCGATCACCGGCGCCGTGGCCGTGAACGGGCACCGGTACAGGGGCGGGTTCCAGGCGAGGGCTGGCCCGGCCATGAGGGCAGCGAACAACCAGAAGAGGCCGCGACGGTGCATCGACGGTGATCCCGGTCTCGAGGTGAGGGCCGCCGGACGACGAGCACGGTCGAGCATACGCTGCGGTCGGCAGCGGGGAAAGCCACATGATCGGGCCGCGGACATTGCTGGACCAGCTCGCCGACTACGGCTTATCATCAAGCGCATGATCGACGCACTCGGCCGCCACGTCCGGCGCACGACCAGCGAGATGTTCTACGGGCTCGGCTTCGCGTGGGTGCTGCAGCGGGAATCGTTCCTGTTCCTGCGGCGCGGACGCATCAGCCTGCCCGTGCTCGTCGCCCAGGTGTACTTCACCGGGGTGGAGGCGCTGCCCATCCTGGCGCTCATCTCGCTGGGCATCGGTGCGGCCGTGATCATCCAGGGCACCAGCCTGCTGCCGCAGTTCGGCCAGGGCGAGCTGGCGTTCCGGATCCTGATCCTGGTGATCACGCGCGAGCTGGGGCCGTTGCTGACCGCGCTGGTGATCGCCGCGCGTTCGGGCAGCGCCATCACCACCGAACTGGGCAACATGGTGGTCGACCACGAGATCGAGGCCTACCACGCGGCGGGCATCGATCCCATCGGGTTCCTGGCGGCGCCGCGCCTGATCGGCGTGACGGTGGCCATGGTCTTCCTGAACCTCTACTTCAGTCTGATCGGACTGTTCGGCTCCTGCGCCGTGGCCTCGCTGATCCACGGCGTGCCGCTCGGAGAGTACCTGCACAACCTGGTGAGCGCGCTCAACGGCGGCGACATCGCCTCCTCGGTGATCAAGAGCCTGGTGTTCGGGAACATCCTGGCCACCGTCGCCACCTACTACGGCTTCAAGGTGGAGCGGGCGGTGACCGAGGTGCCGCAGAAGACCATCGCGTCGCTCGGGGCCAGCATGACCCTCTGCATCGTGGCCAACGTCGTGATCACGATCCTCTTCCAGCAGGGATAAGCCGATGCGCATCGAGCTGCAGAACGTGTCGGTGGAGCGTCGGGGGCGGCGGATCCTCGACCGGGTGGACGCCGTGTTCGCGCCGGGGCAGATGACCGTGGTGCTCGGCCGCTCGGGCGCCGGCCTGAGCACCTTGCTGAAGACCGCCGCCGGGCTCGTGCAGCCCACCGGCGGACAGGTGCTCTACGACGGACAGGCGCTCGCGAACCTGGACCACCGCCGCCGTCAGGCCCTGCAGACCCGGACCGGGTTCATGTTCCAGGACGCCGCGCTGTGGGCCAATTCGAGCCTGCTGGTCAACCTGGACCTGCCGTTGCAGGCCAAGTTCCCGGGCCTCGGGCCCGCCGAGCGCCGCGTCCGGATCGACACCGCGCTCAACTCATGCGGGTTCGCGGCCGATCTCAGGCTGAGGCCGGCCATGCTCTCGCACGGGCAGCAGACGATGGTGTCGTTCCTGCGGGCGATCGCCCCCGGGCCCGAGGCGCTGTTCCTCGACGAGCCCATGGCCGCGATGGACCAGCGCTGGCGCGGCATCCTGATCCGGGTCCTCGGCGAGCTGCGCGCGCAGGGCGCGGCCGTGGTCGCCGTCAGCCACGACGCGGAGCTGGCCCGGGTCCTGGCCGACCGGCTGGTGATCCTCGCCGACGGTCGGGTGCTGGCCGACGGAGCGCCGGAGGCGGTGCGGGAGTCGTCCGATCCGGCGGTGCGCGAGATCCTGCATGACCGGTTCGCGGCGGCCGACCCGGCGGGTGAGTGAGCCGACGAAGGAGCGTCCACGATGAACATCATGCTGCGCTACCGCGATCAGGTCGTGGGGGCCTTCGTGCTGGCCGGCATCGTGCTGCTGGTGGGCGCGCTGCTGTTCGTGGGCGCGAACAAGCGCTGGTTCAAGCGCGATCCGCAGTACACCACCCGCTTCCTGACGGCCGAGGGCCTGAGCCCGGGCCTGGCGGTGCAGCTGCGCGGCTTCGCCATCGGGCACGTCAAGCAGCTGCGGCTGGGCGAGGACGACGAGGTGGAGGCGGTGCTCTCGATCCACGAGGAATACGCCGATCGCATCGTGGCCGGCTCGGTGCTCGAGCTGGCCGTCCAGCCGCTGGGCTTCGGCTCCAGCCTCGTGTTCTATCCCGCCCGCAGCGGCGGCGAACCGCTCGCACCCGGTTCGGTCATCCTGTCCACCGACATGCCGGAGGGCCTGGCGCTGCTCGAACGCGGCGCCGTCGACCGACCCCAGCGGCGCGATGCCGTGGCGGGCCTGCTGGCCATGCTGCCGCCGTTGATCGGCGAGGCGGAATCGCTGGTCGCCACGCTGGACCGCCTGCTGGCGCGGCTCGACACCCGCCTCATGGGGCCGACCGAGGCGCCCGGCGGGGGCCTGCTCGCCACCGTCGACACCACCACGCGCGAGTTCGGCGACCTCGCCGCGGCCGTCGTCGCGCAGACCGCGGAGCTGGACACCGTGCTCGCCAACCTGGCCGCCTTCAGCGCCCATCTGGCCGACCCCGAGGGCCTCATCCCCACCCTGCTGGGCGACGAGGGCTCGGCCGCGCAGCTGTTCGCCGACCAGGGCGCGCTCTACGCCCAGCTGACCACGGCCATGGAGGAGCTCGTGGCCCTGACCGCGTTCCTGAACCGGTCGGCGCCGCAGATCGGCATCCTGATGGACGAGACCATCCGCACCCTGGCCGAGAGCGAGAAGGTGCTGCAGGGCCTGAAGAACAACCCGCTGCTGCGCGGCGGCATCCCGCCCGAGACTCCGGCGCCAGGGACCTTCGAGGGCCGGCGGGCGGTGGGGGGCTGACATGAGCAAGCACATGGCCTGCCTCGCGATCCTGACGCTGCTCGTGCTCGGCGGCTGCTCGACGCTGCCCCGCAGCCCCGAGCGGGTGACCGCCCTCGAGACGCGCGCCGACGTCACCTACCAGGCCGGCCTGCGCCAGTACCGCGAGGGCCGCTTCGTCCAGGCGGCCCTCTGCTTCGAGCAGGCGCTGGCCATCGCGGCGTCGGTGGACGACCGCCCGGGCACCGCCCGGGCGCTGGCCTCGCTGGGCCGCGCCAGGCTGGCCCTTGGCGAGCAGGACGCCGCCGCGGCCGCGTTCCAGCGCTCCCTCGACGCCGCCGGCGGCCTCGCGCGCCCGGACCTCGAGGCCGAGGCCCTCGGTGGGCTGGCCGCCGTCGCGCTGTCCCGACGCCGGCCGGACGACGCCCGCGCCTGGCTGCAGACCGGGCTCGCCCTGCCGCTGGCCGATCCGGGGCCCGCACGCGCGGTGCTGCTCCACGACCTTGGCATGGCGCTGATCCAGTCCGGCCGGACCGCGGACGCCGAGGCCCAGCTCCGGCGGGCGTTGGCCATGCACGAGGCGTTGAACGATCCCCTCGGCGTGGCGGCCGACTGCTTCAGCCTGGCCGCCCTGCGCGCCGAAGCCGGCGATCTCGACGAGGCCGCCGACCTCGCCCGACGCGCGCTCTCCCGCGACAAGGCGGAGGAGAATCCCGTCGGGGTGGCGCAGGACCTCGACCTGCTGGGCGCGCTCGCCGCGCGGAGCTGGCGTGGGCGGCGCTCGAACGTCCGCACGAGGCGGCCGCGGCCGCCGCGCGGATCGCCGAGCTCCAGTCGGTCGACTAGCGACCCAGGTACGTGTCCGTATCGGTGATCGTGGCGTACGCCCGCAAGGTGGCCAGCGTGGACGCCTGGACGTCCGCCGCGGCGACCGTGCGGTCCTGCCACTGCAGGTCGCGGGTGGCGCAGGCGTCGGCCACCACGGTGCAGGCGTAGCCGAGGTCGGCGGCCGCGCGCACCGCGCCCTCGAGGCACATGTGGGTCTGCATGCCGACGAGGACGAGGTCGGTGACGCCGAGCGCGCCGAGCCGGGCCTGCAGGTCGGTGCCGCGGAAGGCGTTGACCTCGGTCTTGGTGATCACCGGCTCGTTCGCGAGCGGCGCGACGTCGGCGTGGATGCCGCCGCCCTCGGCAGCCTCGTGGCGGACATGGATCACCGGCCGGCCGTCGGCGCGGAACCGGGCGAGCAGGCGCGCGACGTTGGCGCCGGCGAGCTCCGGCTCGTGCAGGGGCAGGCCGCCGCCGGGGAAGTAGAAATCCTGCACGTCGATGATGACCAGGGCGGTGACGGGCGTGGGGTCGGCGGCCGCGGCCGGCAGGGCCGGGCCGAGCAGGCCGAGCAGGACGAGGAGCGCGAGCGGGCGTGCGGCCATGACGGATCCTTGCTGGCGGGGGTCGATCAGCGCGTCCGGATCAGCCCGACCCGCACCGTGAGCGGATGATAGCGCAGGTCCTCGTTGAGGTTCCACTCCAGACCCAGCCGGAGCCGGCGCCGCCAGACCAGGTCCAGGCCCAGCTCGCCGAGCTCGTCGTCGTGATCCTGGCCGAGGACCTTCGTGACGGTGGCGTGGGGGACGAGGGTCAGCGGACCGGCCAGACCGAGGCGGCGGAACACCCGTAGCGGGACCAGACGCCGGTCGGCGCGGCCGTGGCCGCGCCAGAAGCGGCCGTAGCCCAGCTCGACGCCGAGGCCGCCGCGGCGCAGGAGGGCCAGCGCGAGATCCCCGCGCAGGCCGTCGCGGGAGGGGGCATCGCTGCTCACCAGGGCGAGCGTGGCGCTGAGCCGCCCGCGCCAGCAGAGGCCGCCGCCCAGCTCGAGGTCGCCGCCGCCTTCGGCGAATTCGCGCGCCAGGTTCACGTCCGTGCCCGAGACGCCGTCGGGCAGGAGGCGGTTGGCGGCGGCCGCGGGGGTCGCGAGCACGGCGCAGGCCAGGGCGATGCGGAGCAGATGGCGCATGATGACGCAGTATCCCGGTCGCGCGCCGCGGCGGCAACGGGAATGTCGCCCGCCGCTCAAGCCGGCCCCGCTCCGGCCGATCTCCAAGAACAGCATCGCCTTGACCGGTTCCGTCCCGCGTCCCCAGCTGGAGGCCCTGTCCGTGTTCCAGGGAGACATCGCCCAGTTCGCGCCAGCCGACCTGCTGCTCTTCCTGTGCCACATGAACAAGGAGGGCGTGCTGACCGTGCGCCGCGACGACGACGTCGTGAGCGTGTCGTTCCGCGGCAACCTGCTGGTCGATGCGGTCAGCGACCCGGGCGAGCGGCTGATCCTCGAACGGCTGAACGACACCCGCGCCTTGTCGGATGCGGACCTCGGCAACCTCGCGCGGGTCCGCGAGGAGACCGGCCTGCCCGTGGCGCGGATCTGCGAGAACCTCGGACTGGCGGCCCGCGACGAACTGACGGCGGCCGTGCGGGCCGGGCTCGACGAGGCGGTCTTCCGCCTGCTGCTGTGGGACCGGGGGTCGTTCCAGTTCACCGAGATCCCGGTGGACCCCAATCCCTACCTCATGCCCTGCGAGGGCCAGGCCCTCGTGCTCGACCTCACCCGCGAGGTGGACGAGTACCGCGAGCTCGTGCGCGGACTCGGGTCGCTCGAGCGCCGCGCGTTCGCCGCCGGCGCGCCGCCGGAAGCCACCGCCGAGGAGCGCTACGTGCTGGCCGCCGCGGGCGACGCGCGGAGTGTGGGCGCGCTGCTCGAGGCCGCGCCCTATCCGCAGCTGCGGACCGCACAGGCGGTGACCCGGGCCATCGATCGCGGCTGGATCGAGCTCGCGGTCGCCGGCGAGCCGTCCCTGGACGGTGCGGCCGAGGACACGGCCGCCGGCGCGTTCCCCGCCTACCGGCAGGCCCTGCGCCGCATGCTGCTGTCCGACGACCGCCAGGTGCGCCTGCGCGAGCTGGTGGTCTTCGCCCAGGCCCACTGCGACCAGTCCATCCTGCTCGCCGTCGGCGGCGGCCATCTGCGGCGCGCCACCGTCTACGGGCGCGACGCGAACGGCCGCCTCACCGCCAGCGATCACCGCGACGCCAGGGTTCAGCTCGGCGTCGACCTGGTGTTCCAGCAGGCCCTCGCCAGCGGTCGGCCGTTCCTCGGCCGGAGCTTCCCGTCGCCCATCCTCGACGCCCTGGGCGCCGCGCGACCACATGCCGCGTGCGCCCTCCTGCCGCTCGGCCGCATGGGGCAGGTCGACCTGCTGTTGCACGCGGCGGTCGACGAGCCGGGCGGGCCCACCGGACCGCTCGTCTGCCTCGAGCTGCTGTCCTGGCAGGTGCGGCCGCCGCAGGTGGAACCGGTGGCGCCGGCGTCCACCCCGCAAGCCGCCTCGGGTCCGGCCGGCGCCGGCGGCGCCGAGGCCGCCGTGGCCGCCCTGGTGGCCGGCATCAAGGAACTGCCGCCCATGCCGCAGGTGGCGTCCGAGGTCCTCGCGTTGCTGGCGCAACCGGAGAGCAGCCTCAAGGACCTGACCGGCGTGCTGTCCCGCGATCCCGCCCTCGTCGCCCGCCTGATCAAGGTGAGCAACTCGTCGCTCTACGGCGGCTACCAGCAGACTGGCAGCCTCGACCAGGCGATCGTGAGGCTCGGTACGCGCACGACGCGCAGCGTGGTGGTGGCCGCGTCGACCCGCACCCTGTTCCCCCTGAACCGGACGCGCGTCGGCCTGCTGGGCCGCGAGCTGTGGCGTCACGCGGTGCACACCGGACTCGCCGCCCGGCGGGTGGCCGAGTTCACCCGGCGCGCCGACCCCGACGAGGCGTTCACCGCGGGCGTCCTGCACGACCTGGGCAAGGTCATCATCCTCTTGAACCGGCCCGACGAGTTCGCCGACGTGCACCGGCAGCTCGAGGCCGGCACGCGCGACAGCATCGACGCCGAGCGCGAGCGCCTGGGCTACGACCACGGCCTGGTGGGCGAGCGCCTGCTCGAGGCCTGGGGCATGCCCGGCAACCTGGTGGCCGTCGCGCGCTGGCATCACGATCCGGCCGGCGCCGGCGCGCAGGCGCCGCTGGTGCAGGTGGTGGCCTGCGGCGACCTCCTGAGCCACGGCCAGGCCAAGGGCGAGGCGGTCGGCGAGTGGCATGCGCGGCGCCTGGCCCAGGCCTGCGCGGCGCTGGATCTGGACGAACGGGCGCAGGGCGACCTCGTCGGACTGCTGGCGCTGGATCTGGAGCAGGGCGACCTGCTGGATTAGGCGCCGGGCGGACCGAGCGGATCGACGTGGCGCCAGCGCCGTGGTAGGATGATCCTCCTGGGTTCCGAGGAATCGCCCACCTCACCCCGCCGGGAGGATGCCGTCATGAAGCCCTTGCTCGCCCTCGCTGCGTTCCTGGCCGTCGCCGTCCCCGTCGTCGCCCTCGACCCCGGCCAGGCCCGGCCGCCGAAACCCCCGGTCACCTACCCGGTGCAGGCGCCCGACCCGGAGCGCCAGGGTGGCGACACCATCGCCGACGCCGTGGCCGTCTTCCTGCCCGTGCATGACCTCGTCGGCACCACCGTCGGCTACACCGACGACTACGACGAGCAATGTCCGTACGTCGGATCCACCTCGCCCGATGTCGTCTACTCCCTGTCGGTCGACTGGTCGATCCACGTCGTGATCGACCTGCTGGGCTCGACGTACGACACCAAGCTCTACGTCTACGACGAGGACCTGGCGCTGGTCGCCTGCAACGACGACTACTACCCGGACTACGTCTCCCGGCTGGACGGCGTGCCCCTGGACCCCGGCACCTACTTCATCGTGATCGACGGCTACGGCGGCGCCGCCGGCGACTACGTCCTGAACATCGACGAGTTCATCGTCGACGTCGTGACCTGTCCCGGCGGCGCCGAGCTGGAAGGCGAGCCGACGCTCGTGGACGGGTACGTCGACGCCTTCAACGGCGGCTGCAACAGCCCCGAGGCCGGCAACCCGTTCGGCGCCATCACCCGGCCCGTGTTCTGCGGCCAGAGCGGCTGGTACCTGTCGCCGGACGGCAGCCGTTACCGCGACACCGACTGGTTCGAGATCGTCGTGCCCGACGCGGGCTTCCTCGAGATCACCGGCGACGCGAACTTCACGACCTACCTGTTCGAGCTGGGGCCCCAGGATTGCGGCAGCGTGGCCGTGATCCAGAACGTGATCTGCGGGCCGTTCCAGCCGGCGACCATGACCATCCCCGGCGCGCCGGGCAGCACCGTCTGGTTCTGGGTGGGCCCGACCACCTTCGACGGGCCGACGGGCGAGTACCTCTACGTGCTCTGGTCGAACCTCGAGCCGGCGGTCGCGGTGGCGCCGCGAAGCTGGAGCGCGGTGAAGGGGTTGTTCGACTGAGGCCGGGCGCGGCCGCAACCCGAGGCAGAATCCAACCCAAGCATCGGGGACCTGAAGGAGTTGGGAGCAAGGACATGCCAGGTGACCGCTTCGACGCGCTCGTGATGACCGAGACCGACGGCGGGTACGACGTGACGGTCCGGTCGTTGGCCGACGCCGACCTGCCCGCCGGCGACGTGACGGTCGGCGTCGAGTACTCCACGCTCAACTACAAGGACGGCCTCGTCGTCCACGGCAACCAGGGCCGCCTGGCGCGCACGTTCCCCCACGTGCCGGGAATCGACCTCGCGGGCACCGTGGAATCGTCGCGCGATCCGCGTTACCGGCCGGGCGACAAGGTGGTGCTCACCGGCTGGCGGGTGGGCGAGCTTCACTGGGGCGGGTACGCCCAGAAGGCGCGCGTGAACGCCGACTGGCTGGTGCCCCTGCCCGACGGCCTGTCCACCCGGCTGGCCATGGCCGTGGGCACCGCGGGCTTCACGTCCATGCTGTGCGTGATGGCGCTGGAGGACCACGGCTTGACGCCCGCGGTGGACGCTCCGGTCCTCGTCACCGGCGCGGCCGGCGGCGTGGGGTCGCTGGCCGTGGCGATCCTGGCCCGGCTCGGCTATCGGGTCGCGGCCGGCACCGGGCGCCCGGAACAGGTCGACTACCTCCGGTCGCTGGGCGCGGTGCAGATCGTCGCTCGCGCGGAGCTGAGCGAGCCCACGCAGCGCCCGCTGGAGTCCGAGACCTGGGCGGGCTGCGTCGATACGGTGGGCGGCACGACCCTCGGCAGGTTGCTGGGGCAGATGCGCCACGGCGCGTCGGTGGCCGCCTGCGGGTTGGCCGGCGGGCCGCAGCTGCAGACCACCGTGTTGCCGCTGTTGCTGCGCGGCGTCAACATCCTGGGGATCGACTCGGTGATGCAGCCGTTCGAGAACCGGGTGCGCGCCTGGGAGCGGGTGGCCCGGGATCTGCCGCTGGACAGGCTCGAGGCGGCCACGTCGGTCTGCGCCCTGAAGGACGTGCCGGCGCGCGCGGCCGAGATCCTGCAGGGGCAGGTGCGGGGACGGCTGGTCGTGGACGTGAACGCCTAGGTCGCGAGGCAGACGCTAGCGCACCACGATCTGCCCCAGGAACATCCACGGCGGCGACAGCGGCGCCCATGGCCAGGCCGGCACGTTCCGTCGCTGTTCCAGCCGCACGCGCACCCACCGCGCGGTGTGCGGCGTCCCGCGGACGGTGTAGGTCCGCAGGGTCCGCGCGAACACCTCGGGCGCGAGCCGCCAGCCGTCCGCGCCGAATTCGCGCCACGTGCGCCCGTCGTCCGAGACCGAGACCGCGACCTGCTCGGGCGAATAGTTCAACCGCCCGCCGCCGTGCAGGCAGAGCGCCGACACCTCGCGCACGGGCTGCGGCCGGCCCAGGTCCACGGTCACCACGGCGTCGGGGCCTTCCCAGGCCAGCCAGCGGCCGTCCTCGTACTCGACGTCGGGCAGCACGCCGTCGAGCGCCGCGTGCGGCTCCTCGGGGCGGTACCGGTCGCGCAGCGGCCACGGCTCGCACTCGTACGCCGCGCCCACGGCCAGGTGGCGCGCCAGATCCACGCGCCATGGCGCGCCGTAGGCCTCACCGTCCACCAGCACCTGGGCCGTCACGGCTCCTGGCGCGTGCACCAGCGTCTGGCCCGCCAGCTCGACCAGTTCGCTCGCGCCGCCCAGGTCCAGCCGCACCTGCCGGCGGCCGGCGGGCAGCGCTCCGTCCACGGCCCAGCGCACCCGCCACCCGTCGGCCCCCGGCTCCCAGCGCGCGGTCAGGCGCACCGGACGCCCCTCGTAGGCCCGCCGCACGCCCAGCCGATCCAGCCGCACGCGGTGCCCGAGGAACCGCGACCAGAAGCTGTCGAAGTCGGTGCCCGGCCGCTCGCGGTCCGACCACAGCGCCTCCGCGAGCCCGCACAGCCGTGGGAACAGGCGCTCGTCCATCACGGCCTGGGGGGCGTACTCGGTCCACAGGTTCATCTCGCCGCCCAGGACGTGGGCGCGCTCGGCGGCCGACAGCTCCGGTGGCACCGGAAAGAACCCGTGGGCCGTGGCCAGGTCCGTCACCCCGATGTCGGCGTCCAGGTAGCAGTGGCTCGTGGGCGAGACGATGGTGTCGTGGCCCTGACGGGCGGCGGCCACGGCCCCCTCGAGGCCGCGCCAGCTCTGCACCGTGGCGCCCTGGGGCAGGCCGCCCTCGAGGATCTCGTCCCAGCCGACGAGACGGCGTCCGCGGGCGGCCAGCCAGCGCTCCATGCGGCCGACGAACCAGCTCTGCAGGTGGTGCTCGTCGCGCAGGCCCTCGGCCTCGATGCGGGCCTGGCAGCGCGGACATTCCCGCCAGCGGTCCTTGGGGCACTCGTCGCCGCCGATGTGGATGAACTCCGACGGGAAGATGTCGAGCACCTCGGTGAGCACGTCGTCGAGGAATCGGAAGACGGCCTCGTTGCCGGCGCAGTAGACGTCGGGCCAGACGCCCCAGCACGCCTGCACGTCGAGGGGCTCCTGGCGGCAACTCAGCTCGGGATAGGCCGCCAGAGCGGCCTGGGCGTGGCCGGGCAGCTCGATCTCGGGCACCACGGTGATGCCGCGGGCGGCGGCGTAGGCCACGACGTGGCGGGCCTGGTCCTGGGTGTAGAAGCCGCCGTAGCGCGCGCCGTCGGCGTCGCGGCGCCAGGCGGCCACCGTCGTCAGCTCGGGGCGCGAGCGGATCTGCAGGCGCCAGCCCTGGTCCTCGGTCAGGTGCCAGTGCAGGCGGTTGAGCTTGTGCAGGGCCATGAGGTCGAGGAGGCGCTCGATGGCGGGCACGTCGATGAAGTGGCGGCAGCAGTCGAGCAGGACGCCGCGCCAGGCGAACGACGGGTGGTCGGCGATGCGCAGGCAGGGCAGGGTCCAGGCGGCGGGCCGCGCGGCGTCCAAGGGCTCGGGCCGTGCGGCGGGCGCGGGGGCGACGTTCCGGCGGGCGTACCGCACCCCGTCGGGCAAGGGGCGCAGGCCGCCCTCGCGGCCAGGGTCGGGGGCGATGGCCGGCAGGGCCGACTCGGCCGCCGCGGGCAGGAGCTGGCGCAGGGTCTGCAGCGCCCAGCCGAGGGCGTCGGGACCGCCGGCCGTGATCGTCACGCGCGATGGCGTGATCTGCAGCGTGTAGGCCTCGGCGTCCAGGGCGCGGTCGAGGTCCAGGTTGACGGCGTGGTCGTGCGGCGCGGCCGACTCCAGCACCGCCAGCGGCAGCCCCGTGCCTCGCCGCAACCCGGCCAGCACGGCGTCCACGCGGTCTTGCAGGCCGGCGGTTGCGGGCAGGAGCAGCACCGCCGTCGAGGCGTCCACCGTGAAGACGCCCGGCGTCGGCGCCACTTCCTGGGGCCAGGGCACGAGGGGCGGCAGCGGCGGGGTCTGGGCCATGGCGGCGCTCCCGAACACGAGGATCATGAACACGAGCCAGCGGGGCACGTCAGCCTCCTGGAGGTTGGGATGCGGCGACTCTAGCCTGCCGCGCGCCATCCATCCAGCCTTGACCGGGCCGGCCATCCAGGAGACATTGCCCGCCATGACCGACAAGCTCCGCAGCGATCTCCTGTTGCTCCTGGCCGCGGCCATCTGGGGCCTCGCCTTCGTGGCCCAGCGCCTGGGCATGGAGCATCTGGGGCCGTTGACCTTCAACGCCGTGCGCTTCGTCATGGGGGCGGCCGCGCTGGCGCCGGTGGTCTGGTGGCGCGGGCGGGGCGGCCGAGCCCAGCCCTGGCCGGTGGACCTGCGCCGGGGCCTGGTCCTGGGCCTGGTGCTCTGCGGCGGCGCCACCCTGCAGCAATGGGGCGTGGTCTCCACCACGGCCGGCAAGGCGGGCTTCATCACCGGCCTCTACGTGGTTCTGGTGCCTTTCCTGGGGCTGTTCATCGGCCAGCGGACCCACGGGCGCACCTGGGCGGGCGCCGTGCTGGCCGTGGTGGGCCTCTATTTCCTGACCATCACCGGCCGCCTCGCGATGAGCCGGGGCGACACCCTGGTGCTGGTGGGCGCGGTGTTCTGGGCGACCCACGTGCTGCTCATCGGCCGCTGGGCGCCGCACACCGAGCCGGTGAGGCTGGCGGCGCTGCAGTTCCTGGTCTGCGGGGTGATCAGCGCGGCGGCGGGCCTGCCCCTGGAGCGGCCGAACGTGGGCGCGATCGCCGCCGCCGCCGGCCCCCTGCTCTACGCGGGCCTCGCGTCCACGGGCATCGCCTACACCCTGCAGGTGGTGGCCCAGCGGCACGCGCCGCCGGCCCATGCGGCCATCATCCTCTCGCTGGAGGCGGTGTTCGCCGTGCTGGGCGGCATGCTGGTGCTGGGCGAGGCCCTGCCGACCCGCGGCCTGCTCGGCTGCGTGCTCATGCTGGCCGGCATGATCCTCTCCCAGCTCGAGCCGCGGCGTCGGCGGCGGGCTGCGGCCTGATCCCCGGGTGGCCAGGTCGCGGCGGCGGGCGTCCGGATTCCGGTCACGCGCGGTCGGCCGCCCCTCCATGCCAGATTCAGATCTGTCGCTAACGCCCGCGTAACGGCGGCTGATTTCCTTGTTCTTCTCGTTCGGGAGGAACGGGCACGCGGCCTGCAAGATGGCGGCCGCAGGTCAATCAGCAGTCACGTCCCGGCGCCGTCGCCGTCCCCCCAGGCGGCGCCGGCCCGAGGGAGGCACGACAGAATGATGCACAGCCACGATCAGCTCACCGTCGACCGCGCCAGCCACTTCGATCGCCTCCAGCGGGCGCTCGAGGAGGGTCTGCAGGCCATCAACGCCGCCCGCTCTCCGGAAGAGGCCGAGCAGGCACGCAGGCATGCCCGACGCCGACTCGATGAGCTGAATCACGACTTCGAGTCGACCTTCATCGGGAGCTAGTCCAGCTCCGCCTGCGCAGCGAGCGGCGCCGCCTTGCCTTGGGGCGGCGCCGCTTCATGCAACCTCCGGGAGCCCGCGCGCGTCTAATTCCCGAGTCAACCCCCGCCCTTCTTTCGCGGTTCCGCTCAGGAGGCCTCCCATGTTGAGATCCAGCCGCCTCGCCCTCGCGGCGATCATCCTGCTGGCCCTGCCGGCTCTGGCCGAGGAGTTCACGCGCGAGCTGAACACCGACGCCCACGAACTCGTCCTCAAGAACCTCGTGGGCCACGTGCAGGTGCTGCCCGCGCGCGGCGACCGCTTCGAGGTCATCGTCCACGTGCGGGGCGACGACGCCGATCCGTCGCTCATCTCCGTCGACCTCGAAGACGGCCGCAAGGCCGAGATCATGGTGCGGTTCCCCATCGAGGAGCACCGGAACTACGTCTACCCCGAGCTGGGCCGCGGCAGCCAGACGGTGATCTACCAGCCCGAGGACGGCGACGGCGACGGCAACTGGCTGCGCCAGCTCTGGCGCGGCCTCGGCGGCGAGAAGGTGACGGTGCGCGGTTCGGGCCGGGGCCTGGAGGTCTGGGCCGACGTCGAGGTGCGGGTGCCCGGCGGCCGCGAGGCGTCGATCTACCTGGGGGCCGGCGACCTCGACTCCGAGGGCGTGCGCGGCGACCTGCGGCTCGACACCCACAGCGGCCCGGTGAAGGTGGACGGCCACCGGGGCAAGCTGATCTGCGACACCGGCAGCGGCGAGGTCAAGGTGACCGACATCGACGGCGACCTGCTCGCCGACACCGGCAGCGGTTCGGTCGTGATCACCAACCAGCGCGGCGGCGCGTGCAAGGCGGACACCGGCAGCGGCAGCGTCACCATCGATGGCGCCGACACCGACGACCTCTACGTCGACACCGGCAGCGGCAGCGTCCGTTGCCGGGGCATCAAGTGCGACAAGGCCCGCATCGACACCGGCAGCGGCTCGGTGGAGCTCGAGCTCGACCGCATGGGCACCGGCCGCTTCGTCATCGACACCGGCAGCGGCGGCGTGGACCTGGTGATGCCACGCGGCGCGTCGGCCACCGTGTCGGTGGACACCGGCAGCGGCGGTATCCGCAACCGCTGCGAGGGCGCCGAGGTGCTGCACGACGAGCGCGGCGAGATGAAGCTGCGCTTGGGCGGCGGCGAGGCGCACGTCGTGATCGACACGGGCAGCGGCGGCGTCACGGTGGCGACCCGGTAGGCGC
This sequence comes from Candidatus Krumholzibacteriia bacterium, assembly GCA_041390065.1. Lineage (GTDB taxonomy): Bacteria > Krumholzibacteriota > Krumholzibacteriia > LZORAL124-64-63 > LZORAL124-64-63 > Glo-17. Next base: position 51,270 of record JAWKQQ010000012.1, read on the forward strand.
GGATCAGGCCCTGGCCGGGGCGAGCCCCGCCAGGACGAGCAGCCAGACCAGCAGCGGCGTGCTGCGGGCGCCGAGGCCGGTCTCGGCCAGGCCCACCAGCAGGAGTCCGAGCAGGCTCAGGGCCAGGCCCCAGTCGAGCGAGGCGGCGTGCAGGCCGGCGGCGGCAGGCACGCCGCCTCCGTCTTGCTGCCAGGCGCGCTTGCCGGCCGACCAGGCGGCCAGGATGATCGCCGCCAGCGCGAGCAACGCGGCCGGCACGCCGTGGCGCCGCGCCAGCTCCAGAGGCACGCTGGGCGCCCAGGCGCCCGGGCCCTCGCCGACGAGCGGCCGCGCGGCGATCGCCCGCCAGGCCTCGTGCCATTGCACGGTCCGCGTGGAGAAGAAGTCGCCCTCGACCGAGGCGCGGTACTTGTAGGCGAAGGCCTCGCCGGCCAGCTCGGGGCGCACGGCGAGCACCGTGGCCACCAGGGCGAGGGCCAGCATCACGGCGGCGGCGCCGCGCCAGGCGGTCCGGCGCGCGCGGCGGGCGTGGACGACGACGGCCAGCACCGACGTGATCGCCACGGCGGCCAGGGCGCCGCGCGAGGCGGTGAGCGGCAGGCAGACCAGCGCCGTGAGCCAGGCCGCGGCCGCCAGCAGCCGCCAGCGCCGGCCCGAGGGCCCCAGCCAGATGCACAGGGCCAGCGGCGCGGTGAAGGCCACGTGCACCGCGAGGCCCACCGAACTGGCGTAGAACGAACCGGCCTCGAACTGCCCGGCGCCGTCGCGCAGGAACTCGACGATGCCGCCGAGGGCGAGCACCAGGAGGGTGGCGAGCGTGGCGGCGGTCCAGACCGGCGCTACGGGCCGGCGGGCATGGATGGCCACGGCGCTCAGCAGGAACACCGCGCCGGCGGCCAGGAGCAGGACGCGGAGCGCGCGCCAGGCGACGAACCGGTGGAGCTCGTCCGGCTGGCCGGCCACGAGCGCGAGCGCGCCGACCAGCCCGAAGGCGGCCAGCAGCAACGCCGGCAACGACGGCCGCGTCCAGGGGGTCGTGTTGCGGCCGGTGGCGTTGCCCGCGAGCCACGTCGCGAGCGCCGCCAGCAGCACCACCTCGGTGGCGTAGACGCCGCGGTCGGGGGTGAGGAACCAGAAGTCCAGGACCGGGCCGGCGGGCACCACGGCGGCCAGCAGCCAGCGGGCTCCCGGCCGCGCGAACCCGACCAGCGCCAGGGCCGCCAGCAGCACCAGCGGAACCTGGCGGGCCGCCGACTGGGGCGCGGCCACCGACCCGGCGAGCAGGAGGATCACGGCCACGGCTGCGAGGCCGGCCAGGAGACGGGCGACCGGCTTCATGCGGACCTCCGTCGGCTCAGCCAGCGCGGGAACCGCCGGGCCGCGAGGTAGCCCAGGCCGATGCCCGCGAGGCCGGAGGTGAGGTCGAACGCCAGGTCGAGCCCCGGCGGACGGATGTACTCGGCGCGCGACTTGGCGAACACGTCCACCAGTTCCTTGAGCACGAGCACCGCGATGGTCAGCCGCAGCGCCCAGGTGCGGCTCAGCACGCGGGTCAGGGCGAACATGATGACGGCCGCGCCGGTGAGGTGGAAGACCCAGTCGATGTGGACGCCGAGGACGGACATCTCGCTGAATCGGTTCAGGAAGTTCCGCACGGCGCGTAGGACGTCGAGCATGGCGGCCTTTCGGGTGCAGGGTGATGCGGATCGCGGGAGATCATATATGGGATCGGCGATGCGGGCGACAGGAACGTCGGCCGGGGAGCGGACACGCGGATCTCCGCCGGTTCGGGGCCGTGGTCGCCCGCGGCGGGATCACCGATCCGGCTGCAACACCTCGAGCTGGTAGGCCAGGGGCGTGCCGGCGGCCACGGCGCGGCCCGCGGAGTCGTGGGTGGCGACCCGCCGCCAGCCGGCGTGCCGGACCAGGGCCGACCACTGGAGGTCGGTGTACGTGCGCAGGCCGTAGGCCCAGCCGTGGTGCGTGGTGCCGCGCGGCCGCGTCACCATCATCTGCACCACCACCTGCTCGGTGCGCCCGCCGTCGTCCGGCGGCAGGTACTGCATCACCTCGTGGACCCGCAGGCGGCCGCGCGAGCCGGTCCAGACGTCCTCGTCGGGCAGGGCGTCGGGCCGCAGCAGGTCGAGGCCCACCACGTACAGGCCGCCGGGGGCGAGCAGGCCGCGCACCTGGGCGAGGTGGGCCGCCACCGACGCGTCATCGGGCAGATGGCGCAGCGAGTTGACCGGACAGAAGGCCACGTCGAAGGCGCCGAGCCCGGCCAGCGCGACCGCCGGCGTGGTGAAGTCGGCCTGCGCCAGCGCCCAGCCGTCCGTCCAGCGTGACAGACGCCGGCGCGCGTAGGCCAGCATGCCTTCGAGCGGATCGTAGCCGGCCACCTGGTGGCCGCGGGCGCGCAGGCTCCGCAGGTAGCGGCCGGAGCCGCAGGCGGGCTCGAGCCAGCGGTGAGGGCCGCGGCCGCGGTGGCCGCGGACCACCCGCCCGAGCGCCGTGAGCTCGGCGGCCGTGCCCGGCGTGTTCACCACGTCGTAGAGGGCGGGCTCGAGGTAGAGGCCGCCGCCGGTGTCCACGCTACCAGGCATAGCGGAGGGTGACGCCGGTGAGGTTGGTGGATTCGCCGTCGAGGAAGCCGTCGGTGCCCTCGCCCACCTCGAAGGGGGCGGTCGCGTTGACCACGACGTCGCAGTCGAACTGACCGAGGTGCAGGCCCGCGCCCACGGTCACCGGCGTGTCGACGCGCACCTGGTAGCGGTAGGCGATCTCGGTGTAGTCGGTCGCCCACTCGTACTTGTACTGCTGCTCGTCGACGTGGCGACGGTAGCTGGCGGCGGCCCGCAGCGTGAGCCAGGGCAGCACCCGCGATTCCACCGCCACGCGGGCGTCGATGCGCCACCACAGGCGCCAGCCGCGTTCCCAGGCGGCGTCGAAGGGATGGCGGGCGCGGCGCGTGTCCTCGAGGCGTCGGTAGTCGCCGCTGATGATCACGAGGTTGTCGGGATCGGGCAGGAGATGGCAGGCGAAGCCGCCGCGGAAGTGGTCGGCGTCGAAGTCGACGAGGTCGTCGATGACCGGATCGGTGATCGGGCGCGTGTCGCGGAACCAGGCCAGGCGGCCCACCCACACGAGGTTGTCGCTGAGCTCGTGGAACACGCGGCCGCGCACGCCGAAGCTGTCCCAGCCGCCCAGGTCCTCCTCGGCCAGCGGCACCGAACCGCCGCGCCGGTAGAAGTCGACCTCGCTCTCCTGGGCGTCGGCGGCCAGGTCCACGTAGGTGCGGTCGGTCAGGTCCCAGCGGGCGCCGAGGCCGAGCAGGTGCAGGAAGCGGCTGCCGCCGTCGAGGGCGGCGGTCGGGGTGCTGGACGCGTCGCTCCAGGAGGTGGCGCGGAAGGCCAGCGCCAGGCTCAGCGATCCGAAGCGACGGCCCCACACGGCCTGGATCCAGCCGCCGGGATCGGGCGCGGGCAGGTCCTCGCCGAAGTGCAGGGCCGCGGTGCCCCAGCGGCCGTCCGGATCGAGCTGGACGTGGACGCCGCCGCCACGGCCGGCCAGGTCGCCCCGCGCGGCGCCGTTGCGCCGGTGGGCCCAGTCGCCCAGGTGCAGGACGCCGAGGTCGGGGTAGTCGACCACCGCGCCGTACCAGCGCAGCACGCCGGAGTCGTCCTCCACGAGGTCGGGCACGCCGCCGAGGGCGCGGACGCGGTCGGCGGAGGCGAGGGCCGGCCCAGCGAGCAGGAGGCAGGCGGCGGCGAGCAGGAGCCGGGTCGGTCGGGGCATCGGAACGGCCTTTCGTCCGGAGCGGGCCGGATCAGAAGAGGTAGCGCAGGCTGAGCCCGCTGTAGGTGCCGGTCTGGAGCGGCCGGGCCGTGAACGGGATGGTGCCGGGCACCTGGACCCACTGCCCGTTGAAGACGAGGTCGACCTGGAACGGGCCGCCGTGCAGGGAGCAGCCGAGGGTGATGGGGGTGCGGACCCGGATGGTGCGGTCCTCGGTGCGGCGGTCGGGATCGTCGTCGACCAGCTCGCCGCGCACGGAGGCCTGCTCGCGCTGCAGGCGCAGGTACTGCAGCGAGCCGCGTACCGTCAGCCAGGGCGACACCCGCGACTCCAGGCCCGCGCGCGCGTGGATCTCGTGGTAGTCGAGGTCCGAGGCGTCGTACTCCCAGGCCGTCGACTGGCCGCGCAGGCGCTCGTGCTCCTCGGTGCCCCAGCGCCATTCGCCGGAGATGACGATCAGGTTGTCGGGGTCGCGGAGCAGGTTGACGCCCAGGCCGAGCGACGATTGCCAGGCGTGCTGGTCGGCCGGCGCCTGCAGGCCGGCCGAGAGCACCGGCCGGTCGTCGCGGCGGTGGTCGGCCAGGGGCACCAGCACGACCGACTCGCTGGCGGCCCAGAACCAGCGCGTGCGCGCGGCGAAGCCGGTCCAGACGCTGCTCGCCGGCAGCGACCACAGCTCCTGCTCGGCGGCGTCGCTCTTGGTGTTGACGATCTCCAGGGCCAGGTCGCCGTAGAGGCGGTCGGACGCGTCCCAGCGGGCGCCGGCGCCGAAGCTGTGGATGTAGAGGCTCTCGCCGCGGTCCCAGGCCTCGGTGGAGTTCTCGCCGTCGAAGTGGGAGGTGAGCATGGCGCGCAGGCCGAGGCCGAGACGGCCGAAGCGGCGGGCGCCGAGCAGCGTGATCGCACCGCCGGGCGCGCCGGCGGGCAGGTCCTCCTGCGCGTAGAGGCCGAGGACGCCCCAGCGGCCGGCCGCGTCCAGACGCAGGGTGACGCCGCCGCCGCCGCCACGCAGACGTTCGTTCAGCGAGCCGTGGCCATCGTGGTCGTAGTCGCCGAAGTCGAGGTTCAGCTGGTCAGGGTAGTCGATCAGGGCGGCGAACCAGCTGAGGGGGGCGGTGTCGTCCTCGAAGTAATCGGCGCCGTCGCCGAGGGCGCGCACGCGCGGCTGGCTCGCCTGGACGGCGGCGGCCACGAGCAGGCTCAGGGCGAGGGTGGTCAGGCGTTGCCAACGGGTCATGACGTCCTCGGTCGGGCGCGGCCGGGCGGGCCGCGGCGGGTTGGGGTCAACGGAGAGGATCGGCACGGTGGAGGATCTGGTACCTCCGGTCGATCACGTGCAGGCCGCGGTCCGGGTGGCTCCAGAAGCACCGCAGGCCGTTGCCCGGGTAGCGGGCGTCTTCGCTGGCATCGAGGATGGCCTTCCAGCCGTGGGGATGCAGCCATTCGATGCGGTCGCCGCGCAAGGCATAGACCTCGCCGGCGGGCGTCTCCTGGTACTCGAAATGCGGGCGGCCATCCGCGATCCGCTGCCAGCTCTGCCCGTCGAAGATGAGCGTGAACCGCTCCCAGCTGTCGCCATAGCTCTCGCCGTAGGCGATGAGGCGGCCGCTCCAGGGCGCGGCGAAGGGCGTCTCGAAATAGTCCACGTCCGCCGGGGTGACGTCACGCCAGGTCTCGCCGTCGAAGGCCAGGAGCCTGAGTTCCTCGTCGGCCAGACGGATGCGCGCGAACTGGCGATCGGCGCGGGCCATCCCGTACCAGGAGCAGCGTCCGCCGAGCTCGTCGCGGATGGACCAGGCGCCGCCGTCGCTCCGCGCGAACTCGCCGTTCTCGGTCATGGCGTAGAAGGTGCCCGAGACCGCGTCGCAGCCGATCCAGGTATGTTGACCCGCGACGAGCGCGGGCGTGATCTGCCAGCGGCCGTCCGCGAAGCGTCGAGCGGCGAATTCCTCGGAGGTGGCCGGATCGGCCATGCGGGCGAGCACGCTGCCGTCGACGAGCAGGGTGAGATCGTCCAGCCACCGGCCGTCCTGGTCCTCGTGCGCCCAGCCGGCGTCGGTGCCCACCAGCAGTCGCGAGGCGTGGTCGATGGCGAAGATGGCCTCGTCGGTCACCACGAGATCCCCGGTCGGGACCAGCTCGGAGTTGAGCGCGAACTCCGTCCCGACCAGCACGTCCGTGGACTGCCAGGTGAAGCGCTCGAGCTGGCGGGCGGGGGTGATCCGGAAGAAGCTGCCGGCGTCGGGTCCGGCGCGGCGTGGCACGCACGCGGGCCCGAGTCCGCCGAACCATGAGTCCGTCTCGTACATGCCGACGGGGATCCGCTGGCAGGCGCGCAGGGCCAGGATGTCGCCGAAATGGAAGAGGAGAGGTTCCCGGCAGTCGATCAGCTCATCGGTGTAGAGGTCGAAGTCGGGGCAGACCAGCTCCAGGCCGCCGTCGCGGCCGAGGCGGTAGAGGGTCTCCCGTATGATGTGCTCGGGCTGGCTGACGGCCAGCAGCCGGCCGGCGACCGCGCGGAGGTTGCCCGCGAACGGCAGGGGCCGCCAGGATTCTCCGTCGAAGGCGAAGAGGCTGTCGGGTCTGTCGTCGATCAGGGCCATGAGGGGCAGCTCGGGAGCTGGGCGCCAGAGGCGATCGATGTCGGCGTCGATCGCCCCGAGGTACCAGCGTTTGGTGCCCTCGCGGTCGTGGCGTTCCACGAAGGCCCGCCGCAGACCGTAATCACGACCCGCCAGGTACAAGGACCCCGGAGCGTCGTTCCAAATCTCGTCGACGCTGGCATCGTAAGTCCAGGAGTCGAATTCGAACTCGAAGCGCCAGCTCCGACCGTCCCAGCGGAAGAATCGCCGGCTGGCGCGGGCCCAGACCTCGTCGCTCCGGCAGCCGTGGATCTCGCTCACGGCATAGGGAGCGGGCAACGCCTCGCGGGCGAACGACCGGCCGTCGAAGTGGGCGAGCTGTCCCTCGTCGCCGCCCACCCAGACATCGTCGACGTCCAGCGCGAACATGCAGCGGGCGTCCACGTAGGGGTCGTCCGGGAACACCGCATTCCAGGCGGAGTCCGCGCCGCCGTTCGCCGGCTCGCCGGGCAGCGCGCCGAACTCCTCGCATCCGGCCACCAGCGCGAGCGCCGCCAGGCTGGCGGCGAGCAGAGGCCGGATCGGACGGCGATGAGGCACGGAATCTCCCCCGGAGACACGGGACGGACGCTCGGCTGATCAGAACATAGCCAGCCCGGGGCCGCCGATCAATGGCCGACTCGGCGCGGCCGTCACCCCGCCAGGCCCGGCAACCCCGCCGCCTTGCGCAGCATCCCCAGCTGCCCGAGGTGGCACTCGTGCAGCGCGAGGAAGGTCAGGGTGCCGAGCACCGTGCCGTCCAGCGAGGGCGCCCTGCCCGGCGCGGGGGCGTCCAGCAGCCCGGCCGACGCCGCGTCCAGCAACCCGGCCAGCCGCGTGTCCAGCCGCTGCCAGACGGCCAGCGTGGCGTCCAGGTCGGGCAGCAGGCCGGGCTCGGCCGACGACGATCCGCGGGCGGTGAGAGCGGCGTGGGCGTAGACGTCGTCGCCCCCGAGCAGGCGGGCCATGCCGTGGCGGGAGTTGACCAGATGGCCGAGGATCCAGGCCATGGGGCTGGTGCCGGGCAGGAAGGCCCGGCGGTAGGCGGCGTCGTCGATACCGGCGAGGGTGGCCGTCGCCAGCTCGGTGGACTTGGCGATGATGGCGGCCACGGAGCTCAGACGTGGGTCCATGGGGATACCTCCAGGGTGGTTGTGGGTCCGCCCAGGGTACCCGTGGCCGAGCCTGCCGTCCATGGCACGAATCTCGCAACACCCGGCGCGTCGAGGCCCCGCGGGCGGACTGCGGACGATCGTTCGACGCCGTTGGCCAGGGGAAGACGCACCCAGCCGCAACGCAACGTCCGGGGCGGCCCGGACGGAGGTGGACCATGACCGACCAGCCCCTGCCCAAGGTCCTGTGCGTGGACGACGAGGAGAAGCTGCTCAACGCGATCCGGCGCACGCTGCACAAGCGCTGCGACATCCACACGGCCAGCGGCGGCGAGGAGGGCCTGAAGGTCCTCGAGGCCGAGGGCCCGTTCGAGGTCGTGGTCTCGGACATGAAGATGCCGGGCATGAACGGCGCCGAGTTCCTGCGCCACGTGCGCCGGCGTTCGCCCGACACGGTGCGCCTGCTGCTGACGGGGTTCGCCGACCTGGACACCGTGGTCACCGCCGTCAACGAGGGATATATCTACCGCTTCCTCGGCAAACCCTGCACCGGCCAGGTGCTCTGGGAGGCCATCCAGGACGCGCGCAACCAGCACCTCCTGATCACCTCGCAGAAGGTGCTGCTGGAGCAGACCCTCAAGGGCTGCATCAAGGCCCTCACCGAGATCCTGTCGATGGCCGCGCCGGCGGCGTTCGGCCGCGCGACCCGCATCTGCCACCTGTCCCTGATGCTGGCCCAGGAGCTGGGCTACGACGAGACCTGGCAGGTGGAGGTGGCGGCCATGCTCTCGCAGCTGGCCTGCATCACCCTGCCCCCGGTCACCGCGCTGAAGGTCTACAAGGGGGAGAAGCTCACCGACCAGGAGCTCGCCATGGTGGCCCGCATGCCGGTGATCACCGAGCAGATCCTGGCGGGCATCCCGCGGCTCGAGGAGGTCATGGCCATCCTCGAGGAGCGGGACCTCGACTTCGCGCCCGAGGAGAACGAGGGCGGCCTGCCCGACGGCGCGGACATCGCGCCCGGCGCCCGCATCCTCCGCGTGGCCAACGACCTCGAGGTGCTGCAGGCGCAGGGCGAGACGGCCGCCCGCTGCGTCGATCTCATCCGGACCCGCAAGCGTCTCTACGACCCCGCCGTGGTCGACGCCTACGAGCGCCTGGCCAAGAAGGGCGGACTCGACTTCCGCACCCGCGGCCTGACGGTCGAGGAGCTGCGTACGGGCATGATGCTCTCGGACGACGTCGTGCTCACCAGCGGCGCCATGCTCGTGCCCAAGGGGCAGGAGATCACCGTCGGCCTGCTCGAGCGGATCAAGAACTTCGACCAGAGCGGGGCCGTCGCCGAACCGATCTGGGTGCGGGTGCCCGAGCACGAGCTCGCGCCGGTGCCCCTGGATACGGTGGCGGCCGCCGAGCCCAGCCTCGACGAGGTGCAGCTCAGCTGAGGTCGTCGGTCGTGACGCCGATGTGGTCGGTGGTTGCGGACTGGCGGACGTGCAGCAGGGTCTGCCGGGCCTCGTCGCTCAGGCGGGGACCCGCCCGCACAGCGACAGCAGCTCGCTCCGCTGGAACCCGACCGGCAGCTCGGGCACGCCGGGCAGGCAGGCCGCCAGACCGGCGGCCGGCCCCAGCGTCACCACGCGCACGCCGCGGGGGCTCAGCATCTGGTTCAGCTTGGTGGCCTGAGCGGTGTTGATGGTGCGCGGGTCGATGATGGCCAGGTCCACCTCGCCGGCCTCGCCGCCCAGGAACGGCCGCATGGACACCGTCCGCCAGGCCTGGATCCCGAGCTGTCCGTTGACCCAGCCGGCCCGTTCGGGGCAGGTGCCGAGGTAGACGGCCGTGCCGCTCAGCGACGGGTCGGGATTCTCCAGGTCGAGGTGGGCGAGCGGGTTCTCGTAGTCCAGCTCCACGCCCGACACCTCGAGGAAGGCGCGGGTGCGGCCGACCTCCTGGCAGGTGCGCGCCAGGAGGTCCTCGGTGGCGGTGAGCGAGATCCCGATGTGGGCGGCGAGGGCGGCGGGGTCGGGATCGTCGGGCGCGGGTTCGCGGCTCTGGCCGAGCGCGCGGGCCATCAGCTCGCCGAGCTGCACGAACGCGTTGAGGCTCTGCTCCTGGTTGCGGTAGTTGGTGGGGTGGTGGTGGAAGCGGGCCAGCTCCACCAGCGCCTCCGGCAGGTTCCAGTGGCGCATCACCTTCTGGCCGGCCTTGGTGTGGGGCATGCCGGCGGCCGTGGTCTCGGCGTCGAGGAGCCGGTCGGCGGGCACGTCGGCCAGCTGCTGGTCGAGGCCGGGCACGGTGAGCTCGAGGATCAGCCGGCCCAGGTCGTGGATCAGGCCGGAGATGAACACTTCCTCCGGGTCGACCCTGCCGTTCTCGACGGCCAGGGTCCGGGCCGCCGACCCCACGAACAGTGCGTGGGCCCAGAAATAGGAGAGGTCCAGGTTCCGGGCGGCCTTCTTGATGCTCTGGGCCACGCCCAGGCCGAGGGCCATCGACCGGATCGCCGAGAAGCCCAGGATCACGACGGCGCGGGACACCGAACCCACCTCGCCGCTGAGGCCGTAGAACGAGCTGTTGGCCAGCTTGAGCACCTTGCCGGCCAGGGCCTGGTCGCTGCACAGGAGCTTGGTGACGTCGTTGGCCGAGCAGTCGTCCTGCTGCATCAGGCTCACGAGCTTGTGGGCCACCAGGGGCAGGGGCGGCAGGTTCTTGATCTTGGCCTGGATGGCATCGGTGCTCATGCGCCGTCACCTCCCTGCGGCCGCAGCACGAGGACGCAACCCCGTCCATGCTCGTCGGAGCCGAGGCGGCTGACGGTGAGGTCCACCTCGTCGGCGCCCAGCCTGCAGCGGTGGTGGCCGTCCGCGCCGGCGTCCAGGCTGGCGCGGATGAGCGCGATGATCTCCCCGGGCAGCACGTCGTCCATGTCGGTGCCGGGCGGGATGAAGCCGATCTCCGGCCAGCGCTGCGGCACGTAGGTGTTGGCGAGCATGATCTCGCCCTCGCGGCTGATGCCCAGCACGCCCACGGGCAGGTTCTCCAGCACCTCCTGGGCGAAGCTGAGTGAGCGCGTGCGCTCGGCCACGATGCTCTCGAGGTTCTCGTTGAGGCGCTTGAGCTGGTCGTTCTGCTTGACCTGGAGGGCCTCCAGCTCGGAGTTCTGCTGGAGCAGATCCCAGTGCTCGAGGCTGCGGGTGATGGTGGTGAGCAGCTCGTGGTCGTCCCACGGCTTGGCCAGGAAGCGGTAGACCTCGCCCTTGTTGATGGCCTCCATGACGGCCTGGGTGTCGGCGAAGCCGGAGAGGATGATGCGCACGCTGTCGGGCACGATGTTCTTGGCGCGCGCGAGCATCTCGACGCCGGTCATCTCGGGCATGCGGTAGTCGGAGATGATGACGCTGGCCGGACGCTCCTCCAGCATGGCGAGGGCGGCGGGGCCGCTGGTGGCGACCATCACCTCGTAGGGCTCGCGGCGGCACAGGCGCCGCAAGGTCCGCAGGATGTTCTCCTCGTCGTCCACGAAGAGGACGCGGTGCGTGCGGTCAGACAAGGATCTCCTCCGCGTCGGTGTCGATGCCGCTGAGCGGCAGCCGCACGGTGAACGTGGTGCCCAGGCCCACGGTGCTGTCGACCTCGATGCTGCCGCCGTGCTCCTCCATGATGCTGTGGCAGATGTAGAGGCCCAGGCCGGTGCCCTTGCCGGGTTCCTTGGTCGTGTAGAAGGGGTCGAAGAGCTTGCCCAGCGCCTCGGGCGGGATGCCGCAGCCGGTGTCGGCGACCTGCAGGACGACCTGGTCCTCGGAGACGGACGTCCGGATGGTGACCGTGCCCTTCTCCTCGATGGCGTGGGCCGCGTTCACGAGCAGGTTCATGATCACCTGGTTGACCTTGCCGGGGAAGCACACCACCTGGGGCAGCTCGCCGTACTCCTTGACCACCTCGCATTTGTACTTCAGCTCGTTCCAGACCACCTTGAGCGTCGACTCCACGCAGTCGTTCAGGTCGGCCCGCGAGGCGGTCTTGTCGTCGAGGCGGGCGAAGCCCTTCATGTTCTGGACGATGTCGCGCACGCGGTCGCAGCCCTCGAGCGACTCGGCGAGGAGGTCGTCGAGGTCGTCGCGCATGAAGTCGAGGTCGTCGTGGTCGAGGGCGGCCACGGCCTGCTGGATCTCCGCGGGCAGGTCGGCGGCGGCCGCGCCGAGCAGCTTGCAGACGTCGATGGCGGCCTTGATCTGGGCGGCGTAGTCCCTCAGCGTCGACAGGTTGCCCATGATGAAGCCGACGGGGTTGTTGATCTCGTGGGCCACGCCGGCGGCCATCTGGCCGATGCTGGCCATCTTCTCGGACTGCACGAGCTGGGCGGATTTCTCCTGCAGCTCGCGGTTGGTGCTGCGCAGGGCGTCCTCGCTGCGCTTGAGCAGGATCACCCGCTCGAGGATGTGGCAGAAGATGTCGAGCACGATCCAGGCGCTGCTGCGGGTGTCGTCGGCGGACTGCCCGTACCGCAAGCCCACCGCGCCGGTGAGCACCTCGTTGATGCACAGGGGCACCATGAGCAGCTGGCCGGCGAGGTCGTCGCCAGCCTGCCGGAACGCCGCCGCCACCGGCGCCGGCAGCGCGTCCGCCAGGCCTTCCAGCTCGACGATCTCCAGGTCCGTGAACGCCTCGCCGAACCAGCGGCGCAGATCCTCGGCGACGGCCGGGATCGACGACCAGTCGCGCTCGACGTCGTGCGGATTCCAGGCGACGAACTCGTCGAGTCCGGCGTCGCCCGGCTGCCAGACGGTGTAGAAGGCCGAGCCCGAGCCGGTCAGCGAGCCGATGTCCTCGAGGCTGGCGACGATGGCCTTCTCGATGTCGGTGGTGCCCACGAACCGCGACGACAGCCGGGACAGGAACATCTCGATCTCGAGGTTGCTGCGGCTGCTGCGCTCGGCGCGGCGGATGTGCGAGATGTCCACCAGGGTCAGGGCCCAGCCCCTGGGCTTGCCGCAGGCCGTGGGCTCGATCGGGTCGAGGTAGACGAGGTGGTCGCGCGGCTCGGCGGCCTCGGGCGCCAGCTGGACCTCGCGGACGTGGGTGGTGCGCTGCCCTTCCTGGTCGAGGTTGGTGACGTCGGGCAGCACGGCGGCCACCAGGGGCCAGAGGTCGGCCATATGGCGAGGCTCGCCGACGCCGGTCGGCCAGTCCGCGACCTCGCCGTGGAAGGCCCGGTTGCCGTAGACCACGCGCCCCTCCGGGTCCAGCGCGGCGATGATCGCCGACAGCGACGAATAGCAGTCGAAGCAGGCCTTGCTGCGGTCCGCGATCGCCTGCAACGGCCTGGGGTCTGGCGGCGGCTTGGGTCGCTCGGTCACGGCGTACTCTCCGGAATGGAACGCATCAGTTGGCCATCGGCGCTGTTTGCATCTTCGGCCCGGCGAGAGGAACCTTGAGCCCCGGCCGCGGCCCGCCGGCGGCGCCTTGACGAAGGCCGGCAACCCGTGTCTACTGCCTGCGTATGCAACCCTGTTGCTCTTGAGCCCCACCTGCCCCGGGAGGCCCGTCGTGACCCGAGTCCTAGCCTGCCTGCTGCTCGCGCTGCCGTTCCTGGCGGCGGCCGCGGACGATCCCCATGCCGCCGTCGTTCCCGAGCCCGCCCGCCTGCTGCGGCAGGCCGACATCAGCGCCGATCAGATCGTCTTCACCTACGAGGCCGACCTCTGGCTCGTCGACCGCACCGGCGGCGTCGCCCGTCGCCTCACCACCGGCCACGGCACCGAGTCCGGCGCCAAGTTCTCGCCCGACGGCCAGTGGCTGGCCTTCACCGGCGAGTATGACGGCGCGGCCGACGTCTACGTGATGCCCGCCCTGGGCGGCGAGCCCACGCGGCTGACCTTCCACCCCGGCCGCGACACGGTGATCGATTGGCATCCCGACGGCCGCCATATCCTCTTCCGCAGCAACCGCAATCACCCCCTGGGGGAGACCGAGTTCTTCCTCGTGGACGTGCACGGCGGCCTGCCCGTGCCCGTGGCCACCGACCGCGGGGCCCTCGGCAGCTACAGCCCCGACGGCAAGCACCTGGCCTACAACCGCATCCCCCGCGAGAACCGCACCTGGAAGCGCTACGAGGGCGGCATGGCGCAGGACGTGTGGCTGGCCGACCTGGCTGCCGGCACGTTCGTGCAGGCCACCACGTTCCCCGGCACCGACAACTATCCCATGTGGCTGGGCGACCGCGTCTACTTCACCAGCGACCGCGAGTTCGGCAACCTCAACCTCTACGCCCTCGATCCCGTCCACCCCGATCGCGTGACCGCCCTGACCCGCTTCACGGACTGGGACGTGAAGTACCCCTCGGCCGGTCCGGACGCGATCGTCTTCCAGTACCGGGAGCAGCTCCACGTGCTCGACGTGGCCACGGGCCAGGTCACCCCGGTCGTGGTCGACCTGCGCAGCGACCGCGTCCCCATGCGCCCCGAGCTGGTGGGCATCGAGCCGCGCCAGGGCAGCTTCGGCCTCGATCCGACGGGCCAGCGCCTGCTTCTGGAGGCCCGCGGCGAGCTGGTGGACGTGCCGGTGAAGGAGGGCCGCTGGCACGATCGGACCGCGACGCCCGGCAGTCGCGAGAAGTGCGCCGCCTGGTCGCCCGACGGCGCCACGGTGGCCTTCGTGAGCGACCGCACCGGCAACGAGCAGCTCTACACCATGCCCGCCGGTGGCGGCGCCTGGACCCAGCTCACCGAGGGCGAGTTCGGCATGATCCTGCCGCCCGTGTGGTCGCCCGACGGCGAGTGGCTCGCCTTCGGCGACAAGTTCATGCGCCTGAACCTGGTGGCGAGCAAGGGCGGCAAGGTGCGCCTCGTCGACCAGGGCGAGTACGACGACGCCTGGGAGCGCTGGGGCATCCTGGACTACGTGTGGTCGCCCGACTCGCGCTGGCTGGCCTACACCAAGAACACGTCCAACATGAACGAGGTGATCACGCTGTACGATGTCGCCGCGCAGGCCGGCTATCCGGTCACCGACGCGATGTTCACCAGCTGGTCGCCCAGCTTCGACCCCGAGGGCCGCTACCTCTGGTTCCTGAGCAACCGCACCTTCGAGCCCACCATGGGCCGCATCGACCAGAACCACATCTTCCTGAACTGCGCGCGGCCCTACCTCGCGCTGCTGCAGGCCGGGGTGCGGTCGCCCTTCGACGCCGCGGCCGACGAGCCCGACGACAAGGCCGATGAGAAGGCGGGCGACAAGGCCGTCAAGATCGACGTCGAGGGCCTCGCCGACCGCGTCGTGCCGGCCGTCGGCTGCCCGGCCGCCAACGACTTCCGCCTCGAGGCCACCGCGGATGGCTGCCTGTTCCTGCGACGCGACGAGCCGATCTTCCTCAAGTACCAGAACGTGGATGACCGCACGACCGACTCGGACCTCACCCTGGTGAGCTACAGCGTGGCCGACAAGAAGACCACCGACCTCGGCGGCCGCGTGACCAACTACCACCTCACCGCCGACCGCAAGACCGCCGTCGTGCGCCAGGGCGACGCCTACACCGTCGTGGCCGCGGGCAAGGCGCTCGATGCGGGCGAGAAGGTCGACCTCGGCGACATCCGCCTGCCCGTGGTGCGGGCCGAGGAGTACCGCCAGATCTTCGACGAGGCCTGGCGCATCCAGCGCGACTGGTTCTACGACCCCGGCATGCACGGCGAGGACTGGGCGGCGGTGCACGACAAATACGCCCCGCTGGTCCGCTGGTGCGGCCACCGCGACGACCTCCGCTACCTCATCGGCGAGATGATCGCCGAGCTCAACATCGGCCACACCTACAGCTACGGCGGCGACATGCAGGGCGGGCCCACGCGCATCGGCACCGGCCTGCTGGGCTGCGACCTGGCGCTCGACGCCGGGGCCGACCGCTACCGCATCGCCCGCATCCTGCCGGGCTGGGACTGGAGCGAGACCATGGTGTCGCCCCTGGCGGCGCCCGGCGTGGGCGTGCGCGAGGGCGAGTACCTGCTCGCCATCGACGGCCAGGAGCTCACCGGCGCCGTGAACCCGCTGTCGTTGCTCGTGGACCGGGCCGGCGACGTGGTGGAGCTGACCGTGGCCGCCGGCCCGCGCAAGGCCGGCCGCAAGGTCAGGGTCCAGACCGTGGGCAGCGAGTTCACGCTGCGCTACCGGGCCTGGGTGGAGGCCAACCGCCAGGCCGTGCTCGCGGCGTCCGGCGGCCGGATCGGCTACCTGCACCTGCCCAACATGACCGAGCCGGGCCTGATCGAGTTCGCCGCCTACTGGTACCCTCAGTCCGGCCTGGAGGCCATGATCATCGACGAGCGCTCGAACGGCGGCGGCTTCGTGGGCGACATGATCATCGACCGGCTCGAGCGCCGGCTCTGGTCGCTCACCATCCCGCGCGAGGGCCAGGCGGGCCGCAACCCCGAGCGCGTGTTCCACGGGCCGTTCGTCGTACTCGTCAACGAGGACACCGGCAGCAACGGCGAGTTCTTCGCCCAGGCCATCAAGGAACTGGGCCTGGCCCGGGTGATCGGCATGCGCACCTGGGGCGGCAGCATCGGCATCGAGCCGCACCAGGACCTCGTGGACGGCGGCACGGTGACGCCGCCCCAGTTCGGCCTCTACGGCCTGCGCACCGGCCGCTGGCTCATCGAGGGCTGGGGGGTGGAGCCCGACCTGGTGGTGCAGAATCTGCCGGCCGAGGTGCTGGCCGGCCGGGACACGCAGCTCGACGCGGCGGTCAGGGACCTGCTCGACCAGCTGGCCGCCGGCGGGGATCAGTGGCTGATCCCTCCCGTGCCCGCCTACCCGGACAAGAGCAAGCCGCGGCTCAGCGGGGTCAACCGCTAGCCTGGTCTTCGTGTTGCCTGGACGGGGCCGCGCCGGATCCGGCGCGGCCCCGCCGTCGAACCCTCGGCGACGGAACGGTTCTTGCTAACATCGTTCGATCATGTCAGGATCCCCGCAACGTCTTGCTGGCGATGGTCTCGGGGAGAAGCCAATGCCACCGGTCGACCCCTCGTGCCCCGACCTGGCCGCCGAGCTGGGTTTCGCACGCCGCCTCGATCAGCTCGAACGGCAGAACGCCGAGCTACGCCAGAAGCTGCGTATCAACCAGTGCCTGTGCACCGCGACCGGCGACCTCATCTTCGTCCATCCTCTCGAGGCCGCCGGCCAGGCGCCGGTCTTCGCCTCGGTGAACGACGAGGCCTGCCGCCGCCTCGGCTACGCGCGCGAGGAGCTGCTGCGGATGCGTCCGCAGGACATCATCGCGGAAGCCGACCTCGACGATGTCGAGGAGGAGGTCCGGGCCCTTCAGGCCGACGGAGAGCTGCAGTTCCTGAAGACCCTGGTGGGCAGGTCCGGCCAGCGGATTCCCGTGGAGATCCGCTCGCGCACCTTCGAGGACGCCGGCCGCGTGATGGCGGTGTCCATCGCCCGCGACATCACCGAGCGCGAGATTCAGCGGAGGCAGCTCGCCGAGCAGGAGTCGCGGCTGCGGCTCTTGACCGACAACCTGCCGGCCCAGATGGCGTACGTCGACCGCGACCAGGTCTACCGCTTCGTCAATGCGAGGTACAGTGAGCGCTTCGGCGTGCCGGTCGCGTCCATCGTCGGCCGCCGGGTGTGCGAGGTGCTCGGGGAATCCGTCTACGCCGAATTCAAGCCGTCGATCGAGCGGGCCCTGGCCGGCGAGTTCGCACAGCAGCGGGCCAGGACCCCTTCTTGCGCCGACGGCACCCCGCGCTGGGTGGACGCGCGCTTCGTCCCGGACATCGTGGCCGGCGAGGTGCGCGGCTATTACGTGCTGGTCCTCGACGTCCACGACCACGTGGTCGCCAGCGAGGCCCTGGCCCGGCAGGAGCGCGTGGTCGAGGATTTCGTGCAACGGGCGCCGGTGGGCATCGCCGTCTGCGATGCGCAGGGGGCGATCCAGCGGGCGAACCCGGCCTTCGAGACGCTGCTGGGGTACGGGCCGGACGAGCTGACGGGACTCAGGGCCAGCGACATCACCCATCCCGACGACCGTGCCGGCGACCTCGCGCTCTGCGGGCGGGTCGTGTCGGGCGCCTGCGAGGTGGCCAGCTGCCGCAAGCGGTACCTGCATCGCGATGGCGGCATCGTCTGGGCGGACCTGACCGTCTCCATGGCCGACCGCGAAGCGGGGCTCTGGTTCGGCGTGGTGCGCGACGTCACCGGCGAGGTCGGAGAGTCGTTCCAGCAGCAGAGACTCCTGACGGCCATCGAGCAGTCCGACGATTCGATCGTGATCACCGCGCCGGACGGGACCATCGAGTACGTCAACGCCGCGTTCACCCGCCATACCGGATACCGCGCGGACGAGGTCCTGGGCCGCAACCCGCGCCTCCTCAAGAGCGGCGCCCAGGATCACGCGTTCTACGCGGAGATATGGCGGACCCTGCTCGCCGGCGAGTCGTGGTCGGGCCAGCTGGTGAACCGCCGGCGGGACGGCAGCATGTTCACCGAGGCCGCCAGCATCACGCCCGTGCGGGACGCCCAGGGGCGCACGGTCAACTACGTGGCCGTCAAGCGCGACATCACCCACGAGCAGGAGCTGGAGCGCGACATCCGGCAAGCCCAGAAGATGGAGGCCATCGGCCAGCTCGCCGCCGGCATCGCCCACGACTTCAACAACGTGGTCTACGCCATCATGGGCAACACCGAGCTGGCGCTGACGCGCCTGCCCGACGACCACGACGCCGGCGGCTTCCTGCGCGATTCTCTCACGGCCTGCTTGCGGGCCCGTGACCTCGTGGGCCGGATCCTCGCCTTCAGCCGCCGGCAGGATGCAGGGCGGGAGCAGACCGACCTCAACCAGGTGGTGGGCGAGGTCCTCGACCTGCTCAGGTCGGCGCTTCCGAGCACGGTCGATCTGGTGGCCGAGATCGATCCCGCCTGTCCGCCGATCCTGGCCGACGGCACGGACGTGCACCAGATCCTCATGAATCTCTGCTCCAACGCGGTGCAGGCCATGCCCGGCGGCAAGGGCCGGCTCGTGGTCGGGCTGGACGTGGACCCCGCGTCGGCGGGCGCGTGGATCCGTCTGCGCGTGGCCGACGACGGGGCCGGCATGACGCCCGAGGTGGCGCGCCGATGCTTCGAACCCTACTTCACCACCAAGGGGGTGGGCGAGGGCACCGGGATGGGACTGTCCATCGTCCACGGCCTGGTGACGGGTCTGGGCGGCACCCTGGCGGTCGACACGGCGCCCGGACGCGGCACGGCCATCGCGATCCGTCTGCCGGCGGCGGCCGTCGACCACACGGCGGCGGCGCCCCCGGCGCCGCCGCGGCCCGCGCCCGGGACGCGTGCGGGCCGCCTCATGGTGGTGGAGGATGAGCCGTCGGTCCTCCGGCTCGAGACCTCGGCCCTGGCCCAGGCCGGCTACCAGGTCAGCCCGTTCGGCGATCCCGCTGCGGCGCTGGCCGCATTCGCGGCCGACCCCGGCGGGTTCGACCTCGTCCTGACCGATCAGACCATGCCGGGCGCGACGGGCGTGGATCTGGCCCGCGCCATCCATGACCTGAGGGCCGACCTTCCCATCATCCTCTGCTCGGGCTACGGCCCGGATCGGTCGACCGCCGCCCTCCAGGCTCTCGGAATCCGGAGACGCCTGGCCAAACCGGTCGCCCTCGATGATCTGGTCGCCGCCGTCGCGAGCTCGCTCGGAGACCGGGCCGGAGCCGCGTCGCCGCCGGATCGCGTTCGCTCATGACATCGCGCTATCTGAACTCCGTCTCCGCAGGAGGCCCATGGTGACCAGGATCCTCGTCGTCGAGGACGACCCCAGCGTCCAGAGCATGCTGCGCCAGACCCTGGTGGACGCCGGCTACGACGTGCTGACCGCCAACGACGGCAGCGAGGTGATCGCCCTGCTCAAGGCGCAATCGATCGATCTGCTGATCACCGACATGGTGATGCCCATGTCGGGCGTCGAGTTGCTGGGATCCCTCGTCAAGCCGGGCCTGGCGGGCGGGCCCGGCTTCAAGATCATCGCCATCTCCGGCGGCGGCGACCTCGACCCCGAGCGCTACCTGCGCTCGGCGAAGCTGCTGGGGGCCGACCGCACGCTGGCCAAGCCCATCCTCCGCCAGGTCCTCCTGCAGACCATCGACGAGGTCCTCGCGGAGTGACCTCGTCGATGGCCGCAGGAACGGATCCGCGTCAACGCCGCTTGACCTTCTCGCCCGGCAGCGACTTCGGGTAGAGCTCCTCGTCGTGGCAGTTCAGGCACGACGGCTTGCGCTCGAACGCCCGGTCGATGTGGCAATCCCCGCAGTCGAGGTCCACGTGATCGGCGTTGAGCGCGAGGCCGGTCACCCGGTGGTTGAACGACCCCGTCTCCCAGTGGATGTGGCAGTCGCCGCAGGCGCCGGTGGGCCGGTGGAAGTTCTTCGGGTCGCCGTGGCAGGTGGTGCAGGCCACCTTGGTGTGGAACGGCGCCAGGCTCCAGCCCACGGTCTTGGTGTGGTCGAAGCGCGGCTTGGGCGCCGTCGTGTGGCAGAACGCGCAGTTGCGCTCGGCGTGGCACGAGAGGCAATCGGTCACGTGGTCGAGGGCCCGCGACGTCGCGCCGGCGGAGCTGTCATGGCAGCGGGCGCAGGAGTTGCCGCGGTGGCAGTCCACGCACTGCTGGCCGAAGAGGTCGACGTGGTCGGCGTGGTGGAACGACACCACCGGTCCCTTGGCGTAGCTGGTCTCGTAGGTGTAGGTCTCGGTGGCCTCGATGTTCGGATGCGGCACGCCCACGATGCTGGCGGTGTCGATCACGGCCGTGCCGTCGCCGGCCGGCTGGTGGCAGAACCCGCAGGCGTTGTCGTGGCTCCAGTCGAGGTGGCAGTTGATGCACTGGCGGTGGTAGGCGCCCTTCAGCGAGGGCATGCGGATGTCCACCTGGGTCTTGTCCGGGTCGTGGCACTCGCGGCACGCCGGGATGGCGCCGGACCGCTCGGAGTAGTGGTGGCAGTTGGTGCAGCCGCCGTTCATGTCGGCCATGCCGGCGTGCAGCTTGTGGGCGAAGACGACGGGGCGGTACATGTCGGCCAGCTGGTCGATCACCACCACCTCGGGACCGTCGTCCGAGCTGTGCTTGCCGTAGAAGTGGCCGCCGTGGCGCGGACAGGCGGCCAGGCAGGGATCGGCGAGCGTGGGCTCCTCGCAGGCGTGGCAGACCGTGCAGGCCACGCCGGCGGCCTCGCGGTGCTCGAAGGTATCGTGCGGGTTGCCGAGGTCGGCGTCCCGATGGGCGGCCTGGGCGCCGTCGTCGGCCGTGGCCACGACGGCGGCCGCGCAGAGGAGCGCGAGCAGCAGGGGCAACAACGAGTGGCTACGCATGGTGCGCCGCTCCTTCCTCCTGGATCACGGGGAACACGAAGACGAAGAGGCGGTAGAGCAGCACCAGGATCGAGATCATGCCGATGGTGACGATGACCTCGGGCCAGGCCGGCACGTAGGGCCCCTTGGCGTAGACCGGCTGGTAGCCGATGATGAACACGTTGATGCGGTTGAGCGCGACGCCGAACACGACCATGGCGGCGGCCGCGAACAGCCAGCCCGGCTTGCGGCGCAGGCGGTGGGCCATGAAGATCGCGCCCGGCAGCAGGATGCCGATCACGATCTCGGCCATCCAGCTCACCGACTGCAGGGTCAGGTCCTGCAGGTAGACGTAGGTCCCGCGGGTGACCATGTCGATGAACTTGGTGCCCAGGTAGATGACGAGCAGGAACGGGATCGAGCGGCCCAGCGGCGACAGCACCTTCATCTCGTACGGGTGCTTGAGCGAGCGGGCGGCCAGGAGCCCCTCGAAGATCGCCATGCTCAGGCCCACGGCGAAGGCCGACAGCAGGAACTGCAGCGGCAGGATCGTCGTGTGCCAGAGCGGGTGCAGCTTGGTGGGGGCGATCACCATGAGCGTGCCCAGCGACGACTGGTGCGCGCAGCTGAGCACCACGCCGGCCACGATGAACACGGTCATCACCTTGCTGAGGGTGCGGTCGAGGATGCGCAGCACGGCCTCGGTGAAGCCGTTGAGGCCGCGCAGGGGGCCGGGCCAGCTCACGCGGCCCTTGAAGCGCTCGACCACCACGGGCAGGAACTCGATGTACAGCACGGTCAGGTAGAGCATCACGCAGACGCCGACCTCGAACAGCGCCGAGTTCCCCTGCCACATCGACGGCAGCATCATGTGCCAGATGTTGTAATAGCGGCCGAGGTCGACGAAGACGCCGAAGGCCGCGAACGTGTAGCCCAGCATGGCCGACAGCAGGGCGGGCCGCACCACGGAGTGGAAGCGGTCGCGGTGCAGCACGTGGGCCACGAAGGCCGTCGTGAAGCCGCCGGCCGCCAGGGCCACGCCGCAGGCCACGTCGATGCCGATCCACAGGCCCCAGGGGTACTGGTTGTTCAGGTGGGTCACCGCGCCGATGCCGAAGGCGAAGCGGGCCGCGAGTCCGGCCACGCCGGCCAGGGCCAGCAGGCACAGCACCTTGACCCCGCCGGTGAAGTAGGGGACGCGTTGCTCAGTCATGCTTCGCCTCCTGGGCCGCCAGATCCTCGGGGTGCTTGCCGGCCGACTTCATGATCACGCTCACGATGGCCAGCATCATCATCGGCCCGGAGAAGCCGCGGAAGATGCCGTGCTGGATGCGTTCGGTGGTGACGGCCGGGCTCTCCGACGGCACGGCGGGCAGGCTCAGATCGTGGAAGTCGCGGTCGGCCAGGTAGATCCAGGACGTCCCGCCCACCTCGCGCTCGCCGTAGATGTGGTCCTCGTAGCGCTCGGGGTGCACGGTGATGCGCTCGCGCGCGAGGGCCAGCAGCTGGTCGCGGCGGCCGAAGACCATGGCCTCCTGCGGGCAGATGTCGACGCAGGCCGGGCGTCCGCCGGCGAGGGTCTTGTCGGCGCAGAGGTCGCACTTCCTGACCTGCGGCGTCAGCACGTTCCGGTACTCGTAGGCCGGGATCTGGAACGGGCAGGCGATCATGCAGTAGCGGCAGCCGATGCACTTCCAGGCGTCGTAGGTGACCGGCCCTTGCGGCGTCTTGGCCAGGGCGCCGACCGGACAGGCCGAGGCGCAGGCGGGATGCTCGCAGTGCAGGCAGTTGTACTTGGCGTTGAAGGGCGAGTCGCCGTCCTCCCGGGCCGGGAAGCGGTTGATCACCGTGTACGACGTGGCGTCGGGGCGGCGCGGCGTGTCGAGCACCGAGTCGTCCGCGCTGTACTCCTGCAGGTCGGCGTGGGGCAGGCCGTGGCTGCTGGCGCAGGCCCACTCGCAGCTGCGGCAGCCGATGCAGAGGGTGAAGTCGCAGAGCACACCCATCCGGTCGGGGTCGAGGTGCGGGCCCGTCGAGGCGGCGGCCGTCTCGACACCGACGGCGGCGGCCACGGCGGTGCCGGAGAGCCAGCCGGCCTGTTTGAGGAAGTCGCGGCGGGTGGCCATGGTTCAGTCTCCTCCCGTACCGTTCAGGGAACAGGTGCCGTCGCGATGCGCGAGCACGCAGGACTCGCCGCAGCGACCCCCGCACTGGTAGCAGATCACGTCGGCGTCTTGCTCGTCGGACAGCGTGTCGCGGACGACGCGCTGGATGAAATCGAGGAACCGGAGCTTGTCCTCCGCGGAGAAGCCCGCGAGGATGGTGGTCAGCTTGCGGCTGGCGATCAGGTCGTGACGCTGCAGGAGGTCGCGGCCGGCCGGCTGCAGCACCAGGGCCGTGCTGCGTCGGTCGGTGGGGTGGGCCTCGCGGGCGATCAGGTCCATGGCGGCCAGGCGGTCGATGATCTTGGTCACCGCCGCGCTGCTGACGCCCAGGATGCGGGCGAACTCGCTGGCCGTCAGTTCGCTGCGCCGTTGCAGGATCCGCAGGATGCTGAACTGGTTGGACGTGAGCTTGCCGCCGCTCGCCTCGGCGAGGGTGCTGCGCTGGCAGATGTCGCCGATCGCCTGCGTCAGGATGCGCAGGTTCTCGCCGACCATGGCGTCCAGGTTGTGCGGTATCTCGGACAAAATCGAACCTCGTTGACTGTCAACCTAGTTAATTATCGTTCACTCACACGGGAGATCAAGGCAGGAATGGTTTTCGACAGGACATATTTTCGGGGGTGTATGATAAACTTGACAAAAAAGTTCAGTGTTCTATACCTGTATCCCTATGGAACGTTCATGGCTTGACAACCGCGTGCGGTCGCGGCGTAAGGCGGTCGGCGGCCTGACCCAGGCGGAACTGGCCGCCCTGGCAGGCGTCACGCGCCAGACCATCGTCGCGATCGAACACGGGAAGCACGCCCCGAGCGTGGCGCTGGCCCTGAAACTGGCCTCCGCGCTGTCATGCCAGGTCGAGGATCTGTTCGTTCTTCGACAGGAAGCCCCCGAGGCCCCGATTCCGGGCCCCGACTAGCCCAGCCAGCGCTCCAGCAGCATCTTGCCCGCGGTCAGGGCGACCGAGCCGACGAGGAACCAGCGGACGAAGCCGGGCGTGCGCCGCAGCACCTGCCGCGAGCCCAGCGTCGCGCCCAAGATCTGCCCCGCGCCCATGGCCAGGCCCAGGCTGAGCACCACCTTGCCGCCCAGCAGGAAGAACGCGAGCGCGGTGACGTTGCTCGTGGCGTTCATCACCTTGGTGGCGCCGGTGGCGCGCCGCAGGTCCAGGCCGGCCAGGGTGACCAGGGCCAGGGCCCAGAAGGCGCCGGTGCCGGGACCGAAGAAGCCGTCGTGGAAGCCCAGCACGAGGCCGCCGAGCACCTGGAACAGACGGCGGTCGACACGGGCGGTGGCCGGGCGCGACCCCAGATCCGGCGACGCCAGGGTGTAGGCCAGGATCACCACCAGGAGCAGCGGCACGAGCCAGCCGAGGAACCCGGCGTCAAGACGCTGGATCAGGAGCGTGCCCAGGCCGGCGCCGGCCGCGGTGCAGGCGATGGCCAGCGACCAGTCGCGCAGGCGCACCAGGCCGCCCTGGCGGTAGCGGCCCAAGGCCGTGAACACCCCCATCGTGGAGGCCAGCTTGTTGGTGCCCAGGGCCAGGTGCGGCGGCAGGCCCACCGCCAGCAGGGCGGGGACGGTGATGAGGCCGCCGCCGCCGGCGATGCTGTCGACGAATCCGGCCACGGCGCCGGCCGCGAGCACGGCCAGGTGGGCGGTGAGGTTGATGCCGTCGGGGTTGACCATGGGCGCCAGGGTAACGTCCGTGTCCGCCGCCGCCAAGCTCCCAGTGGGTTGCGCGGCCGAGCGCGCGGGGGTAGAATCGTGGATCACCCCAGCCCGGAGGACACCAGCGTGCGCCGTTTCTGCCTGCTCTTTCTCGCGGTCATCCTGACGGCCGCGGCCGCCTCGGCCCAGACCGCCGCCCCGCTCCAGGACACGACCGAGCCCATGTGGTCCTTCGAGGGCGTCTTGCCGATGGTGTTCGAGGTCTACGATCCGGTGCCCATCCGCCTCTATACCGACGAGGGACACGTGCTCAGCGACGAGGAGATCGCCGCCAGCCTGGACCTGCGGGTGGGGGATCCGGCGGTGCTCATCCGGGCGGGCGCGGTGGTCGGCGAGGGAAAGGTGAGCGCCGTCGTCGCCCGCAAGCATCCGGAGGCGCGCAACGGGCGGGTGCTGTATGTCCAGGTCGCCGGCCTGCCCGAGGGCGTCACCTTCCCGGACGAGCCCCGCGGGCATGCGGCCCTCCTGGACGCCGACTACGACCTCCTGGTGATCACCGACAAGCCGGTGGACGTGCTCGCGCCCGACCCGCTGTTCGAAGAGATCACCTGGGGCCAGCAGGACTACGTCGTGCGCGTGGGGCGGGTGCGGTACGCCGTGATCCGTGAGAACGATCCGCGGCAGGACGGTTTCCGGGGCTGGCAGGTGAGCAAGCTGGCCGGCACCAAGTCCACCCGCATGACGGCGGACTACACCTGGTGGCCGCGCTAGCCGTCCGCTAGTCGCGGGGCCGGATGCCCAGCACGTTGGGCACCCGCCAGGCGGTGCGGTTGAGGTCGTGTTCGACGGAGCCCGTCTCGTCGCTGCCGATCATGTCCAGGTGGGCGGGCGCCACCCAGAGCTGAGCTTCCGGGCCGCCCTCGAGGTGCTGGGCCGCCACCAGGCCGAGCGGCAGGTCGAGCAGGGCGCGGTTGAGGTCGTGCATGCTGCGCGCCGTCCGGCTGAAGATCCATAGCATGCGGCCGTCGGCATCCTCGCCGAGGCAGGCCTCCGACCAGCGCCGGGCCTGGGGCGACCACCGGTTCTCGCCGGGCTTCTTGATCAGGCGCAGGTTCTGCACGACGACGTCGTAGCGATGGGCGAAGCTGCTTTCGGCCACCGTGTCGAGGTCCTGGAGCACGAACAGCGGCAGCCCCGGCTCGCGCGGCTCGAAACAGGCGACCTGCCGGTAGTCCCGCTGGTTCCAGATCCCGTTGTTGACGTGCTCGCCGGTGCGGAAATAACCCGTGTGGACCAGGAGGTCGGCGCCGTACATGCCGGCGTTGATCACGGCGGTCAGGCCGTGTTCCTGGCCCCATTCAGCGGCGGTGCGGGACCGGCCATCGAGGGCCGAGGCGGCCAGGGCGACGGTCTGCCAGCGTGCGGGATCGATGCGCAGGACGGTGAGCGGTCCCTGGTCGGTCTCGAACACCCCGAGGTCGAGCCCGTCGGCGAGGCCGGCCCAGGGGGCGGCCCGCGACGCGACCGGCACGATCACGAGCAGGAGTCCGATGACGAGCCGCAGATATCTGGTCATGCCATCCTGACTTCTGCTACACTCGACAACCGGTCCGCAACCGGACCGGCGGTCGACCCCTGTACCGGACCCCGGGAGGCTCTCCATGAACCCGCCGATCCTCGTCACCGGCGCCAGCGGCACGCTCGGCCGGGCCGTCCTGCGCCACCTGCAGGCCGCAGGATACACCACGCGCGGCGCCACCCGCAACCCGGACCGCGGCGGCCTCGGCGCCGAGGCGGTGCGGTTCGACTGGGGCAGCCCGCTGACCTTCCGGCCGGCCGTCGAGGGGATCAAGCAGGTGTTCCTCACGCTGCGCCCGCTGGACATCGCGGCGGCGATCGTGGTGCCCGACATGCTCGAGGATTGCCGCCTGATGGGCGTCGAGCATGTGGTGTTCGTGTCGGCGCTCGGCGCGGACGAGCAGCCGACCGGTCCGCTGGGCCTGGCGGAGAGCGTCTTGCGCAGCAGCGGCCTCGAGTGGACGATCCTACGGCCGAATTTCTTGATGGAGAACTTCTCCCACGGCTGGCTGCGGCCGGAGATCCAGGCCGCCGGGCGGATCGAGCTGCCGGCCGGTCGGGGACGCACCAGCTTCGTCAGCGTCGAGGACGTGGCGGCCGTGGCGGTGACGATCTTCGGCAAGGCCGACCTGCGAGGCCGGGCTCACGACCTCACCGGCGACGACCCCATGAGCCACACGGCGGTGGCCGCGGCCCTGACCCGGGCGTCGGGCCGTCCGGTCAACTACGAGGCGATCACGGAGGCGGAGATGCGCGAGCGCGGCCGGCGCGCCGGGCTGCCCGCGGGCCGGCTCGAGTACCTGCTGGCTCTGTACGCGCTGGTGCGCGAGGGCGAGGTGTCGCGCGTGTCGCGTTCGGTGGCCGAGATCCTCGGTCGCAAGCCGCGGCGGTTCGACGATTTCGCCGTCGCCAACGCCGACCGCTGGCGGGTGTCGGTGGCTGCGGGAAGTTGACCGGAACTATCTTGGTGGGCGTTCTGTTGGCGACACTGGATGAGTGCCCGGAAAGGACGCCCCCATGGATGTGCTCCAGGCCATCACGGCCCGGCGCGCGATCAAGCGCTTCGACCCCCAGCACCGGATGGCCGCGGCGGAGCAGGCTCACCTGCTCCGCCTCGCGCAGCTCTCGCCGACGGCCTTCAACCTCCAGCACTGCCGCTACGTGGTGGTGACCGACCCGGAACTGCGCCGGCGCCTGCGTGCGGCGAGCTTCGACCAGTCCCAGGTCACCGACGCGTCGCTGCTGGTGGTCGTGTGCGCCGATCTCGACGCCTGGCGCAAGGATCCCGCGCGGTACTGGAGCCATCTGCCGCAACCCGGGCAGGCGGCCGTCGTGGAGGTGATCGGCCGCTACTACGCCGGCCGCGAGCAGGTCGCGCGGGACGAGGCCCAGCGCTCCTGCGGCCTGGCGGCGCAGACCCTGATGCTGGCCGGGCAGGGCCTGGGCTACGATTCCTGCCCCATGGACGGATTCGATTTCGACGCGGTGGCGCGCCTGATCAACCTGCCCGCCGACCACCTGATCAGCATGTTCGTGGCCCTGGGCAAGGCCCTGGAGCCGGCGCCGCCGCGGGGCGGACGCCTCGAGCCCGCCGAGGTGATCATCGAGAACCGTTTTCCGGAAGACGCCTGACCGCTGCGGCCGTGGCCTCTCCTTGAAAAAAGGGCCATTCACCTGCTAATTTGGTAGACATTCCCGCCACCCGAACCCTGCGAGGCAACGTGAACGCACTGCTGAGAAATCCCGTCTTTCGGGCCCTGTCCGACCTCCGCCTGAGCGCCGTACTGCTGCTCGTGCTGGGCGTGGCCAGCGGCGTTGGCACCTTCATCGAGTCGCACTACTCGGGGATCGCCAACAACGAGATCGGCCGCGCCGCCGCCTACGACATCATCTACGACTCGCTGTGGTTCAACGCGCTCCTGGTGCTGCTGTTCGTGAACCTGAGCCTGAACCTCGTGCGGCGCTGGTCGCGTGGCCGGCCCTCGCTGGGCTTCCTGCTCGTGCATATCGGCATGCTGGTGATCCTGCTCGGCGCCGGCATCACGCGCTGGTTCGGCTTCGAGGGCTACCTGCACATCCGCGAGGGCGAGGCCAACAACCTGGTCGCGTCGGCGAAGTCGTACGCCATCGTGACCGAGGGGCAGGCCAGCGGCCACGTCCCGGTGCGGCTCTACGACAACGGCCCGCAGCACCTGGAGAAATCCGTCTCGCTGCCTGGCGGCGCGGTCAAGCTGGGGGTCGAGGAGTTCTGGACGCGCTTCGAGCGCCGGCTCGTGCCCGGCCCCGGCGGCGAGCCGGTGGTGACCTTCGGCACCATCGGCGAGGGCGGCATGAACAGCCGGTCGTTCTCGCCGGGCGACCGCGACCAGCTCGCCGGCGTCACCGTGACCTTCCACCGTCAGGGCCTGCCGTCGGCCGGCGATCCCACCGACCGCTACGGCGCGGTGCGGGTGCGGGCGGGCGGCGAGGTCTGCCGCCTCGGGGTGCGCCCGCAGCCGGGGCCGCTGGGCAGCTGCAACGGCTGGACGTTCGCGATCGAGGAGTTCCAGAGCGATTTCCGCGTGGGTGGCGAGTCGGATCCCGAGGGGCCCATGCTCAACCCGATGGTCAAGCTCCTGGTCACCAGCCCCGCCGGCAAGACGGCCGAGAAGATCCTGTTCGCGCTGCATCCCGATTTCGGCATGGTCCACGAGGAGGCCGATCTGCTGGCGCAGCTCGACCTGGTGTACGAGGTGTCGTCGGGCGTGGACCTGGCCGTGCAGGACGGTGCGATCGTCATGCGCGCGCCCTTCGACGTGACGGTCGGCGACATGGGCGGCGGCGGCGAGTCGCGGCGCGTGCCCGCGGGCGAGGTTGTGCCGCTGGAGTCGCAGCGCATGTACTCCGGCGCCGGCGCGTTCCGCGTGGTGACGTCGCAGGTCGAGCTCTCGATGGTCGAGCGTCCGTCCCTGAGCAACAACCCGGGCGCGCCGCCCGCGGCGCGGCTGTCGGTCGCGTCCGGCGACCAGCGGGCCGAGGCCATCTGCCTGAAGGACGGCCCGCCGCAGACCGTGCAGCTGGGCGACCGCACCCTCTCCCTCGAATACGGGTCGATCATGCGCGCGCTGCCCTACGAGCTCTTCCTCGAGGACTTCGTGCTCGAGACCTACCCGGGCAGCGACAACCCGGCCAGCTACGAGAGCCACGTCATGCTCAACGATCCCGAGCATGGCATCACCGGCCAGCCGGTGCGCATCTGGATGAACCATCCGCTCAACCACCGCGGCAGCAAGCATTTCCAGTCGAGCTACGACCGTGACCGTCGCGGCACGGTGCTCTCGGTCAACAAGGACCCCGGCAAGATGCCCACGTACCTCGGTTACATCATCCTGTCGGTGGGGTTCGCGGTGATCATGGCCCGCATCCTGGTCAGCCGCAGCCGCAACCAGGCGGCGACCCTCGCGTTGCTGCTGCTGGCGCTGGGCCTGCCCGTCGCGCCGGCTCGGGCCCAGACCGGCCAGCCGGCGCCGGCCTCGACCCAGGCGCCGACCATGCTCACCCTGCCGGACGACATCCGCGAGCAGGCGGCCCGCCTCATCGTGCAGGATTTCCGCGGCCGCATGAAGCCGCTCGACACCCTGGCGCGCGAGACCGCCATGAAGGTGACCAAGAAGACCAGCTTCGAGGGCCGCGATCCGATCGATCTGTTCCTCGACCTCGCCGTCCACCCGTCGGCCTGGTACAGCTACCCCATGATCTCGGTCAAGACGCCGGGCGTGCAGGATATGCTCGGCATCAGCCGCGACACCCACTACGTGTCCATCGCCTCGCTGCTCGACGGCGGGCGCTACAAGCTGCAGGACCAGGTGGAGCTCGCGCACCGCACCCCGTCGGTGCAGCGTGACAAGACCACGCAGAAGCTCATCCTCTTCGACGAGCGCGTGCACATCCTGTACAGCGAGCTGCAGGGCTCGAGCCTGCGCCTGTTCCCCATCCCCGACGATCCCGGCCACACCTGGGAGCAGCTGCCCGAGGTGCTCAAGATCCTGGGCGACGATCCGCGTGCCGCCGAGTTCCAGGCGGCCGGCGACGCCCTCTTCGGCGGCCTGGAGAGCGGCAACCTGGCCCAGGTCCGCGAGGGCCTGCGGCTGACCGCCGCGTTGCAGTCGCGTTACGGCTCCACGGTGATGCCGAGCGATCTGCGGGTCTCGGCCGAGCTGTTCCTCAACTCCTGGTTCCCGTTCGCGAAGTCGACGCTGCCGTACATGGGCGCGTTCGTGCTGCTGATCATCGCCTACTTCTGGGGCCTGTTCCGGCGGGACGGCAAGCCGTGGACCTGGCGGTCGCCGCTCTACGCCCTCGGCATGCTGGCCTACCTGGCCGGCTTCGGCATCCACGCCTACGGGTTCGTCATGCGCTGGATCGCGTCGGGGCGCGCGCCGCTCAGCAACGGCCACGAGTCGCTGCTCTGGGTGGCGCTCACCGTGGCGCTGGCCGGCCTCGTCTTCGAGCTGATCAGCCGCTCGGGGGCGGCCGGGGCGCTGGGCTCGCTGCTGACGGCCGTGGTGCTCGGGGTGGCCATGATGTCGGCCTTCGACCCGGCCATCGGACCGCTGGTGCCGGTACTGGCGTCGTACTGGCTCAACATCCACGTCACGATCATCACCGCGAGCTACGGGTTCCTGGGGCTCTGCTGCCTGCTCGGCGGGCTCACGCTGGTGCTGCTCATCATCGCCGGCCTGTCGAAGAAGCCCGTGGGCGCGGCCGTGGCCAAGCTCGACCGCCTGAACGTCGACGTGATGATCGTCGGGCTGGGGCTGCTGTCGGTCGGCACCCTGCTCGGCGGCGTCTGGGCCAACGAGAGCTGGGGCCGCTATTGGGGCTGGGATCCCAAGGAGACCTGGGCGCTGGTGTCGATCCTGGTGTACGCGATGATCCTGCACTTCCGCTGGATCCCCGCGCTGGCGAACGTCTACGTGCAGGCGGTCGGCTCGTTCATCGGGATCTGGTCGATCATCATGACGTACTTCGGCGTGAACTACCTGCTGGTGGGCCTGCACAGCTACGCCGCCGGCGAGGCCACGCGCATCCCCGGTTGGGTGGTGGTCGGCTTCCTGGTGATGCTGGCCGTGGCCATCGTCGCGGGGTTCGCCTGGACCGAGGCGCGGCCGCGGCTGAAGGTCAAGCCCGCCTGACGTCCGTCGTCACGCTCATGCGGAAGGCCGGCTCCCCCGGGAGCCGGCCTTCTGCCGTGACGGCGTGGAGAGCGGTCACTTCTTCTTGTTGAGCATGAAGATGTTCCCGCTCGCGCCGTCGCCGGTGGGCTTCTTGGCGGCGCCGGCGTCCACGGTCTCGAGTTCCTCCTCGACGTCGTCGAGGTCGTCGTCCGTCAGGCCCACCGGTTCGGGGTTGGCCTCGACCGGCGGGGCGGGCGGCGCGGGGTCGGCCGCCTTCTTGGGCTTGTTGAGCATGAAGACGTTGGCGTTGCTGCCCGACGGCGCGGCCTTGGGCGCGTCGCTGGCCGCGGGGGCGGGCGCCGGAGCGGCGGCCGTGGGCTCCCGCTCCGGCTCCGGTGCCGCCATCTCAGGCTCCGGGGCGGGCGTGGGTGCCGGTGCGGGCGCCGGCGCGGCGTCGCCCTTCTTGGGCTTGTTGAGCATGAAGACGTTGGCGTTGCTGCCCGCGGGCGTGGGCTTCGCGGGTTCGGGCGCGGATGCCGGCTCCGGTTCCGGTCCGGCACCGCGCTGGCGGCCACGTCGGCGAGCTCGTCGAGCAGGCTGTCGGTCGCCGCGGCCAGCGCGACGGGGTCCTGGGCCGGGGCCGGGGCCGGGGGTGCGGCCGGCGGCGGCGGCGCGGCGGCGGCGGGCGGCGGCGGCGGCGGGGCGGCGGCCGGCTCGGGTGCGGGCGGCGGTGGCGAGGCCACGGCTTCGGGCGCCGGGGCGGCCGGCTGCGGCTGCGGCTGCGGCGCCGGTGGCGGTGGCGGCGCGGCCTGCATCTGCGGCTGGGGCGCGGGCTGCGGCGCCGGGGGCGGCGTCACGGCCACGGGAGCCGGCGCCTGGTAGGCGGCGCCGGGCTGCACCCGCGCCGGGGGCTCGAGCATCAGCTCGCCGAGGTGTGCGGCCACCTTCCGCACCGAACCGACGTTCCGGATGATCTCGCCGATCGCGTTCTCGTACTGCCGCGCGGTGGCCAGGACCTCGTCCACGGCCGCCTCGATCTGGGCGCTCGAGTGCGCGGTGGCTCCGGCCAGCTGCTTGACCTCGTGCGCGACCACCGAGGTGAACGCCGCGCCGGTGGCGCCGGTCTGGGCGGCCTCGACCTGGATGCGGTCGGACACGTCACGGCTCCGGGCGGCGAGGTCGCGGACCCGGTTCATGACCTCGCTCATCTCGCGGGCCGTCTCGAGCAGGTCGCGGGCGGTGTCCGCGGTGTAGACGGCGGCGTTGTTGGCCGTTCGGGTCACGCGGGCGCCCTCGTGGCTGTCCTGCGCCATCTCGTGGAGGCTGAAGAGCATCCCCTGGAGGTTGGAGACCACCGAGTCGACGGCGGCCTGCATGCGCTCGGTGCTGCGCGCGACGGTGAGCATGTCGACCGACACGCGGTCGACCGACGCGATGACGGTGGTCAGGTCGTGGTGCGGGTCGGCGGCGAGCGACGGCCGCGGCGGCGGCACGGCGTGATGGCGGTAGCCCGCGGCGTGGCGGGGCTCGCGGGGGCCGAGGTCGCGGGGGCCGGTGTCCAGATCGTCCCGCATCCGCTCACGTTCCGTGGCGTCGATGGTGGCGGGCGCGGCGGGGCGGGTGCGCCGGGGCCAGAACGTCACCAGGGCCAGCAGCAGGGTCGCGCCGCCGAGCACGACGGCCACCGTGCGGGCGAGGTCGGCGGTCCGGTCCGCGCGGCGGTCGGCCGCGCGCAACGCCGCGCCGGCGGCCTCGAGGCTGGCGCGCATGGCGGGGTGCTTCTCGCTGAACGACGCGAGGGCCTCGCGGCCCGCGGCGCTGCTGGGCGCGAACTCGCCGGCGGCGAGGTCGGCGAGGTCCAGGCCGAGGGTGCGCCAGGCGTCCTGCACCTGGGACACCGCCTTGCCGGCGTCGCCGCCGGCGATCTCGCTCAGGTTGAGCAGGTTCTGATCGAAGGCGAGCACGCTGTGGGCCAGCTCCTGCCGCGCGTCGCGGGCGGTGGCCACGTCGGGCGCACCGACGAGGTCGCGGGTCTGCACGAGCATGGTGCCGAGGGTGGCGGTGAGCTCCTGGGCCAGGTCCTGCCGGGCCGGGGCCGCATCGCGTCCGCTCGCCGCGTGCAGGAGCACGCCGAGCGAGCCCACGAGCAGGCCCGCGCTCACCAGGGTGATGATCGTCAGAATGCGCCGCGACGCCATGGTTGCCTCCGCTTCCCTGCCGGGGCAGGGGGATCGTCGAACATGGTATGACACGTTCTCCTTATCGTGCGCTCGGTGGAGGAGTTGAGCGATTCTTGGCCCACGCGCGCTACACACCTCCGGACCGTTGGTGTATATTTGGCTGCGTATCCTGCCCGACCCGCTTGACCGATAGGGAGTTTCCACGACCATGCGCCATCTGGTGTGCCTGTGCCTGATCGGCCTGCTGGCCGGCTGCGGCGGCGACAAGGACGGCGACCGCGGCGCCGCGTCACGGCTGCCGGCCCCCGACCTCAACGTGCTGCTCATCGTCGTCGACACCATGGGTGCGGGCTACCTGGGGGCCTACACGCCGGGCCTGGTGAACAGCCCCACCCTCGACCGTCTGGCCCGCCAGGGCGTGATCTTCACCCGCGCCTACTCTCCGGCGCCGTGGACCCAGCCGGCCGTGGCGTCGCTGTTCACCTCGCAGATGCCGTCCGAGCACGGCGTACGGCACATCTTCGACCAGCTCGACCGCGGCGAGGTCACCCTGGCCGAGCATCTGAAGGACCGCGGCCTGAAGACGGCGGGCGTGATCAGCCACTTCGTCATCGGCGACGAGTTCGGCTACGGTCAGGGCTTCGACACCTACAACGCCGAGGCCGTGGGCAACCACCGCTCCATCACGTCGGCCAGGGTGACCGACCTGGCCATGGCGCGCCTCGACCAGCTCCGGGACGCGCCCTTCTTCATGTTCGTCCACTACTTCGATCCCCACTGGTACTACAACCACCACCCCGAGTTCGACGAGACGTCCGGCTACACCGGCGAGCTCTTGCCGGGCATGGACATCGCCGACCTGCGCGCGCGCCGCGACCAGCTCGACGCCGCCGACATCGCCTACCTCGAGGGCCTCTACCGCGAGGAGATCGCCTTCACCGACCACCACATCGACCGCCTGCTGGCCCACCTCGACGAGCTCGGCCTCGCCGACCGCACCGTCATCGTGGTCACGGCCGACCACGGCGAGGAGTTCATGCAGCACGGCTGGATCGGCCACACCGCGAGCCTGCACGAGGAGCTCGTGCACGTGCCGCTGATCGTGCACGCGCCCGGACGGTTCGCGGCCCGGCGCGTCGACGAGCCGGTCAGCCTGCTGGACATCGCGCCCACGTTGCTCGATCTCGAGGGGATGCCGCCCGTGGCCGCGCAGCGCGGGGTCTCGCTGGCGGGGGTGCTGCGGGGCGAGGCGTCGCCGCCGTCGCGGCCCCTGTTCTGCGAGGTCTCCTACATCTCGCCCAGCGGCTGGCCGTCGGGCGACGGCCGCATCAAGCGCTACTACCAGTCCGCCGTCATCGAGGGCCCGCACAAGCTGATCCACGACCATGCCGCCGACACCTGGCGGTTCTACGACCTCGCCGCCGACCCCGGCGAACAGCACGACCGTTTCATGGCCGACGACCCCCTGCAGCGGCCCCTGCTGCAGACCCTGCATGCCTGGCAGGTCGACCACACCGCCGGCTGGGCCGCCGAGCTGCGCGACGAGCTCACCATCGATCCCGACGCCGCCCGTCGGCTGCGGGCCCTGGGGTACGTCCATTGACCACGCCGTCCCGAACCTCCTGGCGCCTCTTCGGCGGCACCACCCTGCTGGCCTTCGCGCTGCGCGCGGCGCAGGTGCTGCTCATGTCCAACCAGGCCGTCAACCCGCACTGGCTGCATCCGGTGATGGACGCCGCCGTCTACGACGGCATGGCCCGCGGCCTGCTCGCGGGGACCTGGCCGGCGGCGGGCGAGCCGTTCTTCTCGGCGCCGCTCTATCCCTACCTGCTCGGCGCCTTCTACGGCGTGCTCGGGACCGGCCATATGCTGCCGGTGATGCTCGTGCACGCCTTCCTGTCGGCCCTCGGCGCCGGCTTCGCCGCCCTCATCGCCGCGCGCCTGTGGGGCGCGCGGGCCGGCTGGCTGGCCGGTGTCCTCTACGCCGGGTCTTGGGTGAGCATCCTCTTCGCGGCCGAGCTGCTGGCCGTCAGCGTGACCGTGCCGCTGCTGCTGGCGGCCCTGTGGCTGCTGCTGCGCGCGATGCCGGCGGACGGCGCGCCGGCGCCCCGGCTGGGGCTGCTGCTGGCCGGCCTCGGCCTCGGGCTCGCCTGCACCGCGCGGCCCAATCTGCTGGTGCTGGCGCCGGTATGGATCTGGTACGTGGTGCATCACCGCCGGGTGGGCTGGCGCTCGCCGCGCTGGCTGCCGCTGGCGGCCGGCCTCGGGCTCGCGATCCTGCCCGTCACCGCCCACAATCTGGTGCGGGGCGGCGCGGCCGTGCTGATCGCCAACTCCGGTGGCGTGAACTTCTATATCGGCAACCACGCCGGCGCCGACGGAGCGTCGGTGAGCCTGCCCGACGTCCCGCCCTCGCGGGCGGACATGCCGGCCAACCTGACCCGCGCCGCCGAAAGCGAGACGGGCCGGCTGCTCGATCCCGTCGCGGTCGATCGCCACTTCCTGCAGAAGGGTCTGCGGTTCTGGGCCGAGCATCCGGGCGCGGCCCTCGGCCTGCAGGTGCGCAAGCTGGGCCTGCTGGTGGCCATGCGGGAGCGGTCGAACACCAAGCACCTGTACTTCTGGCGCCAGCGCTCGGCCCTCCTGCGCTGGCCGATCTGGCTCGGCTTCACGCCGATCCTGCTGCTGGCGGTCGTCGGCCTCTGGCGCCGCGATCTGGACCCGGGCGTGCGGTTCCTGATCCTCGGCAGCGCGCTCGCGTTCGGCCTCGCGCTCACCCTCTTCTTCGTCAACGGCCGTTTCCGGCTGCCGTTGCTGGCGTTGCTGGTGGTGCCGGCGGCCGGCGGGCTGGACTGGCTGTGGGCGAGCTGGCGGAGCCGCCGGTGGGCATGGCCGCGGCCGCTGCTGGCCGCGCTGGTGGCGCTGGCGGCGGTGTCGGTGGTGCCCGACCTGCTGGCCTACGACCCGCGCGCCGGCTTCGGCGATCCCGCCATCTGGTACTCGCTCGGCAACGGCTACCTCGCCGCGGGAGACGACCCGCGCGCCATCGACGCCTACCGCCAGGCCGTGCGGCAGCAGCAGGCCCGGCCCCAGCCCACGTTCGCGCCGCTCGTCGAGCCGCTCCACGCGTCGCTGGGCGACCTGCTGGTCCGCAACGGCCGCGTCAACGAAGCCTTGCAGCTCTACCAGAACTGGCTGCGGTCCGACCCCGGCTCGGCCGAGGCCGCCGTACGCCTGGGCGACCTGCTCCTGCAGACCGGCCGGATCGACGACGCGGCCGGGGTGTTCGCGACCGTGCTCGCGCGCACGCCCGATCAGCCGGGCGCGCGGCTCGGCCAGGCCTGGGTGCAGCTCTATCGCGGCCAGGCGGCCGACGCCCTCGCCACCTTCGACGCCATCCACGCGGCCGCGCCCAACGCGCACGCCCGCTTCGGCGCCGGCCTCGCGCTCATGCAGCTCGATCGACTCGACGAGGCCGAGCGGGCGTTCCGCGAGGTGCTGGTGATCGAGCCCGGTTACTGGCAGGCCTGGGGCAACCTCGGCGACCTCTACGACCGTCAGGGCCGCCTCGACAAGGCGGCCGAGGCGTTCCAGAAGGTGCTGGAGATCAATCCTCAGGATCAGGGAGCGCGCACCTGGCTGCGCGCCCATCCCCAGGCGCGGCGCTGACGCCGGCTAGTCGAGCGTGAAGCCGATCTTCACCGTGACCTGCCAGTACGCGACCTTGCCGTCGGCGATGTGGCCGCGTGTCGACAGCACCTCGAACCAGCGCAGGTTCCGCACGGTCTCGGCCGCCTTGGCGACGGCGGTCTGGACGGCGTCCTCGACGCTCGTCTGCGACGATCCGGTCAGCTCGATGGACTTGTAGACGTGGTCGGGCATGGCCGCTCCTTCGGGTTGAGGTTCGCCAGCCATGGTAACGACGGCGGGCCGGGATGGCAGCCGGGGAGCGGCGCGGCACGGGAGGCGAAAGGCCTCGTCGATTCATGCTCTTGCTGGAAATCCCGGTCGACTTGGGGCAGGATGGAGCGTCCGCTCCGCCAGCCGGTTCCCGACGTCCTCTCTGCAACGGAGGCAGATCAGCGTGCCCACCCTTCCGCGTCTCCTGCTCGCGGCCATCGCCGTGATGGTGTTCACCGCGTCCTTCGCGGCCGCCGACGAATCCGCGCCCACCCCGCTCGACACCGCGATCGCCGGCCTCGCGTGGCGGTCCGTCGGCCCGGCCCTGATGTCCGGCCGCATCGCCGACATCGTCATCCATCCCGCCGACCCCGGCACCTGGTCCGTGGGCGTCGGCAGCGGCGGCGTCTGGAAGACCGTCAACGCGGGCACCACCTGGCAGAGCCTCTTCGACGGCCAGGGCAGCTACTCGATCGGCTGCCTCGCCCTCGATCCCGGGAACCCGAACACCCTCTACGTGGGCACGGGCGAGAACGTGGGCGGCCGGCACGTGGGCTACGGCGACGGCGTCTACCGCAGCCGCGACGGCGGCCGGACCTGGGAGAATCTGGGCCTGCGGGCGAGCGAGCACATCGGCCGCATCCTGGTCCATCCCGACCGACCGCAGACCGTGTACGTGGCGGCGCAAGGGCCGTTGTGGTCCGGCGGCGGCGAGCGCGGCCTGTTCATGACCGACGACGGCGGCGTGACCTGGCAGAAGGTGCTCGGCGGCGGCGAGTACACCGGCGTCAACGACGTCGTGATGCAGCCGGGCGACCCCCAGGTGCTCCTGGCCAGCACCCACCAGCGCTTCCGCGACGTGGCCGGCCTGATCGACGGCGGTCCGGAGTCGGCCATCCACAAGTCGACCGACGGCGGGCGCACCTGGCGTCGGGTGACGACCGGCCTGCCCGCCGAGGACCTGGGCAAGATCGGCCTCGCCTTCTCGCCCCAGGATCCCGACGTGGCCTACGCCGCCGTCGAGCTGGCCGGTCGCAAGGGCGGCTTCTGGTGCAGCCGCGACGGCGGCGAGAGCTGGACCAAGATGTCCGACACCATCAGCCGCGGCACCGGTCCCCACTACTACCAGGAGATCTGGCCCAGCCCCCACGCGGCCGGTCGGGTCTACTTCGCCGACGTGAGCATGCGCGTGACCGAGGACGACGGCCGCACCTTCACCATCATGCCCGAGACCGACAAGCACGTCGACAACCACGCCCTGGCCTTCTCGGCCCACGACCCCGACTACCTGCTCGCCGGCTGCGACGGCGGCCTCTACCAGAGCTGGGACCTCGGCCGGACCTGGATGTTCGTGGCCAACCTGCCCGTCACCCAGTTCTACAAGGTGTCCGTCGACTACGACGAGCCGTTCTACCACATCGTCGGCGGCACCCAGGACAACAGCACCCAGTACGGCCCGTCGCGCACCGACTCGCGCAGCGGCATCCGCAACGCCGACTGGCGGGTGATCCTCGGCGCCGACGGCCACCAGCCGGCCATCGACCCCACCGATCCCGACGTCATCTACGCCAGCAGCCAGCAGTGCAACGTCCACCGCATCGACCGGCCCACCGGCGAGGTGACGCCCATCCGGCCCATGCCCGGCCCCGGCGCCGACGAGGAGCGTTGGAACTGGGACGGACCCATCCTCATCAGCAGGCACGACCCGGCCCGGCTCTACATGGCCAGCCAGCGCCTCTGGCGCAGCGACGACCGCGGCGATTCCTGGACCGCCCTCTCGGGCGACCTCACGCGCGGCGAGGACCGCCTGCTGCGTCCGGTCATGGGCCGCGTGCAGAGCGTCGACGCGGTGTGGGATCTGCTCGCCATGTCCATGTACGGCACCATCACGTCGATCGCCGAGTCGCCGCTGGACGAGCAGCTGCTCTACGTCGGCACCGACGACGGCCTGATCCAGGTGAGCGAGGACGGCGGCAAGACCTGGCGTCAAGCCAAGGCCCTGCCCGGCTGCGGCACCCACGCCTACATCAACGACCTGAAGGCCGACCGCTTCCAGCGCGACGTGGTCTATGCCGTGGCCGACCAGCACAAGTTCGGCGACTTCGCGCCGTACCTGTTCAAGAGCACCGACCGCGGCCGCTCCTGGACGTCGCTGCGGGCCAACCTGCCCGACCGGCACCTGGTGTGGCGTCTGGTGCAGGACCACGTGGATCCGCGGCTGCTGTTCGTGGGCACGGAGTTCGGGGTGTTCGTGTCGCTCGACGGCGGCGGCCGGTGGCGCGCGCTGTCGGGCGCCGCGCCGACGGTCCCGGTGCGCGACCTCGCGATCCAGGAGCGCGAGGACGACCTCGTGGCCGCGACCTTCGGACGCGGCATCCTGGTGCTGGACGACTACTCGGTGCTCCGCACGTTGAACGACGAGGCCGTGTCCCGGGCGGCGGCGCTGTTCGCGCCGCGGCGGACCTGGTGGTACCTGCCCCGCTCCGTGGTGGGCTGGGGCGCGAAGGGTTCCCAGGGCACCGCCTATTTCACGGCCCCCAACCCGCCGTTCGGCGCGGTGTTCACCTGCTGGCTGGCCGACTCGCTGGTGACAACCGAGTCGCGCCGCCGCACCGCGGAGCGCGCCCTGGCCGACGAGGGCGAGGACACGCCCTACCCGGGCTGGGACGCCATCCGCCAGGAGGAGCTCGAGGACCCGCCCGCCCTGGTGTTCACCGTGCGCGATGCGGACGGCGGGGTGGTGCGCCACGTGCCGGCGTCCACGCGCGCCGGCCTGCAGCGGGTGGCCTGGGATCTGCGTCGCCCCGGCCTCGCCGCCGAGCGCGACGGCGAGGAGGACACGGGCAGCGACGGACCCCTGGTCGCGCCCGGCACCTACACGGTGGAGCTGGTGTCGCGCGTCGACGGCGTGAGCCGGCGGCTGGCGGGCCCCGAGTCGTTCGCGGTCGTGCCCCTGCGCGCGCGCGGCCTCGCGGGCCTGTCGCCCGCGGCGTACGGTGCGTTCGGCGAGGAGTTCTCCGAACTGCGTCGGCAGATCAGCGGCGCCGGCGCGCTGATCGACGCCACCCGCGTGCGCCTGGACGCGATCCAGATCGCCCTGATGGCCTCGAGCGCCGACGTGGCCGACCTCTACGCGACAGGCACGGAGCTCGCCCGCCGGCTCGAGGAGCTGCACGAGGATCTGCGCGGCAACACCCGCCGCTCGCGCTACAACGACGCCGAGCCGGTGTCCATCAACCGGCGTCTGGGGGTGATCAGCAGCGGCCTGAGCGGCGCCACCTACGGGCCCACGGCCATGCACCGCGAGCAGCTGGGGATCGTCAAGGCCGACTTCGCCGCCCTGCGCGCCGGGCTCGACGCGATCGTCGCGCAGGAGCTGCCGGCCCTGGAGGCGGCGCTGGAGCGCGTCGGGGTGGCCTGGACGCCGGGGCGCGGCGTGCCGGGGCCGTGATCGAGATCGGTCGGAATCAGGGATCCGGAAGCCTGTATCACGAACGCAGAGAGAGGTCGCTCATGAATCGTTTCGCCGCCATCGCATTGCTCGTGGCGCTCCCCGTGGCCGCGCTGGCCATCGTCGAGCCCAAGACCAGGACCGAATACCCGGACACCGTCACCATGGACGTGGGGGGCGTGCCGGTCACCCTCGTGGCCACCGGCGTGGGCCTGCGCGAGAAGACCTTCATGAAGGTCGACGTCTACACCATCGTCTCCTACGTGGCCGAGGGCACCGACCTGGGCGACGCGCCCTACCGCGTCCTGCGCGCCGCCGACGTGCCGAAGCGCATCCAGATGGACCTGCGACGGGGCTTCAGCCGCGAGAAGCTCGTGAACTCGTTCCGCGAGGTGATCGAGAAGAACTACGCCGACGTCTCGCCGTTCGAGGCGGACATGAACACCCTCCTCGGCTACTTCCAGCGCGACGCCCAGGACAAGGACCGCATCGTCTTCAGCTACGCGCCCGGCGTGGGCCTGACGACCGAGCTGAACGGCGAGGTCATGGGCCTGATCGACAACCCGGCCATGGTGGAGGCGCTCTGGACGGTGTGGTTCGGGGAGAAGCCGGCGGACAAGGGGCTCCGGGCGGAGCTGAGCGGGGCCTAGCCGCCCGGCCGATGCCGAACGACGGGGCGGCCCGGCTGGGCCGCCCCGCGGTGGAACGCGCTGCCTGTCCTGCCGACTACTTCAACAGGCTCATCTTCCTGGTCTCGCTGAACCCGTTGGCGTCGAGGCGGTAGAAGTACACGCCGCTCGCCGCCCGCCGGGCGTCCCATTGCACCTCGTGGCGGCCCGCCGGCATGGTGCCGTCGGCCAGCATCTGCACCAGGCGTCCGCGCACATCGAAGATCTGCAGGCGCACCCGCGACTCCGTGGGCAGCGCGAAGCTGATCGTGGTCATGGGGTTGAACGGGTTGGGGTGATTCTGGGCCAGCGCGAAGTCGGACGGCAGGTCCGGCGTCCGGCGGTCGTCGCCCAGACTCTTGGCCGCCGTCAGGCCGCTGAAGGTGATCTGGTCGATGTAGACGTCGTCGGCGTTGCCGCTGGCGTCGCACAGGAACCGCAGCTTGCCGTTGCTGGCGAAGTTCACCTGCGCCGGGGTGAGCGGCACGGTCACGTGGTAGAAGGTGTTGTTGTTGAAGCTGGTGCCGCGGGCCCAGGAGGCCACGGTCACCCACGACGAGCCGTTGTAGACCTGCAGCCAGAAGTCCTCGTTGACCTCCATGCTCACCGCGTAGAAGTAGAAGTCCACCTCCAGCTCGGTGTAGCCGGTGAGGTTGTAGCTGCTGGTGTGGTAGAACGACGACGCGACGCCGCTGTTGTCCTGGATGTCGGCCGCGGCGCTGCCCTGATACGCATAGGTGCCGCCGGTGTAGAGGGCGCAGTCGCCGCCGCCGTCAGTGTAGCTGCCCCAGCCGGACTCGAAGTCGTCGTAGGTGATGGTCTCCCACTGGCCGCCGGCCGGCTGGGTGACGGTGATGTAGCTCGTCTTGGTCTCGACGTCGCTGCCGAAGGCGTTGCTCGCGGTCAGGCTCACCGTGTAGGTGCCGGCCGCGGTGTAGGTGTGGCTCGGGTTCTGCGACGTCGCCGTGCCGCCGTCGCCGAAGTTCCAGCTCCACGCCGTGGGCGCATCGGTGCTCTGGTCGGTGAACTGGACGGCCAGGGGCGCATCGCCGCTGGTGACGCTGGCGGTGAAGGCCGCCGTCGGCGCCACGCCCGAGGACGCCGTCACGCTGATGTCGTCGAAGGCGAAGCCATCGGTGGCGATGGAATAGTTGTCGTACTGCTCGAAGCGCACCACGAAGGTCGAGGTGAGGCTGAGGCCGTTGGCGGCCGCCAGCGCGTCGACGTCGAGCTGGAAGCTGCGCCAGGTGTTGTCCGAGTAGCTGCCGCCCGCCAGCGCCTGCACGCGGACGAAGCTGCTGCCGCCGTTGTTCGAGAAGGACACGCCGTCCTGGGTGTGGGTCTCGTCGCCGAAGTCCTTCCACCAGAACTCGAGGTCGACCTGGCTCTGGCCCGCGAGGTTCAGGTGCAGGTCGGCGGTGTTGGTGGCGTAGAGCGAGCCGTTCACCGAGTCGTCCATCAGCAGGTGGCGGCTGCCCGAGTGCGGGGTGTTGGCCGTCGAGATCTGGATGCGGCCCTCGGTGGTCGAGG
This sequence comes from Candidatus Krumholzibacteriia bacterium, assembly GCA_041390065.1. Lineage (GTDB taxonomy): Bacteria > Krumholzibacteriota > Krumholzibacteriia > LZORAL124-64-63 > LZORAL124-64-63 > Glo-17. The sequence goes on from JAWKQQ010000012.1 coordinate 94,426, forward strand.
CGGTGAGCCAGGACGCGTCGAGGGTGCCGCTCTCGAAGCCGGTGCTGTAGGGCGGGGTCGCGTAGACCAGGCCCGCACCGGGTTGGGTGACGGTGATGTAGGCCGACTTGGTCTCGCCGTCGCTGCCCGCGGAGTTGGTGGCGGTCAGGGTGACGGTGTAGGTGCCGGCCGTGGTGTAGGTGTGGCTCGGGTTCTGGCTCGACGACGTGCCGCCGTCGCCGAAGGACCAGCTCCAGCTCGTGGGGCTGCCCGAACTCTGGTCGGTGAAGCTGACGATCAGGGGCGCGTCGCCGCTGGTGGGCGTGCCGGTGAACGCGGCCACCGGGGGCACCGGGCCGCCGCCGCCGCCCACGGCCGCGTCGGCGTCGATCATGCCGTAGCCGGTGTAGCGGTCCCAGCCGGAGCCGGACTCCACGCTGGTCACGTCCTGGCAGGTCTGCACCAGCTGATCGCGCACCTGGGCGTTGCTCCAGGTGGGGTTGGCGGCGATCACCAGGGCGGCCACGCCGGCGGCGTAGGGCGTCGCGCAGCTGGTGCCGTTGAAGAAGCCCTCGTAGTCGCCGGACGTGTAACCGCCGCTGCCGGCGATGTCGGTGGTCGGCAGGATCGTGGGGGCGATCAGATCGACCGCGCCCGCGGCGTCACGGGTGTTGACGCCGTAGTTCGAGCCCCACCAGCGCTCGCCGTCGCAGGTGTAGCCGTTGGGGTCGGTGTTGACGCCGGGGTTGACCTCGGAGCTGCTGCTGCTCGACCGCTTGCGCTCGCCGCAGGGCGAGGCCGCGCCCACGCCGATGACGTAGCCGTTGATGGCCGGGTAGCTGATCGTGCTGGCGTTCTCGTTGCCGGTGGCGGCCAGGATCACGCAGCCCGCGTTGTAGGCGTACTGCAGCGCCGTGTTGGTGGCCGAGTCGCTGCTGATGGCGGCACCCAGGCTCATGCTGATGACGTCGGCGCCGTTGTCGGCCGCGTAGTACAGCGCGTTCTGGATCGAGCTGAAGTACATGCTGCCGGCGCTGTTGGCCACCTTCAGGGGCATGATGGAGCAGTCGGCGGCGATGCCGGCCGAGCCCAGGCTGTTGCGCATCGACGCCGCCACGCCGGCGCAGCAGGTGCCGTGGCCGGCCTGGGCCGAGTTGTCGTCGGGGTTGCTGTCGTTGTCGCCGAAGTCGTAGCCGGTGACCTGGCGCAGGTCGGGATGGCCGACGTCCACGCCGCTGTCGATGATCGCGATCACGACGCCGGCTGCGCCGTAGCCGTTGTCCCAGGCGGCTTGGGCGTTGGCGTCGAAGCCGGGGGTGCCGACGGGCGGACCGATGTGCTCGTAGGTGCCGCCCCAGTCGAGGCCGGGCAGCTGGCCGGTGTTGTTGTGGCCCCAGTGATCGGGGTAGAGCGGGTCGTTGGGGACGGCGGCCGGGAACGCCAGCCAGTCCAGCGACACGGCGGCCACGTTGGGGTCCTGCTCGAGGCGCTTGGCGAGCTGGGCGACATCGGCCCGGCCGTCGAACCTGAGCATGAACCAGCGGTCGATGCCCGCGGTGCGGGTCTTCTCCTCGTCGCGCAGCTTGATGTAGGGGCGTTCGACGGAGCGAAGGCCAGCGGCGCGCACCACGTTGTCCACGCTGCGCAGGCCGGTGGCCGCCTGGGGCGCCTGGGCGCCGAGGTCGAGGGGGATGTCGAGCTTGGCCATTTCCATGGCGTCCTCGGTGAACTGCACGAGCAGCCGGTCGGAGGCGTAGGGGAGGACCTTCTGGCCGGAGGAGGAGAAGCCGTTCTGCACGGGGACGAACTCGCGGGGGTCGGTGGGGGCGGCCATCGCGACGGCCGCCAGGAGGCTGACCAGCAGGGTCAAAGCCAGGATGTGTTGCGAACGGGGCATGGGATCTCCAATCGGTCGGGGTGTGGGGTTGCGATTGGGATTGCGGACATGCGCCTGGTGGTTGGCACCTCCTCGGAGTGGCGGGTTGACCGGGTTGTAACTCGCGACCATAGCGCAGATCGACCTGTCACGAGAACAGGAATCTTTTCGACGACGCTAAGTGATTCAGTGGCGCTGGACTTCGCCGGTCATGGGGACGAAGCGGACCGACAGGAGCGCGCGCCGTTCGATGACGGGGCGGCCATCGGGCCCGTCGTCGGCGCGGCGGGTGTAGAGGACGAGGGTCTGGATCCGGTCGCCTTCGGGGACGACGAGCCGGCCGCCCGGAGCGAGCTGGTCGAGCAGCGGCCGGGGCACCTCGGGAGGCGCGGCGGTGACGATGATCTTGTCGAATGGGGCTTGCTCGGGCCAGCCCTGGAAGCCGTCGCCGGTACGGACGTGGACGCTCGAATAGCCCAGCTCGGTCAGCACCTCGCGTGCGCGCTGGGCGAGCGGGGCCACGATCTCGATGGTGTAGACCTCGGCCACCAGCTCGGCCAGCACGGCCGCCTGGTAGCCCGAGCCGGTGCCGATCTCGAGCACGTGGTCGGTGGGCTGCGGCTGCAGCGCCTCGGTCATCAAGGCCACGATGTAGGGCTGGCTGATGGTCTGGTCGTGGCCGATGGCCAGGGGGTGGTCCTGGTAGGCCTGGTCGGCGAGGTCGGCGGGGACGAAGCGGTGGCGTGGTACGGTCCGCATGGCCGCGAGGACGGCGGGGTTCGCGATGCCCCGGCTTTCCAGCTGCGTGCGGACCATGCGCTCGCGGGCGGAGGCGTAGGGATCGCCGACGTCGGCGCTGCCGCCGGTGAGCTCGGTTGCGGCGAGCAAGGTCAGCATGGCGATGCCGAGGCGTGCGGGCATTGGGCGATGTCCTCCGGCCGGGATCATCATAGCTGCGGTCGGCGGTTCAGACCAGCTCATGTCCTTGATGCATGGTCACGGAATTGCGTCCATGGACGCAATTGGCACACCAAATGCGAACAATGGTCCAGACTCCTCCCGGAACAGGATCCATGTGCCAATGTCAGATTCCATCGACTTCGCCGACTGTCTCCGAGCCGCGACACCTGCCCAGCAGAGCCTGCACAACAACTTCGTCGAGTCGATCCGGACGACGCGCAAGGGGTACGTCCGCGCAGCCTTCTATCTGGCCGAGATCGCCGATCGTAAGATCCATCGTGTTCTCGGCTACAAGAACCTCGCGGGCTATGCGTCCGCCGCGGCCGGGCTGACGCCGGACCAGTCGCGCGACATGGTCCGGATGGGGCGACGCCTCCGCGACCTGCCCAGGATCGCCCGGGCCATCGAATCGGGATCGCTCAGCTGGCACGACGCCCGGGCCGTCGTCGGTCAAGCGACCCCCCAGACCGAGCGAGAACTGACCGACCTCGCCGGCGCCTTCGGAGTGAAGGCGATCGAGGAGTCGTTGCCGGCCTCCGCCTCGCCGCGGAAAGCCGCCGAGGCCGAGACCAGCCCGGTGCAGCCGACACGCCCTGCCGCGCCACCCGCCGGAACCGGCGATCCGGCTGCCGACGACCGGGCCGCGCCGACGGTGCAGGCCCCGACACCCGACCCAGAGCCCGACCACCTCCACGTCACCCTCAAGCTCACGCCCGAGCAATACGCCCGCTGGGAGGCCGCCATCGCCGCCCGCCGCCAGCGCGGCAGCAAGCAACCGCTCGGAGCCCTGCACGTCGATGCCCTGGAGTCCAGCGCGAGCCCCGGCGCCGTCGGCCACACGCCGCCTGCCGACGGTCCCGGCACGCTGCTGGTGATCCTGAGCTGCCCCGGATGCGGCCGCGCCGACCTGGTCACCTCGCGCGGCGACCTGCCCGTTCCGCGCGCCCTGCTCGAGTCCGCCGCGTGCGACGCCCTGGTCGAGACCGAGACCGGCGGCCGCATCGTCCGTCGTCACGTCGTCCCGCTCCGGTTGCGCCGCGCGGCCCTGCGCCGCGATCGGTACCGTTGCCAGGCCGACGGCTGCAATCACGACCGCCAGCTCGAGATCCACCACCGTGTGCCGGCGTCCGCCGGCGGCCGCACCGAGCTCGATAACCTGATCACCCTCTGCCGCAACTGCCACCGTCTGCTCCACCGCCAGGAGCAGGCCGCCGACGAAGCCGCCCGGCTCGCGCAATCCCTGGGCTGACCGATCGCCCGATCCGTCGTACCATGTCCGGAGCAAGGCCACGCCCCCGCGACACGCGCCCAACCCGAGGAGCCCGCACGATGCCCCGCTTCGATCCCCATTCCTGGTGCGACAGCGACCAGCCCCGCCAGCGTCACCTCGACCTCGAGCTCACCGTCGACTTCGCCGGGGAGGCCCTCAACGGCCAGGTCCGCATCGACCTCGCCGAGCCCGGCAGCGGTCCCCTGGATCTCGACGGCCGCGGCCTGGCGATCAACGCGGTCACCGACCAGCGCGGCCAGGCCATCCCCTGGTCGGTCGCCGAGAGCGAGCCTGTCCGCGGCGACCGTCTGCGCCTCGACCTCCCGGCCGGCACCGAATCGATCACCATCACCTACGCCACCGCCCAGGGCGCCCTGGCCCTCGGCTGGCTCGAGCCCCAGCAGACCGCGGGCGGCGAGCACCCCTTCATGTTCAGCCAGTGCCAGCCCATCCACGCACGCACCATGGTCCCCTGCCAGGACACGCCGCGGCACCGCGTCACTTATGACGCGAAGATCACCGTCCCGGCGCCCCTGCGCGCGGTCATGTCGGCCGCCAACACGGGCGAGGAGACCGACGACGGCCGCACGACCTGGAGCTTCGCCATGCCCCAGGCCATCCCCACCTACCTGCTGGCCCTGGCCGTGGGCAACCTCGAGGGCCGCGACCTGAGCCCGCGCTGCCGGGTGTACGCCGAGCCCGAGACCATCGAGCAAGCGGCCTGGGAGTTCGACGAGACCGAGCAGATGATCAGCAAGGCCGAGCACCTCTTCGGCCCCTACGAGTGGGACCGCTTCGACCTCCTGGTGATGCCGCCCGCCTTCCCGTACGGCGGCATGGAGAACCCGCGGCTGACGTTCCTGACCCCGACCCTGCTGGCCGGCGACCGCAGCCAGGTCAACGTCGTCGCCCACGAGCTGGCCCACAGCTGGACCGGCAACCTGGTGACCAACGCCACCATGGACGATTTCTGGCTCAACGAGGGCTTCACCGTGTACGCCGAGCGGCGCATCCTGGAGGAGATCTACGGCAAGGAGTTCGCCGACCTCCAGGGCATCGTGCGGCGCAACGCCCTGCAGATCAACCTCGACCAGTTCGGCCCCGACTCGCCCTACACGCGCCTGCGCAACCACCTCGAGGGCATCGACCCCGACGAGGTCTACTCGCTGGTGCCGTACGAGAAGGGCGCGCAGTTCGTGCTGCTGCTGGAGGACGCCGTGGGCCGGCCCGCCTTCGACGAGTTCCTCCTGAAGTACATCAGCACGTTCCGCTTCCAGAGCATCACCACCGACGAGTTCCTGGCCTTCCTCGAGCAGGAGCTGCCCGGCGTCTACGCGAAGGTGCGCGGTCCCGAATGGGTCGACGGCCCGGGCATGCCGGACAACGAGCTGCCCATCGCCTCGGACGCGGTCGACCGGGTGCGCGAGATGGCCGCCGGCTGGGGCGACGGCTCGCGGCCCGAGCCCGCGGTCACCGAGGCGTGGTCGGCCACCGAGTGGCAGCTGTTCCTGCAGGACCTGCCGCGGCAGCTGCCGGAGGCCGATTGCCGCTGGCTCGACGAGACCTTCGGCCTGACCGCCCAGGGCAACTACGAGGTGCTGGTGGAATGGCTGACCATCGCCGCCGGATCGGCTTACGAGCCGGCCATGCCGCGGATCCGCGAGGTGCTCAGCACGGTGGGCCGCATGAAGTACCTCAAGCCGCTCTACACCGCGCTCGTGAAGCAGGAGCGGACGGCGGCCTTCGCGCGCGAGGTGTTCGCCGCGGTCAAGGACAGCTACCACCCGCTGAGCCGGGGCTCGGTGGCGGGTCTCTTGGCCGGCTGAGCCGGGATCTGACGGGCCCGCCGTCGCCAGGCGCACGGCGGCGGCGGGCTCGCACGCACCGTTTCGGACATTGAATGCCCCGGCCCCGTGGGCTAGGTTTCGGCGATCGGTCCATGCCCACCGCGCTTCGGTCGACCCGCAGGAGCCTCGTCACGCCATGCCGATGACCCGGTCGACGTTACCGAAACGACCGTCGCGACCACGCCGTTGGCCGCGGTTCGCCGCCGTGCTCGCCGTGCTCGCCGGGCTTCTCGCCGCGGCCGCGCCGTCTTCGGCCCAGGTCTTCCACGTCGTCACCTACAACGAGCAGGACGGGTTGCCGAGCGCCGAGGTCCGCGGCCTCGCCCAGGATGCCGACGGTTGCCTCTGGCTCGCCACGCGCAACGGCATCGCCCGCTACGACGGCCTCGAGTGGGTCACCTCGCAGGACGGCGAGGAGTTCGCTGGCGTGCCGATCAGCTGCCTGAGCATCGACGCCGCCGGGGACATCTGGGGCGTGGCGCACCGGTTCAGCCGTCTCATCCTGCGGGAGGGCGGTCGCTGGCACAGCGTTGCATTGCGGGCTCGCGGCGAGGGCTTCCAGGAGATCCACACGGTGCTGCCGGCGCCGCGCCAAGGCGACCAGAGGCGGGCGGTCCTGCTGTCGACCGAGGGGCAGGCCTTCCTCCTGCAGGACGCGGTCTATGAGCCGATCGAGTTGCCCGGCGGTCCCGGTTGGCTGGCCAGCGGCTGCTGGGCGGGCGACATGGTCCTGCTCGCATCCGACCGCGGGCTCTACCGGCTGACCGGCCTGGCGGCGACGCCGCGCGCCGAGCTCGTGGCCGCCGTGCCGGCCGAGCCCGTCTTCGCCGTCCTCGCCCAGGAGGATCCGGATTCGCGGTCGGTCCTGCTGGTGGGCGAAACCTGGCTCGGACGGCTGGACGGGAACGGTTTCACCAGGCTGCGGACCTTCGACTCGCTGGAACTGCCCTGGGCCGCGATGGGCGTGGCGGTGGCCGCGGACGCCGCGGGGTGGGTCTACGTGGGCGACCGGGCGCGTATCTACGAACTGGCGCCTTCCGCCAACCGCCCGCGGGAACTGGCCACGCGCAATGGTCTGGCCAGCAACGGCGCCACCGGATTGCTGGTCGATCGCGCCGGGCCGGTCTGGTTCGCGAGCCTGCGCGGCCTCAGCAAGCTGATCGACCGGCGGGTCGCCAGCTTCGATCGCCGGCACGGACTCCTCGACGACGAGGTGAGCGCGGTCCTGGCGCGCTCCGACGGCACCATCACCCTCGGCCACCCCGGCGGTCTGACCCTGATGAACGAGCCGCCGCGCACCATCGCCTTCGCGGTGGCCGATCCGCACACCGCCAGGGTCGCCGATCTGCTCGAGGACGGCGCCGGCACGGTGTGGGTGGCGGCCGGCCTGCAGGGGCTCGGCCGTCTCGACCAGGACCGCCGCGTCGACTGGCTGAGCGCGGATCTGGGCCTCGCCGCAGGGATCTATGCCCTGGCCGAGGACCCCGCGGGCCGGCTCTGGGTCGGCGGCGCCGCCGGACTCTGGAGTCTGGACGCGACCGGCGCCCACCTTTACCCCCTTGAGGAGCGGCTGCCCGGTCCGGTGCCGCTCGTCCGGAGGTTCCTGGTCGCGCGCGACGGGAGCCTCTGGGTGGCCACCGGCAACCGGGGTGTGCTGCGGATCGAGGGGGCGTCGGTCCGGAACGTCACGGCAGGCGATGACCTGCTCGACAGCGTCTACAGCCTCGCCGAGGCCGCCGATGGGCGGATCTACGCGGCCACGTCGCGGGGTCTCGCGGAGGTCCAGGGCGACCGGCTCGTCCGCTGCAACCGGCCGAGCCTCGATCGCCCAGCCTTCGCGGTCACCGTCCTGCCCGACGGTCAGCTCTGGGTGGGCACGGACCAGGGCGTCAGGATCTGGGATGGCCGGACGCTCGGCTGCCTCACCGTGCGGGACGGCCTGTTCGGTGCGGAGGTCAACCGCGACGCGCTCACGCTCGACCCGGCCGGGCGCATGTGGGTGGGGACCGATCGGGGCGTCACCACCGTCGACCTCGCCCAGGACGGACCGCCCCCCTTCGCGCCGTCGGCGCGCATCGTGAGCGTCGTCCGCGAGGGCCGGCCGCTCGCGCTCGATGGCCCGCTCGAGGTCCCCGTCGGCGCGGGCGAGCTCAGCTTCGCGTTCCGCAGTACCCCCTTCCGCGACGAGCACAGGCTGCTGTTCCGGACCTGGCTCGAGGGCTTCGACGCGGACTGGCGGCCAGCCGGGGCGATCCCCACGCAGTCCGTGCGCTACACCAACCTGCCGCCCGGGCGTTACCGGTTCCACGTCCAGGCCGTCGATCCGGGCCAGCCGGACGGCGCGCCGGCCGTCACGCCGGTCATCGTGATCCAGCCGCCGATCTGGCGTCGTCTCTGGTTCGTGGCGTTGGAAGCGGCCGTGGGCCTGGCGCTGCTGGCCCTGGTGGTCGCCACCTGGCAGAGCCGCCGGTACGCCGGGCGGCTGGAGCGCGAGGTCGCGGCCCGGACCCGCGAACTGACGGTCTCCGAGGCCGCGGTGCGGCGCGAGTCCGAACGGCTGGCCACGGTCCTGGCCAGCATCTCCGATGCGGTGGTGGCCGTGGACGGTCGGCGGCGGGTGGTGATGGCCAACCCGGCGGTGGCGCGCCTGACGGGCCGGCCGGCCGCGCAGATCCTGGGCTGCGAGCTCGCCGAGCTGTTCCCGGGTCTGCCCGCGGGGTCGGCCGAGCCCGCCGAGGGAACGAATGGCCCCGGCGCGGATCAGGCCGGGCCCGTCTTCAGCTACCGGTTGCCGGCCCGCGGTGCGGCGGAGCCCTGCCATCTGGAGGTCGCGGTGGCCCGGCTCGCAGGATCCGGCGACCAGGGTCCGGGGCTGGTGCTCGCGTTCCGTGACGTGACCGACCGCCTGCGCCTGGAGCAGGCCCGCGTCCGGACCCAGAAGCTGGAATCGCTCGGCGTCCTGGCCGGTGGCCTTGCCCACGACTTCAACAACCTGATGATGGTGATGCTCGGGCACGTGTCCATGCTCGAGGAATCGGACACGCTCGACCCGGACGGCCGCGCGAGCCTGCAGCGGATGCGGGCGACCGCCGAGAAGGCGCAGGCCCTCACCGGCCAGCTGATCACGTTCGCCCGCGGGGGCGCGCCGCGGAAGCAGCCCACCGATCTGGCCGAACTGGTCAGGGGCACGGCCGGCCTGATCTGCGCGGGCATCGACCTCGAGCCCGACTTCGACCTGCCCGACGGCCTGCAATGCGTGGAGGTCGACCGCGGCCAGCTCGAGCAGGTGATCAGCAACCTCCTGATCAACGCCCACCAGGCCATGCCCGGCGGCGGCCGGGTCTGGATCCGGGGTCGCAACCTGGATCGCGACGGCGCCGCCTGGGTGGAGCTCTCGGTGCGCGACGAGGGTCCCGGCGTGCCCGCCGCGATCGCCGAGCAGATCTTCGAACCCTATTTCTCGACCAAGGATGCCGGCGCCGGCCTCGGCCTGACCACCTGCTACTCGGTGCTGACGCGGCACGGCGGCAGCCTGCGGTACGAATCGCCTGCGGGCGGAGGCGCCGAGTTCATCCTGCGGCTGCCGGCGGCCGGCCGGACGTCGGCGGCCGAGGCGATCCCGCCGCGGGAGGAACCTGCAACCGGCCTGCACGTGCTGGTCCTGGACGACGAGGACGCCGTGCGCGACATCATGGCCCGGATGGTCCGCAGCCTGGGCCACCGTTGCACGGCGGTGGCCGACGGCGAGGCGGCGATCGCGGCTTACCGCGAGGCCCGCGACGCGGGCCGGCCGTTCGACCTCGTGGTGATCGACCTCACCCTCGGCTCCGGCCTCGACGGGCAGCAGACCTTCGCCGCCCTGCGCGAGCTCGATCCCCGGGTGCGGGCCATCGTGGCCAGCGGGTATTCCCACGACCCGGTGATGAGCGACTTCGCGGCGCACGGGTTCACGGCCGCCCTGGCCAAGCCGTTCGACCGTCAGGCGCTGATCAGAGCGCTCGCGACCGTCACGCGGTGAGCGCCAGCCGCGTCACCACGAGCACCATCATCGCCGCGAACACCCGCCGGAACCACACCCCGCTGGTGCGTTTGTTCAGCCGCGCTCCGACCTGCGCCATCGGGATGGCGGACACGGCCAGGCAGGCGGCCGCGGGCAGGCAGACGTAGCCGACGAACCCGTCGCCCAGCCGTTCGGTCGCCGGGCCGTACCGCATGTAGCCCGCCGCGCCGGTCGCCGCCGTGAACATCACGACCGCGGCCGAGGTGGCCGCCAGGAACCGGCTCGGCAGCTTGCCTACCAGGGCGAGCGCCGGGATCAGGACCACCCCGCCCGCCAGGCCGCTCAGGCCCGAGAACAGGCCCACGCCCAGGCCGACCGCGGCCCAGATCAGGAGCGAGCGCGTGGGCACCCCGTCGCCGCGGGCGACGGGCTCGGCCTGGCGGGTGAGCCGCCAGGCGGCGAAGAGCAGCACGCCCGCGAGCCCGAACTGCAGGACCCGCCCGTCGAGCTGCGAGGCGATCGCCGATCCGAGCCAGGCGCCCAGCATGCTCGACGGCACCACGGGCACCACCAGGCGCCAGACGATCCGGCGCTGGTGGTGCTGCCGCCATGCGGCCGAGGCCGCGTTGAGCGAGCCCACGGCCAGGCTGGTGGCCATGGCCGCCTGCACGACCACCGTCTGCGGCACGCCCCAGGCGCGCATCAGCTCCAGCAGCACCGGCACCATGACGATGCCCCCGCCCACCCCGGCGAATCCGGCCACCAGGCCGGCGCCCAGGCCGGCGCCCAGGAGGATGAGCGCGTTGATGAGGTCGAAGTCCACGGTCACCTCGTCCTTCGGTTCAGGAGGGCGGCGACGATGATGAGCAAGCCGCCGAGGATGCTGATGAGCCCGGGCTGCTCTCCCCAGACCGCCAGGCCGATGAGCAACGAGAAGAGGACGTGCAGGTAGCCCCAGATGCTCACCTGTCCGGCCGGAGCGTTGTGGTAGGCCAGGGTGAGGAACACCTGGCCGCCGGCCGCGAACACGCCCGTGCCGAGCAGCCACACCCACTGCCAGGGATCGGGTGCGACGTGGCGCCAGATCAGCAGCGGCAGCACGGCCAGGGTCGAGACGAGCGAGAAATAGAACACGATGCGGCGCGGGTGGGCCCGTCCCTTCAGCGCCCGCACCACGGTGTAGGCCAGCCCGGCGCAGAATGCCGAACCCAGGCCCGCGAGCGCGGCCAGGGGCTCGAGGGCGAACGTCGGCCGCATCACCAGGGCGGCGCCCAGGAAGGCCAGGCCGACCCCGCCGACCACCCGGCGCGTGACGCGCTCGCCCAGCCAGACGGCCGCCATCACGGTCACGAAGAACGGCGACACCTTGTTCAGGAGCGACGCGTCGGCCAGGGTCAGATGGCCGATGGCGTAGAAATAGAGGGTGACGCCGCCCAGGCCGGCGAACGACCGCAGCAGCAGCAGGCCCAGGCAGGGCGTGGGGCCGAAGGGGTTCTCGCGCTTCTGCCAGGCCATGCCCACGGTGATGATCAGGGTCACGAGGTTGCGGAAGAAGACCTTCTGGTGCACCGGCAGATCGCCGGCGGCCTTGACCATCGCGCCCATCACGGCGAAACTGGCCGCAGACAGCATCATGAACGCGACGGCTCGCGGCATGCTGTCGGCGGCGCCCAGGCCGAAGCCTTCGGGCACGATGCGGGGGCGCTGCGGATCGGTGACCGACATGCAAGGGGCCTGTCGTTGGGGTCGAGGGCAACCGCGCCAAGGTAAGCCCGCGTCCCGGCACAGACCAGGAAGGTGAGGTCCCGTGCTCCGCCTGCCTCGCGACCACCACCGTCTCGACGAAGCCCTCGGGCACCTCTGCCACGTGGTGCGCCGCAGCGGCGGCCGGGCCTGGGTGGTGGGCGGCGCGGTCCGCGACGCGGTGCTCGGCCTGCCCGTCGCCGACCTGGACGTCGAGGTGCACGGTCTGCCGGCCGACCGCCTCGAGGAGGCGCTGGCCTCGGAGTTCGTGATCGATCCGGTGGGGCTGTCGTTCGGGGTGCTCAAGCTGCGGGGCGTGCCGATCGACGTGTCGCTGCCGCGCCGCGAGTCGAAGGCGGGCCTGGGCCACCGCGGCTTCCTGGTCGAGAGCGATCCCTACCTCGAGTTCCCGGCCGCGGCCGCACGCCGCGACTTCACCATGAACGCCCTGGCGTTCGATCCGCTCGACCACACGCTCGTCGACCCCTTCGACGGCCGCGCCGACCTGCAACAGGGCGTGCTGCGCCACTGCTCGGCCGCATTCGTGGAGGATCCCCTGCGGGTCCTGCGCGGCATGCAGTTCGCGGCTCGGTTCGACCTGCGCGGCCATCCCGACACGCTGGCCCTCTGCCGCACCATCGAGCCCGAGGGTCTGGCGGCGGAGCGGATCTGGCAGGAGTGGCGCAAGCTGTTGCTGCTGGGCCGGCGCCCGTCGGCGGGCCTGCGGTTCCTGCGCGAGGCGGGCTGGCTGAAGTTCTCCCCGCAGCTCGCGGCCCTCGACGGCTGTCCCCAGGATCCCGAACACCACCCGGAGGGCGACGTCTACACCCACACGGGCCTCTGCCTCGACGTGTTCGCCCACCAGCGCACCGGCCAGGAGGAAGACGACCTGGTGGTGGGCCTGGCCGTGCTCTGCCACGACCTCGGCAAGCCCGACACCCTCGAGCGCGACGCCGACGGCCGCATCCGCACGCCCGGCCACGAGCAACAGAGCGTGATCCGCGCCGGCGAGTTCCTCGACAGCCTGGCCTGCCAGCACGCGCTCGCGCGCCAGATCCTGCCGCTGGTGGCCTGCCACGGCCGGCCCGCCCAGCTGTATGCCGAGCAGGCCAGCGATGCCGCGGTGCGCCGCCTGTCGCGCGACGCCGGCCGCATCGACCGCCTGGTGCGCGTGGTGCGGGCCGACCAGGGCGGGCGCGGTCCGGCCGGCGACCCCGACCCGCCGGCCGCCCGCTGGCTCGCCCGGCGCGCCGACGAGCTGGCCGTGCTCGACCAGGGCCCGGCGCCGATCATCATGGGGCGGCATCTGCTCGGCCTGGGGATGCAGCCGGGCCTGGGTGGGGCAGGCCATGCGGGCCTGTTACGAGGCCCAGCTGGCGGGGAGTTCCGCGACGAGCGGGCGGCGTGGCGTTCCTGCGGCAGTGGCTCGCCGCGCAGGGCGAGGACGCCTAGGCGGGGTCCAGGTCGACCCGGAACACCGCGTTGTACTGCCGCCGGTCATACCGGGCGGAGACGAGCAGGCGGTCACGCTGCCAGAACGCGCAGCCATGGCCCTCCTCGCGTGGGTCGCCGAGGTGCTCGCGGCCGGCGTCGAGGAAGCGGTCGTAGAGGTTGCCGGCGGCGTACACCCCGGCGATCACCCAGACCTCGATGCCGGTCAGGTTCTGCTGCGCGGTGCGCACGAGGCAGCTGGTGCCCCAGCGCCGGTCATGATTGAGGTAGCCGTCGAGGCAGGGGTAGATGGCCACGTCGCCGTCGAAGCACTCGACGTGGGGGTCGGCCGCCTCCCAGTAGCCGTAGCCGCGGGGCAATCGCCGGGTCAGGCGTTGCCAGGGACCCAGACGCTCGAACCCGGCCTCGCGCAGGCGCGTGTCGGCCGCAGCCTCGCCGGGGCGCAGCTGGACGCCGTTGACCAGGATGCTGAGGTCCATGTTTCCCCTTGTCAGGCCCGCTCGGTCGCCTCCGTGGGGAACCGGGGCGCCAGATCGCTCCCCAGGTCCGCCAGCGCATGGGCGAAGCGCACCGCAGCCGCCGGACGTCCGCCCTGCTCTAGATCGGCAAGGCCCGCATCCATATGAGCGAGGAATCCCTCGGGCGAGAAGCCACGGGCGATCCCGACGTTGATGTACCGCAGGACCAGCCTCACCAGGCGCAGGCCCTCGCGGCGCAGGATATCGTTATGGCATCCACGGATCAGGTGCCGCAGCAGCAGGTAGAGCTGCTCGCACAGGGCGGCGGGCTCGGCGGTCTGCAGCCGGGCGCGGCCCAGGATGTTCCGGGCCTCGAAGACGTCCTTCAGGCCGCCGTCGTCCGCGCGGCGGACGGCCGCCTCGTAGACCACGGCCAGCGTCTCCAGCAGGTCGGACAGCTCGCGGCCGTCCAGGCGTGGGACCCGGAAACCGCGGCCCATGTCCGAGGCGAGCGCGCCCTCGGTGGTCAGGCACAGCATGGCCTCGCGCAGGGGCGTGCGGCTGATGCCCATCGCGGCCGAGAGCTGCGACTCGTTGATGCGGGTGCCGGCGGCCAGACGGCCGTCGATGATCCGACCCTGGATCTCGGCGGCGACATCGGTGCGCAGGGGCTTGCGTTCGAACATCCGGGTCGATCCTCGGGTTGGGCTGTCCGGGCTGAGACCGTCAAGGGTAGACGACGGCGGGCCGGTTGCCAAGATGCAAGCCGGCCCGCCGTGATTTCCGTCTGGACTCGCGGTCGCAGGTCAGACGACCACGACGCTGTTCTCCTCGCCCGGCACCCCGGCGGGAACGTAACGGTCGGCGCCGTCGTCGTTGGTCCAGACCCGACCGTCGAGCAGGTACCGGTACTGGTACTCGCGACCGACCTCGAGGTCGAGGGTGACCTTGAACTCGCCCGACTTCAGCTTCTGCATGGCCGTGGCCCGCGGATCCCAGCCGTTGAACTCGCCCACGATGAAGGCCTCGCGGACGCCCTCGCCGACCTCGGGCGGCAAACGGAAGGTCACCTTGCTCATCGGCTTGGTCTTCAGGTACTTCTTGCTGATGCTCATCGCTCCATCTCCCGGAACAACCACCCGCCGACGCGAGGACGCTCACGGCGGCATCGATCCATCCTTCGTGGACATGGTTAATACGATGCCGGCTCAGGTCAACCTCCTTCGCCGGCGGCGGCCGGAGCCGGCTCCGCTCCGGGAGCGTCGCCCGAGCCCAGCGCGATCATGTAACCCGCCACGGCCAGCAGCTTTTCCTCACCCAGCTTGAAGGCCGGCATGGCGACGAAGCCCGGCCGCTTGCGGTAGGGCGCCTCGGCCCAGGTGACGATTCCGGCAGGGTTATCGCGGTAGAGGCCGGCGATCTCCGTGAGCGACGGCCCGACCAGCACCCGGTCGACGGCGTGGCAGGCGGCGCACGTGCTCTCGAAGATCCGCTGGCCCAGCGGCACCTTCACCAGCGTCTGGCCCGTGGCGTCACGCCACTGGGCGGCGGCCATCTGCCAGCGCACGTCCCGGGTGTGGGCGGCCACGAGGTCGCGGTGGTCGCGGAGGGCCTGCTCGCGGTAGACGTGGCGTCCGTAGCCCATGCAGAAGGCCGTCAGGGTGATGAGGGTGAACACCAGCGTGGCGCGCGGCATGGGCCGGGCCACCGGGTCGGTGATCTCCCGCCACATGAGCGTCATGGCCGTCAACGCGAACACGACGCCCAGGCTCACCACGGCGATCAGGTACCAGCTCATGCCCAGGCTCGGCAAGGTGAGGAGCAGCAGGGGACCGAACGCGAGCTGCGGGCCGCTGGCGCCCCAGGGCGATGCCGTAGAACAGGCGGCGGAGGCGCGGCAGTCGAGCGTCTGGAACTACCTTGCTCGATGGGGCACCGCCCGCAGGAAGTAGAACAGCAGGAACAGGGCGGCGATGGCCACGCTCGCGGTGAGGAGAGTGCAGGTAGCGCGGCCACACGTTGGGCAGCGTGAGGGCCGACCAGAAGCCGTGCACCTCAGTGTGGCCCGGGAACAGCATGAGGTTGACTGGTCAGGAAAGTCAGCGGGATCATCAGGAAGAGCCCGGCGCCCGTGATGCCGATGAAAGCCCAGGTGCGGGCCGCGCGCTGCCGTCGGCGAGGCGATCCCAGGTGTACTTGTGCACGTAGGTGAGGAACGCCAGGGTGACCAGCGGCACGATGCTCAGCCAGGCCGCTCCATCAGCGCGTTGGCGCTGTAGAAGTGCACCGTGTAGAGCACGTTGATGGTCAGCAACGGGCCCCGCCCAGGACCACGGCCAGGCTCGCATTGACCGTCACGGTGCCGGCCACCGCCCGCGCAGGCGTCATCGGCGCCGGCGGCCGGGATCTGAACGCCACCGTAGACGGCGTGCCGCCCACCATCAGGTTGACGAACAGGATGTGCCAGAGGAGAGCACCAGGCGCCTGCAGCAGCGCGAATCGGCGGGCAGCGGCGGGGATGTCCAGGGGCAGGGGCCAGTTGGCGATGCGATCCATGAGGTCGGTTCCTCCGGTCAGTTGGTGCGGGACGGGTTGGCGGCGGACGCGGCGCCGGCGGTGTCTGGGCGCCGTCGAGCAGGGCAAGGGTCATCGCTGCAGGGCGATCGGCCGCGGGCGAAGGCGTCGCGCTCGGCGTCGTTGCCCGGCACCGGCGGCATGAACTGGCCGCGCGTTGTGCATGCCCATGAGGTAGGTGTCGAGCACCGCCGGCTCCCACGCGTTCCAGCCATGCGTCACCCTGGCAGCAGCTTCTGCACCACGCTGGTGACGCCGTGGGTGGTGGCGGCGGCTGCAGGCCGGCGGAACATCTCGCGTCCGGCCTGCAGGGCGAACTCGGTGACCTCGCGGACGGGCGATGGCTGGCGTGCGCCAGGAGGCCGTCTTCGCGGTGAGCCAGGATAGTCGGCCGCGCGCAGGCCGTTGGAGCGTACATCGCCGGAGGCGATGACAGCGTCGGGCTTGCGGATGAACTCGCACCCGCTCGAAGTAGCTCAGCTGCCACACAGCGAGCAGGCAGGGAGCACGAGCAGGGCGGTGCGGAGCCCCGCCGCGGCGCGAACAGCCCCAGAGGCAGAATCCGTCACCGCGACGACCGAGGCCAGGATGAGCCAGCGCAGCGGTCGAGGAACCGCGTCAGCGAGCGTGGTGAGCGCGGTGTCGACGTTGGCCAGCATCCGCTCGGGATGGCCGCCAGTAGCTCCAGGCGCCCAGCAGCAGCGGCAGGGTGAAGACCAGGGCCAGCCGCCTGATCATCTGCAGCGCGCGGCCGCGGAACTCCTCGTCCCGGCGCGTGACGGCGCCGGTGATAGCGGTACGAACATCAGCGGCCGTCACCAGCGCGAACGGCGTGGAAGAAGGCTGCGGCAGGTACGGGGGTTGAGCACCGCGGTCCAGAAACCAGGCTGGACGGTCCCTACGCCGGTGTCCATCTGGAAGCCGAACACGGCCACGATCACCGCCATGGTCAGCCACGAGGCCACGGCCAGCGCCGCGCCGATGGCCACGTGCTTGCCCTTGTTCCGCTGCGCCCAGGCGGTCCGCCAGCTCAGGTAGTAGACCAGGATGAGCACTACCTCGGTGACGAACACGGTCCACTCGAAGAACCAGGCCCAGAAGAACACGCGCAGCAGCGAGCCGATGGCGGCGGGGTTGACGAGGCTGGTCGACAGCCAGATGCCCACGCCGGTGAGCGCGCCCACGGTGGTGGTGACGATGAAGCACACGAAGAGGATGCGGTGCGCGAGGTGGTCCCAGCGCTGGTCGCCGGTGCGCAGGCCGCGCCACTCCAGGAACGCCACCAGGGGGATCGCGCCCACGGCCAGCATGTGGTTGATCAGGACATGCAGGGTGGCGATGGTGGCGATCAGGAAGCGGTTGCCGAAGAAGTCGAGGTGGAAGATGGGGAAGTCCATGGACGGTCATCCTCGGAGGCTGGCCACGGCCACGGTCGCGGTGAAAAGGCGACATCAATGATCGCCTATATGCGCCGTAGCCTCAAGAAGCGGAACGGGTTACATGGAACGAAAGAGTACCCTCATTGGCGCTGGATCGCCAAGCCCTGATCCGGACGTCTTGATCATGCATCTTCCGGGCGGCGCCTGCGTATTCCTACCTTTACGATCGGATGTTGCCCGCGAGCCCGGTCGCGGCGATCTTGGAGATCATTCGCAACCGACCCTTTCCCGGAGGTCCACCATGACCAAGCGCGTCCACGCGCTCCTGTTGCTCCTCGTGCTGGCCGCCTTGCCCGCGGTCGCGGGCGAGTTCAGCGCCACCACCTGGGACGAGGCCCTGGCCCTGTCGCAGCAGCACGGCAAGCCCATCCTCATCGACTTCTTCACCGAGTGGTGAGGCGGCTGCAAGGTGTTCGCCCGTGAGGCGAGCGAGAACCCGCAGCTGAAGGCCTACCTCGAGCACGTGATCCTGCTCAAGAACGACTGCGAGAAGGGCGCCGGCGTCGACCTGGCGAAGACCTACCAGGTGCGCGTGTACCCGACCTTCGCCATGGTCAACCATGCCGGCGAGGTCACCGACCGCTGGGCGGGCTACCCCGGGGTCGCCGGGTTCGTCGAGATCGTGGACGCCGCCCTGGCCGATCCGCGGACCATCGCCGAGAAGGAGCAGGCGTTCGCCGCCGAACCGACCCTGGCGCTCGGCCACAGCCTCGGCCGCTACAGCGAGGCCGTGTTCGCCAACCAGGACGCCGTGCGCTACTACCGCAAGGCCATGGAGCTGGATCCCGACCACGCCGGCGACCTCAGCGGCAAGGTCTTCATGGCCATGTACTACGGCGTGCGCGGGGGCGATTTCACGCCCGAGGAGGTGGTGCAGGAGGGCAAGGCGATCCTCATGGCCGACTCCGTGGACCCGGGCACCGCGCTGTCCGTGGCCGGCGTGACCCGCCACCTGGCCGCGCCCGAGGAGTACAAGCCGCTGCTGAAGGCCGCCCTGGCCGCCACCCGGAACGCGACCGGCGACATGGCCGAGGCCCGCAAGGACCTGGAGATCGACGCCGCGCTGCTGCTGGAGAACGACCGTCCGAAGGCCATGATGCTCAAGCGCGGCACCCTGCCCGAGGGCTGGTACGACGATCCGGGCGAGCTGAACAGCTTCGCCTGGTGGTGCTACGAGAACAACCTGAACCTCGACGAGGCGCTCACGCTGGCCCTGCGCGGCGCCGAGCTGGCGTCCAGCGACGCGGACCGGGCCAACATCCTGGACACCGCGGCCGAGATCGCCTTCAAGCAGGGCGACACGAAGCAGGCCATCGAGCTGGAGACCAGGGCCGTCGAACTCGCCCCCGACCGCGACGGTTTCAAGAAGACGCTGCAGAAGTTCCAGGGCACGCTGGGGTCCTGAGCCCCGGGTCCGCGCCCCGCACCATCCGGACGCCGCGCCTGAGATCCAGGCGCGGCGTCCGGCGTTGAACGGCCGGGTCGCTAGTTCCTGGCCGCCCGGGTCTTGCCTCCCTTCAGGGCGTCCTTCATGCCGTCGATCTCGGCGAGCACTCGGGTCTGCACCGTCTTGGTCTCGATGCGGGTCTTCAGCAACTTGCCCAGCTGGTCCTGCAGGGCCACGGCGCCCTTGTTGTCGCCGATCTCCGCCAGCCAGATGGAGGTGCGGTCGATCTCCTCGTGCAAGCTGACGTTGGCCAGCAGATCGGCCGAGCGGGCCATGTCCGCGGTCAACGCCAGGTCGAGGTGCTTGCGGGCGGCCTCGATGTCGGCGTCGACCACCTTGACGGACTTCTTGCCGACGGCCCTGTCGGTCACCGACTTGATGTCGGTGTGGGTCGTGTCCTTGAGGTCGAGCAGCTTGTAGTTGCGCATCGCGATGCGGCCGAGGCACAGGTTGGCGTGCAGGGCCAGGGGGTTGCCGCGCAGCTGATCGGCCACCTGGCGCAAGGTGTCCATGGGCGCCTCCAGTACCCGGCTGCCGCCGAAGGTGAGCACGCGCGCCATGTCGGTCGAGAAGATGTCCTGGGCCAGCACCATCTCCTCGCGGTTGTTGGCCGGAAGGACCGTCAGCATGAGCGGATTCGACACCACGTCGAGGTCGCCCAGGTCCAGGCACGCCTGCACGACGTACCGGCCCTGATCGGTGATCGTCCACCCGTCCCGTCCGAAGGACACGTCATGGGTGGCGTAGATGGACTGGCCGGGTTCCAGCAGCATCATGCGCGGCCGCGGACACACCTGCGCCAGCGGGTACACCTGCCGGGCGCGGTCGCCCTGGCGCATGGTGCAGATGGTCAGATGCTCCTTGGTGTCGAGGATGCCGGCGTCGATGGTCTGAGCCGTGCTGGAGACGTTCTCCAGCTTGAACTCCACGCGCACCGGCTCGAGGAACTGGCACACGTTGGTGTCGCGGTTCAGGCGCAGATGCAGCCGGAAGCGCGGCGCGGCCTCGGTGGCCGCGTTGTCGAAGCCGTGGTTCTGGAACCAGTCGGCGTTGCCCGGCTCCACGAACCGCTCGGGGGCGTGGCGCAGGAACAGCAGCTCCTGGTTGGTGAACCGGTACTCGAAGTTGGCGAAGAACGGACCCTCGCCGCCGGGGTACCGGAACGGGTAGTTCATGAAGCTGAGGGCGGCGTCGTCGTTGGTCAACGGGATCCAGCTCGGGCCGAAGGGATGGTCCTTCTGCCAGCTGTGGGCGAGGTTGAAGCCGTGCCCCGTCTCATGGACCGCCGTCCAGAACTTCAGGCGGGCCACCGACGCGGCGGGGTTGGGGTCGCCGGCGGGAAGGTCGGAGATGAACGAATCGTAGAAGATGGCCGTGCCCTGGCGGTGGTTGGGGCCGATGTCGTCGTACATGATGCCGCCGAGGCTGTGGCCCTGGATGTGCTGCTTGGCGAAGAACACCCACAACGCCCACTGCGCCGTGTTGGCGAACCGCGACCAGTAGGTCTGCATGGCGTCGTGCATCTCGTTGTCGTCCCAGCGGGGGTCGCCGTTGCCGAGGCTGAGCGACGAGGGCACGGCGTTCTCGCCCGCGCTGCGGGTCACCCGGAAGCCCGACCGCCGGTACACCGTCTCGATCGACAGGTTCTGGCTCGGCACCGTGGCCGGATGGTTGGGGTGGGCGTGGGTCTGGATGGTGGTGACGGGGGCGATGCCGTCCTCGTGGTCGAACTCGAACTCGACGTCGTGGAAATAGCTGCTGTGGAAGCGGAAGTCGCGGGTGCGGGTCAGGGCGCCGCCGCCGCTGAAGGTGACGCGCAGGCGCCGCTGGTGGGGGAAGAACGAGCGGTAGGCCCGCACGGTGACCGTGGTCTGGGGCAGCAGCGAGCCGGTTCCGTTGCGGTACCAGACGCGACCGGTCCAGGTGCTGGTGGAACGCCGGCGGAGGTTGGCGATCCAGTGCAGCCGCTGGCGCAGGCCGCGCCGGATCTCGCCGCTGATCACCTGCTGGGGATCGGTGCCGTCGACGTCGAGGCGGACGGTCTCGCTGCTGAACAGGGGGATCAGGGACAGCTCGTCGACACCCGTGTCGACGATGTCGTCGTCCAGCGGCATGGGGTCGAGGTCGTCCATCATGGTGGCGTCCCGCCCACCCTGTCGTGCGGACGGGCGAGGCTGGGGAATGGGGATGGGGATGGGCTGCGGAACCACCGGCGGATTCCGCAGGATGATGGTCGACTGGCTCGTGTAGGTTCCGCTGACCCGGTTGTTCCAGGGCCAGAGGGGGCGATAGGGCTGGGGCAGATCGAGGTCGATGGCGCCTTCGTCCATCATGGTCTCGTCGAGGTTCATGTCGTCGCGCTCGTGCATGGTCGGACCTCCGTGGTGGGTGTCGGACCGGCCGCGCGGCTGAGTCTGGTCAGGCGTGGCGGAAGGCCGTGGCGCTCTGGCGGGCGGCGAGCTTGCCGTCGCGTCCGAGGTCCACGGCGATCCACCAGGGTCCCGCGATGTCTATGTCGAGGCCGAGGATCGCGTCCCGTTCGGGGACGCGGATCTCGAACCGGTGGCGTCCCTGGTCCACGGCGACCGTGAATGCAGCCGCCAGGTCGATCTGGAGTCGTGTACGGGCACCTGTGGTCTGCCAGACCTCGTTCCCATCCAGCCAGGCCGAGACGGCCTCGCCGGAAAACCCATCGTGAAGTTCGACATGAAGCTGGTTCGTCGTTCCCATGGCATATCCTCAGGTTCGGGGTTCGGTGTCGCTTACGGGTTCCATCGGGTTCCTGTCACCTCCAGGTCTCGCGACTCGTTCGCGAGGGTGCGGGTCAGGGCTGATGGCCGGCGCTCCGGGCGCGGGCCCGCATGGCGCGCTGCGGCCGCGGCGTTTCGCCGGCGGGAGTGCCGGTGTCGAAACCGATCCCCTCGCGCGCCAGATGCACGCCCATGGCCTCACTGCCGACGTTCGACGTGGGCACCACGATGGCCCGCCGGACGTCGGCCTGCTGGTTGTTGCCCAGGATGACGGTGCCGTCCTCGAGCATGCCGAGCAGGGAGATCCCAGAGCTTGGGGCGCCGTCTCGACCTTGTCGAACAGCAGGGTGAGCAGGAGGCGCTCGGGGTCGTGGATGCCGGCGAGCCCGCGGCTGAGGCTGGCTGCCATCCGGTCGGCGGCGTCGTCCTGCCCCACGACCTGGCGCTTCATGAAATCAGCGAACTCCCGCACCTCGTCGCTGACTTCCCTGGGTTCCATCTCTTCCATGGCAGCCGCCTTCGGTCCGGGCCGAGGTCACGGAGACGGCGACGGAAGCCGCCGATCGCGATGCGGAAGCCAGGGATGCCAAACGACGCCGGGGCGTCGTGATGTCAGTTGATCGGATGAGTTCGTCGGCGTGCGGGATACAGGAGTAAGTTAACGCCGTTTACTGGCTCCGCCACTGGCCGGTGGCGGGCGGAGATTTTTGATCTTTGACCCCAAAAACCGTGCAGCGCTGCACAGTATTTGGGGCCAGACATCAAAACGCCCGGACCTCGAACAGCTCCCGCACGTCGTTGCGGTTGATCACGACGAGGGTCACGATCCCCAGCAACGTACCCACCGGGAACGACAGGCACGCGATGGCCGCCACGACCAGGCAGTAGGTGTGCCTCCGGGCGGCCACGAGGCTGCGTCCGGCCACCACCAGGACGGCGGCCCACACCCAGGCCACCAGCACCCCGAAGCCGGCCACGGACAGGCCCACGGTGCCGGTCAGGAGCAACGGGAACTCGCCGGAGTTCAGCTCCGACGTCAGCTCCGGCCACCACAGCCCCGCCAGCGTCAGCCAGAGGATGGGGATGAACGACCCCAGGATCACCAGGCCCGCGTAGACGAAGTGGAAGATGCCCAGGAGGCGGAGGTTCTCGCGGCGGTTGTCCATGGTCACGGCTCCCGGTCCAGGGTGTGGCTCCATTGTAGGAGCACGGCCGCGCCGGCGGCAAGCCCTTGGCCGTCGGCCGACCGCGTGCTAGCGTACACCGGTCACGGTGATTTCATTCATCTCGCGAGACTCGGGGGACCACGATGCGCATCTCCTTCCACGGCGCCGCCGGCTGCGTCACCGGCAGCAAGCACCTCCTGGAAACCGACCACGCCCGCCTCATGATCGACTGCGGCCTCTTCCAGGGCCTCAAGGAACTGCGCCAGCGCAACTGGGCCACGCCCCCGTTCCCGCTCGACGGCGTGGACGCCACCCTGCTCACCCACGCCCACATCGATCATACCGGCTGGCTGCCGCGCGCGGTGAAGCTGGGCCTGCGCTGCCCCGTGCACGCGACCGAGGCCACCACGGAGCTCTGCGAGATCCTGCTCATGGACGCCGCCCACCTGCAGGAGGAAGACGCGGCCTGGGCCAACAAGAAGGGCTACAGCAAGCACGATCCCGCCGAACCGCTCTACACCAGCTACGACGCGATGCAGGCCTTGAACCTCATGCGCGGCCACCCTTTCGACCACTGGCTCGACCTGCCCGGCGGCATCCGCGCCCGCTTCGCCAACAACGGGCACATCCTCGGCGCCAGCTTCATCGAGCTGCGCGTGCCGCGGGACGGCGGCGAGATGACCATCGTCTTCTCGGGCGACATCGGCCGCTACGGCGTGCCGCTGCACCGCGACCCCGAACCGATGCCGCCGTGCGACGTGCTGGTGATCGAGTCGACGTACGGCGACCGCAGCCACGACCACGAGCCGATCGCCGACCAGATCCGCCGCGCGTTCGAGGAGACCATCCGCCGCCAGGGCGTGGTGCTGATCCCCGCCTTCGCCGTGGGGCGCGTGCAGACGGTGACCCTGGTCCTGCGCGACCTCATGAAGCGCGGCGAGCTGCCCGAGGTGCCGATCTTCGTGGACAGCCCGATGGCCGTCGACGCCACCCTGCTCTACGGCCGCCACCTCTACGACACCAGCCTCGACGAGGGTGTGACCGAGGACGGCCGCAGCCGCCTCTTCCCGCGCGACGTGCACCTCTGCCGCACCGTGCACGAGTCCAAGAGCCTGAACACCCGCGAGGGGCCGATGGTGATCATCTCGAGCAGCGGCATGATGACCGGCGGCCGCATCCTGCACCACCTGACGCGGCGGCTGGGCCGGCCCGAGAACCTCATCCTGCTGGCCGGCTACCAGGCCGTCGGCACCCGCGGCCGCGCCCTGCAGGACGGAGCCAAGCATCTGCGCATCCACGGCGAGGACTGGCCGGTGGTCTGCCGCCACGCCACGATCCACGGCCTCTCCAGCCACGGCGACCGCGAGGAGATGCTGCGGTGGGTGGGCCAGCCCGAGCGCAAGCCTCACACGGTGTTCGTGACCCACGGCGAGCCGGAGTCGGCCGAGCACTTCGCCAAGGACCTGCGGGCGCACCTGGGGGCCGAGGTGCACCTGGCCTCCCTGGGCAAGGGCTTCGAGATCTGACCGATCCGGAGTTGACAACCGGATTCAACCGGGCATACTTCGGCCTTGCCTGCGCCGCGCCCCGGCCGTCGGGCCCGTCCGTCCTCCGGAGGGATCCCTCGCCACTCACAGGAGGTGAGTCTTGCGTCGCCCGATCGTCCCTGTCCGCCTGGCGGCGGCCGTCCTCGCCTACATGTTCGTGATGAGCGCCCTGGAGCCCGTCCCGGCGATTCCCGGCCGCGTGTCCCTGCCCGACAATCCGCCGCCCGCCGTCCTGCACGCCCGCGCCGCCTGATCCTCCTCGCCACACCAGGCTGGCAATGGCTCGGCCCAGGGTCTAGAGTCGTCGCGTCCGTCTCACCGACTCCTGCCCCGGAGGCCGTCATGCTGCGCCTGTCCACCGTCGTCGTCGTCGCCCTGCTGGTTGCTGCCGTGTCCCTGGCCGATCCCGTGGCCGCGCCGCAGGTGCTGCGGCTGGGGCCGCTGCCCGCCACGGCGACCACCGAGCTCGATCCCCATGTGCGGGCCACCCGGTCGGTGGTGCCCGAGGTGGATCCGGCCCGGCTGCCGCAGACCACGGAGGCCGCCGAGCGCTGGCAACAGGCGGCGGCCATCGACGGCGCGGTCGCGCTGCCCGAGGCCGGCGTCTGGTGGCTGGCCGCCCGCCTGGTGGCCGACCGCTGGAGCGAGGTCACGCTCGCGGCCGGCGACCACGCGACCCTCTATGTCGACGGCGTCGAGGTGAGCGGCGCGGTGCCGCTGCCGACGGGCGCCGCGCTGGTGATGGCCCGCGTGGCGGCCGATTCGGCCGGTACGGTGACCCTGTCGGCCGAGGGCGACGCCGCGCTCGTCTGGGACCTCGAGCCGCGCCTGGACCTCAGCCGCTTCGACCGCGCCCGCGAGGTGGTGTCGATCGGCCCGCTGGCCGTCGCGCCCCGCGGCAAGCTGCTCGCCCGCTACCTCTCGCGACGCAACCCCACGGGCGAGGGCCGCCGCGGCGACCTCAGCGTGTTCGACGGCCGCGGCGAGCTGGTGGCGGCCGACCTGGGCGGCCCGGGCGCGCGTCCGGTCGCGTTCACGGCCGACGGCACGGGCCTCCTCGTGCGCCGCCAGGGTGCCGAGGGCGCCGACCTCTTGCTGTGGACGGCGCCCCGCGGCCCGATGCGCACGGTGGTGACCGACGAGCCGGAGCTGGGCCTGTCGCGCCTGGACCCGAGCGGCCGCTATCTCCTGCTGGCCACCACCCGCGGCCTCGAGGCCAGCGAACCAGGCCGCGACCAGCGCCGTTGGGACGT
The DNA here is from genome assembly GCA_041390065.1 of Candidatus Krumholzibacteriia bacterium. Classification (GTDB taxonomy): domain Bacteria; phylum Krumholzibacteriota; class Krumholzibacteriia; order LZORAL124-64-63; family LZORAL124-64-63; genus Glo-17. The sequence continues at coordinate 120,187 of JAWKQQ010000012.1, forward strand.
CCTGCGCGAGCGCGTGACCGACTGGAACCCGCGTCCGCACCTGCAGCTCCTGGACCTCGCGACCGGCGTGCGGCGCGTCCTCACCGAGCCCGGCGACTCCACCCTCGACGACGCCGCCTGGCTGCCCGGCGGCCAGCGCGTGGTCTACGCCCGCACCTTGCCGCAGACGCTGCGCCCCTGGTTCCACACCGAGATCCGCGTGCTCGACCTCACGTCGGGCGAGGATCGCCTCGCGGCCACCTTCACCGGCGGTTGGGAGGTGCGTCCGCAGGCCCTGACGCCGCATCCGGACGGCCAGCGCCTGCTGTTCATCGGCCCCTGCGACCAGGTGGGCGACGGCCGCCCCGAGCACAACGTCTACCAGAAGCAGCTCTGGCTGCTCGACCTGGCGTCGGGCGTGCTGGAACCCATCGCGCGGGGCCAGCGCTACGCCTACGAGGGGACCGCGGACCTGCCCCGCTGGGTGGACGGCGGCAAGCGCGTGCTGGCCCGCGCGTCGGCCGGCAGCCACGAGGTGCTGGTGCGGCTCGAGCGCCGGGGCGACGGGTGGCAGGCCACCGAGATCCCCACCGAGGGCCAGGCCGCCGACGGCTGGGCGCTGAGCCCCGACGGCGAGGCCGTGGCCTACGTGGCGAGCGGCCCTGACGCCCCGCGCACCCTCTGGCTGCAGCCCGTGGGCGGCCGCGCGCGCCGCGTGGAGTCGCCCGACCGGGACCTCGCCGCGCGCCTCGAGCTGGCTCCCGCCGAGGACGCCGGCTTCACCGGCCCGGGCGGCGACCCGATCGAGGCCTGGTGGTACCGCCCGCTGCGCCCCGGGCGCGGCCCGGTGCCGCTGATCGTCTACTACTACGGCGGCTCGGCGCCCACCGAGCGCGGCCTCAACACCACGCACCAGTTCTGGGCCGCCAACGGCTACGCCGTGCTGGTGATCAACCCCCGGGGCGCGGCCGGCTACGGCCAGGAGTTCGCCGACTGGCACGCCGGCGACTGGGGCCCGGCCGCCGGCGGCGACATCATCGCGGGCACCGAGGCTCTGCTGGCCCGCCACCCCGAGCTCGACCCGCGCGCCATCGGCTGCTACGGCGGCAGCTACGGCGGCTTCATGACCCTGCACCTGGTCACCCACAGCGACCTCTTCGCCGCCGCCGTCTCGATGTACGGCATCGCCGACCTGGCCACCTACTGGGGCCAGGGCGCCTGGGGCTGGACCTACGGCGACATGGCCGCCGCCGGCCGCATGCCCTGGGAGCATCCTGAGTACTTCATCGAGCACTCGCCGGTCTACCAGGCGGGCAACGTGCAGACGCCGCTCCTGCTCCTGCACGGCGACGCCGACGTGAACGTCACCCCCGGCGAGTCGGCCGAGATGTTCACCGCGCTGCAGGTGCAGGGCAAGCCGGTGGAGATGGTGACCTTTGCGGGCGAGGACCACGGGATCGCGGGCAGCTGGCAGAACTACGTGGCCCACCGGACGATGATGCTGGAGTGGTTCGACCGCTGGCTGAAGGGTCGGCCGGAGGCGTGGGAGAAGCGGTGGGAGTGAGGCCGCTCCCGTCGCCCTGACCGGCCTCGTCCTTGCAACTCCGTCCTCGAGGACGGCGGATCGCCCCCGGCGCCCACCGTCCTGAGGAATCGCAAGGCACGCCCGGGCTCGGCCCGGCAGAACCCCGGAGTTGCATCATGCCGGCTCGACTCGCAAACCGCCCCCGCGCCCCCCGGGCGCCCGGCGAATTGCTCCAGGTCGGTCCCGACAATCCCGCCGCCGGCAACGGCGCCCTGCGCCAGGCCAACCGGCTCATGGAGCAGCAGGAATTCGACCGCGCCGAGGCCATCCTGCGGCGCCTGGTGGCCGAGAACACCCGTGATCCCGAACCGCTCTCGAGCCTGGCGATCTGCGTGGCCGCCGGCCGCGGCAACCTCGCGACGGCCCTCAAGCTGGCCGAGCGCGCCCGCAAGCTCGCGCCCCACCGTGGTTGCGGCTGGTTCGCGCTCGGCTACGTGAACCTCCTGGGCTCGCGCCTGGAGGAGGGCTACCGCGCCCTGGAGGAGGGACGCCGCCGCGATCCCCGCGATCCGCGGCTGCAGTTCGGCCAGCAGGCCCTGGAGGAGCGTCGCCCCGGCGTGATCTCCGACCTCGACCGGGACAACCCGCTCAACCGACTGCTGGGCGCCGCGAGGCGGATCGCCACGGACCACCGGGTGATGACCGCCGGGGCCCTGTACGCGTTCTACCGGGCAGCCTTCTTCCTGGCCGCGCGGGGCTGAGCGGGCGACGCTTGCCGGAACGAGGCGCATGCGCGAGACTGGGAGCCTGGACCACGCCACCGTCCGGCCGAAAGGACCGCGCATGCGCAACCACGTCATCGCCGCCTCCATCCTCGGCCTGTGCTTCGTCGCAGGCACGGGCATCCTCGCCCACACCTGGCGCGGCAACGTCAACGCCGCCCAGACCCTGAAGGTCACCGGCTCGGCCAAGCTCGACCTGGTGAGCGACCTGGCGCGCCTACGCCTGACCGTCGAGGGCAACGGCGCCACCGCCGAGGCCGCCTGGAAGGACCTGCAGCGGCAGCTGCCGCTGGTGCTCGGCTCCATGCGCGAACAGGGCGTGCCCGATCAGGCCGTCGAGCGTTTCCCGGCCAACAGCTGGTCCATGGACGAGTTCGACAGCCGCGGCAACCGCACCGGCCGCGTGCTGTCCTGGACCACGAGCCAGGACCTGCAGATCGAGATCGCCGACGTGGAACTGGCCAAGCGTCTATCGCTGGACCTCTCGGGCCTGGTGACCGAGGGCGTCAGCGTGCGCCTCGGCCAGCCCGAGTACCTGTACCTCGACCTGGCCGCCGTGAAGGAAGAGGTGCAGGCGATGGCGGCCGAGGACGCCATGCGCCGGGCCCAGAAGGTGGCCGCGGCGGCGGGCGCCAGGCTCGGGCCCATCCGTGACGCGCGCATGGGCGTGCTGCAGGTGACGCCCCGCCACAGCACGGTGGTGAGCGACTACGGCGTCAACGACAACTCGAGCATCGAGAAGCAGATCACCGCCGTGGTGCATGCGAGTTTCGCGATCCGGTAGGGGTGGGCGGCAGCTGATCCGGGATCATGAGCCGCCGAGCGCCAGGTCGCGCAGGAATCCGGGCTCGCGCACGGTGATCGATCCTCGGGCCAGGCTGACCGCGCCGCGCCGTTCGAAGGACTTGAGCAACCGGCTGACGACCTCGCGCGCGGTGCCCAGATCGGCGGCCACCGCCTCGTGGGTGGTCTGGATCGTCTCCCCGCTCCCGGCGCGCTGGCAGAGGTAACCCGCCAGACGGCAGTCGAGACGCTGGAACGCCACCTCCTCCACCAGGGCCATCATCGAGGTCACCCGACAGGCCATGACGCCGAAGACGAATTCGCGCAAATCGGCCCGCTGGTGCAACCACTCCAGAAACGCCTTGCGCGGAAACAGCACTGCTTCCACAGGCTCGTCGACCACCGCGGCGGCCGGGCTGGCCGTGCCCGAGATGAGGCAGAGGACGTTGACCATGCAGCATTCGCCGGGCTCGACCCCGTAGAGGGTGATCTCACGGCCGTTCTCGCCCGCGACGAAGACGCGCAGGCTGCCGCGGAGCACCACGGCGAAGACGTCGACGTCCTGACCGCAGTGTATGAAGAACCGACCGGCATCGAGCTGCACGCGCTGACCGCCGCGGCTCGCTGCGTCGAGCAGGAAGTCCGGCATGCGGGGTGCGGGCAGGCGCTGCGGAGCAGCTTCCATGGGTCGATCCTCATCGGGCTGAATGGTGGTCGTGTCGTCACAATACGGATCGAATCAGTCCGAATCGCAAGTCGGGAACCGGAAAAGGACGCGACGCGGCAGAAGCCGCGTCGCGCGACGGTCTGGATGGAGCGCCGGACTTGCCAAGCGCCCGCTGTCACTTCAAGAGCGTCATGCGCCCCAGCTTGCGCTCGCGGCCCGCCTCCACCACGTACAGGTAGGTGCCCGAGCCCATGGTGACGCCGGAGTGGTCGCGGCCGTCCCAGGCCACCGCGTGGGCACCCTCGGTCATGGCGCCGTCGACCAGGGTGGCGACGCGCCTGCCGTCGACGGTCAACACGGTGATCCGCACGCTGGCCGGGCGTGGCAGGTCGAACCGGATCTCGGTCCGCGGGTTGAATGGGTTGGGCGTCGCGCCGTGGAGCGTGAGCGCGAGCGGCGTGTCGAACACCGGCACACCCGTGTCCTCCATGCTGCCGAAGAAGGTGGCGTAGATCCGGTCGCCGCTGTTCAGGCCGTTGTTGTTGGCCGCGTTGCCGGCCACGTAGAGCGCCACGTCGCCGGTGCCGGCGTCCGGCGCGGTCCACTGGAAATTCCAGGTGCGTGAAAGGCCGGTGCCGGGCGCGGTGCCGGCGGACGTGTGCTTGAGGTAGGTGCGGTTGCCGGTCGTGCTGGTCTGGGTTCCGGCCTCGGTGACGATGATGGTGCCGGCGCTCGCGCCGCCGGCCTCGAGGATGGTCAGCTCGAAGCCCCAGCGCATGGCGTCGGGGTCGCTCAGGGTGAGCGAGAGGTCGTAGGTGGCGCCCGGCGAGAAGTTCGCGGGCAGGCCGGCCAGGTCGAGCATGCCGCTGCCGGAATTGAGCGGGAAGGTGCTGTGGCAGGCGGTGCAGTTGCCCTCGCCAGGAGCGTTCGTGCGACCGTCGGGAGGCCCGCCGGAGAAGGCAAGAGCCTGGCCGGCTACGAGCATCAGGGCGCCGGCGGCGAGCAGGCGCAGGACTCGGTGGCGATTGGATCTAGTCATGAATCGGTCCTCCAGGGGTTATGCGCCTGGGGAGGCGCTGGTTGGCGTCATGGGCCACGAGTTCAGTTGTCGAGGGCTCCCTCCGCGATCCAGGTACGGACCAGTCCGATCGTGTCCGCGGGCAGCGGATCCCCGCCCAGTGGCATCCGGTCGCCGACGTTCTGCTGGCCGGCGATCTTGAGATAGAGCCAGCTGTTGTCTGGATCGCCGGGGGCGACGCGAACCAGAGCCGATTCGGTGGCCGTGATCCCGACCAAATCCGGCAAACTCAGCCCGGGCCGCAGGTCGAGTCCTGCGAAGCCGCCCAGGCCGTGGCAGTCCACGCACCTGGCGTCGAATACGGGCTGGATGTCCGTGGCGAAGCTCACGGTGGCCGGCGGCGGCTGGCTCGGCCCGTCGTCCGGGGCGACGGGATCGTCGCCCAGATCACCGCACGCCGTGAACAGCACCAACAGGAGCAGCGACCAGAGGCTTCGCCGCGTCATCACCGACCCTCCTGTCGGGCGACCAGGCGAACCCGGACCTGCTGCTCGTCGGCCAGTTTCATCACCAGGAACTGCGGCCGGTCGATGGCGTGGTCGGACAGCTTCACCGCGAAGGCGGTCTGCACCGTGAGCGTCCCGTCGCCGCCCAGATTCACCTGCGCGACCACGTCCAGGGGCCGGACGACGCCGTGCAGATCGAACTCGCCGGTCACCGTGACCTCCACCGACTGGCCGGCGACCAGCGCGGGGGTCGATGCGACGGTGAGCGCCGTGCCACGGAACACGGCCAGCGGGTAGGTGTCGGTCTCCAGGTGGCGCTCGCGCATGTGGGTGTTGCGCATGCCGATGCCGGTGTCCAGGCTGGCCAGGTCCACCTCGATGCGCAGGTCGATGGGTGCGGTCAGATCGCCGGCCGCGCAGGTGATGTGCCCCCGTACCTGCCGGGTCTTGCCGTCGAAGCTCTCCATGGGCGCCTTGGAGGTGAAGACCACCTCGCTGCCGTCGCCCACGACCCAGGTCTCTGCACGCGCGGCCGAGGCCGCGATCGCGAGCAGGCTGATGATGGTGATCGCGCGTCGCATGGGGCCCCCCGTCAGTAGAGGAAGTGCAGGACCAGTTCACCCTGCCAGGAGTCGGATCCGGTCACCAGTTCGCCCTGTCGGAAGTGGTCGTAGTTGGCCATGACCTGGGCCCCGAAGAACGGGCTGAGCAGCGAGTCCACCCCGATGCCCCAGCGATTGCGCGTGCCGTTCTTCGCCCGGTGGTCGGGATCCTGGAAGCTGTAGGTGCCGCGGGCATGGATCCCGCGCACCAGTCGATAGGTGAGTTCCTGCGAGATCAGCAGACCGGTGCGCCGGCCGTTACCGGTCTCGTCCACCTCGAAGACCCAGGTGGCCGGGCCCGCCGAGATATAGCCGAACCCACCCCAGGCACGGGCGTGTCCGCTGGCCAGCTCTCGCCGCAGGATCGAGGTGCCCATGGCCAGATTCACTGCCCGCACGCTCTTGCGCAGCACCAGCCGGCCGGCATAGCTCTGACCGTTCTCGGCCCCGCCCTGGAGCAGCGAGCCGGTGGCCTCCCACCACTGCTCGTGCACGCCGATCTCGACGCCTGCCTCGGTCAGCGCGGCTGGCGAGACGCTGCCGTTCTCGTCGAGCAGGTACTCGCGCGACGCCAGCTTGTGATCGGCCCAGTGCCAGCCGTAATCCGGGGTGAACCGGCCGGCCTTGAGGTAGCCGCCGCCCGGCAGCACGTAGGCGAGACCCGCATACTCGTGGGCGCCTCCCTTGCCCATCTCCACGTACGCCGCGAACCGGTTGGTGGCCTGGAACCCCACGTAGACGTCGCCCTGCATGTCGAGCTGGCTGCCACGCTCCCGCTCGCCCTCGTAGACGAGGCTGCGCAGATCGAGGCCGACGGTGACCGCCGGGCTGAGATCGGGCCGGATCTGGGCCGTCTCCGATGGCTCCATCTGCAGGAAGCTCAGTTCATCCGGAATCAGCGCCATGGACGCGTACTGGGTGCGGAGTCCACCCCCCGTAGGCTCGACGTGGCAGAGGGCGCATCGTTGACCGTACTGGGCCGAGTAACGCGGCAGCGCCGCGGCCGGCGACGCCGCCATTAGCAGAGCCAGTCCCAGCAGCAGCCCCGAGGTCTTGGTGCGGATCGTCATTCGCTCGCCTCCCGGAGCAATGTGCGCATCGCCGATGACCGGCGGCTCTCGACCGGTGTGCTGGTTGCAGAGATCCAGCCTGCCACGGTCGGCGATCGTCACGGCAACGAAGAGGATATTAGTCTAGAATCATTGAAGAAGTATGTGACCGGCATCACGAAACCGGGAAATCAACGGCGGGAATTCAGAGTCGTCGTCGCGCGCGGTCACCGCGCCGGGGCGATCGTCCGCGCGTCCCGTCGCCCACCGCCCTCGATCGTCGCCAGGCAGACTCCCGAGGTCGCCCAGGCGCCGAGCAGCCCCGCAGATTCCCCATTCGCTCTCAAACACCGAGATTCCGTGCTTCCATGGGCAGAGCGGTCAATACAAGCGCATGCGCGCTGATCTCGATTTTCGGGACGTGGTATACTGGAATCAGTTGGCCCGATGGAAGCTGGCTGGGGAGGGGCTTTGGAATTCCCCTGGTTTCGTAGACACTCCTCAGCAATAGGCTGAGGAGTGTCACTCGAACGCCTGGGACCGACGTCGCCCAGGTGGCTGTGACGACGCCTTGGATTATAGAACATCTCGATGTAGTCGAACACATCCGACTTCGCGTCCGAGACCTTGTGGTAGACCCTCCTGGCGAATCCTTTCCTTCTTCAGAGCTAAAGAACGACTCCGCCACGGCGTTGTCCCAGCAGTTGCCGCGGCGACTCATGCTGGGTCTGGAGATTGTGTGCCTCGGAGGAACTTCCGGCAGTCGAAGCTCCCATATTGCGAGCCCCGGTCCGAGTGACGAGGACCCTGGTCTTCGGCCCGCCGCCAAACCGCCATCAGCAAGGCGTCGATGACGAGTTCACGGCCCAGGCTCGTCTTCATCGACCAGCCGACGATCTTCCGCGAGTACAGGTCCATCACGACGGCGAGGTAGACGAATCCGACCCAGGTCCGGATGTAAGTGATGTCGGTGACCCACACTGTTCGGCGCAGCGACATCGAACTCCCGGTCCAGGACGTTGGGAGCCAAGAGCGACGGCTTTCCGGGCCACATATCGCGGCTTCTTGTAGCTGCGGATCGCCTTGACCTTGGCTCGTTTCATGACTCGAGCGACTCTGTGACGGCCGCACGCCTCGCCGTCGTCGCGGAGGTCTTTGAAGATACGCGGACTGCCGTACGCTCCACCGCTCTCCTGGTGGAATCGCTTTGATCTCTGGCCAGGAGCCGATCATCCTCAACGACGCGGTCCGACTTGGCTTGAGCCAGGCGTCGCAGCCGCTACGATGGACCCGAAGAACCCGGCACAGCACGGCGAGCCGATGCTCATGCCGGTGATCGCGGGGATGAACGCGTACTTTGCCTCGGGGTCCTTTGCAAAGTACGCGGCGGCTTTTTTAAGATGTCGCGCCTTTCCTGGGTGCTTCAGCTCCGCCTTGAGGCGCTGGATCTCCTTCTTCTGGGCGGCTAGCGCGTCGGCCTCGGCCTGCGCCGCCGGCCGGGCTTTCCTGATCCAGATGTAGAGCGTGTTGAGGGCGATGCCGAGACGCTCGGCGACTTCCTTGGCTGGGTAGTTACGTTCGGTGACTTGGCGAACCGCCTCGTCCTTGAACTCCTGCGTGTACTTGGGGCTGCTCATCGACTCCTCCTTCGGCCATAGTATAGCCTAGGAAGTGTCTAGAGAACCGGGGGAAGTCCATTGTTCTTGTGGCTGCGCTTCAGCCGCGCCTGGGCCCACTCGATGACTCGTCTGTCGGTGGCCAGCAATCGGACTGCCCATTCGCCCAGGACGTGCCGGACTTGTCTGTTCCCGCGCTTCGTAATCCTCCCGTGATGAGCCTTGTCGGCTGATTGGTTCACCTTCGGCACAAGACCCGCGTAGGCGGCCACAGCTCGGGAGTTCTTCTAGCGCTCTACATCTCCCAGTTCGTGAACGAGAATCAACGCGGTCAGAGGACCCACGCCAGGCAACTGTTGCAGCGTATTTGGAATCGCGGCTTGAGCGAGTCTCGCGATTCGACGGTCCAGCGATGCGATTGACTTGCGTGGCAGGACAGGACCACCAAGAAAGTCCGAAGTACTCGCGGTGAGGTCCCGTGGGCATCTCCAGGCATGCGAGCTTGTCTAGATCTTCGTCTTCGACGTCAGTCGGCCGGGAAAGCCTGTGATCTTGTACGAGTTCAGCAGTGACCGAATCTGGTTGATGACTTGCTGGCGCATCTTCACGAGATTCTGGCGAGCCCGGATCACTTTCCCGATTCCGTATTCCTCATCGATCGGGTAGTAGGTCGTCGCATTCCGGTCAATGTCTCCCAGGATGAGCCGTCGAGCGATCTCCAACGCATCGCGCCGGTCGGTCTTCTTGCCGAGGATCTTGAGATTGAGTTCGACCGGATCGCAGACAACGACACCGACGTCGAGATCGAGCAGTCGATTGACGAACCATCGATTCATGCCGAGAGCTTCGATCGCGACACGACCCTCGGCGAGATATGGATCGAGACGATCCATGAGCACGTCGCCAGCGACCTGATCGATGATTCGTAGTCGGACCTCCTCGACGATTTCCCCAGTTCGATCCAGAACGCAGATCTGGACGATAGTCTTGTGCAGATCGACGTGCCGACGAAATAACGTGGTACGTCGTACATGAGTCAGCTTCCTTTTCGTGGCTACGGTTACAAGGCATTTGTACCGTACCATTTCTGCAGAGGCGGACTTTCTCTATACTCATCCAGGGGAGCCAACTTTTTCAGCGGAATTCCAGAGGCATTTCGGTTAACGATGCGGCCCGGGGGCGAGAGCTTCCGGGTCTTTTTGGTATATGCGCATTTGTGGTAACGGGTTGCGCGGTTCTGGCGGGCGGGGCCGGATTCTCTGTTCCGGGAGCGAGAGTTTGGGGGTCGGTGGGAACAGTCAGGGTTCACGTTTGGATTCCGAACGGTGGTAGAAAACACTCGAAATCTCAGGGTTTAGCAAACCCCCGGCCAAATTTAACGCATGGGTACCGCTTGGGTACTGATGGGAAATGCCGGTGGATTCTGGATTCGAATCCCGCTAGTCACCAAGGGCCAGGCCGGCCACCATTATGTCTCAACGACACCGAGATCGAGTCGATAGACGAGCGAGGGTGCGCTTCTCTGTCCTATGAGCTGCCGTTTTCATCCCGCATCGACAGCTGCGGAGGTTAAGAACCCATGTTGACCGATATCGTTGCCGAACAAGAAGCCGTCACCGCCCGGAACGTTCGCTACATCAAGTTGGGCCCAGGCGGCTCCTGGGAAGAAGAGTGCATCGCGAACAGTTGGGTGCGCTTCGGATTCAACTCGGGCACGGAGGAACGCTACCGTATTTGCCTCGACCGCGACTGGGATCGCCTTCGCGACACGATTCTAAAGGAGGGGCACAACGGTGGAACGGCCACTCATTTCACTAATGAGACGCGTGCCTTCTTCGAGGACGGCGGGGATACGATTTGGGTCACGTTTGTCGGCGAGCGGCTGCTGTGGGGCAAGCTCACGCCGGACGCGCCAGTGCCGCATTCGGAGGGAATAGCGTGACCCGGCAGGTTGTAGGTGGCTGGAGCGATGCGGACCTCTAACGGGGAACGCCTGGTGCGCGACAACCTATCGGGGCCTTGACCAAGCTTGTCGGATTTCGGGGAACCTCGTGCAACGTCGACGTGAAGAACTACGTCCTGGAGACGCATCAACGGTCTGCTGAAGGTCCCGGAGGTCGAACGCGGGATCGCCGCACTCGGCGAAATGACCTAGGCGACGCTCGACATGATCCGGCTTTGGCCCGAAGGACTTCGAGATCCTGGTCGACCTGATCTTTCCACGAGCGGCTGGCGTACAGGGGAGTAGTCGGCAAGACGCAGAAGACCCCTCGACCTGGACCTCATTCTGCCGAGCACGGGTGAACGGGCCTTCGTGCAGGTCAAGTCGCGCACCGATTCGAAAGAGCTCGCCGACTATGTCTCGCGCATCGACGACGCCGACGAGTTCAATCGCATGTTCTACGTTTATCACACTGGCCACGCGACGACGGAGGACCAGCGCGTTGTATCGGCCGGAGAAGGTCGCCGAGATGGCGGTCGAGGCCGGTCTCGTGGGATGGCTCATTCGCAAGGTGTCGTGAGGGGGCCCCGGGATTGGCGGCGATTCCAACAAGGTTGACGGGCACAATCAATCTGGCGCGGTTGAAGACGGCGGACGGCATCCGGATTGGCGAGATTATCCTGATCGATTTGGGGTGAATGATGACTATTCGAAGAACAGCGATCCTGATCTGTATCCTCCTGGCCGGGTGCGCAGGCAAGTTCGAGAACAGTTCGTGCGAGTTGATTCCCGGCACTGAGATGGCCGACGCGAGCGATGCCGTTTCCGTTTCACCGGACGGCAGTTGGCTGGTATTCCGCGAGTATGACCCCGTGAGCAAAAGGTACGCGGTTGCCAGCCTTGACCTCAGACGAACGCGGTGACACTGCACCACTTGCCAGAGGGTTCCTACCTGAAGGATAACGGCAAACGTCTGCAGGATTTCCGTGCGGACTATCCTTCTCTCGGGTTGCTTGGAAGGACAGCCTCTTTGGGGCATCAACGAGACCGACGAAACCGGCCACCCAGTTGTGCTCGATCCGAAGAACCCCGAAATGCACTTCGCGGAAACAACGCGACTTCCAAGGCCGCGAAGCCTCAGCGCACTCGACCGGCCGAACAACGATGTATTCAGAGGCTGGCTTGATCGAAGCCGCCGCGGGTGCCGCGATGGCAACGATCCGCCCATATCGGAGACTTCAATCGGTACAACTGGTCTATCCCGATGGCTGACGGCCAGCCAATCCAGTATAATCTACCTTGCCGAGGATCAGGGGGTAGTTCGATCGATCCCGGCTGCGACAGAACGGTCATCGCGCCGACAAGAGACTCGGCCATGAACAAGAAGCACGCCTTCTGGTGGCGGTCTCCGCGGACGAGCGATTCCTGGCCTTCGGGAAGCGATCATGAACCGCCTCACCGGGGCATGGGGGCACACCGGGACGAGGTCCGTGTGGTCGATCTGCGGACCGGCGAGCAGAAACTGTGATGCGAGCGGCGCGAGTTGGCAGCCTTTGATTTGGTTGGACGATGGCCACACTCTCATCGTCAGCGCCGAGGGGCAGCGTCGCGGATTGTTCCGTGTGGACGCCCAACAGTTGTTCGAATAGTCGGCGCGACAATGCAGTGGCCTCTAGCATGGGATATGGTTTGCGGCCGCGTACCGACCTTCCCTTCGTCCCCCGGACGGGCAAAATCATCTTGTTGAAATGAGGGAGCGCTACAGACGCAGCGGCCGAATCCCGATCCTAGTTCTAGCCCTGTTCCTTGCTGCGCGGAGCAGTGGCGGGTGCGGGGTGGTCCGTCGCCTGATCCGGCGCAGGATCGGGTCCCGAGCACCGAATCCGTGATCCCGGCTGCCGACTGCCTCAGCTTGGCACCGGATGGGCGCTGGCTCGTCTTCGTCGAGGATATCGACCGTGTCCCGGCCGGCGGGGAGCCGCGGGACAGCCGCTGGCCCCGTTACCGGCCTGTTAGCCTTGATCCTGACCACCGGCCAGCGCACGGTGCACCACTGTCCGGCCGATCTGGAGTTTAGCCTGCCGCATCCGCCGGCCCTGCAGAACCGGGCCGTCGCCGAGAGTTTCAAGCCATACGCCTGGCGGGACGGCCGTTTTTGGCCGAACGCTCGTCGACTCGCGACACCGGTGCCTGGTCCTGGATCCGGGCCGAAGCGATCTGGCTGTGGATGTGCGGCCCGAGTTGCGGCACCTGCAGTCGTCGGATCAGATGTCGCCGGACCGGATGGCCCGGCGCCTGGAGCAGCTCGAAGAGAAGTGGAATCGTCGTCCCCTACCGCCAGGACCTCTTCGGGGTGACCCTGCCGCTGGATCGCGACGGGCCGGCGCCATTCTTCTATTTCAGCGACTACGATGGGAAAGTGTTCCGGGCCGATGCCGACGGCGATACGGAAATTGCCCTCAATCGAAGATGACGAGAGAGGTGTAAAGCCGGCTCCGCATATCACCGGACAGGAGGTTCCTGGCCTGCATCACCCGGGAAGACAAGAGCTTTCTGATCTTCGTCGGTGGAACGTCCCGTTTGCAGGTAAGCACCGGTGGAATCGGGCGACCGCCGGACTTCTGCTCGCCGCTCCCGCTATCGATGCCCTGGTGTGGGCGCCGGACGGCGAGACACTCTACGTGAGCGCGCAGGACGATAGAGAGCATGGCATCTACAGTCTGCGGATGAACCAGTTCTTCGCGCGGGACTGAGTTCCGGCGCAGGATCGCTTTCGATCTCGGAGCCGAAGACTCAGGATCACGCTCGTCTATACAAAGTGCAGAAGCCGAGTCACTATCAAGGCCGCCAATGCCCTGACGTACGTCAGGGAGGCGGGGAGGCACACTAGGCGGCTCTCGAGGCTTGAATCAGCCCCCAGTCTGAGTTCGCGGCGCTGCCGGGAGGGCGTCGATTCCTGCAGCGCATCGATAACCACTTCTATCAGAACGCCTTGCCGCCATCCCCGCGTCTGAGCGCCGAAAAGTTCGCTTCTTCGTCCAAGCCGGGGAGCCGGATTCGTCCGGTAGGGAAAACGACCCTCGCGAAGTTAACAGCGCCACCGCCTTCGGGCGGTTCTTTCCTGCTCGTAAGTGGCTGGTTTCAAGAGGTTAGCGCGTAAGCTCCCCCCAACAGAGGACCAGCATCTGTCCCTCGCGGACCTTCGACACGCCGCGATCTTCAAGCGAGGGACCGGCCGGTATTCCCACCGACCGGTCCCTCGCGGCGAACTACTTCACAAGGCTCAGCTTCGCGGTCTGCCGTCCGTCCGCTGTCCGGAGCACCGCCAGGTAGACGCCCGACCCGAGGGGTCGGCCGTGGTCGTCGTCGCCCGACCAGACGACGGCGCGGCGGCCGGCGTCCTGCACCTCGTCGACCAGGGTGCGTACCCGGCGGCCGCGCACGTCGAACAGCGTCAGGGTCACCTCGCCACGCCGCGGCACGGCGTAGGTGAGAGTGGTGCGCGGGTTGAAGGGATTGGGGCGGCAACGCAGGGCCGAGGCGGCGGGCGGCAACTGGTCGTCCGGCACCGACACCGAGGCGCCGGCGGTCCGTAGGTCGTGCTCGGTTGCGCCGTTCCAGCTCAACGTCTGCCAGGGCGAGCGGGGGAAGCTCGGGCTGTGGCCGCTCACGCGCACGCGCCAGACGTAGGGCGTGGCGGCCGTGAGACCGGACACCTCGGCGGCCAGGTCGGACCAGTGGCCGGGGGCGCCGGCGGTGGTCCAGGGGCCGCGCACGATGCCGGAGCCGTCGAACGGCGTGCCGTAGGGCTTGACCTCGTATTCGTAGCGCACGCGGCCGCGGCCACGCGGCGTGCGGCCCCGGACCGTCAGCCCGAAGACGTCGACGGCGTGCGCGGCGCCCAGGGGGCCGAGGTGGGTGGTCAGGTCGGCCTGCCACTGGCGAGCCGCCCGCGGCGTGCCGCGGCCGCCGCCGCCGTAGTGCATCACGGCCCGGCCTTCCGCGGTTTGCGGGCCGGTGTAGTACGGCGCGCCCACGATCACGTCGCCGAAGCCGTCGCCGTTGACGTCGCCGGCGCCGGCCACCGCCTGGCCGAGTTCCGCGCCGGCCGCCGGGCCGATCAACAACGCGTCCCACAGCGATTCCAGACCGTCGGCGGACCCGAGGTAGACGATGGCGAAGCCGTCGTCCACCTGGGAGCTGTCGTTCCGGGGGCAGCCGATGACGACATCGCCGTAGCCGTCGGCGTTGATGTCGCCGGCCGACGCCACGCTGTCGCCGAACCGGGCGGCGCCTGCCAGCCACGCCCACATGCGATCGGCGTTGTCCGGGGTGCCGGTGGGCGGCGGCGTGGGGCCGCCGTACCACAGCATGGCGGCGCCAACGTCTGCAGCGAGCCCGTTCCAGCCCGGTGCGCCGACGATGATGTCGCCGTAGCCGTCGCCGTTGACGTCGCCGGCGCCGTCGACGCTGAAGCCCAGGTAGGCGCCGGCCTGGTCGCTCTGGGCGTACCACCAGGGCGCGCCCGGGAGGACGCCGTCGGCCGAGCCGAGGTAGACGGCCGCGAGCCCCTCGGCCACGTCCGGGTGGTCGTAGTAGGGAGCGCCCACGATCACGTCGCTGAAGCCGTCGCCGTTGACGTCGCCGGCGCCGGCGACGGCGAGGCCGTAGCCGCTGTTGATCTTGTTGGTGTCGTGGAACCAGGACCACTCGGTCCGCAGGCCGCTCGCCGACCCATGGAAGACGAACGCCGCGCCCTCGTCCGTGGTACCGTTGTCGTAGAACCCGGCCCCGATGATCACGTCGGCGTAGCCGTCGCCGTTGACGTCGCCGGCGCAGTCGACCGCGGCGCCGAGCGACGTGTTCAACTGGCCCGCGTAGTACGCCCAATCGGCGTTGGCGGGCGTACCGTAGGGGATGCCGCCCTCGGCGCTGTACCAGGCGAAGGCCGCCCCCTCGCTGCCGGCGGTCGCGTAGCCGGGCGCGCCGGCGATCACGTCGACCAGACCGTCGCCGTTGACGTCGCCGGCCGAGGCCACCGCGGCGCCGAGGCGGGCGCCCGCCTGGTTGGACTCCGCCCACCACAGCGGCGCCCACAGCAGTCCGGTGTTGCCGCCGAGGAAGAGGAAGACCGCGCCCTCGTCGACCTGGCCGTTGTCGTAGTCGGGGGCGCCCACCAGCACGTCGTCGAAGCCGTCGGCGTTGACGTCGCCGGCGGCGGCCACGGAGAACCCGTAGCTGGCGCCGGCCTGGTTGGGCTCGGTGACCCAGCCGGCTTCCTCGCGCAGGCCGAGCGGGCCGCCGTGGAAGCAGTAGAGGCGGCCGTGGTCGATGTGGTGGTGGGGCGCGCCCGCCAGGACGTCGCAGAAACCGTCGCCGTCGACATCGCCGGCGGTCACCGGCTGGTAATAGCCGTCATCCGGGTCCTCGGGGCCCAGGGTCGACCAGGCGGCCTCGGCGGCCACGCCGTCGTGGTAGCCCAGGTAGAGCTCCAGGATGCCCTGGTTCTCGACCGCGCCGTCGTACGTGTTGTCGCTCACCAGGATGTCGGCGTAGCCGTCGCCGTTGACGTCGCCGGCGGGCCCGGCGCTCCAGCCGCCGGCGGTGGCCGTGTCGCCGACGGGATGCGACCAGGCGGGTGAGGCCTGCAGGCCCGTGGCGCTGCCCAGGTAGACGCGCAGCTCGTCGTCCACCGCATGGTCGGAGAGCGGGACGCAGGACGCGAGGACGTCGGCGTAACCGTCGCCGTTGACGTCGCCGGCGCCGGCCACGCGCAGGCCCAGGCCGAGGAACTCGACGTCGCTCTGGATCACCGTGGGCGGCGAGACCACGCCGGCGGCACTGCCGTAGTAGACGTAGATCGCGCCCTCGTCGGTCTGGCCGTTGGAGTAGCGCGGGGCGCCCGCCACCACGTCGTCGTAGCCGTCGCCGTCGATGTCGCCGGCCATGGCCACTGCGTAGCCGAGCCAGCTCTCGTAGGCGCCCGTCTCGCTCCAGTCCATGGTGTGTGACGACAGCCCGCCCGCCGCGCCGTACTTGACTGCGATGCGCCCGGACGTCCAGGAGCCGGTGAAGGGGTCGCCCACCACGATATCGTCGAGGCCGTCGCCGTCGATGTCGCCGGCGCCCGCGACGCTGAAGCCGAACTCGGACGAAAGCGAGGCGTAGCCGTACCAGGCGCCGTCGGTGGTCACGCCGGCGGCCGAGCCGTAATACAGGTGGACGCGCCCGCTCACGTTCAGGCCGCCGTCGTGCAGGGGGGTACCGACGAGCACGTCGTCGTAGCCGTCGCCGTTGACGTCGCCCGCCGACGCCACGCTGTAGCCGTACTCCGCGGCGTCCTGGGTGCCGGACTGGTCGAGATCGAACGCCGTCTGCAGCCCGCCCGAACCGCCGAGCAGCACCCAGGCATGTCCGTAGTGCAGATAGCCGGTGCTGGTCCAGTCGGGCGAGCCCACGATCACGTCGCTGAAGCCGTCGCCGTTGACGTCGCCGGCGGGCGCCAGGCGAGCCCCGAACTCCGCGTACTGGTGCGGCCCGTCCAGGAACCAGGGCGGCGTGCTCACGAGCGGATCGACGGTCAGCGGATACCGGGCGCCGCGGTCGTCGATGACCAGGGCCACCTGCTCGCCCGTCACCTCGATCGTTCCGGGCAGTTCGCGTCCGGCGGCGTCGACCGCTTGCAATCCGTCGTAGCGCAGGCGCGGCACCTCGTCGGCGTCGACGTAGTCGATCCCGGTGGCGGTGCGGCGCGGCACGAGGTCGCCGGTCACGCGGCCGACGATCCGCACCGCGCCCTCGCCTTCGGGCCGTGCGTGCACTGTGAAGCCCTGCTCGAGGCCGTCCTCGCCGTTGAGGTACCACTCGGAGAGGTCCCGGCGCGCGTAGTCGACCCGCGCCAGGTGGGAGACCGGGTTCACCGGCCTCGGCGCGGCCAGGTCGTCGCGGCCCCAGGCCGTCGTCCGCCACCGCCACCGCCACGCCGAGGTCTGCGGCGCGCGGCGCGGCGTCACCGTCACGCCCTCGGCGTCGAACACGGACCGCAGGTCCTGGCGACGGTTCGGGGCCTGCAGCCGGCCGTCCGTCGGCGACGCCTGGTACTCGCGGGCGGAGAGCGCGTCGCCGATCCGTTCGGCGGCGAACGATGCGGGGGCGGCCGGCAGGTGCGGCGGCGGGGTGAAGCCGTCGTGGGCGACCAGGCCGAGTCCGAGTCCGAGTCCGAAGATGCCGAGGGCCGCGGCGGCGGCGGCGACCGCCGTGAGCCGCAGGAGCGATCCGGCCGCGAGGAACAGCGTCGAGCGAGGCATGGGGCGACCTCCAGGGTTGGCGCGACGAGGGTCTCGGGCGCCGGGGAACGAGCATGCCGCTCTTGGCGGCGGGTTGCGTACGACCGGGATCTTACGTCCCGGAGCACGGCCGCCTCCATGCACGGACGCGACAGTTGTGTGACGGAATCGGCCAATCGGTTCTTCCGCGAAGATTTCGGTCAGGCCCCGGGCACCGCTCGGGGCCCGGCGTTCCACATGGTAGCCGCCATCCCCTCGCACCCATCCCCATCCACTTCTTGTGATCCTCGATGTCCTACCGTGGTATGCTCTCCGCGATTCTGACTTGGATCGGGGAGGACAGATAGGCTGAGGAACCTGGTCTGCGCGACCCTCCTGCTTGGGCTCGCGATCGGTTTGCTTCCGATGAGTGGAAGCGAGGCTCGTACCACAAACAGCACCAATATTCCACCGGCCGATCGCAGGTACGGACTCGAAGAACTTTGGCGACGGGGTGCCGAAGATGATGATCTGCTCTTCGGTGTTATCGGCGATCTGGATGTCGCCGTCGACGGGGTACGGCTGTACCTCTATGACCAGCAGCGGAAGATGGTGCTCGTCTTGGATCAAGAGGGAGAGTACTTCTCGTCCGGCGTGATCGAAGGCGAAGCTCCGGGTCAGGTCGCTCAACCCAACTCGCTCGTTGCATCGTAAGCTCCCCCCAACAGAGGACCAGCATCTGTCCCTCGCGGCGAGCGACTTCACGAGGCTCAGCTTCGCGGTCTGCCGTCCGTCCGCTGTCCGGAGCACCGCCAGGTCGACGCCCGACCCGGGGGGTCGGCCCTGGCCGTCGTCGCCCGACCAGACGACGGCGCGGCGGCCGGCCGGCGGCTGCACCGGCCGGCCCTCGGCATGGCCGCGGTCATCTCACCAGCGACATGCGCTGGATCGCCGTCCGTCCGCCGGAGCTGAGCCTGGCGAAGTACACGCCCGACGGTTGCTGCGTCGGTCTCCAGACCACCTCGTGGACGCCCGCGGCCGTCGGTCCGTCGACCAGGACGTCCACGCGTCGTCCCGCGGCGTCGAAGACCTCGAGCCGGGCCTGGCCTGCGGTCTGCAGCGAGAACGCGATGGCCGTCGACGGGTTGAACGGGTTGGGCCGGTTGTGCGCCAGGGCGAAGACCGCCGGCGGTGCGCCGATCCCCGTGGCGGAGGTGACGATGACCGCGTCGGCCACCGTGACGGTGTCCGCTTCGCACGGCGTGCCGACGATCAGGGTCACGGTGTAGCTGCCGGGCGCGGCGTAGAAGTGGACGGGGTCCGGGTGGTCGGACGTGCCGCCGTCGCCGAAGTCCCACGCCCAGGACACCCGGGGGCCGCCCTGCGATCGATCGGTGAACGCGACCGTCAGGGTGTCGTCACCTGTCGTGGCGGACACGTCGAAGTCCGCGTGCAGCGAATCGCAGGCGGCGATGTAGTCCAGCCGCGTCAGGACGTCGCCGCCGCAGGCGTTGCCGACCGCCAGGGTGACGGTGAACAGGCCCGGGACCTCGTAGGTATGGGTGGGGGACTGGGTGTTCTCGTTGGGCTCGCCGTCGCCGAAGTTCCAGTCCCAGTCCGTGGGCGAACCCGTGCTGGCGTCCACGAAGGTGGTGACGAGCGGCGCGAAGCCGCTGGTGACCGTGGCGTTGAAGTCGGGCACCGCCGACGGGTCGACCGTGATCAGGCCGGGCAGGGTCAAGGTGTCGCTGCCGCCCGGTCCGGTGACGGTCAGGCTGACCGTGAAGGTGCCCGCCTGCTGGTAGAGGTGCAGGGGATTGGGGACGAAGTCCACGCCCCCGTCACCGAAGTCCCACAGCCAGCCGATGGCCGGGCCGCTGGACAGGTCGGTGAAGCTGACCATCAGGGGCCGGCAGCCGCCGGTGGGCGCCGCGGAGAAGGCCGCCACGGGGGTCACGGCCGCCAGCACCGCCTGGGCCGCGTTGACCAGGCCGTAGCCCGCGTGCCTGTCCCAGCCCGGCAACGGCGACTCGACGCTGACGACGTCCGTGCACGAGCGCACGAGCACGTCGCGGACCTCGAGCCGTGTCAACGCGGGGTTGGCCGACAGGATCAGGGCGCAGACGCCCGCGGCATAGGGCGCCGCGCACGACGTGCCGTTGAAGAACGGTTCGACGTCGCCGGGGCGGTAGCCGGCCGCGCCGGTGACGTCGGTGGTCGGCAGGATCGTGGGCGCCAGCACGTCGACCGCGTCGGGGGCGTCCGGGGCCGGGGCGCCGTAGTTGGAACCCCACCAGCGCTCGCCGTCGCAGGTGTAGCCGTTGGGGTCGGGGACGACGCCGGGGTCGCATTCGGTCGGGTCGCTGCTGCTGCGCTTGCGCTCGCCGCACGGCGAGGCCGCGCCCACGGCGATCACGTCGAGATGGTTGGCGGGGTAGTCGATGACCGGCGTGTTGTCGTTGCCGGTGGCGGCCACCATGACCAGACCCACGGCCGCGGCATACCAGATGGCCGGATCCATGGCGGGGTCGGACATGACGCCGGCGGTGCTGAAGCTCATGCTGAGGATGTCGACGCCGTTGTTGGCCGCATGCAGGATGGCGGCGGCGGCGTTCGAGAGCAGCAGGCCGCCCGCGCTGTCGGCCACCTTCAACGGCATGACGCGGCAGCCGCCGGCCACGCCCGCGGCCGCGTAGCCGTTCTGGGGGATGGCCGCCGCGATGCCCGCGCAGCAGGTGCCGTGGCCGGCGACCGCGGAATCGTCGGCGGGGTCGTTGTCGTTGTCGCCGAAATCCCAGCCCGCGACCTGGTTGAGGTCCATGTGGGCCGGATCCACGCCGGTGTCGATGATGGCGATGGTCACCAGCGGCGAGCCGAAACCGGACGGGGCGTCCCAGGCGAGGTCGGCGTCGGCGTCGAAGCCGGGCGTGCCCACCGTCCCGGGCAGCGTGTGGTCCCAGCTGCCGCCCCAGTCGTAGCCGGGCAGCTGGGCCGTGTTGTCATGACCCCAGTGGGCGGGGTAGGTGGGGTCGTTGGGCATGACGTCCAGGTGGGCGTAGCGGTCGGGCGCCGCCGTCTCGACGTCGGGGTCGGCCGTCAGCCGCGCCGCGAGGGCCGCGATGTCCGTGCCCACGGGCACGTCGAAGCGGAAGACGCGGTCGACGCCCAGGCGCGCGGCCAGGGCCGGATCCGCGCCGGGGCCGAGGGCCTTCGCGATCCTCGTCACGCCGATCTCGCGGGACACCGCATCGAGGGACGGGAGGCCCGTCGCGGATCCGGCGACGGCCTCGCCCCGGTCGACGAGCGACGTGAGCTGCGAGCGTTCGTAGGCGTTCCGGGTCAGGCGGACCATGAGGTGGTCCGACGCGTGGGGATCGTCGGTCGCGAGGTCCTGCCCGGGGCCGACTCGGACCGCCGGCGAGGGATGGGGTCCCGGGGCCGACGCGGCGGCGATCCAGGCGAGCGAGAGGATGGACAGGCAGGCGATCAGGTTGACGATTCGCGGCATGGCGGCTCCTCGGCGCGATGGGCCCACCCGAGCTGACGCGATTCATCGGCGCTGCGTTCTCACCTCCGAGGCAGGCGTCGTCCGCAGCCGCTCGGTTGGTTCCCGCAAACCCCCTGGGGGCTGGCCGGATTCTAGCACATTGAAATTATCCTATCAACATGGCGGGCTGGCTGACCGGTCGCCACCGCAACCGAGCGCACGCGAATTGCCGCCATCAGCCGACCTCGGGCCCGATGTGGCTCATGAAAGGAAGGCACCGATTCATGTACGGACCGGGGGGCGCCCCGAACGGACACCCGGAGGAGACCGCCATGCCATCGACCTGCCCCGTGATCCGCGTCGCGACCGTCACCCGCCCGCCGGCCCGCGCCCCGGATCCCGGGTCGGATCGATCCCCAGATACCCCCCCAGGTACCTCACCGCCGCGTAGATCACCGGCGTGTCCAGGAGCGCCGCCGCGGCCTTGAACACGTAGCCCGTGGCCATGAACACCCATAGCTGCGGCCAGATCGGCTGGGTCGCGTCCACCGGCAACGCGTGCGCGTAGAAATGGGTGACGGTGATCACGGCGAACGTGTCGACGAGCTGGCTGACGAGCGTCGACCCGTTGTTGCGCAGCCACAGGTGCCGGCCGCGCGTGAACCACTTCCAGAAGTGGAACACCTGCACGTCCACGAACTGGGCGCAGAGGTAGGCCACCATGGACGCCGTGACGGCGCCGAAGGTGAGGCGGCGCACGGTGAAGAAGGCGTCCTCGGCCGGACCGCCGCCGGGCAGCACGCCGCCCAGCCAGAGGATGCCGACCACCCAGAGGTTGATCAGCAGGCCCACCCAGACCACGAAGTTGGCGCGGCGGCGGCCGTAGAACTCGCTGATGAGGTCGGTGCAGAGGAAGGTGAGCGGGTAGGGGAGCACGCCCACGGCCACGGCGAAGCTCACGTCGCCCCAGCTGCCCCACTGCCAGCCGGCGGCGCCGTTCCAGGAGCCGAGCACGATGAAGCGGCTGATGCCCAGGATGTTGAGCATGGCCAGGGTGCCGTAGAACAGGCCGCTGAGCACCAGCAGGACGCGGGTGCGGCGCTCCTGGAGCACGGCCTCGGTGACGTGCTGGGGATGGTTCATGTGGGTCCCTCCGGGAGCGGCGGCTCGCGTCGAAAGGGACCAGACTACGCGAAACCCAGGCGGTTGCCCAGCCGGCGGCCTAGAGCGAGAACCAGTGGTTCACCTTGAAGAGCACGGTGCTGCGTGGCTCCTGGTCGAAGAGCAAGCTGGCGCGCAGGCGGTCGTCGAAATCGTCCCGGCCGCCGGCGTGGGACCCGCGGTCGTCGTAGCTCTCGCGGCCGTGGGTGAACACCAGGTAGACGGTGGACCCGGGGCTGTACTCCCAGCGCATGACCAGGTTGAGGTTGAGGGCGGCGTAGGTGAAGCCGTGGTCGCGGGCGGGGTCGGTGCCGTCGCCGCGGTCGTAGGGGCGCAGGTCGCGGGTATCGGGAGTGGCCAGGAAGCGGGGGTTGCGGTAGCTGCCCGCCGTGAGGTAGGGCTGCACGTAGAGCTCGACGGAGAGGTCGCGGCCGGGCAGCCAGCTCGCGCGCAACGTCGCGTCGACGGTCTGCTGGTCGAGCTCGGCGAACACGTAGGCGACGCCGCCGATGCCGCCCGCGGCCGCCTCGTTCAACAGCCAGTGGGCCGCGTCGTGGTTGTCCTGGTAGTTGATCGATAGACGTCCGGCCAGGTGCCGGCCGATGTCCATGCGGGTGAGCCAGCCGACCTCCCAGAGATGGTCGCCGACGGGCGACCAGCTGTAGTCCGCGCCCACCTGGTGCACGGCCTTGCGACGCCAGTCGGACTGCAGGCTCAGCTCGACGGCGGTGCGCGCGGGGACGGTCATCAGCGGGCCGCGCCGGCCCTCGAACCAGCGGGTGTCGTACTTGCTGGTGCCCTCGCCGGAGTGGTCGAGCTCCAGGCGCAGCTCGCTGTAGCCGTGGGTCTGGTTCCAGGATTCCAGGTAGAAGCCGGTGCTCTGGGGGTGGCCCTTGCCGTAGGCCCAGAGCTCGGCGCCGTCGTCGGCAAGGCGACGCTGGTCGCCGTAGAGCCAGCTGCGGCGGGCCTGGACGTAGGTGGACGAGGCCTTGAGGGGGCCGCGCGCGCCGTCGGCGTCGTAGCGGTACTGGCCCCAGACCACGCCCACCATCTCGTCGTTGGCCGACAGGTAGCCGATGTCGTTGGGGTCGTAGCGGTCGTGCTCGAGGACGCCCTGCACGCCGCCGAGCCAGTTGCCGGAGGTGCGCTGGACGCTGACCTCGGACGCGGTGCCCTGCCTGGACTCCTCGGTGGGGTCGTGGGGATCGAGGAAGGTGGCGACGAGGCTGCCCTCGAGGCGCCAGTCGCGGTCGCCGAGGTTGACCTCGCCGTCGGTGCCGAGGCTGAAGGCGTCGCGGGCCCCGGGATCGTCGTGCGCGCGCCAGACGCCGGTGCCCATCAGCCCGAGGCGGTGCTTGCCGCCCGCGAACTCGCGCACGCCGCGGGCCACGGCGTAGCCGGTGCGGCGCTCGCCGGCGACGAACGGGTTGTGCACCCGCTCGGGGTGGGTGACGTCGGTGAGGGCACCGAGCAGGCCGATGTTGGTCTGCTGGTCGAGCTTGCCGGTGAGCTTGGCGGCGGCGCGGATGCGGCTGCCCGGCTCGCCGGTGCCGATGCGGCGGGAGTAGAACAGGTTGGCGTGCGGATGCTCGAAGAAGCGGGCGCCCTCGACGAAGAACGGCCGCTGCTCGGAGAAGAACGTCTCGAAGGGCGACAGGTTCAGCACCGCCGGGTCGGCCTCCACCTGGCCGAAGTCCGGCTGCACGGTGACCTGGGCGGTGAGCGCGCTGGTGAGGTTGTAGCGCAGGTCGGCGCCCAGGTTGAGGTAGCGGCCGTAGGACTCGTCGGGCTGGTCGGGCAGGGCGCGGTCCTCGAGGCCGGCGGCCACGTACGGCGTCACCTCGAGGCGGCGGGGGCTGCGGGCCTCGCCCATGCCCGAGAGCACGCCCCAGCGGCTGACGAAGCCGGACTGGTCGCGGTCGCTGGTGGCCCAGCCGGTGTCCTCGCCGCGGCCATGCAACCAGCGGTAGAACTGCAGACCCCAGGTATCCGAGCCCTGGGAACGGAAGCGCATGGCGGCCAGCGGGACGCGGATCTCCAGGTACCAGCCCTCCTGATCCTCGGTGGTGCAGGCCTCCCAGACGGCGTTCCAGTCGGTGTCGCGGCCGGTGTCCTCGTAGAGGTAGTGGTCGGCCTTCACGCCGTCGGCCGTGACCCGGAAGTTGTAGCCCGACAGGTGGTCGTGGTATGGATCGAGGTACAGGCTGACGAAATCGCTGTTCTGGATGTCGTCGCGGCGCGAGAGGCGGCGGGCCACGTCGGCCATGTCGTGTTCCCAGCAGGCGGCCGCGAGGTAGAGGTTCTCGTCGTCGTAGGCGATCTTGAAGACGGTCTGCACCGAGGCCACGGCGCGGCGCTCGGGCTCGTGCTGCACCAGGCCGTAGCCGGCGGCGGCCTCGCCCCATACCGCGTCGTCCAGGCGGCCGTCCACCTCGATCCGCTCGCCGGGCCGCAGATGGTAGGCGGCGAGCACGGGACGATCCTGGCGGCGGCCGTCGGCCTGCTCGGCGTAGAGGGGGCCGCGGCCGTCGGGAGCGAACGTGTCCTCCCAGGCCGCGTGGGCCACACCGGCAAGCAGGACACCGGCTGCGAGGACGATGCTGGCAAGGCGGGAGGTCCGGGGCATGGGGCATCCTCGGGCTCGGGCTCACGGACGGGTCGGCAGGCGTCGATCGGCGACATACGGGTCCGGCGGCGGGGTGTTGCAAGTGGAAAGAATTCTGCAAACCGGACCGAACCTGGCGCCTCCGGGGTGCGTCTACCTGGCAGATCACGCCGCCACCCCTGACGCTCGGAAGTGAGCCCATGGACGACCGCACCCTGTACGACCGCTGCCGCGACGGCGATGAGCTGGCCTGGGAGGCCCTCGTCCGCCGCTATCAGGCGAGGGTGTGCAGCGTGGCCTACACCTACACGGGGAACGAGGACGAGGCCCTCGACGTGGCCCAGGAGGTGTTCGTCCGGGTGTGGAAGCGGCTCGACTCGTGCCGCGAGCCCGAGCGGTTCGCCGCCTGGCTGCTGAGCATCGCCCGCAACGCGTGCCTCGACCACCTGCGCCGGCGCAAGGCGCGTCCTCCGGCGCAGGACATCCCGGCCGACGAGCTCTATTCGCTGGCCGACCCCGGCCAGGCCACCGACCAGCGCGTCGAGGACCAGGACCGCCAGCACGTGCTGGAACGGGCCCTGCAGCAGCTCAGCGACATCAACCGCGAGGCCATCCTGCTCAAGGACATCCAGGAACTGCCGCTCGAGGACATGGCCCGCCTGCTCGACCTGCCGGTGGGCACGGTGAAGTCGCGGTGCAGCCGCGCGAGGGTGGAACTGGCCAAGGTGGTGGCCGGGCTCATCGGCACCGGCCCGGGTCTGGAGGCGGCGCCATGAAGCACAACCCCTTCGATTCCGACGACCGCCGCCGGCGCTTCGACGACATCGACCTGACCCGCCGCATCCTCGACCGCACCAGCGGCCACGCCTGCGCCCGCGCCGAGGACCTGCTGGGCGCCCGCTGGGACGGCGCCCTGGAGGCCGTCGACCAGGACCTCCTGGCCGAGCACCTGGCCGGCTGCCCGGCCTGCCGCGAACTGGCCGTGGTGCTCGAACACCTGCAGCCCCTGCTGCCGAGGCTGGCCGAGCGCGACCTACCCCGGGCGTTCACCACCCGGGTGATGGCCGCCACCGTCGGCCTCGCCGGCGCCCGGCCGCGGCCGACGCCCCGGCTCGACGGCCTGGCCACCCGCCTGCGGGACCTCGGCCGGGAGCTCTGGGGACGTCCGCGGTTCGCCCTGGAGGCGGCCTGGACGGCCACCGCGCTGGTGGCGCTGCTGATGTGGAGCCCCCTGGCGCCCGCCCGCACCCCGGCCAGCGACGCGGCCGAGGTGGTGACCGCGGGCGCGGACCTGGCGCCCCAGGCGGTCGCCTGGGTGCAGACCCGGGTGGACCGGGCCGAGGACGCGCTGTCGAGCCTCGTGCACCTGTCCGCCAGCGAGGCGGCCGAACGGCTCACCGACCTGGGCACCGCCGCGCAGGCGCGCGGGTCCAGCCTCTTCCAACACGGCCGGGCGCTCGTGGAGCGCCTGACCGGTCACACGAACCGACACGACGAACCATCCCGCGACTGACCGCGGGAGATCACGAGGGCGAGCCATGCAGAACGAGCAGAACACCAACCAGTACCAGGCCTCGCCGCCGCCGGCCGCCTACCCGCCGCTCCCGCCGGTTGTGAACCGACGTGACCTGCCGTTCAAGTTGCCCTGGCTGGCGGGCTTCCTGTCGGGCCTGTTTCCCGGCATCGGGCAGATCTACGTGGGCTATTACCGGCAGGGCGTGGTCTTCGCCGCCGTCTTCATCGGCCTGATCACCGTGCTCGCCGGGGGCGGCCTCGCCGGCCTCGAACCGCTGTTCGGCCTCTCGATGGGCTTCGTCTGGCTCTACGGCATCATCGACGCCGCGCGCCGCGCCCAGGCCGTCAACCGCGCGCTGGAGGGTTACGGCAACCAGGCCGTTCCCGAGGACATGCCCTTGCCGGGCAGCGGCGGCTCGTTCGGCGGCGGCGTGATCCTCATCGTCCTCGGCGTGCTCCTGCTGGCGAACCTGAAGTTCGACGTGGACATGGAGTGGCTGGCCGAATGGTGGCCGCTCGGCCTGATCGGCTTCGGCGGCTGGCTGGTGTGGAAGGCGCGGACGGAGAAGGAGCGGTCGGGCCGCTAGATCTACACAATAGTGCTCAATCCGGGGCGGGGTTGCCGATCAACGGGTGACCGCCGCCCGTCCGTCGACACAGGGCGTCTGGACCCTGCATCCGGGAAGGGCCGCCGTTGAACGAGCCCCAGGCCACCATCTTCATCGTGGACGACGCGGACCAGGATCTGCGCGTGCACGCCGCCACGCTGAAAGCCCACGGCTTCCGCGTGGTCACCGCGTGCAACGGCGAGGAGGCCCTGCTGCGGGTGGAAGCCGACGTGCCCGATCTCTTCCTCCTGGCCGCCCGCATGCAGGACATGAGCGGCTTCGGGCTCTGCGAGCGCCTCAAGGAAGACCCGCGGCTGATCAACGTGCCGGTGATCTTCGTGACCGCCAACCCGACCTACGAGGACATCGACCGCGCGTATGCCGCCGGCGGCGTCGACTACATCAGCAAGCCTTGCCACCTGAGCGAGTTCCTGGCCCGCGTGCGCACCCACGTGCGGCAGTACCACCTGCTGCAGGAGGTGGCGCGCCTCGAAGACATCGCCATCGACGCCAATCCGCTCACCCACCTGCCGGGCAACAACACGATCATGACCACCGTGCAGGAGGCCATCGACCTGCACCGCGACCTGACCGTCCTCTACGCCGACCTCGACAACTTCAAGGCCTACAACGACTACTATGGCTTCAACGACGGCGACGACCTGCTCCTCTTCACCGCCGAGACCCTGCAGACCTCGATCCGCCACGTCTGCGACAACGCGGCATTCCTCGGCCACATCGGCGGCGATGATTTCGTGATCATGGCCCCGGCCGACAAGGCCGAGCAGCTGGCGGGCGAGATCGTGCGCCGGTTCGACCTCGGCGCCCCGGCCTTCTACCGCGACGCGGACGCGGAGCGCGGCGGCATCCAGACCGCCGACCGCGCCGGCCAGCCCGAGTTCTTCCCCATCGTGTCGCTCAGCCTCGGCGGCGTGCGCCTGCGCAGCCGCGACTTCCGGCTCTACCTCGAGGTCGCCAGCATCTGCGCCGAGACCAAGCACATGGCCAAGTCGGTGCCGGGCAGCAACCTGTTCATGGATCGGCGGGGGGAGCTGGTGGAGGCGCCCGCCGGTTAGACGTGTTGATCCACCAGCACCGGATTCCCGTCGGGGTCGACCAGGACGAAGCTGGCCGGCCCCGTCGTCGTTTCATCGACCTCCTGGTGCAGGGCCATGCCGCGGGCCTTGAGCTGCGTCTGCAGGTCCCTGATGTCGGTGAACTCGTCGAGCGTGTTGCAGTCCTGGTCCCAGCCGGGATTGAAGGTGAGGATGTTCCGCTCGAACATACCCTGGAAGAGGCCGATCACGTGCTTGCCGTTGCGCATGATGAGCCAGTTCTGACCGGGATCGCCGCCTGAGGGGGCGAATCCGAGGTTCTCGTAGAAGGCCCGCGAGGCCGCGAGGTCCTTGACGGCCAGGCTGACGGAGAAGGCGCCGAGGTTCATGAGGTGGCCTTTCGTAAGATGGTGTCGGATCCGGACATGATGCGCGGATCTGCAGACCCGGCAAGTGCGAGTCCGCGACGGACTCCGGTCTTCATGCCCCGGACCTCGCCATCGCGGCTTGCGTCCCCCAGGGGATGGCTATTCTATAAGTCTATATAATACAGGTTTTTAGAAATATCATCGTTCCCCGAGCGCCCCCAACACCCCCCGCGCCAGCTCCGTCAGCGACGGATCCCGCGCCCCCATGACCATGACCAGGTCGCCATCGCGCGCCTCGGCCGCGATGGCCGCCGGCAGACCGGCCCGGTCGGCCAGGAACCGCGCTTCGCGGCCCCGGCCGACGATCCCGGCGACCAGATCGGCGCTGGAGATGTCGCGGTTGACGGTGCCGCCGGCGTAGAAGATCTCCGGCAGCCAGAGGACGTCCTCGGGGCGCAGGCTCGCCGAGAGCGCGGCGATGAGGTCGTCGCGCAGGAAGCGGGTGGGGCCGTAGCCGTGGGGCTGGAAGACGGCGAGCACGCGGCCCCCGGTGCCGGCGAGGCGGTCGCGGCCGGCCGCCAGGGCGGCGGCGAGCTTGTCGGGGTTGTGGGCGAAGTCGTCGATCACCTCGACGCCCCGGGCGGCGCCGAGCGAGACGAAGCGCCGGGCCACGCCCCGGAAGCCGGCCAGGGGGGCGGCCATGGCGGCGGGCGCGCAGCCGGCCTCGTGGCAGGCCGCGATCGACGCCAGGGCGTTGAGCACGGTGTGCCGGCCGGGCTGCGGCACGGTATACCGCACACCGTCCACGGTGAACGCCACGCCGCGGGGGCCGAGCTCCACGTCCGTGCCGCGGACCTGGGCGTCGGCCGAGAGGCCGCAGGTGGTGGCGCCCGGCCTGAGGAAGCGCAGGTCCGGGCCGTCGCCGATGATCAGCGGCCCGGCGCAGTTCAGGCGGAAGGCGGAGAACATGGCGGCGATCTCCGCGGGCTCCTTGTGGTCGCGGCCGAGGTTGAGGACGACGCCGGCCCAGGGGTGGTAGCGGACGACGCTGCCGTCGCTCTCGTCGGCCTCGACGACGAGGAAGCCGGGCTCGCTGCCGCTGCACGCGTTGCCCAGCAGGCCCTCGTCCTGCAGCGCGATGGCGGGGCCGCCGGTCAGCAGGCCCGGATCCTTGCCGCAGCCGCGCAGGATGGTCCAGATCATGGCCGTGACGGTGCTCTTGCCGCTGGTGCCGGTGACGGCCACGGTCTGGTGCTGGGCCACGTAGATCTCGAGCAGCTCGGAGCGGTGCTTGAGGGGGACGTTCAGCTCGCGGGCGCGGATGACGTCGGGGATCGAGTCCTCGACGGCGGTGCTGAGGATCACCGCCTGGCAATCGCCCGTGAGGGCCGCGCCGTCCTGGGGGACGATCTCGACGCCAGCCTGCTCGAGCTGGCGGCGGATCTCCGCGCGCTCGTCCTGGTCGAAGGCGCGGTCGCTGCCGGTGGCGCGGCCGCCGCGGCCGGTGTGGTACTGGGCCAGGGCGCTCATGCCGCTGCCGCCGACGCCGACGAAGTGCAGCCAGGAAGCGTGGTCTGGGGTGGGCACGGGACCTCCGGGGAATCGTATGCGATAGCGTAGGGATGATAGAAAGAGGCCACCAAGAACGCGAGAGAATGATCGAATGCGGTGGGGCGCCGAGCGTGGAGCCGATGGGTTCGTCGCCACCCGCGTATTCACCACGGGCAGACGGAACACCAGGCAGCCGCCTTCGTTGGCGGCGACGGTGGGCACAGAGAGGGTGAGCCGGCTCCAGTTGAGGACCGCGCGATACGACCGTCAGTCGTCCCGCTCCCCCCGGAACAACCCCTTCACCTCGCTCCAACTATGCGCCTCGGTGGCCACCGGGCCGTTGAACGGGATGAAGTCCGCCGTGCAGCAGATCTGAGAGTCGTCGTCGGAATCGTGGATCCACTCGGCGATCTGCGCTTCCGAGTCGGTGCCCCAGTTGTTGTTGGTCACGTCGAGGTGGCAATCGCCGGAGCCGTTGTAGAAGCAGTACACGCTCCAGCCGCCGCCGTTGATGATCGTGCAGTCGTTGAAGACGCTGTCGCCGTCGCTGTTCAGCTCGAGCGTCCGGTAGGTCTGGCCGATGAACGACGAGCCGGTGCACAAGATCCCGGCGCCTTCGGAGATGACGGCTTTCAGTCCACCTTCGATATGGCAATCAGTGACTGTGGCATAGGCGCCGAGCGCGAGCTTGATCCCGTAGGTATTGAAACCGTAGGCCACGACATTCCGGATCTCGCCGGTCGTCCCTTGCTGGTAATCGATCGCGCCGCCGCCGCCGGTGATCGTGCAGCTCTCGACCGAGACGTTCTCGGAGTCGATGCAGACAACCCCCGTCATGAGTGGGGCGCCTGCGGTCATCGCGATCACGGAGTTGGAAACGACGAGATTACGTGTCGGATAG
The DNA here is from genome assembly GCA_041390065.1 of Candidatus Krumholzibacteriia bacterium. Lineage (GTDB taxonomy): Bacteria > Krumholzibacteriota > Krumholzibacteriia > LZORAL124-64-63 > LZORAL124-64-63 > Glo-17. The sequence goes on from JAWKQQ010000012.1 coordinate 151,172, forward strand.
AGCGATACGACCGCGGCACAATTCACGAACGAACAATCGTCCACCAGTGCGCCTTCCGGCGTGAACGTCCGGATCCCCTCGACCTGCATATGGTCGAATCGACAACCCGTCACCTCGATGCTCTGGCTCGCGGCGTAGATCCCGTAGCGGATGTTCTCCAGGGCCAGGTTCCGCAAGGTCAGCGTGTTCGCATGGGTCGTCGTCACGGAGATCCCGATGTAGTTGTTGGGGAACGAATCCGGGAGCTCCTCGAATCCGATGATCGTCTGCTCCGGGCCGTCACCGATGATCGTCAGGTTGTCCTTGGTGATCGCCAGGTGCACATGGGCGATGACCGTGTTGTTACCCCACACATCCCACCCCTCCGTCACCTCCTCATACCGTCCGGCATGGATCCGGATCTCGTCGCCGGGCGAGGCGGCGTCGATCGCAGCCTGGATCACCGTGAAGTCGCCGCTGCCGTCCTGGGCCACGTGCCAGGTCGCGCCCCAGCTCACCGTCGCGGTGGCCAGGATCATGATCGTGAGAATCGGGCGTGTCATGGAATGCTCCCTGTTCGGGGGCGGGCCCGGGCCCGCCCCCTGTCCCCTCTGACTTCTATTTGACGAGCAGCAAGCGCTGCGTCTGCACCACGCCATCGGCCTCGAACCGCGCGAAGTATGCGCCGCTCGCCTGCCGGCGGCCGGACTCATCGTCGCCGCGCCAGATCACCGAGTGGTGCCCCGCGGGGTACTGGCTCGCCACCAAGCGCTTCACCCGCTCACCCTTGACGTTGTACACCGCCAGTTCCACGTAGCCGGCCGCCTTCAGCTGGAAACGCAGCTCGGCCTGCGGGTTGAACGGGTTGGGCGACGGCAGCAGCAAGGCCGTGTGCGTGACCGGGGTCTCGCCCGGCTCGCCGAGGCTCTTGGCTACCATGTCGCCGTCGGCGGCCACGGTCATCACCGCGACCGCCATGCCGAAGTCGTCGTGCAACTTCACCCATTCCTCCCCGTCGAGGCTCAGCCAGCCGGTGTAGCCGTTGGCGCCCACGGTGTAGCCGATGCCCGCACCGCCGCCGGTGCCATAGGCGGTGTGCTCGCTGCCCTCGGGCAGGCGGAACACCACGTAGAAGCCGTCGTTGGCCGCAGCGATGGGCTCGGAAAAGGTGAGCTCGCTCCAGCCGGAACTCACTCCACTGACCGCCTGGGCCACCGGGTAGGCCTCCGTCACCGGTTCCGGGCTTCCGTCGACCCCGCTGGCCACCAGGACCTCGGGGAGAATTGTCGTTTCGTCATTATTGTACCAGGTATGTAGCGTTCATGGAAGGTACTCACCCCTTGTCAGGTGGCCGCCGGAGGTGATTCCCTCAGGCTTCCGGGCATGGGGTTGTGCGGGGGTAGGCCGGACGCCGATTGGCGGTCGATTCTGCCTGCGTCGGAGTTCCCCCCCTCCTTGCCAGGCAGGGTAGCTGAACGAGGAGGGGGGGCAAGTCAGAAAATTACAGACAATAAAACAAAACAAGATGAGTGTTGTTGGATCGCCATCACACCCCGCTTGGAGCCGCCACTTCTCGGTTCGTGGATCGGCGCAGGACCGCCCGCCGACCTTAGAAGACACGCCGGCCAAAATTGAGGACAGCGCTGCGCAGCCGACCACGAACGAGACCGGGCCGCGGTAGCCAACCGCGGCCCGGCAAGATCGACGACGGAATCCGATGTGTGGGAAGGAGGTTTCGTCGTCGGTGGCTGACCCTACTTGAGCAGGGTCAACGCCCTGGTCACCACGCCGCCTGCGGATTCAAGACGCGCATGGTACACTCCACTAGCAAGTTGCCGGCCAGCCTCGTCGCGGCCTTGCCACGACGCGCGGTGCAGCCCGGCCTCGAGGTGGCCGCTCACCAGCCGGCGCACCCGCAGGCCGCGGCTGTCGAAGATGTCGAGAGTGACGTGGCCCGCCCGGGCCAGCTCGAAACGCACCTCGGTGGCCGGGTTGAAGGGGTTGGGCGCGGCGCCCAGGAGGCGGGCCGGGGCCTCCGGGGTCGCCTCCGGGGCGGCCACGGCCACGCCCAGGGTGTGGGCCAGGATCCGGTCGACGCGGATGACGCCGTCCAGGTCCGTGTCGTTGCCGAGGCCGAAGATGACCCGGCCCACGTCGCGGTCGGCGATGCCGTGCCCGCGCCGGTGGATGAGGCGTTCGCCGTCGAACCACACGCTGTAGACGTCGAGCTCGTTCTCGAAGGCCATCTCCACCACGTGGCGCGTGTTGGCGTTGTAGGTGGTCGAGGCGAGGACGCTGCCGCCGCTGGCCGCGTCGGTGAGCTGCACCTGGCCGCCCTGGCGGAACAGCAGGTTCAGGAAGGTCCGCGACGAACTGCCCTGCTCGCGGACGTAGACGACGTACTCGTCCAGCTCGTCGAACGATACGGCGAACGAGATGCTCACCGGCTGGTCGACGAGCTCGGCACCGTTGAAGAACTCGAAGCGGACGGTGCTGGAGGCGCTGGCGTTGTCGTCGGCGTAGACCATGGCCTTGTTGCCCATGGGCAGGCCGCTCTCGACGATGGGCAGGCCGACGCCGCTGACCGACACCGGCTCGCCGTAGTACGCGCCCCGCAGCTGGAGCGGTTCGCCGGCGGGCTTGTCGTTGAAGTTGGCCGCCAGCAGGTCGGGCACCGAGTCGTCGGGGCGCCAGTCGAGCTGGATGAGGTCGTACTCGAAGCTGCCGACGGCGTTGCCGTCGTCCCGGTGGCCGACCACGAGGTAGCCCAGGTCCTGGCCCACCAGGCCGTGGGGCTCGTCGGTGACGATGGCCGTGCCGTTCCACCACAGGGTGTAGGTGCCGGCGTTCAGGTCCAGCTCCACCATCAGGTCGTAGGCGACGCCGGCGGCGGCGAAGGCGAAGAACGTGCCGGTGGGCGAGTCGGCGTCGCGCCAGACGAAGCGGCCGGACGAGCCGCTGTCGACGATGTCGACCGCCAGGAAGTCGGTGAGTTGGTCGGCCGCGCGCAGGGCCACGGTGTAGTCGCCGACCGCCTGGGGGGTGATCTCGATGCGGGCGGTGAGGAGGCCGCCGGCGATGGTCATGCCGTCGCGCAGGTTCCAGTACATCTCGCTGGGGCCGAGGATCTGGGTGTCGTCCAGCTCGACGGCCATGTCGCCGCCGCCCTGGTCGACGATGGTCTCGCGCTGGCGGTCGAAGGGGCCGGTGACGGGCTCGCCGAAGAGGGCGCCGCGGCGCAGGAGGTCGGTGCCGGCGGCACGGTTGTCGAAGACGGCGTCGGTGAGGATGAAGCGGGCCTGGGCCGCGAGCGGGGCCAGGCACAGGAGCGCTGCCAGCAGCAGCAACCGGGGGTTCAGGGGACGGGTCTGCATGGGTCTACCTCGCGTCTGGTCGGGTGACTGCCGCCGGTCGGTGGCCGGCGCGGGTCCTTGTACCTGGAGACGCGATGGGGGCGGGAAAAGAGGACCAAGAAAATCTTCTACGTTCAGCTACCCGCCCCCAGCTCCTTGCGCAGCCAGGCCCGCGCCAGCTGCCAGGATCGCTTGACGGTCATGGGCGAGAGGTCGAGCGCGGCCGCCGTCTCCTCGATGCTGAGGCCGGCGAAGTAGCGGCACTCGACGACGCGGGCGGCGCGTTCGTCGAACCCGGCGAGGGTGGCCAGGAGGTCGTCGACGGCCACGATCTCGGTGGCCTGGTCGTCGGCCGCCACCGGCAACGACACCGAGAGGTGACCTTGACCTGGTCGCCGCCGCGCTTGAGACGGCCGCGGCCGCGGGCGTGGTCGACCCGGCGGCGGCGCACGGCCATCGCCGCCACGGCCAGGAAGTGCTGCCGGTTCTGCCAGGCGACCCGGTCCTGGTCGACCAGGCGCAGGTAGGCCTCGTGGACCAGGGCGGTGGGCTGCAGGGTGTGGTCGAGGCGTTCGGCCTGGAGCTGGCGGCGAGCCATGCGGCGCAGCTCGTCGTAGACCACCGGGAGGATGGCCTCGAGGTCGGTGTCGCGGTCCTGGCCGGGTTGCCAGCCGGCGAGGAACGTGGTGACGGCGTCGCGGGTCATCGGGGGCTCCTGCACGGGGTCCTGGGCCTCGTCCGCCCAATCTAGCGACGACCCGCGCCCGGCGCCGCCGCCTCAGAGGTCGACCAGGGTCATCCCGTAGGCGTTGATCACCCGCACGCCCTCGGGCGTCGTGTACTCCCGGCGCGGGCTCGCGTGGTAGAGGTGCACGTGGCCGTGGATGTGCACCCGCGGCCGCCACCAGCGGTGCAGCCGGTTGAAGGCCGCCACGCCGTGGTGCGGTCGGTCCGGCGCGGCGTGAGGACCGCACGGCGCGGCGTGGGTGAGCAGGATGTCGAGGCGGCGGCCGCGCCAGCGGTGCCAGGCCAGCCGGGGCGCCAGCCGCAGGGCCTGCAGCTCCATCTGCCGAGGCGAGGCCTGGTGCGGGCCGGGCCGGTAGCGCAGGCAGCCCTCGATGCCGGCGATCAGGAGGCCGGCGTGACGGACGACGTGGCCGTGGACGTTGAGGCAGCCGCCCACCGGCTGCAGGGTGCCGTCCCGGGGGTCGCGCAGGTAGCCGAGGGCGTGGTTGCCGAGGACGTACACGGGCGGCGTGTCCTGGCGGGCGGCGATGAACTCGAGGACGTGGCCGGGCACGTCGCCGGCCGAGACCACCAGGTCGAAAGGGGGCAGGGTCTGCGGGAAACCGTCCGCGTAGACCGCCTCGCTGGTCGTGTCGGCGATGGCGAGGATGCGCAACTCCGGGCCGCCCTCCGTGTCAGACGATCACCACCGTGTCGCCCGTCTCCACCGCGTCGAACACGTCGACCACGTCCTGCCTCCCCAGGCGCACGCACCCGTGGCTGCAGGGCCGGCCGAGCTGCGCCTCGTGGTTGGTCCCGTGCAGGTAGATGTACCGTTCCCGGGAGTCGACCCCCGGGCCCCGGTTCAGGCCGTCCTCGCAGCCCTCGAGGGTGAGGATGCGCCCGAGGATGAGGTCGCGGGGGTCGGGACGGCCGTCCCACACCTCCCCGCTCGGCTCGCGGGAGACGAACACGGTGTCCGGATCGGCGCCGGCGCCCACCTTCTGGGCGATCCGGTGCACCCCCGGCGGGGTGCCGCCGCTGTCCTGGCGGGCATCGAGGCCGACGCCGGACGTGCTCACCGGCCAGCGGGCGCGCACCTCCGAACCGTGCAGGAGCAGGAGTTGCTGCGCGGCCACGTCGACCAGCAGCCAGCGGTGCGGGGCGTGGCCGAGCTTCTGGATCGCGGTGGTGATGATCGTGGTGTCCATGATTCGCCGACCTTACCACCGCACAAGCCCCCCGTCACCGGCCATCGGTTCTGCCTCGGAAAGTGTGCTTTCCGACGTTGTCGACAGGTGCTGTCGATAAGGCAGCGAGTGGCATCGCCATTTTTGACTGTTGGTGCGACCTCCGGCATGAGGCACCCAGGAAGCACACTTTCCCAGGCAGAACCCGCAGCTTGAAATCGTGTGTCGGGCGCACCACCTTGGAGAAGCCTGCACATGTTTTCACCACATCTGTTCCGGAGGCAACAGCCCCATGTTCGATATCGGCGCGTCGTTCGACCGCGAGATCCAGGCCACCATGAAGACCCGTCCCGTGGTGCTGTTCATCGAGCCCGAGGATCCCCGGGTGGTGGAGGCGGCCATGCAGCTGCCGCGGTTCGCGCGGCCGGTGTTCCTGGCCAGCCGCGAGCGGGTGGAGGCCGTGATCGCCGATCACCTCGGCCACGTCGACCCCGGCCGCATCGACTTCACGCTGGCCGAGGCGGCGTTCTGCGAGATCGAGCGTTGCCGGGAGCTGCAGGACGAGCTGGCCCGCGCGGTGCTCGAGCTGCCGGCCGACCGGCGCCTCACCGAGGACCTCGAGGAGGCCCGCCGTTTCGTGGCCATGCCTGCCGGCTTCGGCATCATGGCCGTGCACGAGGGCCATGCCGACATGGTCGTGGGCGGCGCCCAGCACGAGCCGCGCGACTTCTTCCGGCCCATGCTCAAGGTGATGCAGAAGGAGCCGGTGGTCTGCGAGGCGGGCATCATCGTGCTGCCCGACAGCCATCCCTCCGGGATCTATCCCCACAACATCCTGGTGATCGGCGACGTGGGCGTGAACGCCACGGTGACCCCCGAGACCCTGGCCCGCACCGCCGTCGGCACGTGCGCCGTGGCGCGTGACCTCATCCCCATGGAGGAGCTCAGGGAGATCCGCGGCGTCATGCTCAGCTACAGCAACCGCGGCAGCGACGAGGGCCCGTCGCCGCAGCTGGTGCGCGACGCGAGCCAGCTGGTGCCCAGGTTCCTGGCCGAACGGTGCGAGAAGGGCGCCCGCTACTGCTCCATCGACATCGAGGGCGAGGTCAAGATCAACGTCGCGTTGAGCAAGCGGTCGGCCCACCTGCACCGCAAGGGCGGGGGCGGCAGCGAGGACTTCCGGGGCACCAACGTGCTCATCATGCCCAACCTCGATACCGGCAACCTGCTCTTCCACCTGTTCAGCACCCGCTACCCGGACGCCCTGAAGTTCGGCGCCGTGTTCGGCATCCGCTTCCGGGGCGTCGACCTGCCCATGGACGTCGAGCCCGAGGACGCCGCCCTGGCCGTCAAGTCGTCGCTCCTGCGGCTGCACAAGTTCGGCGAGTGGCGCCGCACGCCGCGCGACACGTTCTTTCCGCGGCCGCGCATCCTGGCCATCAATCCCGGATCCACGAGCACCAAGCTGGCCATCTTCGAGGGCGAGGAGGAGATCTTCGCCGAGGAGCTCAAGCACTCGGCCGAGGAGCTCGAGCCGTACGAGGGCCGGCGCATCTCCGCCCAGTTCGAGTTCCGCAAGGAGGCCATCGAGGCGTTCCTGGCCAAGGCCGACATCGCGGTGTCGAGCCTGGACGCGGTGAGCGCCCGCGGCGGCCTCGTCAAGCCCATCCCGCACGGCACCTACACGGTGAACGAGCGCATGCGGAACGACCTCATGGACGAGCACGGTTCGGACCACGCCAGCAACCTCGGCGCGCTCATCGCCCACGCCCTGGTGGGGCACCTGGGCAAACCGGCGTACATCGTCGATCCCGTGGTGGTGGACGAGATGGACGACCGCAACCGCGTCACGGGCTTCAAGATCCTGCGCCGCAAGGCCATCAGCCACGCGCTCAACCAGATCGCCACCGCGCATCGCTACGCCCGCGACGCCGAGACCTTCTACGACCGCCTGAACGTGATCGTCTGCCACATGGGCGGCGGCATCTCGATCGGCGCCCACCGGAAGGGTCGCTTCGTGGACGTGAACAACGCGCTCGACGGCGAGGGCCCGTTCTCGCCCCAGCGCTCGGGCTCCCTGCCGGTGGCCGACCTCATCCGCCTCTGCTTCAGCGGCACGTACACGATGGAGCAGCTGCTGACCCTGAACAAGGGACGCGGCGGCCTCATCGACCTGCTCGGCACCACCGACTTCATGCTGGTGGAGCGGAAGTACCTCGAAGGCGACCCCGACTTCGCGCCCGTGTTCGAAGCCATGTGCTACCAGATCAGCAAGTGGATCTGCAGCATGGTGCCCGCGTTCGACGGCGAGCCGGTGGATCGGGTGCTGCTGACCGGCGGGCTGGCCCGGGCCAAGCCCCTGGTCAAGCTGGTGGAGCAGGCCTGCGCGCCCTTGCGCTGCGGGATGAGCGTCTACCCCGGCGAGAACGAGATGATCGCCCTGGCCCAGGGTGCGCTGCGCGTGCTCAGCGGCCGTGAAGAGGTGCGCGAGTACGCGCCGCACTAGCCGGCCGGGCCGGCCCATCCCTGGAGGACCCGACAATGCCGCAGATCCGTAGCCTCGACCAGCTGGTGGCCGACCTCAAGGGGCAGCCGTCGCGCCGCGTGGCCGTGGCCGCCGGCCACGACGAGAACACCATCCAGGCGGCCGCCCAGGCCGTGTCCGAGGGCATCGCCGACGTGACCCTGGTGGGCGACAAGGTCCGCATCGAGGCCCTCTGCCGCGAGTTCGGGCTCGATGCCGGCGGGTTCACCATCGTCGACGAGGCCGACCCCGCCCGGGCCGGCGCGGAGGCCGTGCGCCAGGTGCGCGACGGCCAGGCCGACGTGCTGATGAAGGGTCTCATCGGCACCGATAAGTACATGCGCCTGATCCTGGACAAGGAGCGGGGGCTGCTGCCGGCCAAGGCCGTGCTCAGCCACGTCACGGTGCTCGACATCCCCGCCTACCGCGAGATCCACGACAAGCTGCTCTTCGTCAGCGACGTGGCGATCATCCCCGACCCCGACCTGCCCACCAAGCTGCAGATCGTGAAGTACGTGGTGGACGCGGCCCACGCCTTCGGCGTCGCCGAGCCGAAGGTGGCGCTGCTCGCAGCCACCGAGAAGGTGAACGCCAAGATGACGGCCTGCGTGGACGCCGCCGTCATCACGCAGATGAACCGGCGCGGCCAGATCACCGGCGCGGTCGTCGACGGGCCGCTGGCGCTGGACGTGGCGTGCAGCCCCGAGGCCTGCGCGATCAAGGGTCTGGTGTCGCCCGTCGCCGGCGCGGCCGATTGCCTGGTGTTCCCGAACATCGAGACCGGCAACGTGTTCTACAAGGGCATGACCGTCCTGGGCGGCGCGCCCGGCTGGCGGCCGCGGTGGTGGGCAATGACGGCGCCCTGCGTGCTGACGTGCGGACAGCGAGGAGTCCAAGTTCCTGTCCATCGCGCTGGGGTGCCGGCTGGCCGGGTAGCGGATTCCGATCAACCCGGGCCGGCGCCGGTCGATCATCGAGGAGGAGCCAAGTCACGGACCCTTCCCGAGCGGCCGGAGAGATGCCATGCCCACCAAGACGTTGACCCTGCCGGAGGCGCCCGACCTGGCCGCCCCGGAGCGCCGCAAGCGCGCGCGTCCGCCCCTCGATTTCTCAGGCATCGACCTGCCGCGCAAGGTGCCCGCGTGGGACGCCGCGAAGGGCGGCTATCCCTACACCACGAAGCTCAAGCGCGCGGTCTACGAGGCCCGCAAGCACGAGCTGCAGACCGAGCTGCTGAAGATGCAGAGCTGGGTCAAGAGCTCGGGCCAGAAGATCGTCGTGCTGTTCGAGGGGCGCGACGCCGCGGGCAAGGGCGGGACCATCAAGCGGTTCATGGAGCATCTGAACCCGCGCGGAGCGCGCGTGGTGGCCCTCGAGAAGCCCGACCTCAAGGAACAGGGGCAGTGGTACTTCCAGCGCTACGTCTCGCAGCTGCCGACCGCGGGCGAGATCGTGTTCTTCGACCGCTCGTGGTACAACCGCAGCGGCGTCGAGCGGGTGATGGGCTTCTGCACCGACGACCAGTACCACGAGTTCCTGGCCCAGGTGCCCGCCTTCGAGCGGATGCTGATCAAGTCGGGCCACCGGCTCTTCAAGTACTGGTTCTCCGTGAGCCAGTACGAGCAGCGGCGGCGCTTCGCCTCGCGGCGCCAGGACCCCTTGAAGCAGTGGAAGCTGAGCCCGGTCGACCTGCAGTCGCTCGTCCACTGGAGCGACTACACGATCGCCAAGGAGGCCATGTTCTTCCACACCAACACGCCCGACGCGCCGTGGACGGTGATCAAGTCGGACGACAAGAAGCGGTCGCGCATCAACTGCATGTCCCACTTCCTGCACAGCCTGCCGTACGACGAGAAGGACCGGCACGTGGTGGGGGTGCCCGATCCGCTGATCGTCGGCCCGGCCAACGCCCATTTCGATACATAGCTTGGGTTCTTCCGCGAAGATTTCGGCCAGGCCCCGGGCACCGCTCGGGGCCTGGCGTTTCACAC
>JAWKQQ010000013.1:0-136569 GCA_041390065.1 Candidatus Krumholzibacteriia bacterium
TGCTGGTGTCGACCAGCAGGTTCACCGGGATCACCACCGGCGCTCCACCCGTCGAGGTGATGACCAGTTCGGCCATGTACTCGCCCGGGGTGAGGTCGGTGGCGTCGAGCGTCACCGTCACCTCGTCGGTGCTGCCCGAGGGCAGCTGGCCCGCCGTCAGATCGATCCCCAGCCAGGAGAAATCGGCGGCGATCGTGAACGTGCCGTCGCTGGCGTCGTTGACGAAGACGTCGCCGTGGTCGACCACGCGCACGCGGCAGCCGTCGGCGCTCGGGCCGGCGACGGTCCAGGCCCAGCTGCCGAGGTCGGCGTCCAGGCCGGTGACCAGATCCTGCCAGCCATCGCCGCGGTCGAGTTGCAGGTTCACGGCGCTGACGTCGCCGCCATGCTCCCACTGCACCAGGCGAACTTGGCCGATGGCCCAGACCTCTCCTCCGTTGGGTGACAGCAAGGTGACCGTGCGGTCGCGGGTGGGCTCATCGGCAGCCCGCGTTGCGGTCGGCACGTCGCGCACCGCGAGCTGCCACCACAGCTGGGAGCCCTCGCCGCCCAGATTGCTGATCTCCAGGGTACGGGTGCGCACCTCGCCCGGCAGCAGCACGGCCGACACCGACGCAGGCGCGACCGCAGCCACGGCCACGGCCGCGGGCGGCGTGGGCACGAAGGCGATGGCGCGACCCGACTGCAGCGTGCGCGCGGCGTTGGCGTAGCGGTTGTAGTAGGTGTACGTGAGGCCGTCCTGGCCGTCCTGGATCCCGACCGTGGCGTAGCCCCGGTTGGAATCGTTGTTCGTGACCTGCTGGTACTGGTAGACCACCAGACCGTCCCCGGTCGCCGTCGGATGCACCGCGGGATCGTAGAGGATCAGCTCGCAGTTCTGCATGCCACCGGCCTGGTTGCGCATGCGGCTCCACTGCACGACATAGACGCCATCGGTCGGGCGGTACTCGTGGTAGACCCGGTTGGTGCCGCTCTGATACAGGTCGTCCCAGAACACCGCCAGCATCACGTCGGGCGAACCCGCGGCCGGCAGCGACCAGTTGCGCCAGTGCACGAGGTAGGTGTGCCCGAGTGCCACCCAGCCGTTCGAGCAGATGGAGATCCGATCGAAGTCGCGACCGCGGTAAGTGAAGACGAAAGGCAGCTCGACGGTGCGGGTGTCATCCTGCTCGTAGCCGAAATCGGTGAGGCCGACGTCGGTGCCGCCACCACCGAAGCTCGGATCGAGTTCGCGCCACCAGTAGGCAGGCGCGTCGGCGACGGGGTCCTGGTCGTCCCAGGCCAGGTAGCCCATGGAGCCGGGGCCCACGGGGCTGTTCTGGTTGATCGAGCCCGTGGTGAGCGGCAGTTCGATTCGCTGCCGGGTGCCCGTCGCGGTGGTGACGGTGAGCACGCATGTGGTCAGGTTGCCGCCCCACGCATCGGCCGCGACGGCCAGCGCGAACGAGGCCGGAGCGGCGCCGGTGGTGGGCACATCGCCCAGGGCCAAGGTGACCGGGCCGGCCGGCATCAGGAACGCGCCGGTCGTGGCCAGGCTCACCTCGGCGCCGAGGGCGGCCGCCGAGCCCGTGTTCTGCAGGACGAGGTCGAGGTTGCCGGTCTGGCCCGGCAGGCCGTTCCACTGGACGTTCGCCAGCTCGAAGGCCGGCGCCACGATCGGCAGCACGGCCTGCGAGCTCCAGACCGCGCCCGAGCCGTGCGCGCGCACGGTCAGGCTGACGGGCAGGCCGTCGGGCAGGTCGTCCGGCAAGGTCACCGTCCACGAGCCTGCGTTGGCCGACACCCCTGGCGCGAGGTCGCCCAGGATGATGTCCGCGCCCGAAACCTCGACCACGCCGTCGAGCGACTCGAGGCCGACGGCGACCGACGGAGCGGTCACCTGGCCCAGGTTCTGGACCTGCAGAGTCAGTTCGCCCGTCTCGCCGGGATCGGGCATGCCGTCCTGGCCATCGTTCCAGGTCCAGCCCACGGCCGCGCAGTAGGCGTCGGTCGAGCCGATCTGCAAGGTTCCGCGATGGGGCATGAGGTCGTCGCCGGAAACGGTGAGGTGGACCGCGCCCGCGGGCAGACCGGCCGGCAGCGCCAGGAGCACCTCGCCGCTCGGGCCGGTCCAGGCGGTGGCTTGCAGGTCGGCGTCCCGCCACGCCGTCACGCGGGCGCCCGCGAGCGGCTGGCCACCCACGGTCACCGTCACGGGCAGCGCGCCGGCCGCCGCCGGCACCACCGTCGGGTACGTCACCTGGGGCGACACGGGGAGAGCCTGGCGCATCTCCGTGGCCGGGTCGCCCATGAGGTTGTTCCAGGTCGACCAGATGGCGACGATGTTGGGCTCGTTCTGCTGGTACTGGCGGAACAGCTCCAGCTTGCCCCGGGAGTGGGCGTAACCGAGGTGCCGGTCGGGATCGTTGAGGGCGCCTTCCCATACGCCGTGGAAGTAGCAGTTGTTGTAGCGCGTGTGGGTGCCGATGGTGGCCGTGCCGACCGCTCCGATCGCGCCGCCATGGGGGTTGCGCAGCATGGCCTCTGTGTAGGTGTGGGTGGCCGCGAAGCTGCCCGATCCGCAGGTTGGCATCACGGCGAACGGCAGTTCGCCCTGGTTCTGGAGGTTGTCGATGTAACCGGTGCTGAAGCCGCTGCAGCCGAGGTAGCCCCGGTACGAGTAGACCGACGCGCCGAGGTTCAGCTTCTGGGTGATGAGGGAGGGGAAATTGCCGCCCCAGATGGTGTCGATCTGCGTGTAGCCGAGGTCGAGGAGCTGCTCCTTGACCCACTGGTTGACGTAGATCGTCGTGGCGCCGGAGTGGCTGGGGTCGCCCACCAGCACGGCGCGGTCGAACCAGTCCGGATCCGAGAACGTGTCGGGGGTCCGCTCGTAGGCGAGGATCTTGGCGACGATGCCCTCGAGCTCGCTCACCGAACGGCAGGTGAGGCGACCGACGTGGGCGTCGGCCAGGACGTCATTGCCCTCGAGGGTGACGTACTGGTGGTCGCCTTCGCCGTTGTATCCCGAGATGGTCTCGTACCAGGTGGGCACGTTGACGGTGCCGCCGGCGTCGCCGACCAGCACGACGTAGGCCAAGGGTGCGGCCGCCGTATCGTAGACCTCCTGGATGAAACCCTTGATGGCCGTGGTGCTGCCGCCGATGGTCGCCGTCGAGACCACCTCCACCGCATACCCTTGCTCGCGTCGCCACTCGGCCAGGGGAGCGACGGCCTCGACGACGCCGGCGGTCCCCGAACAGATCATCAGGTAGGTGCCCGGCACCTCATCGTACGCCGCGCGCACGGCCGCGCCGCCGAGGGTCGCGCTCTCGAGCAGCCTCGCGAACGACGCCGCGAGGACGGTGCGCTCGTGCGGCCGGGGCGCCGCCGTCCCGAAGCCCAGGTCGAGGTTCACGCTCGTCGCCCGATCCGGCCGTCCATTGACCGTCACCGGCGCGATGCGTACGCCGTGCATGATGGCGATGTCGCCCACGGTCACCCCCGCCGGCAGGTCGCCGGGCAGCAGGGTGCGGCCGGGCGGCAGGGCGACGAGGCCGGTCCACGGTTCGGCGTCGGCCGGCAGTTCGACGCGGGCCCGCACGCCGTCGGCGCCGGCGGCCAGGGTGGTGACCTGCGGCGGACGGGCATCGGCAACCGCGGGAACGATCAGGGCGATGAGCGCCAGGCAGGCGAAGAGGCGAGCGAAGACGTGGCGAACCATGGGTTCCTCCCGGGGTCGGATGGCTACGGATGAACCCTTATTGTAGCGCATCGGGCATCAGAATGGCGCTTGAATCCTCAATCTCAAGCAAAAAGAACCCCGTCAGGGCTGCCGGGACGCGAGCCTGACGGGGTTCCAGGGGGGGACGAACACCCGCCCCGTTTGGTCGGATGCGCGGATCTTACGCGCCGGGCCGCCTGCGCGTCAGCGGGCGTCGCCCACCGCCACGAAGGCAGCCCAGACCGCCGGGTGCGCCAGCGGCACCCCTCCCGCGGTGACCTCCGCGCTGGTGGCGAGGTCGCGCCGGGCGGCGGCCAGGGCGTCCGCCCGCGACGCCGCCGCGCCGTCGGCGACGAGGCGGCCGTAGTAGTCGCGCATGAAGCGGGCCGTGCCGTCACCGGCCACGTCCCAGAGCGCGGCCACCACGCTGCGGGCGCCGGCGTACAGGAAGCCCGAGACGAAGCCCACCAGGCCCTCGCCGTCGATGTTCTGGCCGAGCGCCGACGAACAGGCCGAGAGCACCACCTGCTCGCAGGGCAGGTCGAGGGCGAAGATCGTGGCCACGTCGAGGAAGCCGTCGTCGCCCGGGCCCGGGGCCAGCACGAGGCCCGAATACTGGGGCCGCTCTTCGTTGAAGATGCCGTGCGTCGCCAGGTGGACCGAGCGCCAGGCGCCGCCGCCGGGCGGAGCGGTGAGCCGGTCCGGCGTCGCCTGCGCGCCGCTGTACCAGTGGGCCTGGCGGCCATAGAGATCGACGAGAGCCTGCTCCTCGGCGGCCGCGCCGGGCACCGGGGCGAGGCCGGCGGCGCCGGCGGCCCGCACGAAGACGCTCGTCGCTCCGGCCGGCGGCAACGTGGGATCGGCCAGGAGCAGCAGCGGCGACGCCTCCGGCGCCACCGCGGGCTGCCCGCGCAACCGGGCCAGAGCGCTCGCCGACGGCGTCCGCAGCACCGCGACCTCGTTCGCCAGCCACGGCACCTGATCGAAGCGGGAGACCGCGCCATCCCGGACCGGCAACGCAGCCAGCGGAACGTAGTGCAGCACGCCGTCGGGGACGACGATCAGGCGCTCGGTTCCCGCCAGCGCGGGCAACACGGGATCGAGGATCGCCGCCGCCAGCCGGCGCGCCGGGGGCGTGAACCAGGCCGCCGCCGGGCCGGTGAGCGAAGGGTCGCGGAGCAGCGGCAGGACGTCGGCCGCGAGCGCGGCGATCTCCGCGCGCGGCGGCAGCCGGTAGAACTCGAAACGGTCGTGGGAGATGAACCAGGCGTGGGACTGGCGTTCCCCGAGCTGGTACTCGAGGAGGGCCTCCCCGGGCCGCAGGACCTGCTCGCGAAGGGCGGCAAGGGTGGTCGGCTGCGGATACCGGAGCTCGGCGTAGCGCGGGTCGGTCGCACGCAGCTCGGCCTCCAGCACGGTGAGCCTCGCTTCCTGCCGCCGGATCTCCGCGTCGAGTCCCTCGGCGCTGTCAGGCGCCGCGAGCCGGCGTTCGTCGAGCGCTGCGATCGCCCCCAGGATGGCCTCCTCACGCTCCCGGAACGCCGCGTCGCCACGCACGCGAAGGTCGACTTCGGCCTCGGCGAGCAGGTCGAGCAACGAGCGGGCCCGGCCCCGCTGGGCGACCTCCCAGGCCCGCGCGCCATGGCCGGCCGTCGGATCCTCGGCATTCAGGTCGTAGAGCACGCCGACCAGAGCGTCGAAGCTCCCGCCGGCCTGGCTGAAGTAGCCGCTCTGCACCTCCGCCGAACCGCCGCTACGCCGCCGGACCTGCTCGACGACGACCACCGCCTCCTCCAGGAAGTCGCGGGCCGCATCCAGGTGTCCGCGCCGGCGGGCGATCTCGGCCAGGCCGGCCCGGGCCGACTCCTGCAGATCGAAATAGCCGAGCTGGTCGGCGCGGTGCACGGCGTCGCGAAGCAGGGGCTCGGCCTCGTCAAGCCGGTCCAGATCGATCAGCTCATGGCCCTTGACCTCCAGAGCCTTGGCGGCATCCAGGGGCAACCCGTATTCCTCGGCGCGGGCCAGCGCGAGGTCGAGGTCGGCCAGGCCGCGGTCGACGTCGCCCAGCACGCAACGGTTCTGCCCCAGGGACACGAGGATCGTGCTCTCGGTGCGCCGGTCGCCGGTCGCCCGGACCATCTCCAGGGCCTGCTCGTAGCGGGGCAGCGCCTCGGCGCGCTGACCCTGGAAGGCGAGGATGGAGGCCAGGTTGCTCAGGTACCAGGCCCGGCGGCGCGGATCCTCCGCCAGATCGGAGGCCTCGCGGTACTGGGAGCTCGCGAGGTCGAAATCCCCGATCAGATAGCGGATGCCCGCCTGATCGCCCAGGCAGCCGGACAGCACGTCGCGGCTGCCCGAGGCGCGCGCGAGTTCCTCGGCGTGCTGCAGTCGGACCATGGCCTGCGTCAGTTCGCCACGCATGGCATACGTGGTACCGATGTAGTGCATGGCCTTGGCGCGGCCGGCGAGCGAGCCGCCCTCGGTGTAGAGATCGTACGCGCGTTCGCGCAGGGCCAGGGCGCGGTCGAGGTCCATGGCCAGACGCGCCACCACCGAACGGGACAGTGCGGCGTCGGCCCGCCAGACGGGCGGGGCGAACTCGCTCGTGTCGACCCTGGCCAGATGCTCCTCGGCGGCCGCGACCTCGCGCGAGCGGATGAGCACGCGGCCCAGGTCGAGGTGCGCCCGCAGGCTGGCCAGCGGTTGGCCGAGGCTATCGGCCAGGGCCAGCGATCGTTCCAGTCGCGGCTGAGCCTCGCCGACCCGCTGCGCGGCGATGTCGAGCCCGGCCAGGCGCTCGAGCGCGAGCTGCTCCAGCGCGGGGTCAGCCTGACGGAGCGCCTGCTGCAGGAGCGCCACATACTGCGAACCGGCAGCGTCGGGATCCGTCTGCTCCCGCTCGCGCAGCGGCGCGAGGTCGCCGCTGGCCCAGCGCCAGCGGACCGGCGCCGCGTCCGCGGCCGCCGGAGCGACGGCCCCCGTCTCGACGGCGAACCAGGCCTGCTCAGCCGGACTCAGGTCCGACGGAGCGGCGGCGGCCAGGGCCGTCGTGGGCGCCAGCCAGACGAGCACAGAAGCCTTGCCCACGAGAGCCCGCAGGGGCGACAATCGCCAGTGTCGCGGTATCATGACGACTCCTCGACCGTTGGTGCGGGATCCCCGTGATCCCGCCCGGCACATTATGCACGATCAGCGACCGTGCGACCACCGGACGGAGCCCGGCGTGGACCAGCCTCAGGATCAGCCATCGCTCGACACCCTGCGCCAGCGCGCCCTGGCCGGCGACCCTGCCGCCGAGGCGGCGCTGTTCGAGGACCTGCGTGTAAGGTTCCTGGCCCTGGCGAAACGCAGGGTTCAACCGGACCACGCCGAGGATGTGGTCCAGGAAGCCCTGGGGGTGGTCCTGCGCAAGCTGCCCGACCTGCCTCCCGACCGTGGCCTCCTCGTCTGGAGCCTGACCGTGCTGCGCAACGTCATCGGCAACCACTACCAGGCCCGTCGCCGCGACACGGCCCAGACCGTCCAGGTGGACGACTGGCACGCCGTCCCGGAGGCCCGGGTGGCGGACGACCCCTCGCCACGCTCACCACCGAACAGGCGGCCGCCCGCCTGGAGACGGCCATCGGCGAGCTGGCCCGCACGTCGCCCCGCTGCGGGGTCATCTTCGCCAAGCTGCTCGCGAGCGTGGACCAGGGCGGCGGGTCGCGCGAGGTGAGCACCCGCGCGCTGGCGCTGGTCCAGGCCGAACTACCCGATCTGACCCGCAATTCGTTCTACGTGGCGCTCCACCGGTGCCGCGCGCAGCTGCGCGCGGTGCTCGACCGCATGGAGGGATCCCATGCCTGACCGCGACCCCAGGGTGCTGCCGGCCGACGACCTGCTGGCCGCCTACGAGATGGATCTCCTGGACCCCGCCGACCGGGCGCGGGTGGAGGCGGCACTGCTCGCCGATCCCGACCTGCTCGACGAACTCTACGACGCGGCCCCGGAGACCTCCCTCCTGCTGGCGACGCCGGGACGTTTCGCCGCCGCGGCCAGGGCCGGCCTCGTGGCGGCCGGCTCGACGCCCCTGACCCTGCGTCGGCGGCTCGGCCGTTGGCTGCGCCCGCGCCTGCTCGTACCGGCGGCCTTGGTCGCGGCCCTGGCCGTGGTGCTCCTGTGGCCCTCGGGCGGCCATCTGCCCGGCTCGGAGCTGGCCAGCGTGGCGCCCCTGCCCACCATGCAGGTGGAGCTGCGGAACGCCACCGACCAGGCCGACACCCGCTTCCAGGAAGGCATGGCGCTCTACCGGACGGGCGACTGGACCACGGCCGCGGCCGCCTTCGCCGCGGCCCTCGCCGCCGCCGAGCCCGGCTGGTCCCGGCAGCACCAGGCCCAGCTCTATGCCGGCAGCAGCCGGTTGCTCGACGGCCGGGCCCGCGACGCCCTCGTCCTCCTCGAGGATGCGGCCGGATCGCCGCTGCCGCCGATCCGTGAGCAGGCGCTCTGGCAGGTCGTCCAGGCGCGCTTGATCCTGGGTCAGACCGATCAGGCCCGCGAGGCCCTGGCCGTCCTCGCGGCCAGCCCCGTGTTCGGCCAGCGCGCCACCACGCTGCTGGATCAGCTCGGAGACGGTCGTTGAACGCGATCGGTTGATGTTTCGACCGATCCCTGATAGCATGATACGGTCCGTCCGTGATCCTGGATCAACCTGGGGAGGCCGCGCCATGCGCCACGCCCGTTTCGCCCTTGCCCTCTTCGTCGTTTGCCTCGTCGCCGCGCCGCTGGTCGCCCAGGTCCCCGGAGGACCGGTCGGCAACCTGAACCAGCCCGCCGGCTCGGTGCCCAACATCCTCTTCGGCGACCAGACCCTCGCCTACCTCATCTTCCCCTCCGAGCAGGTCTCCTGCCCCGACGCGGGCTTCCAGCTCGAGACCGTCCGCGTGTACCTGGAGTTCACCGAGAACCAGGTGCCCGTCACCCTGAACGTGGGGGGCGGCCTGCTGCGGGCCGTGCCCGAGGGCGACGGCTACGTGCCCGGCGATGCCATCTACTTCACCGAGTCCCGGCCGATCGTGATCAACGAGCCGGGTCTGCAGCTCATCGAGGTGCCGGTCGGCGACGCGGCCACCTGCGAGGCCATCGCCGAGCCCTACTTCCTGGGGCTGCGTTTCGACGGTCCCGCGGAGGCCAACCTGGTCATCGACGACCAGCCCGCGCCCGGCATCGAGTTCATCGACAGCGGCAACGGCTTCGTCGACCTGAACGGATTCGACAAGACCTCCGGCGGCAAGGTGATCATCTGGGGCGACATCGTCTGCTGCATCATCACCGGCACGGAGAGCAGCTCCTGGCACGGCATCAAGCAGATGTTCCGGTAAGCTGACCCGACTCCGCGCTCCTGGACGGCCGGCCCCGGATGGGACCGGCCGTTCGCGCTGGCGCGCCGGTCACGCAGACGCTAGCATGGCCCGGAAACCCAACCGCCGAGAGGATCCTGCCATGCCCAGCCAGCCCCAGCGGACGCTCGAGACGTTCGCCAACCCGGCCCCCGATCGCGACTACGAGATCACCTTCGACTGCCCCGAGTTCACGTGCCTGTGTCCGCTCACCGGCCAGCCCGACTTCGCCCACTTCCACATCACGTACGTGCCCGATCAGCTCTGCGTGGAGCTCAAGTCGCTGAAGCTGTACCTGTGGAGCTACCGCGACGAGGGCGCCTTCCACGAGAAGGTCACCAACCAGATCCTCGACGACCTGGTGGCCGCGATGCACCCGCGCATGCTCGAGGTCCGGGGCGAGTGGTTCGTGCGCGGTGGCATCACCACCGAGGTCCGCTGCACGCACATCGACCCCGCCTGGGGCGACGACGCCGACCTCTAGGTGGCGGCTTCGCGGTCCGGACCGAGTTCCAGCACCAGCGGCAGCGTGCGGTCGCAACCCGGGCACCGCGGCCGCGCGAGGTCGCAGGTCACCTGTCCCCCAGCCCGGGCGATCACCACGGTGCCGCAACCGGGACAGCGGGTGTCGTTCCAACGCGGCAGGTCGACGTTGCCGGTGTAGACGAAATCGAGGCGTTCGGCGCAGATCTCCGCCGCGTGGGCCAGGGTGGCGGCCGGCGTGGCGGGCGCATCGAAGCACCAGGCCGGCCGGTATGCCGACAGATGCAGCGGGATCGCCGGCGACACGTCGGCCACGTGGTCACGCAGGCGGCGCAGCTGCTCGTCGCTGTCGTTGTGGCCGGGGATCACGAGGTTGGTGACCTCCAGGTGGACGCCGGCCCGGTGCAGGGCCGCCAGCGACGCGAGCACCGGCTCGAGGTGACCCTTGCAGATGTCGCGGTAGAAGCGCTCATCCATGCTCTTGAGGTCGATGTTGGCGGCGTCCAGCCAGGGGAACAGCTCGGCCAGGGGCGCGGGATTGAGATAGCCGTTGCTGACGATGACGTTGGCCAGGCCGGCGGCGCGGGCGAGCCGGGTGGTGTCGCGCACGAATTCGAACCACACCAGCGGCTCGCTGTACGTGTACGCGATGCCGACCGAGCGGTGCCGGCGGGCCAGATCGACCACCGCCTGCGGCGACAGCGACTCGGCCAGCGGCTGCGGTTCCTGGCTGAGCCGCCAGTTCTGGCAGAACTGGCAATGGAGGTTGCAGCCCGCGGCGGCCACCGAGAGGATCGGCGAGCCGGGCAGGAAGTGGTAGAGCGGCTTCTTCTCCATCGGGTCCAGGCCGGCGGCCGCCACCTGGGCGTACCGCAGCGGCACCATGCGGCCACCGCGGTTGCCGCGGGTGCCGCAGGGGCCGTCGCGGCCCTCGCGCACCGTGCACGCGGTGGGACAGAGCAGGCAGGCCACGGCCTGGTCGGGCCGAGGTTCCCAGTAGGCGGCGGCCGGCACCTTCATCCGCGGTCCTCCAGCTTCGAGACGGCCCAGGCAGCCACCGCGCGCACCTCCGGGTCGGGATCGCCGGCCGCTACCTCGCGCACCACGTCCAGAAGGTCGACGCGGCCGGCGTTGGCCGCCACCACGAGGGCGTTGCGCCGCAACCCGGCCGGGTGTTGCCGCCAGAGCGGGGTGCGACGGAATCGCGCGCGGAACCGGTCGGCGTCCATGGTCAGCAGATCGCCCAGGTCGAGTTCGGCGTGCTCGGCGAGCGGACCATAGGCGGCGGCCGGACCCGGGCGACCGGCGGCCTCGCGACGCGCCCGCCCGTTCCACGGGCAGACCTCCTGGCAGACGTCGCACCCGAACAGGGGGCCGCCGGGGGGGCCGGGCCTCCGGGCCGGCGCCCGGCCCTGCCACTCGATGGTCCAGGTGCTCAGGCAGAGGCCGGCGTCGAGCTCGCGGGGCGCGGTGATGGCGCCGGTGGGGCAGGCGTCGAGGCAGCGGGTGCACGAGCCGCAGCGGTCGGCCCCGGGGCGCGGCAGGCGACCGCGCGCCGCCACCTCGTACAGGGGTCGCGGCGCGGTGTCCCAGCCCGCGAGCCGGAGGTTGCAGGGCGCGACGGCGAGCACGAGGCCCGAGCCCAGCCGCTCGTGGATCAGGCAGGTGTTGCGGCCGACGAAACCGAGGCCGGCCGCGTCCGCCCAGTCGCGCTCGAGGTAGGGCCCGGTGTCGACGGCCGGATACGCCTGCAGGTCGGGCCAGGTCCGGCGGAGATCGCCGAGCAGGCCCCGGACGGCGCGCAGCAGGACGTCGTGGTAATCCCGTCCGCGGGCGTAGCGGGCCACACCGTCCAGCCAGCCCGTGGACGGCGCGTCGGGCCAGCCGTCGGTGTACCGCTGGGCGAACACCAGCATGGTGGTCGCCTCGGGATTGCGCAGCCGGGGGTCGGCGCGTTCGTCGCGGGTGCGCACGAGGTAGGCGAGGTCGCCGTGCCGCTGCTGATCGAGCCAGGCGCGCCACTGGTCGGCGTGCGGCGCGGGTCCGTCGAGCGCGACCGCGCCGGCGAGGTCGATGGCGTGGTCCGGGGCGCAACGCGCGAGGGCACGGGCCAGATCGCCGGCGGCGGCGTGCACGGTCATGGCCGGACGAGCCGCCGCACGGCCTCGTCGTACTGCGCCACCAGACGGTCCATCAGCTCGGCCACCGTCGGGATGTCGTCGATCAGGCCCGACACCTGGCCGATCTCCAGCTCGCCCTCGTCGAGGTCGCCCTCGAGCATGCCGCGGCGGGCGCGGCCCTGGCCGAGCAGTTCCATCAATTCGTCGCGGCTCGCGCCCCGGTCCTCGAGCGCCGCGACCGCCGCGGCGAACCGGTTGCGCAGGAGCCGCACCGGCACGTGGCGCTTCATCATCAGCATGGTGTCGCCGAAGCCGGCGCGGACCACCAGATCCTTGAACGCGGCGTGCCCGCTCGATTCCTGGGTCACGGCGAAGCGGCTGCCGATCTGCACGCCGGCCGCGCCGAGGGCCGTGGCGGCCGCCCACTGGGCGCCCGTCGCGATGCCGCCGGCCGCGACCACGGGCACCCGCACCGCCGCCACGCACTCGGGCACCAGCACCATGGTGGTGAGCTCCTCGCGGCCATTGTGGCCGCCCGCCTCGAAGCCCTCGCAGATCACCGCGTCGCAGCCCGCCTCCTCGCACTTGACGGCCAGTTCGGGATTGGCCACCACGTGCAGCACCACGCAGCCGGCCGCCTTCAGGCGTCCGATCGCGCGCCGAGGCGAACCCGCGCTCGTCACCACGATGGGCACGCGCTCGGCGAGGGTGATGTCGAGGATCTCGCCGCTGTGCGGGTAAAGGAGCGGGATGTTGACGCCGAACGGCCGCTGGGTCAGGGCACGACACTTGCAGATCTGCTCGCGGAAGAGGTCCGGGCGCATGCTGCCCGAACCGATGAGTCCGAGGCCGCCGGCGTTGCTGACGGCGGCCGCGAGCCGCGCCCCGCTCATGTACACCATGCCGCCCTGGATCACCGGCAGGCGAACGCCCAGGAGCGCGCAGAGAGGATTCCGGGACCACGGCATGATACGCCATCCCTGGCAGAGGAAACCGGTCGACATCGCTCAGCATACACCATGACGACGGACGCGCGAACCCCGAGTCGCGGCCACGCCCGGCGGACGATTCTTGACCTGCGAGATCCTCTATATAATTCGCGCCCGTCTCGAAATCCCCCTTTGAAGTCAACGGCGTTCCTCGCCTATGTTTGTCCGGCGTCCGTAACCGTCCGCTTCCCTGGAGGTTCTCATGAAGGGTCTCATCCGCCTGGCTGGCTGCCTCATGTTCCTGTTCGCGGGACAGGCCATGGCGGGCAGCACCTACCTCGCGAACTTCGACGTGCCGGCCGACGCCGCGTACGTGGGCAGCGAGGATTGCGTCGGCTGCCACGAAGAGATCGGCGCGTTCTACGCGAGCTCGCCTCACCACTATGAGCGGGGCTGGCCGTGCCCGGCACCGACATCATAGGCTGCGAGGCGTGCCACGGACCGGGCAGCCTGCACGTGGACGGGGGCGGCGACGGCTGGATCCTCAAGGCCGCCGACCTCGAGGCCCTCGATCCGGACGGTCGAGCGGCCATGTGCACCCAGTGCCACAACGCGCTCGAGGTGCACTTCGCCTCCGGTCCGCACGCCGGCACCGAGGTGTCCTGCGCCGACTGCCACCGCGACCAGGCCCACTTCGGCGGCCTGGCGCGCCCGGCGAACGAGTTCCGCAACGGGAGCGAGTTCTGCCTGCAATGCCACACGGAGGTCGTCCCCCAGTTCCGGCTGTCTTCGCACCACCGCGTGCTCGAGGGGCAGATGGCGTGCGCGGATTGCCACGACCCCCACGGCGGCCTGGACGTCACCGAGTGGGATGGCCTGAACGCCACCTGTCTGAAGTGCCACAGCCAGATGTCGGGCCCGTTCGTGTTCGAGCACGGCGGCGTCGAGGGCGAGGAGTGCCTCAGCTGCCACCTGCCCCACGGCTCGCAGAACGACAAGATGCTCGTGCAGAGCGGCAACGGCCTCTGCCTGCAGTGCCACTACGAGCAGAGCTTCAACGCCGACGAGAACTGGACGCTCGACGGCCAGGCCCACGCCGGCCTCCTGCTCGGCGAGAGCCGCTGCTACAACTGCCACCGCGAGGTCCACGGTTCGAACGTCGACCCCACCTTCTTGGACCGCTAGGAAAGGACAGGATCATGAAGACGATCATGACCACGCTCGCGCTGATCCTGGCCCTGGGAGTCGTCGCCGCCCTGGCCGACGAGCTGCCCGCCGCGGCCCAGCGCATCTGGGCGCCGGCCGGCGACGAGATCGGCACCGCCGGCCACCTCACCGCCACCGGCGTGCGCAACGACGATCACGGCGACGCCGCCCGCGCCGCCCAGGACGAGAGCATCCAGGGCGACTGGCTGGGCCTCGGCCTCCTGGGCTGGTTCGACCGCTCCCCGTCGGGCCGCCGCGTGGACGTGCGCGGCCTCGTGGGCAACACCGAGGGCGGCGGCCTGGCCGGCGACGGCCTGGTGCGCAGCGCGACCCCCGGCGTCTACTCCGCGCGGATCGCCTACCACGCCCACGACCTCTTCTACGACCGCGACAGCGAGCTGCGCAATCCGGTGTTCCCGACGGTGCTGCCGCCGCAGCTGGCCTTCACCCCGCACCTGGAGTGGCGGCGCGGGCGCGCCGACCTGTCCTACCACCTCGCCTCCGCGTTCGACCTCTACCTCGGCGCCGACGACCTGCGCCGCGAGGGTCGCAAGTCGAGCCGACTGGGCATGAACCCGCCCAACGTGCAGGCCGTGGATACGCGGGCGGGGGAGTTCTGGCTCGGCGCCGTCAGCAAGCTGGGCGACCTGGCCACCGACGTGAAGCTGTCCTACCTCAACACCGACGATACGCTCGGCTATGCCACCGGCCACACGAAGGAGAACCAGCGCGACCGCTACAGCGCCGACTTCGATGCCGCCTACGCGGCCGGCAACCGGATCCGTCTGGTGGCCGCCGGACGCTGGAGCCGCCTGGAGAACACGGGGTCGGAGATGGGCGTCGTCAACGCCGGCGGGATCGACGGCGACACCGACAGCGCCGCCTATCAGATCGGCGCGATCTCGCGTCTGGGCCGGGCGACCACCCTGCGCCTGTCCGCACGCTTCGACACCCATGACACCGAGGCCTCCACCGCCGACGGGGCCGACGTCATCTACGGCGCCCACCGCGAGCGCGACCGCCAGCAGTACGAGGTGACGCTCGGCGACCGCAGCCTGCCGCGCACCGACCTCCAGCTCCGCTACCGGTACACCACCGGTGACGAGACCCAGGATCAGGCCGAGGGCGCCCGGCCGACGGACCTCGATGCCCGCGTCTTCACCCTCGACCAGGCGACCACCCGGCACGACGCGAAGCTGCGGGCGCGCACGCGGCTCGCGCCGCACGTCAAGCTCAGCGCCGACGTACGCTACACCAGCCTCGACGTCGACCAGAGCCGTAGCTGGGACGCCGGCGAAGAGGTTTGGTTCGGCGTGCTCGGCGACCACAAGGTCGATCGCACCAGCTACCGCCTGGCGCTGCAGACGCGGCCCCATGCGAAGCTGCCCCTGGACCTCGGCGTGCGCGGCTTCGACCGCACCTTCAAGCGCACCGAGGCCGGCGGCGCCGAGACCACCGCGTCGCAGCTCGCGCTCTTCGCCAACACGAACTGGCGCGTGACCCCGCGGCTCACCGTCTACGGCATGGTGACCTACGGCAAGGAGACCTACGAGCTGACCGGCGCCGAGCCGGCCGCGGGCTTCGAGGCCTTCAACGTCGACGCCAACACCGTGCGGTTCAGCCCCGGCGCGACCTTCATGGCGACCGACCGCCTGCAGATCGACGGCTGGTACGAGGGCGTGTCCTTCGAGGACACCGGCGACCAGGCGGCCAGCCGCAACGCCATCAACTCCGACCGCGACCGCCTCTCGCTGCGGGTGCGCTACCAGGCGACGGAACGGCTGGCGGTCACGGCCGGCTACGCTCGCAACGAGTTCGACGAGAACCGCTGGGACGATTCCATCCAGGATCTCTGGTCGCTGTCGGCGCACACGAGCTTCTAGAGCAACATCGTTCGCAACAGCAAATCGATTGCACGAAGAGCCCCGTCACCGCGGGGCTCTTTCGTCCGTTTGCGCTGCAAGCCGTTGTCGAAAGAGAAGATCAAACTCGTTGTCGTTTGAAAAACAATTATTGACAGGGGAATAACAACCGATGATCTTGGCGATAGTCAACGTTCGCTAACCAGCCCCCCGGCCCCGGGAGCCCCAGGTGACGACGTCGAGCCTGAACGGCAACCGCCGCGACCAGCTTCTCGCCCGGGCGACCGATCTGTTCGCCAAGAGCGGGTACGCGGGCACCTCCGTGCGCCAGATCGCACGGTCGTGCGGCATCACCGAGGCCGCCATCTACCGGCACTTCGACAGCAAGCTCCACCTCTACGAAGAGGTGATCCGCGCCAAGGCCGCCGAGCACGACATCGCCGGCTACCTCGCCGGCAAGCGGCGCCGCGGCAGCATCCGCGACGTCCTCGTTGCCGTCTCCGCGCACATCATGAAGCTCACGCGCGAAGACCCGGGCCTCATGCGCCTGATGTTCAACAACAGCCTCGAGAGCGGCGACGTCTCCACGGTGCTCTTCCAGGAGATCCGCATGCCGTACATCGAGTTCCTGCGCCGCGAGTTCGACGAACGCACGGCCGCGGGAGAGATCGTCGAGGTCAACAGCTTCCTCACCAGCCGCTGCTACGTGGGCATGGTCATGGACTGCGCCCTGAACATCGGCATCTGGGACGCGCTCTACCCATCCCGGAACCAACCCGTCGAGATCTACACCAACACCGCAACCGTGTTCGCCAAGGGCCTCGTGGCCCACAACGGAGACGCGCCCGCCGCGGACGCGTCCAAGAAGGGGAGTCCCTCATGACCCAGCGCTCGATCATGGTGGTGCTGCCGCTGCTGGTCCTGGCCGCGCTGTGGGGGTGCGAGAACGACACCTCCAACGACGTGGCCGGCGGCCCCGGCGGATCCACGGACAAGACCTGCCTCGGCTGTCACAGCAGCGAGGACGAACTCAAGGCGGCGCTCGGGGTCACGGACGTGGCCATCCGGATCGCCAACAAGGACGACGGCTGAGGCGGCTCCGTGCCCGAGCTGGAAGCTTGGGAGAAGGTCATCATCACCGGCAACAACGGGATCCTGTTCCTCACCAGCGCCCACGGCCCGGAGTTCGACAACACCGGCAACGCAAACGGCACGCCGCACGTGCTCACGTGCCAGCACTGCCATGGAGGCGCCGCCGACTTCACCTTCAGCACCATGTCCGAGGCTCACGAAGGCATGTTCGTCGATCCCAGCATCCCCGGCCGGAGCGGCTGCACGGCCTGCCACGAGGAGAGCTTCGCGCGCTCCGCCTGTGACCAGTGCCACGCGGACGCCGTGACCAACACGGCGACGAGCCTGCACACCACCCAGCGGGGCTACATCACGGCCATCAACGATCGCTGCGGCTGCGACTTCGACGCCGCGGGCAACCCCGGTTATCAGGCTCGCTGCGCCGGTTGCCACACCACGTGTGGCCAGTGCCATGTCTCGCGGCCTAACAGCGTGGGCGGTGGTTTCCCCAAGATCAGCAGCTCCTACTCGCACCGTTTCCGCGGCGAACCCAACATGACCGAGCAATGCACCGCCTGCCACGGCAGCCGCATCGGTCACGACTATCTCGGCGAGGGCCAGGGCAACGTCCAGGACTACCATGCCTCCCGCGGCATGAAGTGCAATGACTGCCACACCATGGCCGAGATCCATGGCGACGGCACGGAGTACGAGCATCGCTACCAGGTGGCCGGCATGCCCCGCTGCGAGGACTGCCACCAGCCGGTGGTCGACCCAACCGCCCTGCAGTGCACTCTCTGCCACATCAACGGAGTCGGCGCCGACCCGGTCGTGGTTCCCGCCCAGCAGGTCAACCACGCCCACCACGTGGACAGCGGCTCGAACTGCGCCCACTGCCACCGCGACGGCGTCCCGGCCAACCAGCCGCCCAACATGCAGTGCCAGGTCTGCCATTCGCAGCCCTACAAGAATTGCACGAATTGCCACAACTTGCAGGAGTCGGGAGCCGAGGCTTACGACATCGATCCTAGCGTCCTGGACCTGAAGATCGCCCGCAACCCCAGCCCCTACCGCACCGAGTATGACGTCGCCCTGGTGCGGCATACCCCGGTGGACCCGGGCACCTTCGCCAATTGGGGCTTGGACCTGCCCAACTATGACGACAAGCCCACGTGGCAATACACGTCGCCGCACAACGTGATCAAAACCACTCCCCAGACCACGGTTCCCGCGGGCGAGAGCTGTGCCTTCAGCTGCCATGGCACGGCCGGCTCTCCCAGCGAATACCTGCTGCGTGAGGCCGACCTCTACGAGGCGGACGGAACCACCCAGCTGCCGGATTACAACGCCAACATCGGCGTCGTGATCCCGGACGAGTTCCCGACAGGGAAGTAGGTATCCCTCATGGGCCGGGGTTCGCCCCGGCCCAGCAGATCGCAACCAACGGGTCGTTGAACCGGATCGGCCCGAGGTTTGAAAGGGGCGGCCCACCGCTCACAACCCGAGGTTCCGGCCGGAACCACACATGCAAGGAGAGACGATGCAGTACCGCAAGACCTGGCTGATCCTGCTCCTGGTGGCCCTCATGGCTCTCTGGGGTTGCTCCGACGACGATGACGGCCCCACCACCCCCGCGCAGACCGCGTTCGAGGTCGTGGCTGAAGCTGCGTCCGCGTACGTCAACAGCACCGACTGTCCCGGCGTCATCGGCGCCGACGTGCTCTATGCCTCCCTCGACGATTACACGGTGATCGATATCCGCGCCGAGGCCGATTACCTCGACGGCCACATCCCCGGCGCTTACAACAGCTCGCTGGGCACCCTCCTGACCGACATCGAGTCCATGCCGGTGCCGGTGGAAGGCTACGTCGTGGTCTGCTACACCGGCCAGAGCGCCGGCCACGCCAAGATTGCCCTGGAACTCATGGGCTATGACCCCGTGTACAGCCTGAAGTTCGGCATGTGCTCCTGGAACAGCAGCCTTTCCGATCGCTGGAACAACGCCATCGGCGACCACGCTGACTTCACCGCCGAGACCACCAACAACAACGGTGAGCTCACCGAGCACGCGTTCCCCGAGATCACCGGCTCCGTCGCCGACCGCGTCAACGCCATGCTGGCCGGCGGTTTCCAGGCCGTCTCGTTCAGCAGCATCAGCGACGATCTCGACAACTACTTCATCATCAACTACTTCACCGAGGATCAGTACGACGGCACCGCCGCCGACACCCCGGGCCACATCGAAGGCGCCTACCAGTTCACCCCGCGCGCCAGCCTGGGCCTCGACCAGATGCTGAACAACCTGCCCACCGATCAGGACATCGTGGTGTACTGCTGGACCGGCCAGACTTCCAGCCAGATCACGGCTTACCTGAACATGCTGGGCTACCACGCGTTCAGCCTGGCGTACGGCGCCAACGCGCTCTTCCACACCGAGTTGCTCAACGGCAGCCACGCCTGGCAGGCGTCCGACTCGTACGACTACGAGTTGGAAATGGGCCCCATGGCCACCGGCGACTTCGCCGCCCTGGCCGCCGAAGGTGCCGAGTACATCAACAGCGCCGCCTGCCCCGGCCCCATCAGCGCCGTCGCACTGCACGCCAACCTTGTCGATTACACGGTCATCGACATCCGCAGCCAGACCGACTATGACAACGGCCACATCCCCGGCGCCTACCACAGCGACCTCAACGCGGTGCTCACCAACATCGCCGACGGCACCATCCCCGGCAACAAGGACTTCGTCATCGCCTGCTACACCGGCCAGAGCGCCTGCATGGTGAAGTGCGCCATGGAGCTCGTCGGTTACCACAACGTCCAGTGGCTACAGTGGGGCATGAGCGCCTGGAGCCCCGACGTGACGGGAAACAACTGGGTTGGCAACTCCATGGTGGCCGACCTGATCCTCGACAGCGCCGAGACCACCGACAACAACCCCGATCTGGAGTGGCAGACCTACCCCGAGACCACCGGCGACATGGCCTCCCGCGTGCAGGCCGTGCTCGACGAGGGCTTCGGCGCCGCCGCCATCACCTATGCCGCCATGGAAGACGACGGCCTGGAGAACTACTTCATCATCAACTACTTCGGAGAGTTGGACTATCTCGGCCAGGGCACGGCCGGCGTCCCGGGCCACATCCCCGGCGCCTACCAGTTCACGCCCCGGGCGAGCCTGGGCCTGGGCCAGATGCTCGGCTACCTGCCCCTGCCCGCCGACAAGACCATCGTCGTCTACTGCTGGACCGGTCAGACCAGCGCCCAGGTGGCCACCTACTTGAAGGTCCTGGGCTACGACGCCAAGACCATGGTCTACGGAGCGAACAACCTGTTCCACAGCTCTCTCAGCAGCGGCGCCTGGGATGATTCCTATGTGCAGAGTTACGAACTCGAGGTGACCGACTAGTCAAGACACTCGCGACGTGACGTACGGGGAGGGCCCACGGGCCCTCCCCCTCTTCTTTCAACGAATCTGGTCGCTGTTGAGCATCATGACTCGGCCCGACTGGGTCTGACGTTCGGTGGAGAGCTTCCAAACGTAGACCCCGCTCGCCACGGTGCTTCCCGCCTGGTTCCGCCCATTCCATACCGCGGTGCGTTCTGCCCCGGCGGCCTGGTCCTCGTCCACCAGAGTCCGCACCAGACGACCGGCGACATCATAGATGTCGATGGGTCCATGCGTGGCGACCTTGATGGAGTATGACAGGGTAACCGACGGGTTGAACGGGTTGGGGAAGACGGTCTGCATCCCGTCGTTGGACACGATGGCGGCGACCTCGTCAACGGCGCCACCGAATACGTGCTCGCCACCTGCATCGTCAAGCACGCCGCCCCGGACCTCACCACCAGCAAGCCGCCTCGACGTATCGTCAGCGTCGACGCCGGCGCAGGTCAGGACGTCGACAGTGGCGGCCCGGCTCGGATCATGCCGCTGAACGAGTACGAACAATCGCTCCTCTCCGGCCTCTCGATAGGGAATCACCGGAATATCCTGATCGGGATCGTACGGCGCGTGCCAGTTCGCCAGTCCGAGCGCACCGCCGCAATGGAAATCCAGATAGACGGCGGCCATGCCGGCATCCATCTGATCGCTGATGGTCACGGCATCGTCCCGCCGCGACTGGACCAGGATCCGCTCCGCCAGGCCATCATCCTGCATTCACGAAGACTTCGCCGCGCAGCATGATTCACCGACCTGCTGGACCACGAAGGTGCGGTCGGTGATATTCACGACGAGGTCCCCAGCCGCTCCCCCCGGAGAATGTCCAGCACCACCTGAGACCGAGCGACGTCGGCACTCCGATGTCCCTTCAACCCCACGATCGTCCGTGATTGCACGACGAGAAAAAAACTCCTGTCCGAAACTCACGAATCGCCCATTCGAGCGGTCGATTTAGTGGCGAGATCGACAATCGACCCGGGCGAATCCCTCCGGCCGCCTACAGCCCCAGTTCCCCCCCCACCGGCCCGAGCGCCGCGAGCACGTGAACGATCACGTCGTCGACCTCGAGCCCGAGGGCCGCCGCCCCCTCGGCGATCTCCTCGCGGCTGACCTTGGCCGCGAAATCCTTCTTCTTGAGCTTCTTGCGCACCGACTTCGGCTGCACCTGATCGATCTTCCGGTCCGGCTGCACCATGGCGCAGGCCATGCAGAAACCGCAGAGCTCGTCGACGGCGAACAGCCATTGCGCCCGGGGCGTCTCGCGCGCCAGTCCGGTGTGGCTGGCGTGGGCCATCAGGTCGTGGACGAAGTCCTCGGGATACCCGCGCTCGCGCAGGATCTCGCCCCCGCGGAACGGGTGGTCGTCCATGGTCGGGTAACGCTCGTAGTCGAAATCGTGGAGCAGGCCAGCGGCGCCCCACTCCTCTTCGTCGTGGCCGGTGCGGCGGGCGGCGGCGCGCATGGCGGCCTCCACAGCGTAGGCGTGGCGGCGCAGGGCTTCGCCGGCCGTGAACTCGTGCAGCAGGGCCAGGGCGGCGTCGCGGCGGTAGAGATCGGACATGGGCCTCTCCTCGGCGGTTCGGGGTGCGGCGGGCATTGTCGCACCCCGGTGGCCGGCCGCCAAGCCGCGAAGCGGTCCCGGGCCGACGACCCCCTTGCCGCGATCCCGGAAATCCTCTATGGTCATACCACAGTTTTGATGTCCGGTATCAATTGCGCGTCAGGCCGTCCCGCGCACCGGAGGTTGTCATGGTCGACCATCTCGTCCTCATGAGTGGCCATCCCTCTGCCGCCACGAGCCTGCCCCGACTGGTGCCGGTGCTCGGCGACGCCGGCGCGGCCCGGCTCCAACGCCGCCTGCTCGAACACGCCGCCCAGGTGGCGCGCGCCTGGCGTGACACGCGGCCTCAGCGTCAGGTGACCGTGGCTTGCCAGGGCGCGGCGGCGGGCGAGTTCCGTAGCTGGCTCGGCGACGACCTCGACTACGAGGGCGACAGCGGCGGCAGCCCGGGCGCACGCATGGCCGTGGCCTCGGTGCGCGCGTTCAGCCGCGGCGCCGATCGCGTCGTGCTGATGGGCGTGAAGTGTCCCGACCTCGACACCGTGCACCTCGAGAGCGCCTTCTTCGCGCTCGACCACATGGACTGCGTGATCGGGCCGGGTCATGCCGGGCGCTACTACCTGATCGGTCTGGTGGCCCCCGCGTCGGCCGTGTTCGCCGGCATTCCCTGGGGCACCGGCGCCGTCCTCGGCCGCACCCTGGCCGCCGCCCGCGAGCAGGAGCTGCGGATCGGGCTGCTGCCGACCTTGCCCATGCTGCATGGCCCCGGCGACCTGATCCACGGCGCGCACCTCATCTCCGAACCGGTGACCCGCCGCGCGATCAGCGCCCAGAACTAGATCTCCAGGGTGTGCCCGGCCTCGCTCAACCAGTCCATCCAGTCGTCATGATCGGGACAGAACCGCCGCACCAGCGCGTGGAAGCGGCGGCCGTGGTTCGGGTGCACCAGGTGGCACAGCTCGTGGATCACCACGGCGTCGACCACCTCCGGCGGCGCCATCACCAGCCGGTAGCACAGCGAGACCGTGCCGCGCGAGGAGCAGCTGCCCCAGCGGCTGGTGCGGTCGCCGACGATCACGCGCGCGGGGTAGAGACCGGTGCGTGCGGCCCAGTCCTCGGTGCGCCGGCGCAGCTCCCGCCCCGCGAATCCGCGCAGCCAACGTTCGAGCGCCGGCCGCGGATCCAGCAGATCGGGGGCCGGCAGCTCCAGCCGCAGGACACCCGGCCGTAATATGGCCCGCGGCCGCTGCCGCCCCGCTTCCAGGAGCGCGAGCTCGAGCACCAGCTCGTCGCCGAGCAGCGGCACGAGGTCGCCGTCGGTCCAGCTGCGGCGGCGCGGCCCGTCCCACACGCCGTAGGTGTCGGCCTGGGTGGCGAGCCAGGCCTCGGACTGGTTCAGCAGGTCGTCGACATCGCGCAGGGTGGCCCAGCGGGGCATCACGACCTCGACGCCACGGCGGACGCCGACGTGCACGGTCAGGCGCCGCGCCTTGCCGCTGCGGCGCAGGCTCAGCCGCAGGGGCCGCCCCTGCACCAGCCGCACGTCCTGGCGTGTCGCCATCCGATCCTCCCGATTGCGATGCTGCGGCGTCTGGGTTAGCCTGCCCCGAGCGAGGTGCGTCCGGACCGGCGACCGACGTGAGGTGGTCCCATGTTCTTCCTGCGCGGCCGCCGCCGCAAGAAACTCCTGCAGACTCCGCTCGACCCGGCCGCGCGCGAGGTGATGCAGCGCGCCGCGAGCCTGTGTGCGGCCCTGCCCGGCAACCTGCGTGCCCGCCACGAGGGCGTCGTACAGGTGCTGCTGGCCGAGAAGCACTTCGAGGGTGCGGGCGGCCTCGCCCTCACCGAGCCCATGCGCCTGGCGATCGCCGGCCAGGCCGCCCTCCTGCAGCTGCGCGACACCGCCGAGTACTACCCCGGTCTGGACACCATCCTGGTCTACCCCGAGGCCTTCGTGGCCCCGGTCCAGGAAACCGACGACGACGGCTTCCTGGTGCATGACGCCGCCGATGAACGGGCGGGCGAGAGCTGGCAGCGCGGCGTCGTGGTGATCAGCTGGCAGGACGCCGCGAGAGAGAGCCGTCGGCGCGACGGCTACAACGTGGTGCTCCACGAGTTCGCCCACCAGCTCGACGAGCTCACCGGCGAAGCCGACGGCTCGCCGCCGCTGCCGCGGGCCCTCCTCGGCCGCTGGGCCGACGCCTTCCAGGCCGCCTTCGAGCAGCACCAGCGCAACCTACGCCGCCGTCGGCCCGTGCTGTACGACGAGGACGCGGCCGAATCGCCGTGCGAGTTCTTCGCCACCACCATCGAGCTGTTCTTCGAACTTCCCCGGGACCTCGCGCAGGTCTTTCCCGACGTCTACGCCCTCGTGGCAGAGTATCTCGAACTGGACCCGGCGCACTGGAGCGCCTGACCCTCGCCCCCCGAAGGAGCGACCCATGCGGATCCTGACGTTCATCCTTCTCGTCATCGCCCTGGCCGGCTGCGCCGGCATGGAGAACCTCGACCTCGGAACGGTCCTCGGCGGCCCCGTGCCCCTGGACGAGGCCACCGTCGCCAGCGGCCTCAAGGAAGCCCTCACCGTGGGCACCAGCCGCGCCGCGGGCCAGGTGGGCGCCCTCGACGGCTACCTGGGCAACGAGCTCCTGCGCATCGCCCTGCCCGCCGAGGTCCAGGACGTGGCCGGCACCCTGCGCACCGTCGGCCTGGGCGGCAAGGTGGACGAGCTCGAGGTGGCCATGAACCGCGCCGCCGAGCAGGCAGCCGGCGAGGCGGTCTCGGTCTTCGGCGACGCCATCCGGGGCATGACCCTGGCGGACGCCTGGGGCATCCTCCGCGGCCCCGACACCGCCGCCACCGACTACTTCCGCGACCGCACCGGTGCGGCCCTCACCGGCCGCTACCGCCCCATCATCGAGACCAAGCTGCGCAGCGTCGGCGGCTACTCCGACTACGAGACGCTCGTCGCCCGTCTGCGCGACATCCCCTTCGTCGAGGCCCCCGACCTCGACCTCGTCGGCTACGTCACCGACCACGCCCTCGACGGCCTCTTCGCCGTCCTGGCCACCGAGGAGCAGAAGATCCGCGCCGACCCCCTCGCCCGGACGACCGCCCTCCTCCAACGCGTGTTCGGGGCGCAATAGCCGGCGGCAGCCCGCTGGTGGGCGTCAACTCAGGGCGCCGCGCATTGCGGAAGCGGCGGCAGGCCCCCCCGGCCACCGGGACCCACGTTCCGGGCCCGCGGGAAAAGCTGGCGAAGCACTTTTCCCGCGGGCCCTGAACGTGGATCCCTGTGGCCGGACGCGCCTACCGCCGCTTCCCGTAATTCGGCGCCTCTTTGGTGATGTGCACGTCGTGCGGATGCGACTCCTGCAGCCCCGCCGCCGTCGTGCGCACCAGCTGCGCCGTGGCGTGGAACTGCGCGATGGTCTGGCACCCGCAGTAGCCCATGCCCGAGCGCAGGCCGCCCACCATCTGGTAGAGGACGTCGCGCGCGCGGCCCTTGTAGGGCACCCGCCCCTCGATGCCCTCGGGCACGAGCTTGTCGGCATCGTGGACGTCGCCCTGGAAGTAGCGGTCCTTGCTGCCGGCCTGCATGGCGCCCAGCGAACCCATGCCGCGGTAGGTCTTGTAGACGCGCCCCTCGTAGAGCACCTTCTCGCCCGGCGACTCGTCGGTACCGGCCAGCAGGCCGCCCATCATCACGCAATCGGCGCCCACGGCCAGGGCCTTGACGGCGTCGCCGGAGAAGCGGACGCCGCCATCGGCGACCAGGGGCACGCCCGCCGGGCGCGTGACCCGCGCGACGTCCATGATGGCCGTGATCTGGGGCACGCCCACACCCGCCACAACTCTTGTGGTGCAGATACTACCCGGCCCGATCCCCACCTTCACGGCGTCGGCGCCGGCCTCGATGAGGGCCCGGGCGGCCTCGCCGGTGGCGATGTTGCCGGCGAGCACCTGCTGAGCGGGGTACTTCGCCTTGATGGCGCGCACGGTGTCGAGGACGTTCTTGCTGTGGCCGTGGGCCGTGTCCACGACCAGCACGTCGACGCCGGCCTCCACGAGCAGTTCGGCCCGCAGCAGGGTCTCCGCCCCCACGCCGACGGCGGCGGCGACCCGGAGACGGCCCAGCTCGTCCTTGCTGGCCAGGGGTAGTCCAGCTTCTTCTGGATGTCCTTGACCGTGATCAGGCCCCGCAGCATGCCCTCGCGGTCGACCACGAGCAGCTTCTCGATGCGGTGCTCGTGCAGCTTGTGGGCGGCGTCCTCGAGGGTGGTGCCCACGGGCACGGTGACCAGGTTCTCGGCCGTCATCACCTCGCGCACCGGTCGGCTGTGGTCGCGTACGAAGCGCAGGTCGCGGTTGGTGAGGATGCCGACGAGCTTCTCGCCCTCGGTGATGGGCACGCCGGAGATCTTGTAGTGCGCCATGAGCTCGAGCGCGTCGGCGATCCGTTCGTCCGGCCCCATGGTGATGGGCTTGGTGATCATGCCCGACTCGCTGCGCTTGACCCGCTCGACCTCGGCGGCCTGGGCGCGCGGATCGAGGTTCTTGTGCACGACGCCGATGCCGCCGGCGCGCGCGACGGCGATCGCCATCTCCGACTCGGTGACGGTGTCCATGGCGGCCGACAGGAACGGGATGTTGAGGCGGATGGAACGGGTCAGCCGGGTGGCGGTGTCGATCTCCGACGGCACGACCTCGCTGTAGGCCGGTACCAGCAGCACGTCGTCGAACGTCAGGCCCTCGCGGAAGACGCCCCCGGCCGGCTGGTTGGGATCGTTGAGCTTGTCCATGCGCCGTGACTCCTCTGGTGGCGGCCTTACTGCTTGAGGATGCCGATGAACGGAAGGTTGCGGTACTTCTCGTCGTAGTCGAGGCCGTAACCCACGACGAACTCCTTGGGGATCTCGAAGCCCCGGTAGTGCACGTCGACCGCCTTGACCCGGGCGGCGGCCTTGTCCAGGAGCGCGCAGACGCGGATGCTGCGCGGGGCGCGGGTCTGCAGCATGTCGACCAGATAGCTGAGCGTCAGGCCGCTGTCGATGATGTCCTCGACGAGGATGACGTCGCGGTTGGTGATGTTGGCCCGCAGGTCCTTGACGATCTTCACCACGCCGGTGCTCTGGGTGCCGCCCTCGTAGCTGGACACGGCCATGAAGTCGACCTCGTGGTCGATGCTCAGGCAACGGGCGAGGTCGGCCGTGAACACGTAGGCGCCCTTGAGGATGCACACCAGGATGGGGCGGGTGCCGGTGTAGTCGCGGCTGATCTCGTTGCCCAGCTGGCAGCAGCGCCGGGCCAGCTCGTCCGAACCGATGAGGACGCGGTCGAGCAGCGCGTCGCGCTGGAGATAGTCCTGGTCGTCGTAGGTCACGCTAGGCCTCCGGGTTGCCCGCCGCGGCGGCGCCGGGGGCGCGCACCTCGCGACGGTGCCTGAGGATCTCGTTGATCTTGCTGATCAAGAGGTCGAGGGCCACGCGGTTGTGACCGCCCTCGGGAATGATGATGTGCGCGTGCCGCTTGCTCGGCTCGACGAACTGCAGATGCATCGGCTTGACCACGTCCAGATACTGGGCCACCACCGACTCGAGGGTACGGCCGCGGTCGCGGATGTCGCGCTGCAGGCGGCGGATGAACCGCTCGTCGTCGTCCACGTCGACGTACAGCCGCATGTCCATGAGCTCGCGCAGGCGGGCGTGCTCGAGCACCAGGATCCCCTCGACGAACACGATGTCGGCCGGTTCGACATGGCGCACCTCGCCGGTGCGGCTGTGCGTCGAGTAGTCGTACACCGGGACGTCGACCGCCAGGCCGCGGCGCAGGCGTTCGAGATGGGCCACGAGAAGGTCGGTCTCGAAGGCGGCGGGGTGGTCGTAGTTGATGGTGGCGCGGTCGGTCAGCGGCAGGTGGCTGTGGTCGTGGTAGTAGCTGTCGTGGTGGAGGATCGCGACCGTACGACCGGGCGCCGCCTCGTGGACCCGCTCGGCCACCGTGGTCTTGCCCGAGCCCGAGCCCCCGGCCACCCCGATGATGATCGGGGGCAACGCATGTTGATCGTGGTGCGACATGGCCGAAATCTATCCGGGGGCACCCCGGCTGTCAACGCGGGGCGACGGATCCGCGCTGGCGCGCGGGGCTGCGCGTCCGCTACCATGGAGCCTCCGGCCCCTGGACCGCACCGACCATCAAGGAGCTCCCGTGTCCCCCGCCAACCTCGTCTCCCTGCTCGGCATGGTCGTTCTGCTGGGCCTGGCCTGGGCCCTCAGCAGCAACCGCCGCGCCTTCCCCGTGCGCACCGTCGTGTGGGGCCTCATCCTGCAGCTGGTCTTCGCCCTGCTGCTGCTGCGCACCGGCTGGGGCCAGGCCGCCTTCCGGGGCCTGCGCACGGTCGTGGTGCAGGTGCTGGCGTTCACCGACCGCGGCAGCGAGTTCGTCTTCGGGCCGCTGTTCCGCACCGCGCCCGATTTCGTGACCAACCTGGGCGCGGGCAAGACCTGGTGGGAGGGCGTCGATCCGGGCACGGGCGAGCCGGTGGCCGTGGGCATGGTGTTCGCCATCCACGTGCTGCCGATCATCATCTTCTTCTGCAGTCTGATGGCCATCCTCTACCACCTGGGCATCATGCAGCGGATCATCCAGGGCGTGGCCTGGGTGATGCGCAAGACCATGAAGACATCGGGCGCGGAGACGTTGTCGGTGTCGGCCAACATCTTCGTGGGCCAGACCGAGGCGCCGATCGTGATCCGGCCCTACCTCGCGAGCCTGACCGCGAGCGAGCTGATGGCCGTGATGGTGGGCGGATTCGCGACGGTCGCCGGCAGCGTCATGGCGGCGTACGTGCGGTTCGGGGTCGACGCCGGCCACCTGCTGACGGCGAGCGTGCTGTCGGCGCCCGCGGCGCTGGTGATGGCCAAGATCCTGCTGCCGGAGACCGAACGGTCGGAGACGGCCGAGACCGCGCAGGTGAATCTCGAGCGCGAGCACGTGAACGTCATCGAGGCCGCCGCCGCCGGCGCGAGCGACGGCGTGAAGCTGGCCCTGAACGTGGGCGGCATGCTCATCGCCTTCATCGCCCTGGTCGCGATGGTGAACTACGGGCTGGGCTGGGTGGGCCTCTCGTTGCAGCAGATCTTCGGCTGGCTCTTCGCGCCCCTGGCCTGGACCATGGGCATTCCCTGGGACGAGGCCCGCACCTTCGGCAACCTGCTCGGGACCAAGATCGCGGTCAACGAGTTCGTGGCCTACATCGAGCTGATGCAGGCCCAGAGCGCGGGCACCCTGTCGCCGCGTTCGGTCGTGATCGGCACCTACGCCCTGTGCGGCTTCGCCAACTTCTCGAGCATCGCGATCCAGATCGGCGGCATCGGGGCGCTGGCGCCCGCACGCCGCGGCGACCTGGCCCGGCTCAGCCTGAAGGCCATGTTCGGCGGCGCGTTCGCGTCGTGGCTCACGGCCTGCGTGGCGGGGCTGCTGTACGGTTGAAAATGGTGACGCCAGGCTCGTTTCGCGCTAGACTCACGGCGTCGAGCGAGCCCCTCGTGTCTCCGGAGGACACCCCATGAAGCCGGTCTACCTCTGCCCCCACTGCTACGCCAACCTCAACCCCAACGTGAAGATCGTGCTGGTGGCCAGCCACCGGCGCCGCAGGGGCCTGATCCTGCTGAGCCCCCAGCCCGGCAACTACAAGTACGTCTGGGACGAACACCTCGCGGAGGTGGTCACGCCCGGGGTCAAGGTCACCTTCATGTGCCCGGTGTGCCATGCGGACCTCACGTCGGCCGTCAACCGCGACTTCGCCGAGCTGTACATCGACTCGCCCGACCGCAAGCCCAAGCGCGTCCTGTTCAGCCGCAAGCACGGCACCCACGCCACCTTCATCGAGAAGGGCGACGTGTTCACCGGCTACGGCGAGGACGTCGAGGACTTCGGGCGCAAGAACTTCTTCGGGTCCTGAACCGGCCTCACGGACAGGCCGCTCCCAGGCCGGAGACGAAGGCGACGACGTCGGCCAGGTTGACCTGGTAGTCGTTGTTGAGATCGCAGGTCGCCGCGCCCGCCGCCAGGCCGACCGTCATGGCGGCGACGTCCGACAGGTCGACCGCGAGGTCGCCGTTGAGGTCGGCGCTCCGGAACTCCAGATCCAGGTCGCGGGCCATCACGTAGCCGCTGACCACCACGTGCAGCGTTTCGCCGAGCGAGTGCCCCCCCGCCCGCAGGGGCTGCGTCCAGCGCGTCCGTCCGTCGCTGCCGGTGGGTCCGTCGGCGCTGGTGCCCAGCGGGCAGGCTGCGAGCCCCCCGGCGGAGGTGATCAGCCAGAGGTCCTCCGCAGGGTAGCCGACGATGGGGTTGCCGCTGTAGTCGGCGAGGGATAGCGCGACCGTGGCGTCCACGAGAAGCCCGCCGGGCGCGTGGGCGGCCGTGAAGCTCCGGCCACCGCCGTCCGGAAGGCAGAAGAGCGTCGCACCGGCCGCGCCGGCCTCGAGCTCCGCGAGTCCGAACATCCAGTCGAGATCCTCCCAGCCGTCGCCGGGGATGCCCAGCGCGGTGGCGAGCAGGATCGCCGCGATCATGGCGGTCATGGTGAGCCTCCCTTGGTGAGGGTCGCGGCCGGTCGCCTGGCAGCTTCGGCGCGACGAGGGATGGCTGGCAGCCGACATGATGGTACGGGGCGTTGTCGAGGAAGTCCAGCGCGGGGTCCGATCGCCGACGCCATATCTCCGGCACCGAGAATCTGCTATCATTGTCGTCATCAACACCGTCCATCCAGCGAAAGTCCGCCAGCCATGATCAAGCTCCCGCTGCTGCTCCTCGTCACCATCTTCCTGATCGCCGCCTCGGCCCTCGCCGCCGACGTGGAATTCAGCACCACCGGCGCCATGGACACGCCCGCCACGCTGGGCGGCGACCGCGACGGCTGGGGAACCGATTTCATCACCCGCTGGGACAACCAGACC
Organism: Candidatus Krumholzibacteriia bacterium; assembly: GCA_041390065.1. GTDB lineage: Bacteria > Krumholzibacteriota > Krumholzibacteriia > LZORAL124-64-63 > LZORAL124-64-63 > Glo-17. The sequence continues at coordinate 30,716 of JAWKQQ010000013.1, forward strand.
GGCCGGGACGTGACCATCGAGGAGTTCGGCTGGCCCTGCGGCGGCTGGTGGTCGCAGTTCTGGTACGTATGGATCACCGACACCCTGCCGGAGGATCCCTACACGTTGGAGTTCCACGGCTCGTTCGTCGCCGCGAGCGAGGACGACACCGAATGGCCACCCAGCCTCTACACCTACGTGGACGTGAGCGGCGAGGGACTGGTCGTGCCGGCCGGCGCCAGCATGTATTTCGGCTATGGCAACCCGGGCATGGGCGGACAGATCGGCTTCAACGGCGTTCAGACCTACTCCTGGCTCGACGACGCGTGGGACATGGACGGCGACTTCGGACGGACCGCGGTGATGCAGTTCCGGGGTTCGTTCGGGACGGTCGCGGTGGACAGGCGAACGCCCGGGCCCCTGGTCCCGGTGAGCAATCACCCCAACCCCTTCAACCCCTCCACCGTCATCACCTTCGGGTTGCCGCGCCGGATGGCCGTAAGCCTGGACGTGTACTCCCTGCTGGGCCGCGCGGTGCGCCACCTGCAGGACGGAGAATGCGACGCCGGACCGCACCAGGTGGTCTGGGACGGAACGGACGCGCGGGGTCGGTCCCTGCCGTCGGGCGTTTACCTGGCGCGGGTGACGACGGAGCTGGGGACGTGGGCGGGAAAGATGGTTCTGGCGAGATGACGCCCGGTCCGACGCGCGTCGCCTGCCGGGCCCGCCAGGCCGGCCGGCGCTCGATCCCCTCCTCATCGTGAGCTACGACCCCGAATGCCTCCGGGAGGCCGTCCACGAGGTGCGCGACCTCGGGGGGATCCGGCGGGGCGCGCCAGGTCCGCTGCAGGAGCAGGGTCCGGGGATCTTCGACGGCCCATCCGGGCCTCTGCGCGGCCGGTTGGGACACCTGGAGCGAACGCGGCGGAAACACCCGTTAGATCCGCGACCGCGGACTCGCTCGCCCGTTCGGAACCTGACCACCGAAGATACCGACCTCGTCAAGGGAGTGAGTTCCATGAAGAAAGCCATGATCGTGATCCTGTGCCTTGCCGTGCTGGCCGGCTGCAGCGACCAGCAATCGCCCGTCATGCCCCAGGCCGGCACCGTCCTCGACAAGTCGGGCGGCACGCCGCCACCGCCGACCTCGCCGCCGAACGGACTGGGCATCCTGGGTATCGCCGGCATCGCCGCGAATGCCTTGAACTCCGGCCATGCGTGGGGCATGACGGCGGCGGAGTACTGGTACCGCGACGACGACTATCGCCTCACCTTCCGCCACGGGATCACGGACGCGTGGGAGGTGTACGAGTGGTCCGATGCGCCGCTGAACGCAACGTACAAGGGCCCGGCCACCCTCGAGGCCCAGGATATCCAACGGACGGCGGCGAGGCTCTACTTCGCCCTGGGCAACCCGGCTCAGTACGTCGACTCGGCGCAGTTCACGACGGTGTACAACGGCTACAACTACGTCGTCGTCTACCGGGCCAGCTCGGGCTACCAGATGCGATTCGAGCTGAGGCTCCGCCTCTATCCGGACGTGGAGATCCACGAGGACGAGGGATACCCCGACGGCAACTGGTGGGGCCGTCACTGACGATACGGCCAATCACCGTCGCTCACGGCACGCTGGAGCCGCCGGTCGACCGGCGGCTCCGCTTTGCTGGGCCGAGGGGCGCCCAGGCGGTGCGGCTCCAAGCGCTGACGGGCGCCGGGACCCTCGCCTGATCCAGGTAGACACGGCACCGGCGCGTGCCTAGTTATATATGCAAGACACTAGCCCGCGAGACATGAAGGCCCACCAGTTTCAGGATGACCACCGGTGAACAATGGCATCCGCATCTTGCTCCTGCTCGCCTTGATCGGGGCGCAGCCGTCGCCGGCCGCCACCGACCTTGCCCTTCCGACGATCGAAGCGATGCGCGTGCAGCAGGACTACATCGGCGCGCTCACGCTGGCCATCGCCGAGTTGGAGTCCGGCGCCGAAACGGGCGCGGCAGGGACGGCGGAGATGGTGGCACGGTTCGCGGCGATCGGAGCCCTTGCCTACGAGGCGTCCGAGGTCTCCGTGGCCCGTCCGGCGCTCGACGCCGCGCTCGCGTTGGCCCGGGCCCGCAACGACCAGGCTGCCGTCGAGGTGCCACTGGCCGAGGCGCTGATCTGGCGGAGCCTGCTGGCGAGGAGGACCGACGGTCCCGGGGCCGCCTGGCCGGACCTCCGGGAGGCCGAGGCCATCCTCGCTCGCCATCCTTCCGCCGTGCGCGCCATCGGTCATCTCATGCAAGGGCTCGCCAACGTCACCCGCAGCGCCAAGGGCTCGGAGGCAGCGGTACCGCTGTACCGAGACGCGCTGGCGTACCGCCTGGCGAATCTTCCCCGGCCGCACATCGACATCGCCGACAACCTGGTCTGGCTGGCCTGGAATCTCCGCCAGGCCGGCGATACCGAGGCGGCGCTGACCGTGGCCGACCAGGCTGAGCGCGAGCTGTGCGATCTGAAGCGGACCGGCCACACGTTGATGAGCACGGTGCTCGAATTGCGGTTCGACGCGGCGGCGATACGCGGCGATCTTGACGCCTGCGACATATTCGCCCGGCGCGAGGTGGCCATCTACGAGGCCGCGCGGTCAGGATTCCCCTTCGGCCACCCGCGCGGAGCCGCCTGCTCGCCCGACTGCTACCTCCGCCTGCTCTGGGTGCACCTGCAGGCATGCGAACCGGAGCTCGCGTTCCAGGCGTGGGAGCGGTCGCGCGCGCCGGTGACCAGGGACCTTAACCGGCTGTCGGTCTGGTTGCAGGCCGCGGACGCCGAACAGCGGGAGGAGCTTCGGGCGCTCGAGGCCGCGCTGGACGCCGCCCGCAGCCGCCTGCAAACCGCCGACGTCGACCCCCGGAGCCTGGCCGCGGCGACCGCGAAGGTGCTCGGCGCCCGGGCGGCGCGGGAACGCTGGATCCGCCTTCGCTCGCGGGAATCAAGGCGCTGACCATCACGGTCGCGGAGGTCCAGCGGGCGCTGCCACCTGCACACGGCCATCGTGGGCCCAGCGGTGCTGGAGTTCGGCGCACGCTACGAGGCGAATGCCACGGAGGCACGCCAGGACCGCTGGCTCGTCGTCATCCGGCCCGACACCTGATCATCTGGCTGCCGGTCTATTCGCTCAGCGGAACGGAGGTGGCGGTGCGCATGTCGGCCCTCGACGCCCGGACGTCCGGGATGATCGAGCGCCCTCGCCTGGCCGACGCGCGTCGTCCTGATCCCGAGTTCTCCGACCGCGACTCACCTCGCGAACTCCGTCGATCGTCTGTACAGGCCGGTGCATGACTGCCTCGAAGGGATCAACACCGTCATCGACACCGGGTCGAGCCTGTTGTCGTTCATGGCCTACGACCCGCAGTTGCCCGTGAGCGTGACCCGCGTCCCGAACATGGAGGTGTTCCTGCGGTTGAGCCAACGCGGCCGGGACTCGGTGCGCGAGCCGCGGGTCCTCCTGGTGGGGGCCGAGGGCAAGGCCGGCCAGCGTCGCCTGGACAACATGTCCGATGAACTGCGCTTCCTCGCCGAGCTGTTCCCCCAGGCGACCGTGCTGGCAGGCGATGCCGCGACCGAGCGCCAACTCGCGGCCATGAACCGCTCGAACTCGATCCGGAGCTACGACGTGATCCACCTCGCCTGCCACGCGGAGACCGCCGTGGCCGCCCTGGAGAGCGCCTTGATCCTGAACGACGCCGGCAGCCACGGGCCAGGGGCGGATGGGCGACTCGAGGCAGCGGAACTGGCGTTCGAGTACGACCTCGCACCCGACCTGGTGACCCTCTCGGGCTGTTCGACGGCCCGCAACCAGGCCCGCGTCTGGCGGGAGTATCACAGCCTGGCCCAGGTCCTTGTGGCCGGCGGTGCGAGACGGGTCCTCGCCAGCCGCTGGGACGTCGATGACCGCGCCACGGCGCTATTCATGGAACACTTCTACCGCGAACTCGAGCGCCTGCGTGCCGCCACGATCCCGGATTCAGCCGGCTCGGCCACGATCCACGCCCGGGCGTTCGGCGACGCGACGCGCTGGCTGCGGGACCTCGAAGACGCGGACGGCAACCGCCCCTACGCTCACCCCATCTACTGGTCGGGGTTCACGCTCATCGGCTTGCCTTGATGGCGACCGCTCCGGCCGGCGAGCTCCGCGCGGGCCCGTTCGCCCACCGGCCCGGGATCGTCTCGCATGGCCACCAGGACATCGCGGGCCTCGTCGTCGCGACCGGCGACCTCCAGCACCACGTATCGGCACCAGCGTGCCGCCATGCGGCTGTCGTGCGGGAGCGTGGGCACGTCCAGCCGATCGAGGACCACCGCGGCCTCACCGTAGCGGCCGGCATTGACCAGCGCCGAGCACAGGTAGACATCGCGGAGGTCGGCCCAGCCGCCGTCCAGCTCGAGGTTCAGAAAGTCGGTGATGGCCCGGTCGACGTTCCGCTGCTCGTACGCTGCCAGCGCGGTCGTGAGACCCGGCGGCACGCCCGCATCCGCCGAGCGCTCCACCGCGACCTCCAGCGAGGTCGGCAGCCAGTACGGCGCCGGTTCGCGACCGCCCTCCCCAAACTCGGCGGCGCCGAACCAGACCAGTAACCAGGCCACGCCGGCCGCAACTGCGGCCAACGCCCAGGCACGCCGCGTCCGGCGCCGGTTCGACGGCGACTCGTCCGGACGCGACGCCGCGACCGCCGGTGGTCCGTCGGCCAGCGCCTTCTCGCGCACGCGGCTCAGGTCTCGAAAAAGCCGTTCACAATCCGCGCACGTCCGCACATGGTCGAGCGTTCGTTCGCGCTCCGCACCCGGCAGCAGGCCGTGGACCAGGGCGAACACCGTCTCGTCATCCGGATGCCGCGGTTGCGTCTCGTCCATCACCGCTCCTCCGATTCGGACCCGCCGTCGCCGAATCCGCCAGCACGGTGGAAGGCCTCCCAGCAGGCCGTGAACACCCCCACTCCAAAATCCGCCCGGTCGAATCCCTGCTCGCGCAGGCAATCCTGGATCGCGCGCCGAGCCCGCGACAGGGCCATGTCCACGGCCGTCGGCGCCATGTCCACACCGGGATGCTCCGCGATCTGGCGGCTCGAGAGGTCGTAGAAGACCCTCAGGAACCAGGCCGTCCGCGCTCGCCGCGTCAGCCGCCCTGAGCACGCCGCCAGGGCCTCGGCCAGGCGGCTGCGGTGGACCACGAGCTCGTCCGCCGGCGCGGCCGCCGCGGCTTCCGGACAGGCCTCCAGGCTGCGCTCCCCGAGCCGACCCCGGCCGGCACGCGAGCGGAGATGGTCGACGAGTCCGTTGCGCGCCAGCAACGTGAAGTAGCTCTGCAGCTGGGCCGCGGTCGTCGACCGGGGGTCCCATTGACCCCGAGCGAAACGCGAAAAGAGATCTAACGCGCGCTGCATGGCCAGGTCGTAGGACAGCTCGGCGTCGACGTCGGCGTTCCGGCCGATCTGCCGCCGGAGCTTGAGGTCGAGCGCACCCACCAGCAGCACCCAGATCTCGCTGCGGACCTGCTCGCGTTCGTCGGGGCTCAGGGGCCCATGCCACCGGGACGCAAGCTCCTGCAGCCGCTCCGGCCAGGTGGCGGCGGGGGGCATGCCGGTGACATGGAGCTCGGAACGCATGCTGAGATCCAGGCGATTCGGGGACGAGGGACGCGGCGCCCTCGCGGACGCGCTCGCGATCATATCCACGAATATATAGGGAATCTCCAAGCCCGGCGGCCAGCCCCGTTGACGCCCCGACCCCCATCCCCTACCATCCCGCCCCGAGGTCCTGACATGCCGCCCTTCTCGCCTCAGCTGCACCGCCGCACCCCCGCTCCGGCCCCCATCATCCTGGGCCTCGGCGCCGACCTCTGCGAGGTCGCCCGCCTCGAGCGAGAGCTGGCCCGAGACCATTCCGACGTCCTCGCCGCCGCCTTCGGGCAGGCCGAACACGAGCGTTGCCGCCGCCATCGGCACCCCGCCCGCGCCTACGCCGCCTGCTTCGCCGCCAAGGAATCGGTGATCAAAGCCCTTGCCCCGGCCGGGGGGCAGGGCACATTTTGGCAGGACATCGAGATCGGGGAATCAGGTGGCGGCGGCCCCGTCGTCACCTTGCAGGGACGGCTGGCCGAGCTGGCCCGAGACGCGGGCATCCGGCGCGTCGTCCTTTCCTCGGCGCACTGCCGGCGGTACGCCACGGCCTGCGCCGTCGCCACGGGTTGAGCGGCCCGCCGGGCCGCGCCCGCACCGTCCATCCCGACGCCCCCTGCCGGGGCTCGCCACCGGAGGTCGCTGACATCGTGACGCCCACCTACGAGGAACGCCGCCAGGGTTTCGACTGGTCCGTCGCCGAGCGCGAGCTCGGCCACGTCAAGGGCCAGCCCCTCAACATCGGCTGGTACTGTTCGGACCGGATCTGCGAGCAGGGCCTGGGCGGGAAGCCCGCCCTCATCTGGGAGGACAACGGCGGCCGCGAGGCCACGTTCACGTTCGACGACATCCGCGTCCATTCGGACGCCATCGCCGCCCACCTGCTGTCGCTCGGATTCCAGAAGGGCGAGCGCGTCTGCCTGTTCATGGACCGCCTGCCCGAGCTGTAGATCGGTTTCCTGGGCGTCCTGAAGGCCGGCCTGGTGGTGCAGCCCCTGGTCTCGGCCTTCGGCGAGGAGTCGCTGGGCGTCCGCCTCGCGAACGCCGAGACCGCCTGCGTCATCACCCAGATGAAGCACGTGCGGAAGGTCCGCCGGATCCGCGAGTCGTTGCCCCATCTGCGCGAGGTCCTGGTGGTCGACGGCGAAGGCAAGGACCTCAAGGAGGGCGAGTCGGCCTTCACCATGGCCGAGCTCCCACGGCCCGCCGACTTCCGCTGCATCCAGACCGGCCCCGAGGATTTCTCCGTCCTGCACTACACCTCGGGAACCACGGGCCAACCCAAGGGCGCCCAGCACGTCCACTACTCGCTCATCAGCCAGTACATCACCGCCAAGTGGGTGCTCGACCTCCGCCCCGACGACATCTACTGGTGCAACGCCGACCCCGGCTGGGTCACCGGCACCAGCTACGGCATCATCGGCCCCTGGGCCAACGGCATCACCCAGGTGGTGCTCGACGCCGGCTTCAACAGCGACGCCTGGTACCGCTTCATGGCCAAGCACAAGGTCACCGTGTGGTACTCGGCGCCGACGGCGATCCGCCTCTTGATGCGCGACGGCGAGGAGCTGATCCGCAAGCACGACCTCTCCAGCCTGCGCCACCTCTGCTCGGTGGGCGAACCGCTGAACGCCGAGGCCGTGATCTGGTCGGAGAAGGTCTTCCGGCAAGCCCTTCACGACACCTTCTGGCAGACCGAGACCGGCTGCATCATGATCACACCAACTTCCCCGGCATGAAGGTCAAGCCCGGCAGCATGGGCAAGCCGTTCCCCGGCATCACCGCGGCCGTCGTCGACCCCAAGACCGGCGTGCCGATCACCGAGCCCGGCAAGGTCGGCATCGGCATCGCCATCAAGCCCGGCTGGCCGAGCCAGATCGCAGCCACGCAACAACCAGGCCGGCTGAGGAAAGTTCCTCAACGGCTGGTACCTCTGCGGCGACCAGGGCTCCATCGACCAGGACGGCTACTTCTGGTTCAGCAGCCGCGACGACGACGTCGCTCATCAACACGGGCGGCCACCTCGTCGGACCGTTCGAGATCGAGTCGGCCCTGCTCGAGCACACGAGGCCGTGGCCGAGTCGACCGCCGTGGCCACGCCGGACAAGGTGAACATGGAGGTCATCAAGGCGTTCGTGGTGCTCAAGCCCGGCTTCGAGCCCTCGGACGATCTCGACCTCTCGATCATGAACTTCATCCGCAAGAAGCTGTCGCCCCTGGCCATGCCGCAGCAGATCGAGTTCATCGAGCAGCTGCCCAAGACCCGCAGCGGCAAGATCATCCGCCGCATCCTGCGGGCCCAGGAGTTCAGCGAGGACATCGGCGACGTGTCCACCCTGATGAACGACGACGACTAGACCACCGTGAACGCGGGGCCGGCGCCTGGTCAGTCCCCGCCCGAGCCACCGACTTCAGCCGCGGGAGAGACCGATGGACGAGCAGAAGAAAGTGATCCTGGATTACGTGATCGCCGAGTACGTGGACGAGGACGACGACATCGAGGTGGGCCTCGATACCGACTGATCTCCGGCGGCCTGGTCGACTCCTTCTCCATGGTGTCGCTCAAGCGGTTCCTGGAGAAGAAGTACAGCATTCAGATCCCCGACGCCGACGCCTCTCCGGAGGCCTTCGACACCGTCAACAAGATCTCGGCACAATTGATCGCTTCCCGCAACCAGGGCTAGCCGCCAACCAGGGGGTCATCATGGTCTACTCCGCCGAAATCCGCGCGGCCTACCAGGCCGAGCTGGACGCCCTCAAAGGGGCTCTTCAAGGAGGAGCGCTACATGCAGGCCCCAGCAGGCCGACATCGACGTCGGTTCCGTCGGGCGCCGACGGCAAGCAGGTCATCAACTTCTGCGCCAGCAACAACTACCTGGGCCTCAGCAACCACCCCGACGTGGTCAAGGCCGCCCGCGAGGGCCGACGCACGGCTACGGCATGTCGTCGGTGCGCTTCATCATCTGCGGCACCCAGGACATCCACCGCCAGCTCGAACGGCGCCTCACCAGTTCCTGGGCACCGAGGACACCATCCTCTTCCCGAGCTGCATGGACGCCAACGCCGGCGTCTTCGAGGCGCTGCTCACGGCCGACGTCATGATCGCCGACCGGCTGGTGCACGCGTCCATCGTCGACAGCATGCGCCTTCTGCCCCGCCATGCGCGACACCTACAAGCACGGCAACATGGCGCACCTGGAGCAGAAGCTCGAGGAGCACCAGGACAAGCGCGTGCGCCTGATCATCACCGACGGCGTCTTCTCCATGGACGGCGACCTCGCCCCCTGGACGAGATCGTGGCCCTGGCGAAGAAGTACGACGCCATGGTGTTCGTGGACGACAGCCACGCCTCTGGGTTCATCGGCAAGACCGGCCGCGGCGTGCACGAGCACTGCGGCGTCATGGGCGAGATCGACATCATCACCACGACGCTGGGCAAGGGCCTGGGCGGCGCCTCGGTGCGTGTCGGGCCGCGCGCGGAGCTGGTGGCCATGTGCCGGCAGAGAGGCCCGTCCCTACCTGTTCTCCAACACGGTGGCGCCCCCGATCGTGGCGGCGCGCTCAAGGTGCTCGATCTGATCATGGACAACACCGAGCGCCGCGACCAGCTCGAGTGGAACACCAGCTACTGGCGCGAGGTCTGACGAAGATCGGCCTCGACCTGAAGAAGGGCGACAATCGTGCCGTGATGCTGTACAACGCCAAGCTGGCCCAGGACGTGGCCCGCGACATGTACGCCGAGGGCATCTACGTGGTCGGTTCCTTCTTCCCCGTGGTGCCCAACGGCGCGGCGCGCATCCGCACCCAGCTGTCCGCCGCGCACACCAGGGCGCACCTCGACCAAGGAGCATCGAGGCCTTCCGCAAGGTGGGCGAGAAGTACGGCATCCTGGGCCTGGGCAAGAACGAGATCATCGCGAAGTACGGCAACTGACCGTCGCCGCGGCGGGGACGTCCACACCCGGCGTCTCCCGCCGCCAGCGTTTTCATGGCGCCCCCGCACCATCACCGTCACCCTGCCGGAATGCCTGGCCATGGCTCCGGACGACCTCGACGTCCTGCGCACCACCCTGCAGACCATCATCACCCTGGCCAGCGGCGACGGCTGCGGCTGACTTCCACCCTGACCGCCATGCGCGACGACGGATGGGAGGTCATGAGACGGCCTGGATCGCCCGCGCCCGCCGCGACGGCGCCCTCCGGAGGAGGCCACCGGCGAGACCCGGGACGAGGTGCTGGCGCGTCTGGCGCGCCTGACCCGGCTCCACGAGGTCGAGGGCACCCCCTGAAAAATCGGGACGAACCCTGCATGCCACGCTTGCAATTGACCCCCCGTTCTGGTTACCCTTTCTGTACCGGTCTGGCCGTCCGGGTCACGGACCTGAACTACGGCGGCCACCTTGGCAACGACCGGCTCTTGGCCCTGCTGCAAGAAGCGCGCGTCGCCTTCCTCGCCGACCACGGCTGGAGCGAGCTGGATTGCGCTGGCGCAGGCCTGATCATGACCGACGCAGCGGTCCAGTATCGCGGCGAAGCCTTTGCCGGCGACCGGCTCGATATCGAGGTCGCCCTGGGTGACGCGACCCGCACGGGTTTTCGCATCTTCTATCGCATGACCCGCCGCGGCGATGGGGCCATCATCGCCGTGGCCGAGACCGGCATGGCCTGCTTCGATTACCAACGGCGACGCGTGGCGCCCCTGCCCGGGCCCGTCCGCGCGCTGTGTGAGGAGGACTGATGGCGTTCGGCCATGTGGGTGACGAACTCGAGAAGGAACTCGCGCTGAGCGACGGCGGGATCGGCAACGGCGAGGGTGGCGGCGTGGGCGTCGGCTCCGGCCCGGGCTCCGGCAAGGGCCGCGGCCGGCGGCGCGGCGGCGGCGGCGGCAAGGGCGCCGGGGGCGGCCAGCAGGCCAACGGACGCGGCGGCGGCCGCAACGCCGGCCGCAAACGCAAGCCCGCCGGCGAGCCTCGGCCCGACAAGCTCACCAGCCCCGCCAACCCCCAGGTGAAAGCCCTCGTGCGGCTGCGCCACCGGCGGGCCCGCGACCAGGAAGGCCTGACCATCATCGAGGAGCCGCTCGTGCTCCGGCGCGCCTGGGAGGCGGGCTACCCCCTGCAGACGGTCTACTACTGCCGCGACATGATGACCGACCCGGCCAAGGAACTGCTCGAGGACCTGCGCGCCGCCGTCGCCGTGGGTCAGACCGCGGTCACGATGGTGGAGCTGGCGTCGAACCTGCTGCGCAAGGCCGCCTACCGCGACACGCCCGAGGGCATCCTGGCCGTGGCGCCCCAGCAGCGCAAGACCCTGGACGACCTGGTCCTCGGCGCGCAGCCGTTCCTGATGGTGCTCGAGAACGTGGAGAAGCCCGGCAACCTCGGCGCGGTGCTGCGCATCGCCGACGGCGTCGGCGCCGACGCGGTGCTCGTCACCGGCGAGGGCACCGACCTCTACAACCCCAACGTCCTGCGCGCCAGCCGCGGCGCCTTCTTCTCGGTGCCGGCCGTGCACTGCCAGATCGGCGAGGCGCGCGACTTCCTGCACGACCGCGGCGTGAAGGTGCTGGCGTCGACCCCCAAGGCCGACACGGTCTACGACCGGGCCGACCTCACCGGTCCGCTGGCCGTCGTCCTCGGCTGCGAGCACGACGGCCTGAGCGAGGCCTGGCTCAAGGACGAGGGCTGCGTGGCCGTACGCATCCCGATGCGCGGCCGCAGCGATTCGCTCAACGTGTCGACGGCGGCCGCCGTGCTCATGTACGAGGCCCTGCGGCAGCGCACCGCCGGCTGATGCCGAACGCGTTCTACAACGCCTGGGACATGGAGCAGCCCGAGGCGGCCTCGCGGGACTACCGGACCCCGTTCCGGCGCAACCGCGACCGCCTCATCCACAACGCCGCGTTCCGGCGCCTGCAGGGCAAGACCCAGGTCTTCCTGTCCGGGGAGTACGATTTCTACCGCACGCGTCTGACCCACAGCATCGAGGTGGCGCAGATCAGCGGCTCGATCGGCCAGTTCCTCAACCACACGTCGGCGCCGCTGGGACCCGACTTCCACATCGATCCCGACCTCTGCGAGGCCGTGGCCCTGGCCCACGACATCGGCCATCCGCCGTTCGGCCACGCGGGCGAGGGCACCCTGCACCGGCTGATGACCCCGTACGGCGGCTTCGAGGGCAACGCCCAGACCCTGCGCCTGGTGGGCGAGACCATCTACACCAGCGGCGGCGATCGGCGGGGCCTGAACCCGACCCGGGCCCTGGTGGACGGCGTGCTGAAGTACAAGACCCTGTGGGGCGAGGTGCCCGACCAGCGCAACCACTTCCTCTACACGGGGCAACGCCGCTTCCTGGACTTCATCACCGACGGCCGCCCCTGGCCCGACGACCTCGGCTGCGGCAAGCCGCGCAACGGTTTCCGCAGCCTCGAGTGCCAGATCATGGACTGGGCCGACGACACGGCCTACTCGCTCAACGACGTGGTGGACGGCGTGCACGCGGGGTTCATCACCCTCGGGCGGGTGCAGCGCTGGGCCGAGGAGCACGCCCGGCCGGAGGAGCGCGAAGCGGTGGACGACCTCCTGGACGCCCTGCGCCACGGCACGATCGAGCGCACGATGAACCGGCGCATCGGGCGCTTCGTGGAGGGCGTGCGGCTGGTGGAGCGGGAGAACTTCCTGTCCGACCTCAGCCACCGCTGGCGGTTCGGCATCGAGGTCGCCGACACGGTCCGGCTGGAGCAGAAGCTCTTCAACCGCATCGCCGTCGACCTCGTGTTCCGCTCGCCCCAGGTCTGCCAGCTCGAGCACAAGGGCGACTTCATGCTGACGCGGCTCTGGACCACCCTCGTCGACCACTACCTGCCGCACGGCAAGCCGCGGCTGGCCCTGCTGTCGCCGGATTTCGAGCGGGAGATCGGACGCCCCGAGCTGGACGCGGCCGGCCGGGCCCGGGTGCTCTGCGACTACCTCGCGGGCATGACCGACGGCTTCGCCAGCCGCATCTACAAGCGTCTGTTCGACGCCGACTTCGGGAGCATCGTCGACCTCGTCTGACCGCGCCGGCCTCCGCGCCGAGCTAGCGCCGCAGCGCGGCCTGCATGCGTAGGAAGACCCCCATCGTCTCGGGCGTGACGATGCCTACGAGCCGGCCGAGCGCGTTGGTGACCGGCAACAGCCGGCTGCCCTCGACGCTCAGCCGCTGCAGCACCGCCTCCACCCGCTCGCCCAGATGCGCCGGCGCCACGCCGCGATCGACGTACGGCCCCACCGGCGCGTCCTGATCGCCTTCCTGCAGCGCGCGCAGCAGGTCCTCGTACCAGAGCACGCCGAGGAGCTGGCCGCCGGACACCACGGGGAAGTCCCGCTGTCCACCCGCCACGGTTCCGCGCACGACCGCGATGATCGGCGTCGAGGCCTCCACCACGCGGACGTCCGTCTGCATCACGTGCTGCAGGGGCACCCCGCCGAGCGCCGACTGCACCTGCACATGACGCAGCTCGGCGCCGGCGGCCATCCACACGAACACCGCGATCAGCACGAGCATCGGCGAGCTGGTGAACAGTCCGGCCGCCGCGAAGAGCAAGGCCAGCAGCTGGCCGGTCCGCGCGGCGATGGTGGTCGCCTGGACGTAGGGCAGGCGCAGGGCCAGCAAAGCCCGCATGACCCGCCCGCCGTCCATCGGGAACGCAGGCACGAGGTTGAACAGCACCAGGCCCACGTTCACGAGCATGAGGCGCTCGAGGAACGGCCCGTGCACCGAGCCCATCCGCGACAGCGGCACCAGGGCGCCGCTCAGCTCCAGCCACAGGAAGAGCACGGCGGCGATGGCCACGTTCACCGCCGGCCCGGCCAGCGCCACCCAGAGCTCCCGCGCCGGTTCGCGCGGCATCCGCTCCAGACGCGCCACGCCGCCGATGGGGTAGAGGACGATGTCACGCGTCGGGATGCCGAAGCGGGCGGCCATGAGCGCGTGCCCGAACTCGTGCAGCAGCACGCAGCCGAAGACGGCGACGATGAACAGCACGCTCACCAGGGCGGCGGCCGCCGTGCCCATGGCCGTCCAGCCGGTGTAGGCCCAGAACGCCAGCAGCAGGAAGAACGTCGCGTGGACGTAGACGGCGATGCCGCGGAACGAGCCGAGATGCAAGGACCAGCGCACGTGAGGCCTCCTGAGCGGGTGATGGCGTCGGTGGGAGGGCGCCTCCCATACTGTACATTTTAGGTGAACTTTCGTTCCCCGGCGAGTACCGACGGGGCGCCTTCGTCCGCCAGAATCTGTTCAATCCGTCGGCCTTCCGGCCGATCCTGGCCAGGAGGGTGCCGCGGCAGGCATCCCCCGAGGGGACCCGTCTGGAAGGACCGGAGATGCACAGTCCATCGCGGGAACGGCCGGCCTGTCTGCGCCCAGGCCTCTGGGCGTTGCTGATCGCCATGGTCGCCGCGACCGGATGGGCCCAGGGCCAGGCGCCGTTGTGCGCCCCGACGGTCCCGGCGAACGACCAGATCCCCATCTACCTCAAGCTCCTGAGCTATGACCGCACGCTGTGGACTCCGTCGCCGACCCATGTGCGGATCGCTCTCTTGCATCGCCGCGGCGACGAGCCATCGCGCGCGAACCTCGACGCCATCCGCGACGCCCTCGCCGGGACCGCCGCACCCGCCGTCAACGGCGTCGCGCTCGAGACCGTCCCCCTCGCCTGGACGGACGCCGACGGGCTCTCTCGCGAGCTCGCCGGGAACGGCTGCGCCGTCCTCTACATCACGGCAGGTTTCGACGCCGAGCTGCCCGCCATCGCGGCCGTCGCGCGCGACCACCGCCTGCTCACCCTGGCCGGCGACGAGGGCTACGTCGGGCGCGGCGTGGCCGTGGGCGTCGAGCAGGACGGCGGCTGGCCGCGCCTCACGGTCGACCTGCGGGCCCTGGCGGCCGCCGGTCACCAGATCGACGCCCGCGTGCTGCGTCTCTGCCGGGTGGTGGCCCGATGATCCGTCCCGCGAGCACCGCATCGATCCGTTCGCGCCTGACGCTGGCCATCCTCACGGTCTCCCTCGTGGGGGCGGTTTCCATCGCGCTCTATTTCCCGCCGCAGCTGGCTCGCCTGGCCCGCGGAGCGCTCGTGAGCAAGGCCGTCGCCGTGGCCGAGGTGCTGGCCTACAACCTGACCGCGCCCCTGGAGTTCCACGATGGACGCGGCGCTGCGGAGACCCTCGCGAGCGTCGCCGACGACCTCGACATCGCCGGCGTCCAGGTGCTCGACAACGCGCAGCGCACGGTTGCCGGCACTCACTTCTACGACGCGCTGGAACGGCCGCCGCTGGCCACGGAGGTCCGTGAACGGGGTGCGGTCCTGGAGGTCCTGTCCCCGATCGACGGGCCGGGCGGGCGCCTCGGGATCCTCGTCCTGAGGGTCGACGCGACGCGGGTCCAGCGGGATGTCGCCCGCAACCGGAGCCTCACATGGCTGGTCAGCCTGGCCGTCGCCCTGATGGGGTTGGCGACCGGCCGTGTCGTCTCCCGCCGGATCACCGGTCCGGTCTCCGCCCTCAGCGACGCCGCCGAGGCCATGGCCGAGGGCCGGTTCGACGTGCGGGTCAACCACGTCGATTCCGACGAGCTCGGCCGACTCGCCGGCGCGTTCAACGCCATGGCCCACAACGTCCAGCAGGCCCGGCGCGAGGTCGAGGACTACAGCCGCAACCTCGAGGCCATGGTGGAGATCCGCACCGCCGAGCTGTCGGCCGCCAAGGACGCCGCCGACCGTGCGAACCGGGCCAAGAGCCAGTTCCTGGCCAACATGTCCCACGAGATCCGGACCCCCATGAACGGCATCATGGGCATGACCGAGCTGACCCTGGCCGGCAAGCTGGACGTCGAGCAGCGGCGGAACCTCACGATCGTCAAGGACAGCGCCGAGGCCTTGCTCAGCATCATCAACGACATCCTCGACTTCTCCAAGGTCGAGGCCGGCCGTCTCGAGCTCGAACGCATCGAGTTCGATCTCTACACCTTGCTCGACGGCGTCACCGACACCTTCGGCCTGGAAACCGCCCGGCAGGACCTCGAGTTCGTCTGCAACCTCGACCCGCGGGTCCCCCGGCAGCTCGCCGGCGATCCGGGGCGCCTCCGCCAGGTGCTGGTGAACCTGCTGGGCAACGCCGTGAAGTTCACCGCGTCCGGACACGTCGAGCTCGCGGTCGCCCGGGTGCGTACGCCGGCGGGCGCGACGGCCGTCCGCTTCGCGATCAACGACACCGGCATCGGCATCCCGGCGGAGTCCTGCCAGACCATCTTCGGCGCCTTCTCGCAGGCCGACGCCTCCACCACCCGCAAGTACGGCGGCACCGGCCTCGGCCTGGCGATCTCATCGCAGCTGGTGTCGCTGATGGGCGGCACCCTGAGCGTCCAGAGCACCGTCGGCGAGGGCAGCACCTTCACATTCGAGCTCGCCCTGGATCCGGCCGCCGAGCGCGACCCGCATTGGCCCACGGCTGCGGGAGCGCGCGCGGCCGTCGTCTGCCGGCATCCGGCCTCGCGGCGGGCGCTGGCCGCGCAGCTGTCCCGCCTCGGCTGGGCCACGGACGATCTGTCCGCCGATCTGGATGCGCCCAGCCTCGAAGCCGCCCTGGACGACGGCGACGGACCCCTCGACCTCCTGCTCTACGACGTCGCCGCGATGCGGCTGGCCGGCCCGGCCTGGCGCAAGGTCCTCCAGGCGGCCGTCGCACGCGCGCGGCAGAGCGTCCCCCTGACCATGATCGGCGACCAGGACGACGAGCAGGACCAGGGATCGGACGGTCAGCTGCGGCTGCCGGCCAAGCCGTCGTCGCTGCAGGCCGTCTTGAACCCGGAGGCGGCACGCGCTGCGGCGGTCAAGGCGACCACCGATCCGGCCGGCGACGCGCGGGCGTTGCACGGTCTGCGGGTGCTCCTGGTGGAGGACAATCCGGTGAACCAGACCTTCGCACGCCTGCTGCTGGCGAAGCTCGGCTGCACGACCACGATCGCCGACCACGGCGCCGAGGGCCTCGAGCTTCTGTCGCGGGCCACCTTCGACGTGGTGCTGAGCGACGTCCAGATGCCCATCATGGACGGGCTGACGATGACCAGCCGCATCCGGGCCGACGAGGCCGGCACGGGTGGCCACGTGCCGATCATCGGCGTGACGGCCCACGCCCTGCAGGCCGACCGCGACCGCTGCCTCGCGTCCGGCATGGACGCCTACGTCTCCAAGCCCATCCGGGTCCAGGAGCTGGTGGCCGCGATCACGGCGGTCCTGGCGGCGCCGGTCGGACCGTAGCCGCCACCGCGTCCCGTCGGTATCTTGGGCGGATGACGCTCCTTCTTCTGACCGCCCTCGCGGCCGCGTCCGGCCCGAGTTCTCCCGCCGCAGCCGTGGTCGCGCGCGCGGCCGTGGCCGCGTCCGCCGCGGACAGCACCGTGATTCTCTGGACGTTCGACCTCGCCCCGGGCTGGCACCTCTACGGTCCGCACCGCAACGACACCGGCCAGCCGCCCACCGTGAGCCTCACCGCGCCCCCTGACTGGTCGGCCGGCCCGCTCGTCGGCTGGCCGCGACCGCAGCGGCACGTGGTGGCCGACCTCATCCTCGACCACATCTACGAGGACCGCCTCGAGCTGTGGCAGACGATCCGCCATCCGGCCGGAGCCGCGCCGCAGACCGTGCCGGCGCTCGCGCGCTGGCTGGTCTGCGGGGACATCTGCGTTCCGGGCGATACGACCCTGGCGCTCGTGTTGCCCGGGCCTCCCGATCCGGCGGCCGCGGCGCGCCTGGCCGTCCTGCGGCAGGAACGGCCGCAGCCGCTGCCGCCGAGCGTCTACACTGCGCGCGCCATTCCCGACGGCTTCGCGGTCACCGTGCCCGGCGCGCGGGGCCTCACGTTCATCCCCGATGCCGCCGGCCCGGCCCTCGTCGATCTGCTCCACGATGGCGTCACGGCCGGGCCGACCCTGGTCCTGCGGCTCGCGCCGGGGTGGCGAGAACCTCTCACGGGCCTGTTGTGCGTCGACTACAAAGATCATCAACGTGTTGGTATGATATCACTTACGCCACCAAACCAGGGAGACCGTCCATGAAGACCCCGCGCCTGCTCCTGGCCACCTTGCTCATCTCGGCCGCCGCCGCCACGGCCGCCGTCGTTCCCGGCGACCAGGCTCCCGACTTCCGCCTGCGCGATACCGAGGGGCAACTCCATCACCTCGGGCAGGACCTCGCCACCGGGAAGATCGTCGTGCTCGGTGGTTCAACCCCGACTGCCCCTTCGTCAGAAGCACCACCTGACCCACCGGACGATGAGCGACCTCGCCGCCGGCCTCCGCCGCCCGGGTGTAGTCTGGCTCGCAGATCCCGCTCCGGCGCCGAGGGCGACGGGGCGCGGGCTCAGGCGCAACCAGCAGGCGCGGGGCCAGCATCACCTCCCGTGCTGCTCGACGCCGACGGCAAGGTCGGGCAACGCTACGGCGCGACCAACGCGCCGCATGTTCGTCATCGCTGCGACGGCAAGGGTCGTCTGCGCGGGCGCGATCGACGACAACAGCGACACCACCACGCTCGGCGAGGTCAACTTCGTCAGGCGGCCGCCCTGGCCGACCTCGCGGCGGGCCGCCCGGTGCAGGTGCCGTCCACCAAGGCCTATGGCTGCAGCGTGAAGTACTAGCGCCGGCATGACGACGGCGCCGCGGTCCGGCCGGATCGCGGCGCCGTGCGCGTTCCCCCGACCGGCCGCTCAGCGCAGGCGCACGAGCACCGTTCCCTTGGGCACGTTCTGCCCGACGGCGACCTCGATCTGCGCGACCGTGCCCGCCCACGACGACTGCACCTCGTTGGCCATCTTCATGGCCTCGAGCACGACCACGCCCTGGCCGCGCTCGACGCGCTGGCCCGGCTTGACGAGGATCTTCAGGATCAGCCCGGGAATCTGGTTGCACACGACGGTGCGGTCCTCCGGCGACCAGGGCTTGCGCTCGTGGAACTTCCGGGTCAGCTGCGTCCGGTAGTCCGTCCCGTCGATGTGCATGGAGACCGGCTGCTGCAGCTCCGGCTTCACGGGGATGTCCGCCATGGCCGACCTCCTAGAACGGTGGGATGCCGTGCTTGCGCGCGGGACGGGTCTCGGACTTGCTGGCCGACACCCGGATGGCGTGGGTCAGGAAGTCGCGGGTCTCCGCGGGCTGGATGACGGCGTCGACGTGGCCGTCGCGCGCGGCGATGTACGGGTTGGAGAACTTCTCCTGGTACTCCCTGATCTTCTCCTGGCGCATGGCCTCGGGGTCGGCCGCCTCGGCGATCTCCTTGCGGAAGATGATGTTGGCCGCCCCCTCGGGGCCCATGACGGCGATCTCCGCGTTGGGCCACGCGAACACGAAGTCCGCCCCGAGATGCCGCGAGCACATGGCGATGTAGCCGCCGCCGTACGCCTTGCGCAGGATCACGGTGATCTTGGGCACCGTGGCCTCGCTGTACGCATAGAGGATCTTGGCGCCGTGACGGATGACGCCGGCATGCTCCTGGTCCACGCCGGGCAGGTAGCCGGGCAGGTCCACCAGGCTCACGAGCGGGATGTTGAAGGCGTCGCAGAAGCGGATGAACCGGGCCGCCTTGTCCGACGCATCCACGTCGAGCACCCCGGCGAGGTAGGCGGGCTGGTTGCCGACGATGCCCACGGTGTCGCCCTCGAACCGCGCGAATCCGACCACGATGTTCTTGGCCCAGTGCTCCTGCACCTCGAGGAAGTCGCTGTCGTCGCACACGGCCCGGATCACGTTGCGCACGTCGTACGGCCTGCGCGGATCGTCGGGCACGATGGCGTCGACCTTGAAATCCGGGCGAGGCGGCTTGGCCGGGAAGGGCTCGCTCTTCTTGCGGTTGTTCCAGGGGATGAAGGTGACCAGGCGGTTGATCTGCTCGAAGCACTCCTGCTCGGTCTCGGCGTAGAAATGGGCGTTGCCCGAGATCTCGGCCTGCACCCGGGCACCGCCCAGGTCCTCCATGGAGATCTCCTCGCCGAGCACCGTCTTGATGACCTCCGGGCCCGTGATGAACATCTTGGAGATCTTGTCGACGACGAACACGAAGTCGGTGAGCGCCGGCGAATACACGGCGCCGCCGGCGCACGGGCCCAGGATCACCGAGATCTGCGGGATCACGCCCGAGGCCAGGGTGTTGCGGTAGAAGATCTCGCCGTAACCGGCGAGGGAGTTGACGCCCTCCTGGATGCGGGCGCCGCCCGAGTCGTTGATGCCGATCAGCGGCACCCCCAGCTTCAGCGCATGGTCCATGATCTTGGTGATCTTGCGCGCGTGCGCGAGGCCGAGCGAGCCGCCGGCCACGGTGAAGTCCTGCGCGAACACACACACCGGGAAGCCCTGGATGGTGCCCGTGCCGGTGACCACGCCGTCGCCCGGCAGCTTCTTCTGGTCCATGCCGAAGTCGTGGCAGTTGTGTTCGACGAAGAGGTCGTACTCGTGGAAGGAGCCGGCATCGCACAGCGTGGCCACCCGGTCGCGCGCGGTGAGCTTACCCTGGGCCTGCTGCTTCTGGACGGCCTTCTCTCCGCCGCCCTGCATGAGCATGCGCGTCCGCGTGAGGAACTCGTTGATCTTGTGACCGAGCGACATGATCCACCCTCCGCTGGGGATGATCGTCCTGCACCGCAGCTTGCGCTACAGACGTGAACGACCGGGCCGGGGCCCGGACGTCGCCGAGGTTGTTAATTCGTCATCAACGTTGTGTCACGAGCTCGCCAGGGTCAAGACAATCTGCGCCCGACCTCGTCGCTCGGCAGCGGCCGATCGTAGTGGAACCCCTGCACCTGGGGGCACGACAGCCCCGCGAGGATCCGGGCCTGCTCGCTCGATTCCACGCCCTCGGCCACGATCTCCAGGCCCAGGTTCTGGCCCAGGCCGATGATGGCCTCGGCGATCGCGGCGTCGCGGCGGTCGGTGGCGATATCGCGCACGAAGTCGCGCGAGATCTTCAGGCGGTTGACCGGCAACTGCTTGAGGTAGAAGAGGGACGAGTACCCGGTGCCGAAGTCGTCGACGGCCAGGGAGACGCCGTCCGCCCGCAGGGCCTCGATCGTGCGGCGGGCCATGTCGGCGTCGTGCATGAGCACGCTCTCGGTGATCTCGAGCTCGAGGTGGCGCGGCGACAGGCCCGCCTCGCCCAGGATCCGCCTGACGAGCTCGACCAGGCCCGGCTCGGCGAACTGGCGGCCGGAGAGGTTGACCGCCACCCGCAGGTCCGTGAAGCCGGCCGCCACCCAGTCCCGGGCCTGGACGCACGCCGTGCGCCAGGACCCACTCGCCGATCGGCAGGATGAGTCCGGTCTCCTCGGCCATGCCGATGAACCGCTCGGGCAGCACGGTGCCGAGCTCGGGGTGCTCCCAGCGCAGGAGCGCCTCGACCCCGACGAAGGCGGCCCGACGCCATCTCGTACTGGGGCTGGTACACCAGGCGGAACTCGCGGCGTTCGAGGGCCTGACGCAGGCCGGCCTCGAGCTGCATGCGCTCGACGGCCTGCTTGTGCATGTCCTCGCTGAAGAACTGGTAGCGGTTGCGGCCCCGATTCTTGGCCGCGTACATGGCCATGTCGGCGTGCTTGAGCAGGGTGCCCACCGAATCGCCGTCGTCCGGATAGAAGGCGATGCCGATGGACGGCGAGGTGTAGACCTCGTGGCCGCCCAGGTCGAACGGCAGGGCCAGCTGCTCCTTGATCTTGCGGGCCACCATCACGGCGTCGCGGCTGCTCTCGACCTTGGGCAACAGGAGCACGAACTCGTCGCCGCCGAGGCGGCCGAGCGTGTCGCCCTTGCGGATGCAGCCCGACAGGCGCTCGGCGATGCCCTGCAGGAGGAGGTCGCCCTTGTCGTGGCCGAGCGAGTCGTTGACGTCCTTGAAGTTGTCGAGGTCGCAGAAGAGCAGCGCCGACCGGCGGTCCGTGCGCTTGGCCGATTCGATGTTGCGCCGCAGCTGCTCGAGGAAGAACGCCCGGTTGGGCAGCTTGGTCAGGGCGTCGTAGTAGGCGATGCGCCGGATCTCCTCCTCGGTGCGCTTGCGGTCGGAGATGTCGGTGACCGACCCGATGTAGCCCGACAGCTGCTGCTGCAGGTCGTACACGGGCTCGGCCTGCACGAACACCCAGGTGGTGACGCCGCGCGGCCGACGGAAGCGGCACTCCGAGCGGAAGACCTGGCCCTCGGCCACCGCCAGCTGCCAGAGGCGGGTGACCGCGTCGAGCTCGTCCGGGTGCACGGCCGAGAGCCAGCCGTCGGTCGCGGCCTGGGCCGTGGTCAGGCCCGTGATCTCGCGCCAGCGGCGGTTGACGTAACGGCAGCGCGAGCTGCGGTCGCAGCGGAAGATGCCCACGGGCGACGACTCCGCCATGATCTGGTAGCGCCGCTCGCTCTCGCGTAGCGCCTCCTCGGCCAGCTTGCGGTCGGTGACGTCCTGCACGGTGGAGATCATCAGACCCTGCGCCGGCAGCGGCGTGTTCACGGCGCTGACGATGCGCAGGCTGCCGTCGCGGCCGCGGACGCGGATGTCGTCCCACTGCATGCGCTCGAGCTTGCCGCCCTCGCCGAGGGTATCGAGGAACTGGCGCTGCATGGCGCGGCGCTGCTCGGGGTCGGGGCAGAGGCGATCGAGGAAGGTGGCCAGGTCCGGCATGCTCTGGCCGTTCCAGTTGCCGTAGATCTCCTGGAAGCGGCTGTTGACGAAGCCGACGGTGGACATGTCCAGGGAGTTGACGGCCAGCCCGATCGGCAGGTTCTCGAGCACGTTCTCGATGAAGTCGTTGCGCCGCCGCAGCTCGGCTTGCAGAGCCCGGTCGCCGTGGTCGGCGGGCAGGAGCGTCAGCAGCAGACCCCGCACCGGACCGCCGTCCATCCGCAGGGGCGCGTGCCGGCAACCGCAATGGACGTGCGAGCCGTCGGCCAGGGTGAGGTCGAGGTGCCGCCACGCGGCCGCACCGCCGGATTCGGGATTGGCGAGCACGCCGGCGATGGCCGCGCGGTCGGCCTCGGCCAGTCCCGGCAAGGGCGCACCGATCAGATCGGCGGGATCGCGCTGCAGCACCCGTCCGGCCTCGGGATTGGCCACGAGCACGCAGGTGTGGAGGTCGAGCGCGACGATGCCCAGCGGCAGGCTGCGCAGCACGTGGTCGGCCAGCAGCCCCGCGTGCTCGGATGTCCGTTCGCCCCTGACTTCCATGCTGCCCGCCTCCTTGCCGCCACGGTGCCTACCCAGGATAGACGCGACCGGTCCTGTCCGCATCCGCCGTCCACCCCGTCAACGCGCCGCCTCGGCCCGTCGAGGCCGCTTCTCGGGTTCGGTCCGGGCCGCCTGTCGGGCGGCCTCCTGCATCAGGGACACGGCCTTGTCGAGCTGGGGATCCTCCCCGCGGAGCATCTCGGCGGGCCCGCGGGGCACGAGGTAGTCGGGCACGCAGCCGCCGTGCTCCTGGTTGCGGTTGTTGCGCTCGGGGTGGGTCTGGTCGCCCCAGACGTACCAGCCGCGGAACGGCAGCCGGACGAAGCCGCCATCGAGCGTACGCCAGCCGCCCGTCGAGATGACGTTGCCGCCCGTGGTCTGGCCCACGACCGGTCCCCGCCCGAGGGTCTTGATGGCGTGGCTGAAGATCTCGGCGTTGGAATAGCTCGACTCGTCGCAGATCACGGCCACCGGCTTGTTCCAGCGCTGCAGGGGCAGACGCTCGGCGTCGGGATAGCCGAAACCGCCGCCGCGCGGCACGGTGTACGCGTGCACCGGCTGGGTGAGGATCGTCAGGAGCAGGTCGGTGGTCCAGCCGCCGCCGTTGTAGCGCACGTCGATGACCAGGGCGTCCTTGTCGTGGGCGGCGGCGTAGAGGTCGCGCTCGAAGAGTTCCACCTCGCGCTGGCCCATGCCCTGGATGTGCACGTAGCCCACGCGGCCGTCCGACAGCTCCTCGACGCGGCGCCGGTTGGCGCGGACGTCGGCGTCGTAGATCCGCTGGCGCACCTCGCTCCACTGCACCGGACGCAGGACGGTCTCCCGCTCGGCCGCGTCGCGCCGGTAGCGCACCCGGACAGGGTCGCCGCCCGCCCGCGCGATGAGGTCGTACAGGTTGCCGTCGGCCGCCAGGTCCACGCCATCGACGGCCAGGATGACGTCGCCCGCGGCGAGGCCGCCCTGGTCGAGGTCGGCCGGCCCGCGTGGCACCACCTGCGCCACCCGGACGCCGGGGCCACGGTGGGCGGCGTCGAACTCCAGACCCAGCCAGCCGACGCCGCCGCGGTCGCCGCGGCCGCCGGGGTAGTAGCCCATGTGGCTGGCGTTGAGGCTGCGCAGCATGATGTTCATGACGTCGGCGAAGTCGGCGTCGTGGTCGACGGCGGCGGCCAGCCGCAGGGCCTTGCGCCGCTGGCGGTCCCAGTCGATGCCGTGCATGTCGGGATCGTAGAAGCGGTCACGCAGGGTCCGGTACGTCTCCTCCACCACCTGGCGGCGCAGCGCGTGGCGATCGGTCGCGAGGCGGGCCTTGAACGACGTGGTCTCGACCTTGCCGCCCTTCAAGGGCACCCGCGCCGGCCGGCCGTCCTTGAGCCACCAGACCGTCTTGCCGTCGGCCGCCAGGAAGGCCGCGCGGTCGCCGGCGCCGCCCTCGGTGAGCGCCTCGCGGTCCTCGCCGAACCGGTCGACGGTGAAGAGGTCGCGCTTGCCGCCGACGGTGGCCGCGACCACGATGCGGTCGCCCTGGGGATGGATCGCGACCACGCGTTCGTCGCCGGGCAGGTCGGTGAGGCGCTGGACGCGCAGGTGGATGTCGTCGAGATCGATGGCGATGGGCTCATGCGGGGGCTTGCTCGCGGACCCGTCGGCCGCCTCGTCCTTGTCCTTGTCCTTGTCCTTGCCCTGCGGCTTCTCGTCGCGGGTCTTCTGCCAGATCTCCCATTCCTCGCGGGAGCGCTCGTGCAGGGCGCGGGTGAGGTAGCAGAAGACCACGTCCTGTTGGTTCGCGTAGCGGCGGGTGTTCCAGGCCAGCATGGAGCCGTCGGCGCTCCAGACCGGACCGGTGTCGTAGTCGGGATGCTGGCTCACGTTGGTGGGCTCGCCGCCATCGGCCGGCACGAGCCAGATGTCGGTGTTGAAATCCTCGCCGGTCGCCACGGCGTAGGCGAGCCAGCGGCTGTCCGGCGACCACGCGGCTTCCGGATTGTCCCAGCCCTCGTACAGCGTGCGCCGGTGCGAGCCGTCGGCATCCATCACCATCAACGTCCCCTCGCCCTCGCGGTAGGCGATGCGACGGCCGTCGGGCGACCAGAGCGGGTCGCCGCATTCCCTGCCTGCGGGCGTCAGCCAGAGCACGCGGTGCCGCTCCGCCAGCCGCAGCGTCGTCTGCTCGGGGTCGTCGCTCACGATGAGACCGATGCGGCTGTAGGGCACGCCGTCTTCCTCCTCACGGTCGCTGACGATGAGCAGCGTATCGGCCGAACCGGGCCGGAAGGCGGCGTCGCTCTCGCGCCAGGGCGAGGGCAGCAGCACGGTGGCGCGGCCCTCCAGTTCGCGGTTGACGAGCACCACCTCGCCGCGGATCACCATGGCCAGCTCGTCGCCGTCATCGGCCACGGCCAGCTCGTCGGCGTCGCCGCTCACCACGTCGCTGGTGCGGGCGGCCGTGATCTCGTCGGCCGCCAGATCGATGACCAGCTTGCGCAGCTTCGCGTCCGCGGTGTCCATGATCCAGAGGTCCTCGCCGGCCTCGCAGACCAGGCGCCGGCCGTCACGGCTGAGGCGGGCGTTGCGGACTCCCTCCTCCCGGAAGTCGGTGAGACGACGGCGTTCGCCCGTCGCCCGATCCAGACGCCAGATGTTGAACGCGTGGGTCTGGTCGTCCTCGGCGCGCCAGTACAGGCTGCCCGCCGGGCCCCACATGGGATCGGTATCGTAGCCGAGGCCGTCCGTGAGACGCTCGGGCGCCGCGCCGGGCACGTACCACCACACATCGGGCTGGTAGGTGCCGCGGTATCCCACGCGGCCGAAGCGATCGGCGCCGACGGTCAGGTAGACGCCGGGGCCGTCGGGCTGGACCGCCACCTCGCCGGCGAAGAGGTCGAACACGCGCGTGGGCGTGCCGCCGTCGACGGGCACCTGCTGGATCTGTTCACGGACCGGGTAGCGCCACGGCCGAACCGCCGAGAAGTAGACCAGGCGGCCGTCGCCGCTCCAGTCCTGCGGGATGTCGTCGCTGGGCGCGAAGGTGAGACGCTCGGGGCGGCCGCCCGCGGCCGGCATCACGTAGACGTCGAAGCTGCCCTCCCGATCGGAGGCGAAGGCCAGGCGGGTGCCGTCGGGCGAGAAGACGGGATCGCGGTCGTACGCCGGATGGGCGGTGAGGCGCTCGGCCCGGCCGCCGGTCGCGGCCACGCGCCAGAGGTCGCCCTGGCTGGTGAACACCACCGTGGCGCCGTCCGGCGAGATCGCGGGTCGGCGGGGAAACACGGCGGGCTCGGCCCGCAAGACGGGCGCGAGGCCGAGGGTGACGACGACGGCGACGACGAGATGGCGCATTGCAGGCATGGGTCACTCCGGGATGATGGATCGGACGGGCGGGCGGCACTCACCAGCAGCCATGATACGGCAGGGGCCCGGGATTGTGCCCGCGAAATTCCGCGGCGAACGGGACGACGGCCCCGAGATCTCGGAGCCGTCGTCACGAACCGCATCGCGGGTCAGGCCCGCGCGCGGATCAGGTTGAGGGCCGAGCCCGCCCGGAACCAGGCGATCTGCTCGGCGGTGAGGGTATGGCGCAGGACGACGGCCTCCTCGCCGCCGGCCGGGTGCCTGATCACCAGCGTGACCTCGCTGCCCGGAGCGAGCGCGTCGATGCCGGCGAGCGCGAAGGTGTCCGTCTCCCCGATGCGGTCGTAGTCGGCCGGATCCTTGAAGACGAGCGGGAGCACGCCCTGCTTCTTGAGGTTGGTCTCGTGGATGCGCGCGAAGCTGCGCACGATGACCGCGGCCGCACCGAGGTGGCGCGGAGACATCGCCGCGTGCTCGCGGCTGCTGCCCTCGCCGTAGTTCTCGTCGCCGACCACGACCCAATGGCGTCCCGCCGCCTTGAGCGCCCGGGCCACCGTCGGCACCGCCCCCGCCGTGCCGTCCAGCGGATTGCGGGTCCGCCCGGCCTCGCCGGTGAAAGCGTTGATGCCGCCGATCAACATGTTGTCGCTGATGCGGTCGAGGTGGCCGCGGAACCTCAGCCACGGGCCGGCCATCGAGATGTGGTCGGTGGTGCACTTGCCCACCACCTTGATCAGCAGCGCGAGGTCGTCGAAATCACCCGTCTGCCAGGGCGCGAACGGAGCGAGCAACGCGAGGCGGTCGCTGTCCGGCTTGACCTTGACCGCTACGTTCGCCGCCACCTTCGGCGGCGCCTGGTAGCCGGCGTCGGCCACCACGAACCCGTTGCGGGGCACGTCGTCGGCGGGTTCGGGCGCCGACAGGCGGACCTCGCGACCATCGGCCGTGGTCAGCGGGTCGCGCGTGGGATCGAGGTCGAGGCGACCGGCCAGACCGTAGGCCAGCACCACCTCGGGGCTGCCGATGAACGCATGGGTCTCGGCGTTGCCGTCGTTGCGCTTGCGGAAGTTGCGATTGAACGAGGTGACGATGCTGTTGCGTTCGCCGTCCGCGATGTCGTCACGCTTCCACTGGCCGATGCAGGGCCCGCAGGCGTTGGTCAGCACCGTGGCGCCGAGCTGCTCGAGGACGGCCAGCTGGCCGTCGCGCTTGATGGTCTCGTAGATCTGATCGCTGCCCGGGGTGATCAGGAGGGGCACCTTCATCGCCAGTCCCTGGTCGAGCGCCTGGCGAGCGATGTCCGTGGCGCGGCCGATGTCCTCGTAGCTGCTGTTGGTGCAGGAACCGATGAGGGCCGCGGTGAGCGTGACCGGGTAGTCCTCGCGGGCGCAGTCCGCGGCCATGGCGCTCAGCGGGTGCGCGATGTCCGGGCTGTGCGGCCCGACCAGATGCGGCTCGAGGGTCGACAGGTCGATGGTCACCACGCGATCGAAGGCGCGCTCGGGATCCTTGAGCACCTCGGGATCGGCCTGCAGCAGATCCTCGTTGGCGGCGGCGAGGTCGGCCAGGTCGGCGCGCCGCGTGGCGCGCAGGTAGTCGAGCATGCGCCGGTCGCAGGGGAAGATGCTGGTGGTGGCGCCGAGCTCGGCCCCCATGTTGGTGATCGTCGCCTTGCCGGTGCAGCTGATGGCCTGGCAGCCGGGCCCGAAGTACTCGATGACGTGGTTGGTGCCGCCCTTGGTGGTCAAGAGGCCGCAGAGCTTGAGGATGACGTCCTTGGGCGCCGTCCAGCCGCTCGGCGCGCCCACCAGCTTGACGCCCGTCACCCGCGGATGCAGCACCTCCCAGGGCATGCCGACCATGACGTCGACGGCGTCGGCCCCGCCCACGCCGCAGGCCGCCATGCCGAGGCCGCCGGCGTTGGGCGTGTGGCTGTCGGTGCCGATCATCAGGCCGCCCGGAAACGCGTAGTTCTCGAGGATGATCTGGTGGATGATGCCCGACCCCGGCTTCCAGAAACCCATGCCGTAACGGGCGGCCGAACTCTGGAGGAAATCGTAGACCTCGCGGTTGGTGTCCATGGCCGCGGCCTGGTCGGCGTCCTTGCCCTTGTACGCCAGCAGGAGGTGATCGCAATGCACGGTCGTGGGCACGGCGGTCTCGTCGCGCCCGGCCATCATGAACTGCAGGATGGCCATCTGAGCGGTCGCGTCCTGCATGGCCACGCGGTCGGGCGCGAGCGCGAGGGTCGCCTTGCCACGTGCCAGCTCCTGGCCCGCAGGGTCGACCAGGTGGCCGAGGAAGATCTTCTCCGCCAGCGTGAGCGGCCGGCCGAGCCGCTCGCGGACGATGGCCAGGCATTCACGCATGCGCGCGTACGCGCCACGGACGAGTTCAGGGGTGGTCGCGATCTCCATGGAACCCTCCCAGGCTGCTGAGGCGGTTGACAATCCACCGGCCAGAATAAGGGAATTCGTTGAAAACGCACGTTGTTAGACGAATCACCGCACAGGCTCACAGAATTCTTTAAACTCGGCGTTGCGGCGGACGAATCCAACCCTGCGAGGAGGGACGCTCACGATGCCATGAGGAGCCGCCTGCACCCTGACCGGAGAGCCTGCCATGAGACTGGATCTGCGTAACCGCTTCCTGCTGCCCACCGCCGCCGCCTTGGTGCTCGCCTTCGGTGCGTACCTCGCGATCACCACCCAGCAGACCGGCCAGGCGCTCGAGGCGGCGACCCTCGACGAGATGGCCCAGCTGGATCAGTTGCTGCTCCAGCAGGTCTCGAGCTGGCTCGACCATCGCGAGCAGGACGTGACCCGCTGGGCGAGCCTGCCGACCATCCGCGAGGCCGGCATGGCCACCGACGGGTCGCCGGCGATCCTCGCCCAGTTCGTGCTCGAGGAGCTCGGCCGCAATAGCACCGACTACGAGGGAATCCATCTCGTCGGCGCCAACGGCCTGACGGTCGCCTCGAGCATCCCGGAGATGACCGGCGCGCTGAACGTGTCAGACCGCGAGTACTTCCGGGAGTGCCAACGGACCGGCCAGACGACCTACAGCAAGGCGCTGCGCAGCAAGGTGACCGACCAGCCGATCATCGTGATCTGCCGACCGATCCGCGACGCCAACGATCGCCCCACCGGCGCCGCCGTGCTCGGCGTCGTCGACTTGCACCGGTTCACGGAATCCGTCGTCGCTCCGGTGAAGATCGGCGAGACCGGCTACGCCTACATCTGCGGCCAGGACGGCACGTTCCTCGCCCACCCGATGCCAGACCTCATCCTGAAGACCAACATCAACGAGTGGGATTTCGGCAAGCAGATCATGGCCCAGCGCAACGGCCACCTCGAGTACGAGTTCAAGGGCCGCACCAAGCAGGCCACGTTCGCCACCGTCGACAAGCTCGGCTGGGTGGTCGCCGTGACCATCGACGACGCCCAGATCTACGCCGCGTCCCACAAGCTGCGGAACCTGGGCCTATTGATCACGCTGATCGCGCTCGTGGTGGTCGCGGGCATCGTCTTCCTGGTGGCCCAGAGCGTGTCGCGGCCGGTCAACCGGATGATCGCCGACCTCAACATGGGCGCCGAGCAGACCACGGCCGCCGCCGACCAGATCGCCAACGCCAGCGTGGGCCTCGCCGGGCAGTCCTCCGAGCAGGCGGCCGCGGTGCAGGAAACGTCGGCGAGCCTCGAGGAGATGACGGCCAACGTGCGGCGCACGACCGAGGCCGCGACCGAATGTCAGAAGCTGATGCACTCGGCCGAGAAGGTGGTGCAGGAAGGCCTGTCGAGCATGGGCGCGATGGTCGAGGCCATCGGTTCGATCAAGGCCAGCGCCGACAAGACCGTGAAGATCGTCGGCACCATCGACGAGATCGCCTTCCAGACCAACCTGCTCGCCCTGAACGCCGCGGTCGAAGCCGCCCGGGCCGGCGAGGCCGGCAGGGCTTCGCCGTGGTGGCCGAGGAGGTGCGCAACCTCGCCCAGCGGGCCGCCGAGGCCGCCCGCGAGACGAGCACGCTGATCGAGCAGTCCCTCGGCCACGCCGAGCGGGGCGTCCACACCACCGAGGTGACTCGTGACGCCTTCACCCGCACGGCCGAGAACGCCTCGCAGGCTGCACGCCAGGTCGACCATATCGCGGTCGCCGCCCG
Source organism: Candidatus Krumholzibacteriia bacterium (assembly GCA_041390065.1). Taxonomy (GTDB): domain Bacteria; phylum Krumholzibacteriota; class Krumholzibacteriia; order LZORAL124-64-63; family LZORAL124-64-63; genus Glo-17. The sequence continues at coordinate 61,094 of JAWKQQ010000013.1, forward strand.
GGAGCAGGCCGACGGCATCGATCAGATCAACCGCGCCGTGATGCAGCTCGACCAGACCACCCAGGGCGCCGCCGCCACCGCCGAGGAATCGGCCTCGGCCGCCGAGGAGCTCAACGCCCAGGCTGCGCAGCTGCAGTCGGTGGTCGCAGATCTCCACGCGCGCGTTTCCGGCGAGCAGCGCGGCGGCCACCAGCCGCGCCTCGATCTCGACGATCGCCGACTGCACGCTCTGGCCGCTCAGGGCCGCCGCGGCAACCGGGTCGCCAGCCGGGTCTGAATCGGCGGTTGACCCGTCCCCGCCCGGATATCACCATGGACGCCGCCCCGAACCGGGGCGGCGTTCCTCGTTCACGGAGGTCGTGTCATGAAGCCACAGTTGCTCGCCCTGTTGACCGCCGCGGCGTGGGGCATCGGTGGGTATTTCGAGAAGAAGGGTCTGCATGCTGGCCACCTACCGCCCCAGGTGGGGATCACCGTCCGCACCGGCATCGCGCTGGTGGTGCTGACCCTGATAAGCTGGCCGCAGTTGCGCACGCTCGGTCAGGCCGGCGGCAAGTCGCTGCTCGCCCTGGGAGTCGGCGGCGGGCTGGTGGCAGGATCCCTGGGGATGCTCTGCTTCTACGCCGCGCTGAAAGGCGCGCCACTGAACCGGGTGATGCCGATCGCGTTCACCTCGCCGTTGTTCGGGTTTCTGGCGGCGGTGGTTTTCGGGGGGGAGGTGGTGACGGTCAAGGGAGTGGTGGGGATGTTGCTAACCGTGAGCGGCATCGCCCTCCTCACCCTGTAGGTTGTGCCATCCAAATTGTTGACACCTCTCCCGTCGCCGCGCCCTGCCCAGCTACACGGCCAACTTCAACTCATGCCGCCGATTACGCCCCAGCGCCGGCGTCGTCACCTCCTTCAGTAGTACTCCCTAACGCCCCTGTGATCGCCACCCGGCTCGGCACCAGCCGCCGCACCAGGATCTCCTCCACCGTCAGCGCCCGACCGAACAGCCACCAGCATCGCCGCCGTAGCCCGGCAACGACGCTCCCAACGCAGCTTCACGTAGTTCCGCCACACCAGGAAGATCGCAAGCTGGTACGCTCGACACACCGCACGCCGCTTCGACGCCGCGATCGTCTCCCGCTTGTGGTTCGAGCTGCACCGTCGGATCAGAAGATCCAGATAGCTGATCTCCCAGAGCGGATTCTGGACGTTCCGGTGCTCCCGCGAGCTGGTCACCTGATGATCGACGATCACCCGGCCAGCGTGCGGATCGCCCACGGATAAGCCCGGTGGTCGTGCTGCGGACGATGATCTCGAGCGCGTCGGCGGCGACGATCCGCAGCTCCGCCATGTCCTGCGCACGGCCTGCGGGTCGGGCCGGCCGTACCGCGCCTCGAGCTCCGCGCGACGCCGGCGCTGACGGTCGGTCATCCGGCCCTTGCGCCGCAACGGGCTGTCGGTGAACGACAGGAAGAAGCTGGTCTGGGTGTCGACAGCCAGGTGGTGATGGAACGGTGGTACTGGCTGAACTCGAAGGATTCGAAGCCGTCGACGGCGACCTCCTTGCGAGGCGCGAGGTCACGGACAGCCTGCAGGTGGAACAGCAGGCAGTGGCGGCCGAGGCGTTCGACCCGCCGGTCGATGGTGGGCGGGGAGACCCGCAGGTCCCGGGCGATCTGCCGGTTGGCCATGCAGCCGACGACCTTGGTCATCAGCTGGGTGGATGTCGGGGCGTTTGAGCCAGTAGTCGGGGCTGAAGGACTGACTACTGAAGGTGACACGGCAGTGCCGGCAACGGTACCGGCGGATACGGGTGTTCTTGGCCCGGTTGGGGTGGTAGCCGTGGCGGACGTAGCGCCAGCCCGGGGGCGGGCCGGAGTCTACGTCGCCGTGGAAGTGGCAACCGGGATTGGGACAGTACGGTGGACTCCAGTGACGGTCGTCCGGGGCGAAGGCGGTCATGGGGGCCGACGAGGCAAGCTCCGGACCCGTCAACAATCTCGGTGGTACAAGATACAGATCACGGAGCCAACAGGTGGCGTTCTTCGGCAGTTAGATCGCGCGCTCGCCCCCGCACCACGGTCGCCAACGAAACCGGTCCGATTCCCACCCTCGACAGGCTCACCACGTCGAACCGCAGGGAGGCGAAGGCGACGCGCACCTTGCGTGCATGGTCTCCGCGCAGGACCACCAGCAGACGGACGTCTTCTCCCTCCCGGCCGAGCAGTTCCACGCGATCGGGACGGAACGCTCCCTGGCTCGGCAGTGAAATCCCGGCCTGGACGACGTCCAGGACCCCGCTGCGCATGTGGCCGCGCACCAGCACCTCGTAGCGGCGTTCGAGGTTCTCTGACTCGCAGACGTGCTGGTTCCACCTCAGATCGTTGCTCACGAGCAGCAGGCCGGCGCTGCGGGCATCCAGGCGTCCGGCCGGTTCGAGGCCGACGGCATCCGGCGGTAGCAGCCGCTCCAGCGCACGCAGGCCCCCGCAACCCAGCTGGCTCTCGACTCCGGCGGGCTTGTGGACGGCGAGATAGCGGCGAGGCGCCTCGCGGAGCGGCGCGCCGTCGAGCCGGATGTCGCTGGAAAGCGTGACGCTGACCCCCGGATCGGTGACCGCTCGACCATCGACCTCGACCCTGCCGGACCGGACCAGGGCCTCCGCCCGTGGACGCGCGCCATAGCCGGCCTTGGCCAGCACCCTGGCCAGGCCCTCTGGCCGCGGCGGCCGCCAGCGGCCGTCGGCGGCCCGATAGGCACCGTCGTTCTGGCCACGTGCGGGGGTGTGCTTGACCATGCCGCGGGATCCTCTCGAAACAACGGGGGGCCGGACTCAGGCGCTCGGGAAACCGTCCTGCCTCACGTCGCGGCGCAGGTCGGCCACGTCGAACGGGCTGGCGAAGATCAGGCGTTCGGCCTCGTCGAGCAAGGCGTCGAGGACGGCAGCGGAGCCGGATACGGCCGCGACGGCCAGGAAGGCGCGCTGCCACAGGTCCGGCGGGCCTACCTGAGCCACGGCGAACCGATGATTGTGCAAGCGCTGCACGAGCGATCGCAGGGCCTGGCGGCGCTCCTTGATCGACTGCGCGTGCGGCAGGACCAGGTCGGCCGTCAGGGTGCCGCAGTGGATACGGACGTCGTCCATGTCACCTCGTCGGCCGCAAGGGTAGCCGATGAAGCGGTGGTTGTCACGTTCGGACGACGGCGGGCCCCGACCAGGTCGGCCGGGGCCCGCACGGACGTGGTGCGCGATCGTTACTTCGCCAGCACCAGCTTGTGGGTCGTCACCTGGTCGCCGCTGCGCAGCTTGGCCAGGTAGGTGCCCGAGGGCAGGGCCTGGCCGGCGTCGTCACGGCCGTTGAAGGGCACGGTGTGCTCGCCGGCGTCGAGGACGTGGTCGAGCAGCGTGCGGACCTTGCGGCCGCTCACGTCGAACACCTCGAGGCTGGTGGCCGCCGTCCCGTTGAGGGTGAACTTGATGCTGGTCTGGGGATTGAACGGATTGGGGAAGTTGCCGGCGATGGCGAAGGCAGGCGCCAGCTCGTCCACGGCCGTCGGGTCGGGCGTGATGCGGTCGACGGTGATGGTGTAGCTCTTGGAGGTGCCGGCCTTCTCGCCATTGCCGACGATGAAGCCGATGGAGTACACGCCGTCGAGGTCGTAAGGCACGTCGAACACGACGTCGTTGTTCGCGCCCAGCGGGATCTCGTAGAAGGCGCCCGCATGCGTGGTGTAGGACTCGTTGACCACGGCCGCCAGAGTCATCTGGCCGTCATCGGCGCCGTTGAACGTCACGCGCATGCGCTGGCCCGGGCTGGCGACGTTGATGCAGCGCTGGAAATTCGCGGCCAGGTGGTTGACGAACCCGCTGTCCGTGGTCGGGTAGGCGAACACGCTGTGCTGCGGGCTGCCGGCAGGGTAACGGTCGGCCTCGTGGTAGTAGCCTCATCGACCAGGTTGCGGATACCGCAGGCGAAGTTCCACTTGGTGAACTCGTTCCAGGTCTGGCGCATGGTCTGGCCCTGGCCCGCCAGCAGATTCTCGTAGCTGTCCAGCATGGGCTCGGTGCGGTGCGTCTTGCGGTACTCCCAGAGGTCGACGATGACCTGGACGCCCCACTTGTCGCTCATGTAGTGCTGCCACACGCAGTCGTCGTAGCTGCCGGTGCCCGAGCTGCCGCTGTCCAGGGACTGGTCGGGATTGGAGATCGGGCTGCCGTAGGTCACGTAGTTGAGGTAGTCGTTGGTGGCGGGATGGGCGATCTCCTCCATCCACGTGGCGTCGACCTCGACCCAGCCGTTCTCCGACCAGTAGCTGCCGGCGTACTGGGTGGAGTGCTTGAACTCGTGGGCGGACGTCACCTTCGCCGCGCCGAGGGCGTCGCCGTCGGGGTCGTCGTTGGGCGGGAACTCGGCGAAGTCGTTGTCCATGGAGATGCGCGTCATGCCGGACGGGCTCGACAGCGGCGTGGTGAAGCCGTAGACGCCGTCCATCTGGGCCAGGTAGATCGACATGTAGCCGCCGGCGGCGGCGAACGGCGGGCTCTGGAAGCCCAGCGTCTGGCACTCGAAGGTGTAGGCGTAGTCCATGTACTCGGCGATGCGCTCGACGTAGTCCGGCACGCCGTTGCTGTTGCCGTCGAACAGGGGCACGGTGTTGACGCCCGAGGTGTAGTAGTTGATGCGGAACAGGCCCGTCGCGCTGAAGTACTCGAGGCGGTTGCCGTCCGTGGGCGGCGCGATGTAACCCTCGATGGCCTCGCTGATGGCGCTGGGCAGGCGGTCCCGGCTGGCCAGGTACTGCCGCACGAGGTCCGTCGCGCACTTCATCGGCGCCAGGGTGGTCGGCTGGAGATCGGCCGGCAGCTTGGCGCGGTCGAAGCAGTACTGGAACTTGAGCAGCAGGGCGTCGTCGGCGCTCAATTCGCCGCGATCGACCCGCTGATCGACGATGGAGACGAACTCGGCGGCGCTGTTGACGGCCGCTCCGGCGACGCTGGCAGCCAGCAGAAGGGTCGCCAGGATTCCCAGCATGAACCTGAACTTCATGATAACTCCTTGCGAGAATGCAAGTTGAACGATCTGCCGCGACCGCGGGGCGCGCAGGGGCCAGCCGCGGGCAGGGGCCCGGGACCCGTCGGTGCACGAGGTCTTGCGGTTCGATTATATCAAAATCGTGAGGGCTTTTCACCCCTCGAAATTTCGGAACCGACCTCGGGCTTCCCCATGGCGGCGGGATGTGGTAGGCATGATGCGTCGGGAATGCAACCGCGGGCGCCGAGGCACAACATGGATAAATTTTCTCGTTTTCGCCATCCGGCCGGACGCCGGGCCAGGTTCGCGGCGTGCGTCGTCCTCGGGGGATTGCTGGGCCTTGCCGCCTGCGAACGCATCGAGGACGACGGCCTGCACGGACGGCCCGACCGCAGCCGGCCCGCGGTGCCGCAGCCGACCCTCCAGCGGGACCTCGAGGCGATCCGCAGCAGCGGCACCCTGCGCATGGCCACCCGCTACAACGCCATCAGCTACTTCGTGCACCGCGGCGGCGAGGCGGGCTTCGACTACGAGCTGTGCCAGCGCTTCGCCCGCGACCTGGGCCTCAACCTCGAGGTCGTGATCCCCGAGCCGGACGAGGACATGATCAGCCTGCTGAACACCGGCCGCGCCGATGTGGTCTGCGCGGGTCTGACCCTGAGCGACCGCCTCGCCCGCTACGCCGACCCCACGCGGCCGGTGGCGATGGTGCAGAAGGTGGTCGTGCGCCCTCCCGGCAGCCCGCCGCTGGCAGACCCTCACGAGCTCGACGGCCTGACGCTCACCGTGCCGGCCCGCGACCCTTACCTCGACGAGCTCCGGCGCTGGCGTGATGACGCCGGCATCGATCTCAGCGTGCTGCCGGGCATGCCGCTGACCGAGACCGAGGAGCTGATCGCCCTGGTGTCGCAGGGGGCGCTCGCGGCGACGGTGGCCGACGATGCCGTCGTGGAGGCCGTGCGCTCCTACCTCGACGGCGACGTCACCGTCGGCCCCACCCTGGGCCCGCCACGTCCCCTGGTCTGGCTGGTGCGCCGCAACAGCCCCGAGCTGCGCGATGCCCTGAACACCTTCCTGCGCGACAACTTCCGCGTGACGGCCGACGGCGGATCCTGGCGCAGCCAGACCTACGGCATCGTCTACGACCGCTACTTCCGCAACCCGCGCTCGATCCGCACCTTCCAGCGCGAGGAGGCCCGCCCGGACAAGAGCGGCCGCATCTCCCGCTACGACGAGCTCGTGCGCGCCCAGGCCGCGCAGCTGGGTCTGGACTGGCGGCTGGTCACGGCCGTCATGTACCAGGAGTCGCGCTTCTACGAGCGGGCCGTCAGCAAGGCCGGCGCCCGCGGTCTGATGCAGGTCATGCCCCACCTCGCGGGCCCCCAGGCCGACAGTCTGTTCGTGCCCGCGGCGAACCTGCGGGCCGGTCTGCGCCTCCTGCAGGGCGCCTGGCAGGGCTTCGCCTACCTCGACAGCCTCGATCGGCTCCGCTTCACGCTGGCGGCCTACCACGGCGGCCTCGGCCACGTGACCGACGCCCGCCGTCTGGCCATGGACCTCGGCCTGGACCCCGACCGCTGGGAAGGCAGCCTTGCCGAGACCCTGCCGCGGCTGGCGCAGCGACGCTGGTACGAGGAGACCCGCCACGGCTACTACCGGGGCGACGAGACCGTGCGCTACGTCGAGGAGATCCTCAACCGGTACCGCATGTACCGTCGCCTCGTGCCCCTGGAGCCGCCGGCGCCGGCCGGGGTCGACAGCCTCGGGACCGCCGCCGCCGACAGCGCGGCCTTCGCGGCCATGCCGGAGGCGGAGGTGCCGGTGCCGGACTAGGCGGGCGCCGCGCCGCCCGCGCTCAGCCGTCCTGGGCCAGCACCTCATCCATCAGCTCCCGCGCCCGCCGCAGGTGCGGGATCACGATGCTGCCGCCCACGACCAGGCCGATGTCCAGGGTCTCGCCGAGCATGGCCTCGTCGGCCCCCTCTTCCAGGGCGCGGATCACGTGGTAGGCGATGCAGTCATCGCAGCGCAGCACCAGGCTCGCGACGAGGCCCAGGAGCTCCTTGGTGCGGGCGTCGAGGGCGCCGTCGCGGTAGCTCGCGGTGTCGAGGTTGAAGAAGCGCTTGGTGTTGACGGTGCCGGCGGCGAGCAGCCGTTCGTTCATGCGCTCGCGGTAGCGGCGGAAGTCTTCCAGGCGGCCCATGGGGATCCTCCGGGAGAAGGGACTGGGTGACCGCCGCATGATAGTCCGCCGTTGTGCCGGCGGCGACCTTGAACCATCATGGCGCCATGCCCGAGCTCATCTTCACCAGCGGCTGGCACTTCGCCCTCACCGCGGCGGTCATCCTGATCGCCCAGGTCGTGTACGTGGTGTTCGGCTTCGGGTCGGGCCTGATCGCCGTCGGCTGCCTGGCGCTGGTGTACCCCGAGATCCGCGACGTCGTGGTGGTGCTCCTGCTGGTGGTCCTGCCGGCCGAGCTGGGCGTGGCCATCGGCTCCTGGCGGCACATCCGCTGGTGCGAGGCCGGAGGCCTCCTGCTGGGCGTGGTGCCGGGCGTGGTGGCCGGGTCGTACGTGCTGAAGGCCGGCTCGCCCACACTCGTGCTCACCGTGCTGGGCGGCTTCCTGGTGCTCGTGTCGCTGGTGTTCCTGAGCCTGCGCGACGGCTGGCGGGTGGCCTGGCCGGGCTGGATCCGTCCGCCCCTGGGCCTGGTGTCGGGCCTGCTCACCGGCCTCTTCGGCACCGGCGGCCCGCCGCTCATCGTGTACTATCACCTCGCCGGCCTCGACAAGCGGGCGTTCCGCGGCAACCTCATGGCCGTGTTCGTGGCGATGACCCTGCTCCGGGTGGTCAACTACACGGCCCAGGGCCTGATCACCGCACCGCGGCTGTGGTCGGGACTGGCGCTGCTGCCGGTGTCGCTGTTCGGCGTCTGGATCGGGCAGCGCATCCACGTGACGATCGCCGAGCGCACCTTCCGCCGGCTCACGAGCGCGCTTCTGGGCGCGATCGGGGTGATGCTGCTCGTACGCGCGATCGGCTAGTCTCTCGCCGGAGGTGATGGCATGACGAGGATCCTCACCGCGTTTCTGATGCTCGCGGCGGTCGCGGCCCATGCCGCGGACCTGCCCACGCTCGCGTCCGGCCGGGACCCGCGCCTGGTCGTCGTCACCCACGGCGGGGTCGGTTCACCGGCGGAATGGTCGCCGGATTGCCGCGCCGCGGCCGTCGCCGGCCTTGCGGCCGCAGGCAGCGCCCTCGATGCCGCCTGCGCCGCCGTCATCCATCTGGAGGATATCTGCCGCTTCAACGCCGGCACCGGCGCCAACGTGCGTCTCGACGGCCGCACCGTGCAGATGGACGCGGCGGTGATGACGTCGGACGGCGTGTTCGCCGCCGTGGCGGCCATCGAGCGCGTCACCAATCCCGTGCTCGTGGCGCGCGAGGTGCTGTCCACGCCCCACCGCCTGCTCGTCGGCGACGGCGCGACCCGCTTCGCCCACGTGCGCGGGTTCGCCGACGTGGTGCCCCTCTGCGACGAGGCGGTGGCCAGGTATCGCCAGCGCCTGGCGAGCCTGCTCGAGGGCCACGCCGGCGGCGGGTACGACAGCTTCGACTGGCGTGCCGCCTGGAACTACCCCACGCCGGCGCCCGCGCTGGGCGCGGACCCGCCGGGCGCGCCGTCGCCCCCGCGCCGCGGAGGCGCCGGCGACACCGTGGGCGCCGTCGTCCGCGACGAGGCCGGCCGGTTCGCCGTGGCGCTGAGCACCGGCGGCACCGGCCTCACCCTCTACGGAAGGGTCGGCGACGTGCCCATCTACGGCTGCGGCTGCTACGCCGGGCCGGCCGGGGCGGTCGCCTGCACGGGCCACGGCGAGGAGATCATCCGGCGCGCGATGGCCCGGCTGGTCTACGAGCGGATGGAGGCCGGCGCGAGCGCCCGGGACGCGGTGCGTGAGGCATGCGCAGGGTTCGACGAGGCGTGGTCGCTGGGACTGGTCGCCGTCGGCCGCGACGACTGGGCGGCGGCGGCCAACCGCGAGATGGCCTGGGGGCAGGCGGCGCGGTGAGGCGCCGCCTGCGGGCGCACGAGTCCGCTCAGTAGAGGCTCTTGACCGACGACCAGGTCCGGGCCTCGGCCGCGACGCTGCAGTTGCCGATGCAGGCGACCACGCCGTCGTCGTACGGCGTGTCCATGCAGATGGCCTGCGAGCCGTCCGAGTAGAACGGGCAGGCATCTCCGGAGCAGGCCAGGATCCGCACCAGCCCGTTGTCGAGCTGCGAGACGACCAGGATGGTGTACGTCGCCAGCAGGGTCTCCGGCAGGGTCGGCAGCGGCGTCCCATACCCGATGAGCGCACAACCGCCGTCGAACTGCACCACCGGACCGCCGTTCCAGCTGGTCGCCAGCACGATCACCGTCGGATCGGGCCACACCAGCTGGAACGACGCCGCCGCGATCTGGGCGGCCGACGGCTCATGCAGCACCAGGTAGGCCACCAGGGGCGCCGGCGGCGGGTTGATGATGTTGACCGTGTAGTCGGTGTCGAACCACAGGCCGATGGTGTCCGGGCCCTGGGCCAGAGCCCCCGTCGCCAGGGCCAGCATGGTCACCAGGACGATGGCGCGCGTGGATGTCATGGCGATTCCCCCTCGGTTGCGGAAGACGGGACGATTCCCGCCCCCGCCGATGGTACCACGGCGCCCGCACGCCCGTCCAGGCAGGCGGACGGCCCGGCCACCGAGGTGGCCGGGCCGCCGTGTCGACGTCGGTCGCTGCCGGTCCGTCCGGTTGTCCCCCGCTAGGAGTTCGGCAGGACCTCGGCCGCCGTCCACGTGTCGCCGCCGGTGATCACGAGCACGAGGCGGAAGCCCTCGCCGTCGCCGACGAGGCTGCCGCACGCCACGGCGAAGGCGCGCAGGCCGGCCGCCGTCACGATGTCGAACGTGGCCACGGCGTCCTCGCTGCCGGCGGCCGCGACACCGACGGTCAGCGCGCCGAGCGGCAGGGCGGTGCCGATGGCGGGGCTCGCGTCACCGAAGGCGAGGCCGCTGTAGTCGGCGATCGCGGTCACCTTGTCCTGATCGTCCGCCGGGCCGACGTCCACCGCGGGAGCGTCCGGCGAGGCGTGGACCACACGCACCAGGGCGTCGGCGGGCATGCCGTCGAAGCCGTCGGCCACGGGGATCAGCTGGAAGGCGGGATCGCCGCCGAGGAAGCCGGTGGCCACGGCCAGGTAGCGCATGCCGGGCTCGAGGTACGGGGTGGTGGCGCTGGCCGCCACCGCGGTCTGGCCGGTGGCGCGGAAGGCCAGGTCGTAGGCGCCGGGCCAGACGGTCAGGGCGCCGCTGAGCTCGCCGAAGGCCAGGTTGCTGACCACCTCGGAGCCCATGGCGTCGATGTCGACGGCCGGGGCGTTGGGACTGCCGTGCAGGGCGTAGACCATGGCCTTGGCGTCCTGGCGGATGAAGCCGACCGGGCCGTCGGGGCCGATCGCGAGCAGGCTGAAGCCGTCGGTCATGGGATCGCCGGACAGCAGGCCGGTGGCGATGACGAACAGGTTGGCGCCGGCGGGCAGGGCCGGAGTGGTGAAGACCGAGGCGCGGGTCAGGGATCGCCGGCCCAGATGCCGATGCGCAGGTTCGTGCCGGCGGGCAGGGCGACGCCCGCGGCGCCGGTGTCGGCGAAGCGCGCGAAGTCGAGCACCTCGGGCGCGCCGTCGTTGGCCACGTCGACCGCGACGGCGGGCGCGTCGGCCGACGCGTGCACGATGCGGACGGCCACGTTGCCGGCGCCGGGGTTCTGGAAGCCCTCCATGAGCGGAAGCACCCGGAAGCGGTCGGCCGGATCGCTGCTGGCGAGCAGGCCGGCGGCGACGGCGGTCACCTTGTCGCCGACGGCGAGGGTGAGCTGGGCCTCGAACGCGGGAGCGCTCGCGGGATCGGCGCCGTGGCCGCGCAGCTGCACCGTGTAGACGCCGGCGTCGACCTCGAGGTAACCCGAGGCGCCCCCGTAGGCCAGGTCGACGACCACAGGCTGGTCGCCGTCGTTGACGTAGACGTCGACGGCCGGGGCGTCGGGAGAGGCGTGGACCACGCGGAGCATGGCCTTGTCCGTCGTGCCGGGGTTCATCGGGTTGTTGTCGTCGTCGTCGCTGCAGCCCGTCAGGCCGAAGGCCGCGAAGGCCAGGAGGGCCAGCAACATCATCAGGTTACGGCTTCGCTTCATGGATCTATCCTTTCGCAGAGCGGGCCCGCGGGCCGGCTCGAGTGGCTGGTGGCTTTGAGAAGGCGGGGGCGGGAGTGACCGCGTCTGCGTTCGCTTCCGCCCCCGGCGATTTTGGGTGGGGAGGCCGGACCTTCAAACTTCCGACCTGCCCTCACCCGTCCGGACGGCGCCACCTTTCCGCCCGGAATACTCCCTCGTGAACTAGAGGTTGGCCGGGATCAGGACGGTGTCGATCACGTGGATCACGCCGTTGCTCGCCTGGACATCCGTCTTGATGACGTTGGCGTCGTTGATCTGCACGCCGTTGTTCAGGTTGATCGCGACCTTCTCGCCGTTGAGCGTCCGGGCCGCCCGCAGGTCCATCACGTCGGCCGCATAGACGCTGCCGTTGGTCACGTGGAACAGGAGCACCTTGGTCAGCGCGTCCTTGTCCGCCAGGAGCGACTCCACCGTGCCGGCGGGCAGCTTGGCGAAGGCCTCGTCGGTCGGAGCGAAGACGGTGAACGGTCCGTCGGTCGTCAGGGTCTCGCGCAGGCCCGCCGCCTCGATCGCCGCCGTCAGGGTGGTGAACCCCGCCTGGCCGGCGAGATCGAAGATCGAGGGGCTGTCGCTCATCGTCGTGGTCATGCTCGCGGGGGTCGCCTTGGCGGCGGTCGCCTTGGTGCTCCCGCAGTTGCCAGCCATCGCCGGGGCGGCGGCCAGGCCGATGGTCGCGGACATCGCGAGGGCGGTAAGCAGCTTGGTCGAGGACTTCATGGTGGACGCTCCTTGGTTCTGTCTATCCGTTGATCGCGGCCGTGCCGCGCTCGCATCTCGTTCGGGTCGATGGCATCAAGATAGACAAGGTCCAGTATACGTCAAGTGCCTATCTAGTTTTTTCTGGTTTTTTCTTGGACAATAATCTGGACATACGCCGGCGAAGCCAGGATATCGCATGATTTCAAGCGGTTGGGAATGTCGAACGGAGGATCAGGAACACCATCACCAGGCCGCAACCGTGCTTGAACGCCACGGCCAACATCCGGCCGACGAAGGCATGGCCGCCCACGCGGAGGCTCGGCTCGAGACGACGCTGCTGCCAGTACTGGCCCGCCACGCTGCCCAGGAAGGCGCCCACGAAGCTGCCGACGACCGCGCCGACGAGCGGAACGAGTCCGTTGCCGAGCAGCGCGCCCACCAGGCCGCCCAGGAATCCGCCCATGGTGGCGCGCCCGCTCGCTCCCTTGCGCAGAACGTAGAAATTCCCGAGCACGAACTCGACGAGCTCGCCCAGGAGGGCGATTCCGAGCAAGATGCCGAGCAACGGCCAGCCGATGGGGTCGAAGCCGGTGATCAGCGCGTGCAGGAGCGCGAGGCCGACCAGGATGAAGTTGCCTCCCAGGCCCAGATACACCAGCAGCGAGGCGCAGAGCAGCAACGCAGCCCACACCACGTACCAGGTCCAGCCGCCGATCTCCTGCAGCAGGTGGGTCATCGCGCGACGCTCAATGAACCGCGGCGGTGAGCCGCTTCTCGCCCGCCTCCACCCGCACCGGGAGGCGGTTCTCCGGCGGCGGCAGGACGCAGTTCCACTGCTCCGAGCCGTAGGAGCAGAGCGGGTTGTACGCCTTGTTGAAATCGAGGTCGACCGTGCCGTCGGCCGCGGCGTCGAGGTCGACGTAGCGGCCCTCCGGGCAGGTGGTCTCGCCGTTGGTGAGGTCGTAGAACGGCAGGAAGAGATCGCCCGCGCCCGGCTGGGCCGGCCCGTAGACCGTCAACGCCAGGTCCCTCCCAGCGATCCGGAAGCGGACCTTGCCGACCACCACGTACGGCGCCTCGTCTCCCTTGTGGCGGGCGAGCATCACGGTGTCCGGCTGCGCCGCGCGCTCGAGCGCGGTCCGGAACCGGTACTCGGCCGCGGGGAAGTAGTAGTCGAGCCCCTCGAAGCCGGCGAGCATCTCGGCGGGCAAGGGCGTGGTGTCGGGGGCCATGAACTCCTCGTTCTTCTCGATGCGCCACTCCACCAGGGCGATCTCCCAGCGCTCGAGTTCGGCCGGATCCATGGCGACGGGTCCCGGCGCGGGGTCATCGCCGCAACCGAGCAGCGGCAGGAGCACGACACCGACCAGCACGAGGAACAGGAGCTTGGCACTCATGAAGACAGGACCTCTCGACACCGCGCGGAGCGGGGCAGGTTGGAATTTGGCAAGGTCGGAACCGTGACGTACCATGGTCGGCGGCCGGCGGTGGGCGCCGGCCGTGTCCGCCTCCCGGGTGACCCTCGATGACCGTCGCTCATGATAACAGACCGGCCGCCCCGCCCGCAGGCAAAAAGTGGAGCTGGGACGAGGCGGCGCCCTGGCTCGCGGCCATGGTCGCCCTGCTCGGCCGCCTGCCCGCCCTCGGCGCCTACTGGAACCAGGACGACTGGGGACTCCTGGCCGGAGCGTCCGGTCTGGCCGGAGCGCCGACGTCGGCCCTGCGCTGGCTCTCCCGGGTCGCCTACTGGGATCTGATGTGGCCCCTGGCGGGCCTCGACCCGCATCCGTACGCCTGGACCCGCCTCGCGCTGCATGCCGCGGCGGCGGCCGGCACGGTCAAGCTCGGCCGACGTCTGGGGTACTCCGGCCTGCAGGCCGCCGTGGCCGGACTGATCATGGCGGCCACGCCGCTCGCGTTCACGGCCCTCTACTGGGCCGCCGGCGTCCAGGATCTGCTGGCGGTCGCGGCGGCGGTGTGGGCGCTTGTCCTCTGGTGCGACCGCGGACCCTGGCGGACCGGAGGCGCCATCGCCCTGGCCGTGGTCGCCGTCGCGAGCAAGGAGACGCTCGTCGGCCTGCCGCTGGTGATGGCGGCCGCAGCCTGGCTGGGGCCCGCGGCCCGACGGGGGCCGCGCGGCCTGGCGCCCCTCGCCGTGACGGCCGCCGCCGCAGCCGTCGCGGCGGGGCTCGCGCTGCGCGGCTTCGACACCTCCGACCTGCAGCCCTACGAACTCGGCGGCCCGCTCGACATGCTGCGCCATCTGCTGGTGTACGGCTGGTGGCTCCTGCAGCCCGGACCCGCGTACACCACCGATCCGATCGTCGCCATGGCCGCCGCCGGCGGGGCGCTCTGGCTCGGCTGGTTCGCATGGGGCTGGTCGCGCCGGCGGCAAGGACGACCCGCGGACCTGCTGGTCTGGCTGGCCGCATTGATCACGGTGGCGCCCCTGCTGCCTCTGTTGCGCCATCTGGCGCCCGACCTCGCCTATCCCGTCGAGCCGTTCGGTGCGCTCGCCCTCGGGGGTCTCGTGCCGCGCCGTCTCGACCGTCGGCCGTGGCTCCTCGGCGTGGCCGCGGTGCTGGCCGGGGCCTGGGGTTTCCTCGGCATGGAAGGCCGGCTCGCCCTCCGCGACCCCGACGGACTGCCGGCCGACCCGGTGGTCCGGCGCACGGCCGTCAGCTGGCAGGTGGCGCGGCAACTCCCCCGTCTACCGATCGGCGAGGCCGGCCTGGTGATCGTGCAGCCGCCGCTCGCGCGCGAGACCGCCCGCATGGCCTTGGCCCTGGGCGAGGACTGGGTGACCGGCTCGGACGCCTACCACAGCCTGGGCGGCGCCCTCGGCCCGCGGCTGCTGCTGGGGCCGGATGTCCCGGTGCGCTGGACCAACGGATTGCGCTTCGTGCCCGAGGGTTCGTTCGTGCTCTTCGACGCCGGCGGCGAGCTCAAGCCCTGGGGCTTCCTCGATCAGGCGCTGCTCTATCAGGCGCTGACCGACGTCGGCCTCGGCCACTTCGAGCGCGCGCGGCTGCACCTGTTGCGAGCCGGCCTGCTGGGCGGCGACACGCTGACGCTGATCTTCGACCCCGGCCTCTTGCCGGTCGGCCTGGACCAGGTGCTGGCCAACAAGGTCGCCTTCATCGATCACCTCGCCGCCGGCCTCCAGCAGGGCCGCAGCCCCTTCGAGGTGGGCGGCGTGCAGACCAATTTCTTCCGCCTGCTGAGCGCATGCACGGGCATCGACGAGGCCACCCTGCGCGCGGACGGCGGGCCAAGCGGAAAGGCGACGCCGTGACCGATGTCTCCGGTTTCCTGGCCCGATCCCTGGGCCCTTTCACCTGGGAAGGTTGCTGACCGCCCTGGGCCTGGTGGCGGCCTCGTTCATCCTGCGGGCGGTGGTCGTGCAGTGGATCGCGCGCCGCCTGCTGGCGCTGACCGCACGCACCGAGACCGAGTCCGACGACGTGGCCGTCCGCGCGCTGGTCAGCCCGCTGGGCTGGGTGCTGCCGCTCGCCGGCGGCTACCTCGCCCTGCGCGTGCTCGCGGCCGACAACCCCGGACTGCTCGACGCAGCGGCCACGGCGTTCAAGCTGGCCATGACCCTGGTGGTCACCTGGACGGTGTTCAAGTTCATCGACGCCTGGGCCATCCTGGCCACGGAGCATTCCGACCGCAGCCGCACCCCGATCGACAACGCGCTCGTCCCCACCCTGCGCAAGGCGTTCAAGGTGTTCACCGCCGTGGTCGTGTTCGTGGTCGTGGTGCAGAACCTCGGCTACTCGGTGAGCGGGCTGCTGGGCGCCCTCGGCGTGGGCGGACTCGCGATGGCTTTGGCCGCCAAGGACACCCTGGCCAACCTCTTCGGCGGCGTCACCATCCTGATCGACCGCCCGTTCCGGCCGGGCGACTGGATCACGCTGTCCGAGACCGACGGCGTGGTCGAGGAGATCGGCCTGCGGTCGACCCGCATCCGCACCTTCGCCAAGACGCTCGTCTCGATCCCCAACTCCACGCTCGCCAACGCCACCGTCGAGAACCACTCGCTGATGCCCAAGCGGCGTATCAAGTTCTCCGTGGGGGTCACCTACGGCACCACCCCTGAGCAGATGCGCACGCTGGTCGACCGCATCGAGGCCTACCTGCGCGGCAACCCGGACATCCATCAGGAGTTCCTGATGGTGAAGTTCACGGAGTTCGGCGCGAGCAGCCTCGACATCCTCGTCTACTGCTTCACCGTGACCACCGACTGGGTCCAGCACCTGCAGGCCCGCCAGGAGGTGCAGCTGAAGGTCATGGATCTGGTCGAGGAACTGGGACTGAGCATCGCGTTCCCCACGCAGACCGTGCACCTGGCCGCCGATCCGTCAACCGCGGGGCCGGCCGCCGACGGTTCCTGAACGCGGCGCCGGCCAGGGAAAACGACCCGTCAACATCAGCCGGTTTTCTTGATGCGATCCCGGACCTCTCGGGCCATGATGTGCGGAACACCGGGTACGCTCGACGGCCGCGGCCGCCTAGCGTGCAGTCTGTTCATCGCCCGATCCCGGGAGGACACCCGCTCATGTCACCTGCCATCCGAAACCTGCGCCCACTCGCCCTGCTCACGATGCTCGCGCTCGCCCTCGGCCTGGCCATGGCCGGCTGCGGCAGCGACGATGACGATAGCTCCCCCAACAACCCCGGCGGCACCCAGGAGTTCGACGAGGCCTTCGCCGTTCAGCAGAGCCAGTTCATGGTGGTCTCGATCGTCCAGCAGATGACCAACCTCGGCTTCTACGCCGACGGCATCACCACCAAGGCGGACGATATCTACACCTGGGCCTGGGTCGACGATCCCGGCCGCTGGGAGGGTTCCTACTCCGGGTCCTACGAGGGCTTCACCTCGACGTTCGACGTCTGGCTCCAGTACCTCGACGCCCTCGGCGAGCCGCAGCAGGGCCCGCTGGGCGCGGCCGCGATGTCGTACCACATCGAGTCCGCCCTGACCGGCTCGGAGTCCGGCGACGGCTACAGCTACAGCCTGGCCTTCGATTACCTGCAGAACTTCGCCGCCACCGGCCTGGGGACGTCCACGCTGCTGATCGACGGCGACGGTACGACGGGCATCGACTACAGCTACAGCAGCGACGGCAGCTCCGGTTCGGCGAGCTACGACGTGAGCTGGGAGGTCCTGGGCGCTGGCATCTCGTACCCCCTGGACGGTTGTCCGACCGGGAGCATGGAGATCACGATGGCGCCGTTCACGGTCACCGTGGTGTTCGACGGTTCGGACACCGCGACCTTCACCATGCGCAACGGCGTGACGGTCATCCCCGACGGCTCCGGCACCATCGCCCTAGATTGCGCGACCCCCGGCCTCTAGCCGGCGGCGCGATCGGCGAGACGGCGGGCCCCGGCGGGCCCGCCGTCGTCTACTCCGGCCGCTCCCGGCACCAGATCCAGCCCTCGCGGCGCGCCAGGTCCTGCTCGACGCGACCGCCGGGCGCGGGTGCGAGCCCGCGCACCATATCCCACCCCGCCAGCACGCAGAGCGCGGCGTCGAGCTGGTCGGCGTCGGCGAGGACGCCCGCGCGGGCCGCCGCCGACAGGGTCAGGTGCCCCGCGAGTCCGGTCACGATGGCCCGGCGCGCCGCGGTCGCCGAGGCCGGCTTATAGCCCGAGACGACCGGGAAGCCGGCCGCCACCAGCAGGCCGCCGGGATAGACCTCCACCGCCGAGAGCGGCGGCAGCCTGTCCCACGTCCAGAGCAGCTCGACCGGCGCGCCGAGCGCCGCGGAAATCCGGGCCAGCTCGGTCAAGGCCGCGTGGGCCGTGCGCGCGATCCGGTCGGCGCCCACATCCATGGGCGTCTTGCCCAGCCGCCGGGCCAGGACCCGGTCGGTGTGGCGGCGGAACATGGCGTCGGCCGTGGGCCCCGGCGGCGACCCCGCGCGGTGGTCGCCGAGAGCCTCGGCCAGCGGCCGCGGCCAGCCCAGCGGCGCATCGACGGCGAGCAGCACCGGCCCCTGCGCCAGGCCCTCGGCCACCAGGGCGCTCGTGTCCGCGTGATCGCCGCGCCACACCCGGTCCACCAGGCAGGCGTCGCCGTCGAGGCGTCCCCTGGCCACGCCGCGCCGGCGGGGGTCGACCGCCATGTCGAGGCCCAGGATGGTGATCATCGCAGGAAGAGGATCGCGCCGCCGGCCACGGCCACGACCACGCCCACGAGCGCGAGCACGGTGGGGCGGTCGCGGTACACGAGCCAGGCAGGTAGAAGGACGAAGATCGGCACCGTGCCCAGGAGCACCTGGGCCACCCCCGCCTCGGCGTGGCGGATGGCCAGGATGCTGATGTACACCGAAACGTAGGGTCCGAAGAAGGTGGCCACGGCCAGGGCCGCGGCGCCGCGGCGGTCGCGCAGGGGACGCAGCAGGGCCCGGAGATCGTGTCGCGGGACCACGCAGATCCAGTAGGCCGCCCACGCGAAGGCCATGCGCACGAAGGTCGCCGACAGGGGGTCGACCGGCACCGCGCCGCCCGCCATGCCGAGCTTCACGAACGCCGAACCGAGGCCCTGCCCCGCGGCCGCCACCAGGGCCAGCAGGTACCCGCGCCGCAGAAGCGCGCGGTCGGGATTGGCGAAGCGGCCGCCGCCGGGATCCTTGCCCAGGACCGCCAGCATCACGCCGCCCATGACCACCAGGATCCCGACGATGGCCAGCAGGTCGAGCGCCTCGCCCAGCAGCACCCACGCCACCAGCACCGTGAAGACGGGCGCCGACGCCATCGCGAGCATGCTGCGCCGCGGGCCGATCAGGGTGAACGCGCGGAACAGGGCCGAGTCGCCGATCGCCAGGCCGACGATGCCGCTGAGGCCGATCCAGAGGATGCTGCCCAGGGGCGCCGTGGGCCAGAGGTTGCCGAAGAGCACGAGGTGGGTCGTGCCGAGCAGCAGGGTGCCGCCGAGCAGGCGCAGGAGGTTCAGCGTGGTGACGCCCAGGCGGCTGCCCGCCGTGGTGAAGAACACCGACGTCCAGGCGAAGATCAGGGCCGCCACCAGGCCCATGAGCTCGCCGAAATGCGGCAGCGCGGTCACGCTGGATCCGCCTTGGCCACGTGCTGCTTGGCGCTCAGCCGCGCCACCTCCACGCACCAGACCAGGGTGCGCGCGAGCATCGGGTCGGGGTACGTCCAGCCGTCGCGACCGGCGTGCTGGTGCATGATCACGTCGAGGCCGTGCCGCGCCTCGTCGGGCGTCTCGGCCGGCCGGGCCACGCCCCAGGCCATGACCGAGCGGTAACGCTGGGTCCAGGCGCAGGCCCGGTCGGGGTGGGTGACCAGGCCGAGATCCTCGGACAGCTGCACGCACACCGGCGGCCGCGCGGCCACAAGGTCGGCCTTGCGCCCGTCGGTGGCGGAGTGGAACCAGAAGCGGGCCGGTTGCCGGTCCGTGGCGGCTTCCCAGCCGAAGTTCAGCGGCACGACGTAGGGCTCGCCCTGGTCGACGAAGCCCACGTGGCAGACCGTGCACGCGGCGATGATCTCGGCCACCGCGGCGGGGTCGGCCACGCCGCGCTCGGCGCGGCGCAGAGGTCGGTCGGTCATGCGGATCCTTCCGGTTGCAGCAGGCGCACCGCGCCGGGCGGCAGCGCGACGACGAGCCGGCCGTCGCGCACGGGCAGTTCGGCGCGGTCGTCCAGGAGGTCGCCGGCGAAGGTCGCCAGCGGCGCGACCTGGGTGAGATCCAGGGTCACCGTCGCGGGCTCTTGGCCGCGGTGCAGGACCGCCAGCCGCAGCCGGTCGCCGAGGATCCGGGCGAAGGCGAACGTGTCGCCGCTTGCGTGCAGCACCTCGACGCCGCCGTCGGCGAGCACGGGGTCCCGGCGCCGCCGCGCGATGAGGCTGCGGTACCAGCCGCGCAGGCCGTCGTCCCAGGTGGCGGGATCCCAGGGCATGCCCTGGCGGTTGTCCGGGTCGGCGCCGCCGTCGAGCCCCACCTCGTCGCCGTAGTAGACGCAGGGCACGCCGGGCCACAGCAGGAGCAGCGCGACGGCCAGGCGCTGCCGCAGCGGGTCATGCTCCAGCTGGGTGGCGATGCGGGGCGTGTCGTGGCTGGAGAGCTGGTTGAAGCCGGCCTGGGCGATCGCGAACGGCAGACGGGCGCGGTGTTCGAGCAACGCGGCCGCCAGGCCCTCGGCGCCCAGGGCGGCCGCATGGGCAGGCGGCTGCCGGCGCAGCCCGCGGGGCACCTGGAGCTCGCGGCCGGTGAGCCAGCGCAGGACCGGGAAGTGGAAGCCCTGGTAGGTCTGCACGCCGTCGAGCTGGTCGCCCTGCAACTGGGCGGTCGCGTCGAAGAAGTTCTCGCCCAGGAGGTAGGCGTCCGGGCTGGTCTCCTTGACCGCGGCGCGCAGCTCGCGCAGCACCTCCGGTCCCAGCTGCACGCGCCCGCAGCGTCCCAGCATGTTGGCCACGTCCAGCCGCCAGCCGTCGATCGCGTAGGGCGGGCGCAGCCAGCGGCGCACCACGCTCTGGTGGCCGCCGTAGATCTCCTCGCGCAGGCGGCGGCTGCGGTAGTCGAGCTTGACGAGTTCCTTGATGCCGCACCAGCACTCGTAGCGGTCGGGATGGCGCCGGAAGAAGAAGAACTCGGCGAACGGCGAGCCGCGATCCTGCCAGGCGCCGGCCTCGGGGAAATGGCCCGGCCGGTTGAACCAGCGGTGGCCGCTCCCGACGTGGTTGAAGACCCCGTCGAGGATCAGGCGCAGATCCGACTCGTGCAGGTCGCGCGAGAGCGCGGCCAGCTCCTGGGCGGTGCCCAGGCGGGGATCGACGGCGTGGTAGTCCCAGGTGTCGTAGCGATGGTACGTGCCGGCGAGGAAGATCGGGTTCAGGGAGAGGCCGCCGACGCCGAGGTCGGTGAGGTAGGGCAGCCGCTCGCGCAGGCCGGCCAGGTTGCCGCCCATGAAGGCGTGGCCGCCGCCCTGGCGGTAGCCCGGCATGGGCTCACCCCAGCCGAGCGCGTGGGTCGGTTCGGCCAGGGGCAAGCCGGCCTGACGCGCGCGCTGCGCGGGCGTGGTCGGGCCGTCCTGCCGGGCGAAGCGGTCGGGCAGGATCTGGTAGAAGGTGCGGCCGGCCAGCCACCCGGGAGGCGGCTGTTCGAGGTACGTGAAGTCGGCGTCGTCGCCCGGCGGCACCGCGTGCAGGCCGCGCTGGTCGTGATGCCAGAGCCGGCCGGCCTGGTCCTCGAGCACGAAGCGGTAGGGATGGCGGTCGCCGCGCAGCGCGATCGTCGCCTCCCAGATCTCCCAGGCGCCGTGAGCCACCCGGCGCATCTGCCGGTACTCCGCCTCGCCGTCGGGATGACTGCGCAGCCAGGCGGCCCGGAGCGACGCGCCGGCGGGCACCCGGAACGCGGCCCGCAGACGGCGACCCTTGCCGCGACGCTCGACGCTGCAGTAGTGCTCGCTGCCGTCGCTGTAGGGCCGGATCACCAGGGCACGCACCTCCGTGGGCACAATATGCGCCGCCGGCCCCCGGCGGCCAAGGGTGAAGGAAGCGGCGCCGGCCTCGCGTGAAGGCCGGCGCCGCCCGGGATCCAGGCCGGTGGCCGCTACAGCGGGCGGGTGGCCTGCCGCAACCAGCGCACGTGGTCACGGTCGAGGTGCGGGCTGAGCTCGGCGAACACCTGCTTGTGGTAGGCATCGAGCCAGCCCCGCTGGTCGGGCGTGAGCAGGCTCGTCTCGATCAGCGTGCGGTCGAACGGGCACAGCGTGACGGTGTCGAAGCGCAGCCAGGTCCGCTGGTCGCTGCTCAGCCGCTCGTCCTTCACCACGAAGGCCAGGTTCTCGCAGCGGATGCCGAACTTGCCGTTCTCGTAGCAGCCCGGTTCGATGGACAGCAGGTTGCCCTCGACCAGCGGCGGGGTGTCGAGATCCTTGAGCGAGTGCGGGCCCTCGTGCACGCCGAGGTACTGGCCGACGCCGTGGCCGGTGCCGTGGGCGTAGTCGATGCCCGCGAGCCAGAGGTTGCGACGCGCGAACATCTCGATGCGCCGGCCGGTGGTGCCGGCGGGGAACGGCGTCAGCGTGCAGTCGATCGTGCCCATGAGCACGCGCGTGAAGCACTCCTTCATGCGCCGCTCCGGCTTGCCGAGCGCCACGGTGCGCGTGATGTCGGTGGTGCCGTCGGGATACTGGCCGCCGGAGTCGATGAGGTACAGGCCGCGGGGCTTGAGCTTGGCGTTGCTCGCCTCGTCGACCGAGTAGTGGATGATGCTGCCGTTGCCGGCGTAGCCGCTGATGGTGTCGAAGCTGAGGTCCTTGAACTCGCGGGCCTCGGCGCGGAAGGCGCGTAGCCGCTCGGCCGCGGACATCTCGCTCACCCCGCCGGCGGGCACGGCCTCCTCGAGCCACCGCAGGAACTTCACCATGGCCACGCCGTCGCGGACATGGGCCGCCCGGATCCCCGCCTGCTGCTTCGGGTTCTTGACCGCCTTCATCGCCGTGATCGGCGACGGCGCCAGGTGCAGCGGGCAGCCGGCGAGCCGACCGGCCACCCAGCGGTTGGTGGTGGCGGGGTCGAGCCACACCCTGGGCTTCGACGCGGCCAGCTCCCTGAGGCCCGTCCCCAGTTCCTTGTACTCCATGATCGTCGCGAGCTTGCCCAGGTGCGCCAGCACCGGGCCGGTGACCTTGCGCCCGTCGACGTACAGGGTGCAGTGCGTCTGGGTCAGCACCACGTAGCTGACGGCGACCGGCGTGTAGAGGATGTCCTCGCTGCGGAGGTTCAGCAGCCAGGCCACCGCGTCGAGCGACCCGATGACGTGGGCGCCGGCGTCGGCCTTCGTCATCGCCGCCCGCACGCGCTTGAGCTTGCTCGCCACCGTCTCGCCGGCGTGGCGCGTGGGGTGCACCGTCAGGGGCGCCAGCGAGGGCGCGGGACGGTCGGTCCAGATGCGGTCGACCAGGTTGCGGGTCAGCGCCTTGACCTTGATGCCGTGCGGCTTGAGGTCGGCCTCGAGGCGCTCGACGCCGCTCATGGACATGAGCGTGGGGTCGATGCCGACGGCCTCGCCCGCCTTCAGGTTGGCCGCGAGCCACTGCGCGATCGACGGGGTCTCCGGCTGCCCGACGCGTTGCAGGTCGATGCCGCTGCCGGGCAGCTGCAGCTCGGCCTGGTAGTAGTAGCGGCCGTCCGTCCAGAGGCCGGCTGCCTTCAGGCCCACCACCAGCTCGCCCATCGAACCGGTGAAGCCGCTCAGCCAGGCCCGCCGTTTGGCGTCCTCGGGCAGGTACTCGCTCTGATGGGGATCGGCGCTGGGCACGTAGTACGAGGCGACCTTCTCGGTCTTCATCAGGTCGCGCAGGGCCTTGAGCTTCTCGGCCGCGGTCATGGTTCGCCTCCGGTGCGTGGAATGGGCGTCGGGGTTCGCGGCGGCAGTGTAGCACCCCGAACCCCGGCTCGCCAAGCACCGGCCGGCGCGAGCGCGCCTCAGACGTAGATCTCGGGCACCTCGAGCATCCCGCGCTCGTACGCCCGCTGGAACGCGACCACCACGGCGGGGTCGAAGTCGCTGCCCTCGCCGCTGCGGATGACGTCGCGCGCCTCGCACGGCGGCAGCGCCTTGCGGTAGGGGCGGTCGCTGGTCAGGGCATCGTAGACGTCGGCGACGGCGATGATGCGCGCCTCGAGCGGGATGTCCTCGCCGGCCACGTGGTTGTAGCCGGTGCCGTCGAAACGGTCGTGGTGCGCCAGCACCACGGGCAGGATCCGGCCCATCGTCACCGAGACGGGCTCGAGCAGGTCGACGCCCTTGCGGGCGTGCGAGCGGACCTCGCCGAGCTCGGCCTCGGTGAGGTCGGCGGCCTTGTGCAGCACGTCGCGGCTGATGTCGAGCTTGCCGATGTCGTGCAGCAGGGCCGCGGCCCGGATCACCTCCCGCTGGCCGCTGGGCAGGCCCATCACCTGGGCGATGGTGACGGCATAGACCGAGACCCGGTAGGAGTGGTTCTCGGTGTACTTGTCGTTGCTGATGAACTGGCGCAGGATCATCAGGACGCCGTGGTAGGTCTGCTTCAGCTCGCTGGTCTGCGCGAGGTGCCGCTCGTGCAGGGTGCCCATGGCGTAGGCCGTGAGCACGAGCATCATGCCCCAGGTGGCCAGGTCGAGCAGCTTGGCGTTGATGATGTCGCTGCCCACGCTGTCGCGCCAGACGTCGGGGTTGGTGTAGGCCAGGAAGCCCACCAGCAGGGCCGAGGCCACGGCCGTGAGCACCGCGTGCCGGCGACCCCGGTAGAACGCCGCGAAGATCGTGGGCAGGGTGTAGAAGCCCAGCACGAGCTTCTGCGCCGCGATCAGATGGTTGGCCACCGCGGCGATCGCGAGCAGCGAGAGCACCAGCCAGAGCTCGCGGTTGACGTTGGCGATCAGGTCGACGAGCCTGGCCCCGGTGAGACCGGCGGCGTCGTCGCGCGACGAGCCGAGCGGGACGGCCGGACCCTCGGCGGCCAACGCGGCGAACGGCGGAACCGTCCGTTCCGCCGGCTGGTCGGCCGGGTCCGGCTCGGTCGTCACTCCACGCGGGCGCACGAGGTCAAGATCCTGCGTCATGATGATCGTCTCCCCTGTGATGGACGTTCGGAATACACCCTGGAATCTGATCCGGGCATCGGCAGATCGTCGCCGGAGATTGAGCTAAAGATGTCCGTAGGTGAGCGGAACGAGCCATTCCGGGCCCTTCCGCACCATCACCGGAATCCCCCAACCCGCCCTGGAAATCCCGCCGAACAACCATTATCGTCGCGCGGTCGCCCGCACCGTGCCCCCCATCCTCCGGAGAACGCCGATGGCCGTGAAGCTCGCCGTCCTGCTCGTCTACGCCGCCGTGATCGTCACGATGGGCGTGCGCGCCATGCGGGGCACCCGCTCGTTCAACGACTTCTTCCTCGGCGGCGGCGGCATCGGCCCCTGGATGACGGCCTTCACCTACGGCACGGCCTACTTCTCGGCGGTGGTGTTCATCGGGTTCGCCGGCAAGGTGGGCTGGGGCTTCGGCTTCTCGGGCCTCTGGGTGGCCCTCGGCAATGCGCTGGTGGGCGTGCTGGCGGTGTGGTGGTTCATGGGACCGCGCATTCGCCGCATGGTCGCCGAACACCGCGTGCACACGATGGGCGAGTACTTCGAAGCGCGGTACGACAGCCGCTTCCTCAAGCTCTTCGGCGCCGCCTGCGTGTTCGTGTTCTTCATCCCTTACACCGCGGTCGTGTTCATGGGACTGAGCTACCTGTTCGAATCGGTCTTCCAGGTGCCCTACTGGGTGGCCCTGGTGGGCATGGGCGCCTTCACCGCGCTCTACCTCGTGCTCGGCGGCTACAAAGCCATGACCATGATCGACGTGGTCTTCGGCGTGATCATGACCGTGGGCGTGGTCGTGCTGGTGGCCGCGACGCTCTGGCGGGGCGGCGGCCTCGGCGAGATCAGCCGCACGCTGGCGGCCCAGGACCCGCGCCTGACCGGTCTGGTGGGCCCCCCGGGCTGGTGGCCGCTGTTCTCGCTCGTGTTCCTGACCTCGGTCGCTCCGTTCGGCATGCCCCAGCTGGTGCAGAAGTTCTACGCCATCAAGGACGACCGCGCGATCAAGGTCGGCATGTGGGCCAGCACGGCCTTCGCGCTGCTGATCGGCGGCGTGGCCTACTTCGTGGGCGCCACCACGCGCGCCCTGCTCTCGCCCGCCAACGCGCCTGCGGCCTTCACGGCCGACGGCCGGCCCGTCTTCGACGCCCTCATGCCCGAGCTGCTGGACAAGGTGATCCCCGACTCCCTGGTGATCCTGCTGCTCCTGGTGCTGCTGTCGGCCAGCATGTCGACCCTGGCGGCGCTGGTGCTGGTCTCCAGCTCGGCGGTGGTGAAGGACTTCTACGCCGGCTTCGTCGCGCGTCAGGCCAGCGACCGCACCCTGACCCTCCTCATGCGGCTGGCGAGCCTGGCGTTCGTGCTGCTGTCGGTGGTTCTGGCGCTCCTGCGGCCGGCCACCATCGTCACCATCCTGGGCATCAGCTGGGGCGCCATCGGCTCGGTGTTCATCGGCCCCTTCGTCTGGGGTCTGTGCTGGCGCGGAATGCACCGGGCCGGCGCGGTCACGGGCGCGGTGGTGTCGCTCGCGGTGTGCCTGGGCCTCTACTTCGCCGGCTGGCCGTCGCCGCAGGCGGGCACCGTGGGCATGCTCGTGTCGCTGGGACTGTCGCCGCTGGTGAGCCTCGTGGCGCCGCGGCCCCGACGCCTGGCCGGCTGAGGCCGACCGCTCAGGCGCGCGTGCAGAACCAGCCGGTGAGGCTGAGGCGGTCGCGCGTCGCGGGCAGCACCTCGTGCCAGATCTGGCCGCTGAGGAAGGCGGCCAGGGTGCCGGCCTCGGGCAGGATGTCGCGCATGGTCGCGCCGCCGTCGGGCGACGGCAGGTGCAGGCGGAGCTGCCCACCCTGGTCGACCGACCAATCCTCGTTCAGGTACAGCACCACCGAGACCGTCCGGTGCGCCGCATCGCGGAAGCGGTCGAGATGCCGCGCGTACGAGCTGCCCGGCGGGTAGACGGTCGCGTGGGCCTCGAGGTCGAACAGGCCGAGGTAGAGGCGTCGGTTGATGGCCAGCCGGAGGGGTTCGAACCAGGTGTCGTGGAGCTCGGCGAAACGGCCGCCGACGGTGAAGTCGAGCCAGCGAACGTGGTCGGTGCGGACCTCGCTCGCCAGCCGCAGCGACGGCCCGCGCCCCACCCTCGCGCGGCGGAACTGGCCCTCCTCCCACCACTCGAGGACGCGTTCGCGCAGGCGGGCCGCCTCGGCCGGGCCGAGAAAGCCGGGGCAGACCGACCAGCCCTGCCGGTCGAGGTCTCCGGCGATCACCTCGCAGCTGCTGACCACGGGCACCGTCATGCCGACCTCCACCACGCTGACAACGACGCCTCAATCTAACGTCACGGCCCCGCCGCCACCACGGTCGGCCGTGGCGCTAGCCCGGCGTCCGCATGGCGGCGAGCAGGTCGGCGTTGGTGGCGTGCTTCTCCAGCAGCCGCAACAGGCCGGCCATCGCCTGCTCGGGCTCGGCCGCCACCGCGCCGCGGCGCAGCAGGGTGACGGCGGCCAGCTCGGCCTCGGTGTAGAGCAACTCGTCGCGCCGGGTGCCGCTCTGGCGCAGGTCGAGCGCCGGGAAGACCCGCTTCTCGGCCAGCCGGCGGTCGAGCACCAGCTCCATGTTCCCGGTGCCCTTGAACTCCTCGAAGATGAGGTCGTCCATGCGCGAGCCGGTCTCCACCAGGGCCGTCGCGATCACCGTGACCGAACCGCCGCCCTCGACGTTGCGGGCCAGGCCGAAGAAGCGGCGCGGGATCTCCAGCGCCCGCGAGTCGAGACCCCCGGACAGGGTGCGGCCCGAGCCGGCGCCATGCTGATTGAAGGCGCGGCCCATGCGCGTCAGGCTGTCGACGAGGATGACGACGTCGTGGCCGCACTCGAGCTCGCAGCGCGCCTGCGCCAGGCAGAGCTCGGCCAGGCGCACGTGGGTCTTGATGTCCTGATCGTTGCTGCTGGCGAGCACCTCGCCCGGCACGCGCCGCCGGAAATGCGTCACTTCCTCGGGCCGCTCGTCGACCAGCAGCACCACCAGGCGCGCATCGGGCGCGTCGGCGGCGATCGCCACGGCGAAATCCTCGAGCAGCTGGGTCTTGCCGGTCTTGGGCGCGGCCACGATGAGCCCGCGGGTGCCCCGGGCCACGGGCGCCATGAGGTCGACCAGGCGCATGGACGGGTTGCCGCCGGCGCCGAGGCGGAACGGCCGGTCGGGGTTGACGACCGTGAGGTCGGCGAACTGGGTGCGGGTGCGGAAGACCTCGGGATCGCGGCCGCAGACGCTGGCCACCGCGGTGATCTGCGGCCCGCGCTTGCCCTTGCCGACGGGCCCGTGGACGACCGCGCCGGTCACCAGGCCGTGGGCCTTGACGAGGGCCGGCGAGACGAAGGTGTCATCGTCGGCGGGCTTGAAGGAGCGCGCGGGATCCCGCAGGAAGCCGCCGCCACGCGGCAGGAGTTCGAGGACTCCGGAAGCCATGGTGGTCATGTTGATCCGTTCATTGAGCGGGAAAGATGGACCCAGCCTACGCCGACCCTTGCCAGGCCGCCAGGTTCTCCATGATGAAGGCGAGGATCGCCTGGTGCTCATCGCGGCCGTTGCCGGTGATGCTCAAGGGGGCGCCGAACCGCATGTGGATGGGCTCGCGGCGACGCAACGGCCCGAAATCCTTCACCAGGCGGCCCGGCTGCCAGAAGTCGGTCTTGATGGCCACCGGCACCACCTGGACGCCCGCCCGGCGGGCCAGCTTCACCCCCAGGGAGTTGAACTTCTCGGGCACGAACTCCACCTGACGCGTGGACTGCGGGAACAGGATGATCGAGATGCCGTCCTGAAGCCGCGCGGTGCCGTCCTCGAGCACCTTCTGCATGTCCTCGCGCGGGTTCCGGCGGCCGACGGTGACCGGATCGCAGGCGCGCATCACCGGGCCGAAGATCGGCATGGTCACCAGGCTCTCCTTGACCACGAACGTGACGGGCCGGAACGGCGCGATGAGGCAGGGGAAGGTCATGGTCTCGACGGTGCTCATGTGGTTGCTGACGAACACCACCGGCGCGGCGAGATCACGGACGTGCTCAAGGCCCTCGATGCGGAAGCGCCCGCCGCAGCGCTCGAGCGCGCCCATGATGTCGCGCGAGGCCCGGGCCCAGGCCTCGCGGTCGTACGTGCCGGCCAGCGCCTCGGACCGCGAGCGCAGGATGTACCGCGAGAGCAACGTGTAGAACCAGGCCGAACCGCCGAGGCACAGGCGATCGGCCAGATCGCGGCGGAGATCGGCGGGAGTATGGGAGCTCGGGTCGGGGAAGTAGGGATTGGCGGACATCGGGTCCTCGAGGCGACCAGGCTGCGGGCCACGGTGCCGCGGACAGCCCCGCCGGCACCAGCAACGAGGCTATACTCTCGTTGCACTTGCCGACGGGGTCAAGGCCGGCTCGCGGCTCAGAAGGTCCAATCCAGCTGCCAGCGGAAGAAGCTCACCGGATCGGTCAGCGCCGGCAGCCCGTACCGGCCGTCGTGGAAGGCGCCGGGATCGAGCCACTCGTATAGCAGATCACCTCGGAGACCGTGCGGCAGACGGGCCTGCACCTCGGCCTGCACGAGCACGCCGCGGCTGAGCAGCTCGGGCGCGGGCGCGAGCAGCCAGGCGGCGCCCAGGCGGGCGTCGAGCCGGGCGCCCAGCGGCCGACAGGCCTGCAGAGCGCGGCGCGGCGATGTTCTCCCACTGCGCCACGTGCGGCCGACCAGGCGTGCTCTCAGCCAGAGGGTGTAGATGTCCGCAGCTCGCTCCACTTCGGCCAGCTCCCCCACGGCGTCTGGAAGCCGCGCAGGTGCTCGCCGGCGCCGGAGTAGTAGAAGCCCCCGACCTCGGCCGTCAGGCCGCCGGCTGCATCAGTTCTCGCCTCGCGCCGCTCCAGGGAACACGGTCAGGGAACGCCTGGCCCGCCAGGGCAGCCGACCC
Organism: Candidatus Krumholzibacteriia bacterium; assembly: GCA_041390065.1. Lineage (GTDB taxonomy): Bacteria > Krumholzibacteriota > Krumholzibacteriia > LZORAL124-64-63 > LZORAL124-64-63 > Glo-17. The sequence continues at coordinate 90,637 of JAWKQQ010000013.1, forward strand.
CACCCGCGGCGGCGGACCGCGGCCTGCGGCACACGGCCCTGCTGGTGCTGGGCAGCGCCCTCCGCCTCCAGCGTGCCGAGCCGCCCAGCGGCCCCTGGTAGCGGGCGCCGGCGGTGGTGGTGCGCAGATCGGTGGTGGAGAGGTCGCCCGCGAGGTCCTTGACGATGAACGACCCCGACCAGGCCCCCGCGCCGTAGCGCAGCAGCACGCCGGTCTCGTCGCCGAAGGCGAGGTCGCGGTCCTGGTCGTCGATCAGGACCAGGCGCGCCCGCCGGCGGTTGTGGACCACGGCCACGTCGAGGTCGCCCGTGGCCAGCTTGCTGCGCAGTCGCACCCCGTCCTGGAAGATGGTGCGGCTGCCGTCGAGCGGGTGGCCCTCGAGCACCAGGAAGCCGCCGGGCCAGATGATATCCTGGCGGCCGACGGTCACCGTGAGCTGGTCCTGGGGCTGCCAGCGCCACACGAGGCGGTCGACCAGCACCTCGTCCCAGGAGAAGTCCGTGTCGGGCGTGAAGATATGGCGATGCTCGTTGACCAGCCGGAGCTCGAGGCCGTACCGGTCGGCGTCCGCGCGGACGCCCACGCGCGTGCGTACGCGCAACCAGTCGCGGTCGGCGTCGGTCGCGAAGTGGTACACCCCGTCGAGCACTTCCTGGCGGACGCGCAGGTCGGCGGTGGGGGTGATCTCGACGGCGCCGGCGACGGTGGCCGACAGCAGCACGATCAGGGCGAGCAGGTGGCGGCGCATGGGCTTCCTTTCGGTTGAGCCGCAAAGGTGGCAGCCCGGCCCGACGGAGGCAAGCTCTCGACGCCGCGGTTTCAGCGGTGGTCGACGCGGTCGCGGGCCTGGTCCAGGAGCACGTCGCTCTCCTTCAGGAACCCCTCGGCCAGGGGCCCGAACCAGGCGCGGGTGGCCTCGAACTGGCGCCGGAAGCCCTCGCGGTCGCCGTCGCGGTAGAGCGCGACGGCGTCCTGCAGCCGCTCGAGGTAGCGCTTGCTCAGGGCGAGGCCCTCGCGCGAGCCGAAGATGATGTCGCTGTAGAGGGTGGCGTCCTGGGCGAAGAGGCGGCCGGTCATGGCCAGCTCGAGGCGGTAGATGGGCGAGCTGAGGGCCAGCACGGTTGCCAGGTCGACGCCCTCCTCGGCCAGGTGCACGCCGTAGCAGAAGGTGGTGAAGTGGCGCAGCGCCTGCACCACGGCCATGGTGTGGTCGTGCTCGGCCGCGGTCACCGCGACCACCCTGGCGCCCCAGATCTGCAGCTGCGCCAGGACCCAGCGGGAGGCCTCCGGGTGGCGGCCGCCGCAGTCGACCACCACCTGCTTGGCCAGCGTCGGCACCGTCGGCCCGAACATCGGATGCAGACCGAGGACCGGACCGGGGTGGGCGGCCAGCATGGCGGCCAGCGGCTCCTGCTTGCGGCTGGTGATGTCGGCGAGGACCGCGTCGAGCGGCAGCTGCGGTCCCAGCTCCGCGATCACCGCCGGGGTGTCGTGGATGGGGACGGAGACGAGCACCAGCCCGGCCCCCTCGAGGATGACGGCCGCGCGCGGCCAGTCGTCCGCGTCGAGCACGCGCACCTCGTAGCCGGACCGGCGGAAGTAGTCGCCGAGCAGGCGGCCCATGGCGCCGTCGCCGCCCACGATCACCACCGGTGCGGGATCCGGCAGCACGCAGCGGAAGCCGTGGTCGCCCTCGGCGCGGTAGCTCTCGCGCATGATGCGGCGCAGGAGGTCCTCGACCAGATCGGGCGACACGCCGGTCGCCTGCGCCTCGGCGCGGCGGGCCTCCAGGAGGGCGGCCTCGCGCTCGGGCACGTACACCGGCGTGCCGTGGCGCGACTTGTAGCGAGCCACCTCGCGCACCAGGTCGCGGCGCCGGCCGAGCAGCTCGATGAGCTGGCGGTCGGTGCGGTCGATGAGGTCGCGCAGCTCGGGCAGGTCGCGCGGCGTGGGGTCCTCGCTCATGACGGCTCCGGCGGCATCGCGGGCGCTAGTCGGGCAGGCGGTTGAGCCCGTTGAGGGCCGCCACCCGGTAGGCCTCGGCCATGGTGGGGTAGTTGAACGTGGTGTTGATGAAGTAGTCGAGCGTGTTGGCCTCGCCCTTCTGCGACATGATGGCCTGGCCGATGTGGACGATCTCGGCCGCGTTGTCGCCGAAGCAGTGCACGCCCAGCAGCTCGCGCGTCTCGCGGTGGAACAGGATCTTCAGCATGCCGACGGTGCGGCCGGTGATCTGGGCACGCGCCAGGTGCTTGAACATGGCGTGGCCCACCTCGTAGGGCACCTTCTGCTCGGTGAGCTCGCGCTCGTTCAGTCCCACCGAGCTGATCTCCGGGATCGTGTAGATGCCCGTGGGGATGTCCTTGGCCAGCTTGTAGTTGCAACGGCCCTCGAGCAGGTGGGTGGCGGCGATGCGGCCCTGGTCATACGCGGCGCTGGCGAGGCTGGGGTAGCCCACGAGGTCGCCCACGGCATAGATGTGCGGCTGCTTGGTCTGGTAGCCCTCGTTGACGGGGATGCTGCCGCGCGAGTCCGGCACGAGGCCGACGACGTCGAGGCCCAGCTTGTCGCTGTTGCCGGTGCGGCCGTTGGCCCACAGCAGGTACTCGCTATGCACCACCTTGTTCGACGCCAGCCGCAGGTTGACGCCGTGGTCGTCGGCCTCCACCGCGGTGTACTTCTCGTTGTGGTCGATGCGCACGCCCATCTCGCGCAGGTGGTAGGCCAGCGCGTCGATGATCTCGTCGTCGAGGAAGCTCAGCAGGTTGGGCCGGGTGTTGATCAGGTTCACGCGCATGCCCAGGCCGCGGAAGATCGACGCGTACTCGCAGCCGATCACGCCGGCGCCGTAGATGGTGAGCGACTTGGGCGTCGACTTCAGCTTGAGGATGGTGTCGCTGTCGAGGATCCGCGGATGGTCGAAATCGACGTCGTCCGGGCGGTAGGGCCGGCTGCCGGTGGCCAGGACGAAGTGGTCGGCCGTGTAGCGGCTGCGCTCGCCGCCGCCGCTGACCACCTCGATGGTGTGCAGGTCGATGAAGTGCGCCATGCCGACGATGATGTCGACGTCGTTGCCGCGGTAGAAGCCGCGCCGCAGGTTCACCTGCGCCTCGATCACGATCTGCGAGTGGCGCAGCAGCGTCTGGTAATCGGCGTCCTTGAACTCCAGCCAGTTGGGCTTGCGCTGGATGATCTGGCGGAGGGCCTTGCTCAGGATCGTGCCTTGTCAGGTGCAGTTGCCACCCACCTCGAACATGGCCTCACCACGGCCACGCGCTTGTCGGCCTTGGCGCACTTCATGGCCGCGCCCTCGCCGCCGGGGCCGCTGCCGATCACGATGACGTCGTAGTCGCGCTGCATGATCCTCGCTTCCTGATCACCGGGATTCGACCGCGTGACGGGGCGGTCGAGCCGCCCCAGGATCTGTCCAAGGTAAAGGCGGCGGCGGGTTTGCGAAACCACCGGAGTCGGGCCGACCGCGCACCGCGGCGCCACCGTGGCGCGGCCGATCACAGTATCCATGTATTGTCCATTTATTTTCTATACAGTCTATTGACACCGATGCCGTTCTGGGTTTCCTTACCGCCCGTCAAGACAGCGGGACCCTCGCGGCCTCGCACACCAGACCACCCTGACGAAGAGGAACCAGGAATATGCGTACGTTCGCCATCGTGGCCCTCGCGGCCCTGCTCACCGCCGGCACCGCGGCCGCCACCGACCGCTCGGGCGAGTTCGCCCTCGGCTTCAACAACACCGACGCCCCCGTGGGCCTGCGCTACTTCTTCGGCGAGAAGGTGGGCGCCGACCTCGGGCTGGGCCTCGAGAGCACCGATCTCGGCGCCGACAGCGCCACGAGCTTCTTCCTCGAGGCCGGCGTCACCTACGTGCTCTACGACTACAACAGCAGCTACTTCTTCGTGCGGCCGGCGATCGCCTACTCGAGCCTCGATGACCGGATCTACGGCACCGGCAGCGCGGACGCCCGCTGGACCGTGATCGACGTCAAGCTCAACCTGGGCGCCGAGGTGCGTCTGGCCGACCGCTTCGGCCTCACCTTCCAGCACGGCGTGCGCTTCACCTCCACCAAGCTGCCCGACGAGGTGGTGCCCACCGGCGGCGACGACAGCTTCACCGACATCTCGACCTTCGGCGAGAACGTCACCCAGGCGGGGGTCTGGTTCACCTTCTAGCCGACTGCAGCGTGCGGAACCAGGCAGGCGGGGCGCCCCCGGGCGCCCCGCCGTTTCGTTGCCGACCTTCCGGGAAGGTTCGGGCCGCCGCGCGCGCGTCCGGCGCGCCCTGTGGCGGCGGAAGCATGCGCCCCCATGCACCCTCATGAGCCCGCACCCGCCCTCCGGGATCTTGCGGGACGAAACTGAGACCCATTTCGTGTTAGAATCTCGGGTCGATCGGTCCGCCACCAGTTCCCTGCGAGGTCGTCCATGCCGCGCTGGCTCCGTCCCCTCCTGGCCCTCCTGGCCGTGGCCGCCCTGATCGGTGTCGGCCGCGCCGCGTCGCCCCACAGCCTGCCCGGCATGCAGACGCCCGCGCCCACCGGGCGCGTGGTCGTACAGTACACGGAGCAGGCCACGCCGGCCGATCGGGCTCGCGTGGCCGCCCTGGCCGGCACCACCCCGCGCCCGCGCCTGGCGCCCGAGGTCCTGCAGCGAGCCGCGGCCAAGCGGGCGGGCAGCTGGCCGTCGTTGGCCGGCCTCGCGCGTTACGTCGACTTCGAGCCCGGCGTCGCCGACCTGGCCGCCCTGCGCCGCGTCGTCTCCGCGCTGGCCCAGGATCCCGCCGTGGCCTCCGCCTTCCTCGAGCCCCGCGCCGTGCCCGCGGCCCTGGGCTTCGATGCGTTCACGGGCGCGGGCCCGGTGGCCGGCGGCCGCGTGGACAAGGCCCTGCCCACCGACGACCTCACCGAGTGGCAGGGCTACATGTGGGACGCCCCGCAGGGCATCGGCGCCTGGACCGTACAGGCCGAACCCGGCGCCCGGGGCGGCACCGTGCGCATCATCGACGTCGAGGGCGCCTGGCTCTGGAGCCACGAGGACCTGCCCACGCCCTTCGCCACCCTGGGCGTGCCCATCGACGACCTCGGCTGGCGCAACCACGGCACCGCCGTGATGGGCGAGATGGTGAGCGTGGACAACGCCTACGGCATGACGGGCATCGTGCCCGACGCCCAGGCCGGCAACTCGTCAATCGGCAACCAGTCGGTGGCGGGCGCCCTGCTCGCCGCGGCCGCCGAGCTCGAACCCGGCGATCTGGTGCTCATCGAACTGCACGCCCCCGGCCCCAACGCCAACGGCTCCGGCCAGTACGGCTACGTGCCCATGGAGTTCTGGCCCGACAACTTCGACGCCATCCGCGCGCTCACCGATCTGGGAATCATCGTCATCGAGGCCGCGGGCAACGGCCAGCAGGACCTCGACCTGCCCATCTACCAGGGCTTCTTCGACCGCGAGGTGCGCGACTCGGGCGCGATCATGGTCGGCGCCACGGCGGGCAGCGCGCTCGACCCCGCCTGGTTCACCAACTCCGGCTCGCGCGTCGACCTCTCGGGCTGGGGCCTGAACGTGGCGACCTGCGGCTACGGCGACCTGCAGTCGGGCGACGAGACCGCCTGGTACACCGTGCAGTTCTCCGGCACCAGCAGCGCCTCGCCCATCGTCACCGGTGCCGTGGCCTCGCTGCAGGGCATGGCCGAGGCGAGCCTGGGCACGACCCTCGACGCCAACCTGGCCCGCGAGATCCTCCGCCAGACCGGCACCCCCATCGGCGGCGCCCAGCTGATCGGCCCCCGGCCCGACCTGGTGGCCGCCCGGGCGTCCATGCTCGCTTCGGGCGTGGGCGGCCTCGCCGGCACCGTCACCGAGGCAGGCAGCGGCGCGCCCCTGGCCGGCATCGCCGTGCGCATCGGCACCGACGGGCCCCGGACCACGACGGCGGCGGACGGCAGCTACCGCATCGGACTGTTGCCCGGCACCTACACGGTGAACCTCGACTCCTACTTCCACGAACCCGCCGGCGACCAGGTCACGGTCGCCGCGGGCGACGACACGGCCCACGACGTGGTCCTCGACCTGCGCCCGTCCGAGGTCATCGACGGCCAGGTGACGGCCCGGGCGGACGGCGCGGCCCTCGTCGGCGTCACCCTCGAGCTGCTGGCCGAGCCCGTGCCCGCGACGGTGAGCACGACGGGCGGCACCTTCGCGTTCTCGCCCGTGCCCAGCGGCAACGAACACCTGCTGCAGGCGGGCGGCCTGCCCGGCTACGGCGGCGTGATGCTGCAGTTCCCGTGGACCGACCTGCCGGGCAAGTCCACCGTCAGCCTGCGCCTGCCGACGGTGACCTACGACTTCGAGACGGGCGACGACGGCTGGACCGCAGCGGGCGGCCTCTGGCAGCGGGGCGATCCCTCACTCGTGGGCATGGGTCCGGGCGCGGCCTTCGACGGCAGCCAGTGCTGGGGCGTGGGCCTGGACGGCGCCGGCTACCCGGACGCCGCGTCGGACGAGCTGCTGAGCCCGCTGCTGCAGGGCAGCGACTACGCGGGCACGGTGCTCCAGCTCAGCCTCCACTACTGGAGCGGCACCGAGGCCAACTACGACGGCGTGAACGTGGTGCTCAACCCGGGCCCGGACGAGGTGGTGCTCGCGCCCTTCGGCGGCTACACCGACCCCGTGCTCGGCGGCCTCGGTTACCGCGGCGGCTGGTCGGGCGAGTCGGGCGGCTGGCGCACGGCGGTGTTCGACCTCACGCCGCAGCTCGCCGAGGCGGACTGGCGCCTGGCCATCCGTTTCGGCAGCGACGAGTCGGTGACGGCCGCGGGTTTCTTGGTCGACGGCGTGACGCTCGATGCGTTCTCGATCCCCACCGGCGTGGATCCGGCGGCGCCCCCGCCGCTGCTGGCCGGCCTCGACGCCTACCCCAACCCGTTCAACCCGCAGGTGACGCTCGAGTGGTCGTTGCCGCGTGCGGGCACGCTGGACCTCGCGGTCTACGACCTGCGGGGGCGGCTGGTGAGCCGGCTCCTGCGCGGCGAAGCCGTGGCGGCCGCGGGGCGGACGACCTGGAACGGCACCGACGCCGGTGGGCGGGCGGTGGCGAGCGGGGTTTATCTGGTGCAGATGCGGAGCGAGTCTGGTGGGGTGTCGCAGCGGCGGATCACGTTGGCGAGGTGAGCGGGGGTGGCGGGACCGTACGACGGCCCACCGGGGTGGTCCTCAGCGCCCCACCTTCCAGGGCGCGCCGCAACGCGATGATCGTGCGGTACAGACCAGCGTCACGGTCAGTAGAGGACGGTCCGCAGGACGATGGCGAACGAGTTCCCTCGCCCGGGCCAGACCGACCGGAACTGAACCCGAAAGCCCCGGCCATAGGTGGCCGGGGCTCCTGTTCGATGCCTCACCGTTGATCGTCGTATAATCCACCCTCAAAACCACTCGCTTGGGCGCGGAAAATCGCTACTGCAGCCGGTGACCTCCGTGATCTCCACCGGCGACGAATACGTGGGGGTGGCCGGGAACACGATGTCCGCCTTGATATGCAGGAAGAATGCGTCGTCGAATGCCAAGTAGAGCGTGCGCTGTGGTTCGACAAGTGTCTCGTTGGCGATCCCGAACAGCCAATCGCCACCATTGGTCATGGCGTAGCTGCCGAAGATGCCGGTGGTCGAGAAAGCCACCTTCACTGCGTCGGCATCGCCTCGCTTGGTCCAGAAAAGGTAGAAGACCCCGTTGCGCTCCACGAGGTTGGCCGACTCGGCCTTCCACCCGACCGTCACCGGGAAGTAGTTCTGCCACTGCCAGCTGACGAGATCGTCAGAGGTTGCGTAGGCAATCGCCATGGACGTCGCATCCGGGGCCAGCCTGATCGATGCCAGCATGACGTATCGGTCGGTGGTGACGCTCGAACCACGATCGAAGATGAACGGGTCGCGGCAATCGTATTCCCAGGGAAGCGAGACTCCGTCGGTGTCGAAGGCGCTCCAGGGGAATTCTTCGTGATCCGGTCCGTCGAGGATGAGGCCGTCCTCGCCGTTGACATCGTACGGTGTCCAGGTCATGAGATCCGACGACCGTGCCAAGCCGATGCGCTGCTCGGCCGCGTCGATGGGCGCGCCGGTTGCCCATTTCACTCCGGTGTAGAACATGTAGTAAAGGCCATCGGCGTCGTTCTTTATCACATGAGGAGCCCAGGTGAATGACGGGCTCCAGCCGGCAGCATCGGTGAGGAGGTCGATACATGGGTGAGTTGTCCATTCTCCCAGGCCAGGCGTCGACGCATGGCCGATGCTCAGTTCGCCGTTGCGACTCGTCCAGCCGGTGGCCGGATCGGTGATGTGGAAGAGATGATAAGACTCACCTGTCCAGATGAAGCTGAAGTCCTTGATGCCACCTGACCAGGCCGGGTCGATGGTGTTGGGGTCGGCGTAGGTAAGATGGACGATGGGGCAGGGCCGTTTGTCTGTAAGTGGCGGGATGTCCGGACCGGTGGTGTCGGTCGCTCCTCTTTCGCAGCCACACATCACCACTGCCAGGGCCAACACGACCGCCATTCCAAGCACGATCCTCGAGTTTCGCATGTCCCCTCTCCCCTTCATTCGAAGCCCATCGTTCTGAATCCGAAATGGCCGTCCAGGTGTCGGCCGGACCGTCAAGATACCCCGGCTCGAACGATCGATCGAGTGGATAATTGGACAAACCATTGTCTCCCGTTGATTCTATCCCACTCAGGCCTCTGAACCGCCGTCCCTTCGTGCCGTGGGCAGCGTCACCCCCGCGCCGTCGCCGCGCGCGGGCAGGATGGACCTGGCGGCGTACGGTCTGCGAGAGCGGTGCGGTGTCGCGGCGGCGAATCACGCTGGCGAGGGCATGGAGCGTGATCTCAAGCGGCGCGGCCTCGCGCGGAATCGCCTCGAAGTCGAGACGAGCGAGGAACGTCTCCGTGCCCCGGGGCGAGCAGGAAGGCAGCCCCGCCCCCCACCCGAGACAGCTCATCGAGGAAATAGAGCGCCGTTCCCGAAATTCTCGCGGTGCATCGTCGATTCCTCCAGTGTCGCGAGGTCGTTGCCGAACGGATGGCCGCGCACGGTGGCGATCGGCGCCGTGCGCCCATGGTCGGGCGGCAGGATGGCATCGCGAATCGACGTGGTTTCCCCGCAAGGCGCATTCGACCGTGGCCGCCCGGTCAGCTATATTCTTCTCGCAACCCGCTCCCGACCCCAGCAACCCGGAGGTTCCCCGTGCGCCGCTCCCTCATCCTGGCCGCCCTGGCGACCCTGCTGCTCGCCGGACTCGCCCTCGCCGACCAGCCCCACCCCTTCTCCGTCCACGACATGCTGGCCATGCAGCGCATCGGCGACCCGCAGGTCTCCCCCGACGGCCGCCTGGTGGTCTTCACCGTGCGCGAGACCGACCTCGCGGCCAACCGCGGCCGCACCGACCTCTGGCTCGTCGAGCCCGACGGCAAGAACCTGCGCCCCTTGACCCGCAGCGACGCCGGCGAGAGCAACCCCCGCTGGTGCCGGAACGGCGACGTCCACTTCCTGTCGACCCGCTCGGGCAGCTCGCAGATCTGGTCCATCAGCCCCGGCGGCGGCGAGGCCGTCCAGCTGACCGACGTGCCCCTGGGCATCGACGCCTTCGAGCACGCGCCGGCCCTGGGCGGGTTCCTGGTGGCCATGGAGGTGTATCCGGGGATGACGCCCGAGCAGACCGCCGCCCGCGACGAGGAGCTCGCCGCCAACCCCCGCACGGGCAAGATCTACGACGAGCTGATGTTCCGGCACTGGGACACCTGGGAAGACGGCAAGCGCAGCCACCTCTTCACCCTCGACCCGAGCACCGGCCAGCTCACCGACCTCACGCCCGACCTCCAGGCCGACACCCCCACGCGCCCCTGGGGCGGCATGGAGGAGGTGACGGTCGCGCCCGACGGCAGCGAGGTCCTGTTCACCGCCAAGATCCTGCCCGGCAGCGAGCCCGCCTGGAGCACCGACTGGGACATCTACGCCGTCAAGGCCGACGGCTCGGGCGCCCGGCGTTGCCTCACCGAGGCCAACGAGGCCTGGGACACCACGCCCCTGTTCTCGCCCGACGGCAAGACGCTGGCCTGGCTCGCCATGGACCGCCCCGGCTTCGAGGCCGACCGCTACCACGTCGAGCTGCGCGACTGGCCCGGCCTGGGCAACCCGCGCCGCCTCGACCTGGAGTACGAGGGCATGCTGCTCAGCCCCCACAGCCTGCTCTGGGACGCGGGCGGCCGCACCCTCTACGTGACCGCCGACTATCTCGGCCAGGGCTCGATCTTCGCCCTCGACGCCCGCAAGGGTACGGCCCGGCAGGTGGTTCGCGACGGCAGCAACAGCGCCGTCACCTGGGCCGGCGACACCCTGCTCTATCTGAAGAACCACCTGCGGTCGCCCAACGAGATCTACACCATCAAGACCAGCGGCAAGAACGAGACCCGCATCACCGGCCTCAACGACGAGGCCCTCGCCCAGGCCCTCATGGGCGAGCCCGAGCAGTTCACCTTCACCGGCTGGAACGGCGACCGGGTGTACGCCTACGTGGTCAAGCCCTACGACTGGACCGCCGAGAAGGCCGCCGCCGGCCAGACGTGGCCCGTGGCCTTCCTGGTGCACGGCGGCCCCCAGGGCAGCTTCGGCAACGATTTCCACTACCGCTGGAATCCCCAGGCGTACGTGGGCGCCGGCTTCTGCACCGTGGCCGTCGACTTCCACGGCTCCACCGGCTACGGCCAGACGTTCACCGACGCCATCAGCGGCCACTGGGGCGACCGTCCCCTCGAGGACCTCGAGAAGGGCCTCGACGCCGCCCTCGCCCGCTATCCGTGGCTGGACGGCGACAGGGTCGTGGCCGCCGGCGCGAGCTACGGCGCCTACATGATCAACTGGATGCACGGCCAGCCGTTCGGCGACCGCTTCCGGGCCTTCGTCAGCCACGACGGCAACCTGTGCGAGCAGATGGCCTACTACGACACCGAGGAGCTGTGGTTCCCCGAGTGGGAGCACGGCCGTCCCTGGGAAGACCAGGCCGCCTACCAGAAGCACAACCCGATCAACTTCGTGCAGAACTGGCACGTGCCCACCCTGGTGGTGCACGGCGGGCGCGACTACCGCGTGGTCGACACCCAGGGGATGAGCACGTTCACGGCGCTGCGTCGCCGGGGCGTGCCGGCCCGCCTGCTCTACTACCCGGACGAGAACCACTGGGTGCTCAAGCCGCAGAACTCGATCCAATGGCACGAGGAAGTGATGAGCTGGCTCACGCGGTGGATCCAGTAGCGCCCCCGCCTCACCCCCGAACGACGACGGGCCGCCCTCCGGAGGGCGGCCCGTCTGTCGTTGGAGCCGAATCCGGAGCGTTACCGGAAGAGGCCCTTGACGCTGGTCCAGCTGTGGTGCTCGGTCGCCACGGGAAGGCAGGCGCCGTCGGGGTTGTCGTCCCAGTTGTGGGTCTGGGTGATCTCGGCGGGAGTGCTCAGGTCGATGGTGACCGTCCGGTTGGGCACGCCCTCCCAGGTCTCGCAATCGTCCTTCTTGAACTTGTACTCGATGGTCAGGGGCACGGCCTGGCCGGCGGGGATGTAGAGGCACTTCTGGAAGAGCATGGCGCCGATCTGGCCCATGGGCACCGGGGTGTTCCAGTCGCCGAGGTCGGCGTAGCCGCCGATCACGCAGGGCGCGCCGGCAGAATCGACGCCGTCCATGCAGACCTGCAGGCACACCTCGACGTCGTGTTCGAGCACGTTGCCGAGGCCGCAGCCGATGGGCAGGTTGTTCCAGCTGTCGGGAGCGAGCACGACGGTCGCCGTGCCGTCGGTCGGCAGGCTCACGGCGCGGTTGCCCACGCCCTCCCACTCGGTGCAGTCGTTCTTCTTGAACTTGTACTCGAACGACGGGTTGCTGCCGGCGGGGAAGGTGATGGTGGCGTCCCAGAGGTCGCCGTCGACCTGGGTCATGGGCACGCCGTCGCCCCAGTTGCCGATCGGGCCGGCCGAGCCGATGACGCACGGCGCGCCGGTGAACGGCTCGCCGCTCATGCAGAGCGTGAAGGTGACGGCCACGTCGCCGGGCAGGACATCGACGATGTTGTAGACCAGGGGCGGCGGATTGCCGTTCTGGTCGCCGGTGATCTCGTACTGGGTGCCGTCGGTGAGGTCGTGGAAGATCACGGTGACGGACACCGAGGCGCCGCCCATGATCGCGGCCTGCGGGATGAAGCCGATGTACTCGTCGTTGCCGCCGATGTCGGTGTTGTAGGACATGGGCAGGGTGACCGGGCCCGTGCCGTCGACGTCGTAGACGAGGTCGGCGGTGAGGTCGGCGCCCTGGCCGGCCGCGTCGGTCACGCCGCCCTTGTAGACCTGGGCGACGACGAACTGGTCGCCGGTGGGGGCGACGTCGTAGCCGTTGTTGGGGTACGCGTTGCCGGCCCAGCCGATCTCGGCCTGGGCGGCGCCGGCCGTGAGCAGAGCGGCGAGCACCGCGAGCGTGAGCAGATGGCGCATGATGTCCTCCTGATGGGTGGCGTCGAACGACACAGGAAAGTCCGAGGCGGGTGGTGGCCGCCCAGCCCCGGAATTGTATCCCGATTTGCCTGATTTTTGAAGTCTTAATGTCGTTTTTTCGAAACCGGGCGTCGGGCGCGGTCAATCCCTCGCCCCGGTCAGCGCCTCCAGCACCACCTGCAGCCCCAGCAGGACGCCGAACACGCAGACGATCGCCGCGCCCGTGGGCACGTCCAGCCACCAGCTCGCCGCCGCCCCCAGCATGATCGCCACCACGCCCACCACGAGCACGAAGCCCAGGTGATGCAGCCCGCCGGCGCAGCCGCGTCGGCAGGCCATCACCGTGGGCACCACCAGCAGCGTGAACACCAGGAGCACGCCGGCGATCTGGACGCTGCTGGTGACCACCGTGCCGAGCACCGCGTAGAACAGGAAGTCCCAGCGTTTCAGGCGCAGGCCCTTCTCACGGGCCCGCTGCGGACTCTCGCTGATCAGGTCGAGCCGCGGGTGGGCCCACCAGAGCAGCCCCCAGCAGGGCGTACAGCACCGCGGTCTTGAGCACCTGGTGCCAGGTGACCCAGAGGATGGAGCCGACCAGGAGGTGGTTGATCTCCTCGCCTCCATGCGGGACCTGGGTCAGCACGAGGATCATGGCGGCCGAGAACACCGCGTAGATGATGCCGATGTAGGCCTCCTGCGGGATCACCTGGTGACGCGCGCGGGTGGTCGAGATGAGCAGCGCGCCGAGGAACGTCGCCCCCAGGCCCGCGAACCAGGCCGTGTCGCTGCCCACCTCGGCACCGAAGAACAGCGACAGCGCGACGCCGAACGCCGCCACCTGCGCGAGCGCGATGTCGACGAAGATCACGCCGCGCCGCACCACGTGGCCTCCCAGGTAGCCGTGCATCACCACGAGCACCATCGCCGCTGCCACGGGCGCGGCCATCAGGGACAGGAATCCGTTCACGAGCGCCTCACTCTCCGGCCGCAGCCACGAGCTTCTGGACGATCACGTCGAACATGGCGGGGTAGGTCTCGGCTCCGGCCAGGGAGCCCACCGCCGCGGGGAGCACCACCAGGGTGGCGTCCATGCGGTCGGCCGCGCCCCTGGCCTCGTCGAGGTGGTTCCAGGGCGCGGCCACCAGCTCGCGCACGCCCGCCGCCATGGCCTGGCGCACCAGGTCGTCCACGTGGCGGGGCGACGGGGCGATGCCGGGCCGATGCTCGACGGCGCCGAGGAACTCGAGGCCCAGCCAGTCGGCGAGGTACTCCCACTGCTTGGTCTGGTTCACCAACGGCCGTGCGCGCACCGGCGCGGCGGCGGCGTACCAGGCGGCGATGCGCGGGGCGAGGTCGGCATCCAGACGGTCGGCCCGGGCGTGGAAGCCGGCGGCGGCCTCGGGGCGCAGTTCAGCCAGGCGATCGGCCATCAGGTGGGCCACCCGCAGGCCGTTGCGCGGGTCGAGCAGGTAGTGCGGATTGCCGTGGGGATGGACGTCGCCCTGGGCGCGGGAGACCCCCGCGGTGGGCACCTCGAGGACGCGGTCGAGCGCGTGCGAGCAGTCGAGGTCGCCGGACTGGCCGGCGCGCACCCGGCTGTTGCGGGCCTTGTCCATGAGCACGGGCAGCCAGCCGACCTCCAGATCGAGGCCGTTGTAGCAGAGGAGGTCGGCCTTGCCGACGGCGCGCGCCAGCGAGGGCCGCGCGGGCAGGACGTGGGGATCGTACTCGCCGGGGCAGAGCACGGTCACCTCGACCTCCGGGCCGCCCACCTGCTCGGCGAGCCAGCCCAGGTCGGTCAGGGTGCAGACGACGTGCAGGGGGCCGCCGGCGGCCGGCAGCGAGAGCAGGGCCGCCAGCGCGGCGGCCATCAGGAGCGAACGCATGGCAGCCTCCTAGTACATGTGGGCCGGGTGCGACCCGATGGTGAAGTTGGCCTGCAGGGAGACCAGCGTGTCGTCGGCCTGGCCGATCTGATCGTCGTAGTGGGCGACCTCCAGGCGCAGCGCGGAGAACTCGCTGGGCGCCCAGGTCAGGTTGGCCTTGGTCTCGCGGACCTTGTCCCAGCCGAACAGCGCGGCGGGGCCGGCCGCCGCCGGGTCGGCGAGGTCGCGGTCGAGGCCGCCCACCTGCGCGCCCACCCACCAGCTGCGGGCGAAGCGGTACCGCGCGTTGGCGTACCAGCCGAAGGGGTCGCCGGCGGCCCCGTCCACCTGGGGCAGGATCACCTCCGCGGTGACCTCGCAGGCAGGACCCTGCGACGACGACGCGGAGACCCACTTGTAGGTGATGTCGGCGCCGAGGAGATCGAGGGTGCCGGCAACGGCCGGGTCGGTGTCGAGGAAGCCGGGGGCGTGCGGACCGTGCAGCCAGGAACCGCCGAGCTCCAGGGTGGCGGTGTCGCCGAGGTCCAGGAGGTTGGCGAAGCGGGCGCCGAAGACGAGGTCGCGCGATGCGGCGTCGAAGATCTCCGCGCCGCCGTCCACCGCGTACACGTCGAGGTCGGCGTACCAGGGCAGCGGCACGGCGTGCGACAGCCGCGCGCCCACCTCCGAGAGGCCCTCACCGCCCAGGAAGCCCTGCAGGCCCACCGGCGGGTCGATGAACGGATACTGGTGGGTGTGCAGCGGCGCGTGCTTGCCGAACGGCAGGTAGTCCTTGCCGAGCTTCAGGCCGAACCCGTGCGGCAGGAGGCTGGCGTCGATGGTGGCGACCTCGACCTCGACCTCGTAGCCCTCGTCGGCCGGATGCACGGCCAGGATCAGGTTGGCCTTCCAGAAGGGGTCGACGATGCTGGTGAACTGCATCTCGGCCTCCTGGAGGTCCATGCCGTTGACCGCGGCGTCGGTATCCTTGTCGGCCACGCGGCCGAGCAGGAGGGTGTTGACGCTGAGCGCGGGATTGAGGTCGCGCGAGACGCCGGTGGACGTGGCCGACTGGGCCAGGGCGAGGCCCGCGGTCAAGCTGACGGCGAGCAGAACGGACAGGCGAACGGGATGCATGGTTGCCTCCTGTGCAGGATGTCGTCTACGGTGCTGGTGAAGCGACGAACTAGCCGGGCAGGAGGTCGGAGGGAGGGGCGCGGCCGCAGGCGGCGGGCACCGGCCGGCGGTCCGGGCGGAGTCCGGAGGCGACGCGGGCCGGGGTCGGGGCCCCGGGCAGGGGGGCGGACCAGGCCAGCGGCTGGTCGGCGAGGTTGTGCTGCCAGTGCACGCAGATGGGGCAGTCGTTGCCGGACTGATGCGTGTCGCAATGATGGGCCACCGCCAGGTGCACAGGCGCCAGTACCCCGGCCAGGGCCAGGGCGAGGCCCGCGATCCAGAGGATCGCGCGGCGGAGGCGCTCGTTCATCACGGTCGGCATCGACATGGGCGTCACGATAGGTGATTGTGCCAGGCCCGCCACCGGAGGTCGTCATGAAAAGCCATCGTCAGGAACTCTGGCTGGAGATCCCCACGCGCCGCGCATTCCTCGACATCACGCCGCAGGTGGAGGCCGCGCTCGCCCGGAGCGGGGTCCAGGAGTGACGGTGCCTCGTCTCGGCCATACGCGGGTCAACCGTCCGAAAGCCTGGTTCGACCCCGACCCCGGCTCGCTGCATGATGCCGAGCGCCGGGACCGCGATGCGCCCGACGGGCGCGAGGTCGCACTCCAGCAGGACCTCGCCGCCAAGAGCCGGCCGATCGCTCGCGCTGCGAACCGCGGGTGTTGACCTGGCGTTCTACGTGTCGAGCACGCGAAGGGGCTGAAGCCGTGAAGGCCTCAGCCCCTCGTCACGCCAGGCGGCGCCTCCCCTACGGGCAGACCGCGCCCATGTGCGCCGACAGGATGCTGATGTCCGCCAGATCGATGGCGCCATCGTGGTTCAAGTCCGCGCGCATATCGTGGGTCGTGTAGAACGCTTGGCTGAAGTAACTCACATCACCGAGGTTCACCACGAGATCGCCGGTGAGGTCCGTGCTGGACTCGTAGATCGTGAAGTCGTGGTAGAGCCCACCGTTGGCAGTGACCTGCATCGTGAACTGGGTCGTGGGTTGGCCCATATCGATGCCGGCGCCGAGCTCGAACTCGAACGTGTACCAGCCGTTCCCGTCCTCGGTCGCCGTGAACGTGGGCGACCAGATGCCGTTCTCGCCGCAGAAATGCCCGGTACGGGGGCCGCCGTTGGTCCAGTCGTAGAAGCGGAGGGTCGGAGTGAGCCCGGTCCACCCGTTGCAGCTGGAGTCGACGATGCGGAAGCTGCGGACGTAGGTCTGCCCGTCGGGAGTGAAGAAGAACTTGGTGTCGCTCTCGTGTTCGAGAAAGATGCCGGGGCAGTTCGTCGCGGCCGCGAATTGCGAGACCGCACAGATCGCCAGTGCCAAGATAACGACGCGAATCATGATCTCCTCCTAACACCATTCGCTGATGGAAGTGTCGCGTACGCCTTCGGAAACGGACCGACGGCGCACGCAGAGAAGGTGGCACGACGCGTCAAGGCGCCAGAGATGTCGTCATGAAGCACGAGATGAGATCGCCGCGACGCGGCGGTGCTGCCCCCTCCTCCTGGTGGCGGGGGCAGCATACGCGATCGGCGGTAGAATTCAAGGGGAAACCATTTGCGATAGGCGCGCGCGGAGGCGCCGCAGCGCACCAGACCTCCGCTCAGCGCTTGCCGACCCTGTCGGCGGAGCCGGAGAGGCCCGTGTAGCCGGACACCAACCCTTCCGCATCTCGAACGTCGCCCGACCTGGCGTAGCGCCGCGCGCTGGTCACGAACGTCACCGCCGCGACACCGACGCCTGCAGGTGGGCACACGGCGGTGAGAAGCGCCGTCGCCCGCCGGCGGTCGGCAGCCAGGCCAACGGGCGGGCGGCGGAGTCGCGGTTCGAGCGACCGACCGATTGACAGCACCGCGGGCGAATGGTATTCAACGGTGGGGAGTTGCTGAGGAGACCCGGTTCTCTGCCGGAATGCGCACGCGGTCCAACCTCGGCGATCACCCGTCATTCGTCAACGCGAGCCTCGGCATGGGCCCTCAATCGGTCAGCTCGGCTTGCGCGGGGACACCTGCGGCGGGAGTCTCCAGAGTGGCGTCCGCGTCGGAACGAATCCAGAGCGCCCGACGAGGGCAAGGCGCTCGCACCGGGAGCAGCGGCGTCTGCTCGCACACGCCGAAGCGGATCGCCCGCCTCTGCGAGCTCGGAAGGCAGATCAGTTCGGCGGTTGAGACACGGATCGACGAAGCGACGAAGGTCGAGGCCCCGGGGGACGCAGCGCCCGCCATCGTCCTCCCCCAGGCTGAGACTTTCGCTGGGATAGATTGAGCCAGCACGGAATCGCCCTAGCTCGCACAGAAGGACCTGTGAAAGCCCCTCCCGCTATAGATTTTCAGGCGCAGGCCTGGGTACAGCAGCTTGCCACACACCCTTGGAGGGGGAGACCATGGACCAGCGGGCAATCGAGGGGGCGATCCGTACCATCCAGGAAGCGCTCGCGGAGATGACTTCGATCATCGCGGAGATGAGACAGGCCGAGTCAACCGACCAGAGAGAAGACTAAGGGGAGCCAAGATCCAATCCTGAAACTACAGCGAGTAGATTCGTCCAGCGGGGAGGAGCCGGGGATGACTCACGACATCAGTGTGAATGTGTCTGTCGACGCCCACTCAGGAGCCGAGTCGTACTTCGATGGAGGCCTCTTGGGGCTCATCGGTAGGTACATCGGGGGGTTCTTCGTGACCCTCTTCACGCTCGGGATCTGCTAC
This sequence comes from Candidatus Krumholzibacteriia bacterium, assembly GCA_041390065.1. Classification (GTDB taxonomy): domain Bacteria; phylum Krumholzibacteriota; class Krumholzibacteriia; order LZORAL124-64-63; family LZORAL124-64-63; genus Glo-17. The sequence goes on from JAWKQQ010000013.1 coordinate 108,923, forward strand.
CCTTGGGCGTACACCACGATCTACCGTCCGCATCTTCCAGGCTGCTACCTATAGGGAGTAAAGCGTGAGCTACGAATACCGCGTCGAGCCATTCATCGGACGCATCAAGAGCAAAGGGTCTGCGAATGAGGTTAGCGCTCAACTCTCGGCCCTGATCAACAGCAACGCTCGAGACGGATGGGAGTTCTGCCAGATTGCCGACGTGAACATTGCAGTCAAGCCAGGATGCCTGGCCGGATTCCTCGGCTCAAAAACGGACTATGTCCGCTTCGATCAGGTTGTATTCCGACGGCCCGCAACAGACTGATCCGCCGGCATAGGCACGCTGCCTTGGTCAAAGCTGAGGATTGCAGGACGGCACGGCAGCATTTGTATCAAACTCGGGATCTACAGCTTCTAGACTGGGATCTCGCTCAAGAAGTGGCGTACTAAGCGCACAAGGTTCGCTGGCTAAGCAGGTGTTAAAACGATTGCATAGGGGGAACGATGGCAAAGAAAAGGGCGACGAAGAAGAAGGCGGCCACGCTGCCTACCAAGAAAGTGCAGAAGAAAAAAGTAAAGGAGGCGCCCAGATTAGAATCCGGCCGGCAAGTATTCGTAGCGTACTCTTACAAGCTATACCCCAAAGCTGACTACCGTAAGATCTATAAAGCATTGGAAAAGAGATATCATGTAACCTTTATCTTCGCGGATGAGAAAATTACAAACATGCACATCATGAAGAAGATTGAGACGTTTATCCGGGCTTCGGACTTTTCTATATTCGATATTTCCGGATGGAACCCGAACGTGACTCTTGAACTCGGCTATGCCATGGCGTTGGCGGACAATTGGTATATCGCTATCGACCCTTCAAAGACTGAAACTAAAGAAGTTCCCTCTGACCTCCGCGGACTAGATCGGATTCAGTACAGTTCCTACAGTGAGTTGGAGGAGAAACTCGGTACGGTAATGGAGCAGAGGTATCCTAAGAGATCACATGAGGGCATCGACGAGTTCCTTGAGGAGAAGCGCACGGAGGTTCGCGACCTATTGGCTGCAGAACCTGGTCTGACGATGGTATCGCTATCGCAGGTACTAGGTATCGACGTACAGGTCGCGCAATTGGTCGTTCGGCCACTAGTCGAAGGTGGCGAGCTGGTTACCGAAGGCCAGCGTAAGGGGATGAAGTACTACTTGAGCGGCGGGTAGAACCAAAGTGAGTCGCGATCAGGAAAGCGCTCTAACAAGCTGTTCAAGCTGACAGCCGGCTCTGTCACGGTTCGTGCTGAGCCACGAACCGCGCCAGAACCGCCCGCAGCATAACGGCATGGTGCTAATCAGATTTTGGAGAGTAGGGTGTCGCAAGTTCGCTATCGAGAGCCACAAATATGTAAGTCGGCGTTAGATCCCCTTCAGGACGTAGTCTCTTGGCTCCGCGGCCTAAAGAGCCAAGCCTACACAAGTGAAATTCTTGCTGCGAAACACAAACAAAATGATGCCAACAAGCTGCGGAATTGTTCCAGAGCCATAAGTAGTCACGTAGAAGTCGCAATGGAGTTGCTGGACCAAGCATTCAGTGGATCGTCCCGCACATCGTACCTTCCGATCTACTACTCGATGCTGAACTTGGCCAAAACCGTCGTTCTAGCGAAAGGGTGGATTGATGAGTTGGGTGAACAGCGTCAGCACGGCGCTGGTTGGACAGGCGTTAGTCGCCAGAGTCATGATCTGCTCACCGATCAGATTACTGTTCACGAGAGAGGTGCAATCGCTCTCTACTATTCTGCACTAGTCGGGCATCTCTGGCCAAATACGAGCCAAAGGAATCGAAACGGAAACTGGAGAAGTACCCCTAAGCGGAGTCTGAGCCTACGCGATATCTATCCGTACATTGCGTCTATCGGCTTCGAGTTCACCAATGTATATGGAATTCCTGGCGGCTTCGAAGGCGTCGATGTCTCGATAACGCAGCATAAGCATGGAAAATGGAGAGCTGAGGTTCAATTCCCACGCCCAAGTCAACCTATCAATACCATTCGACGCCAGATTAAATTGCTGTCAGGTTTGAACTACGATTCTGGAAAATACGTCAGCAAGTCAGTATCCGCGTCATCCGAAGAGGATGCTCGTACTGCTCTAGAAGGTGGTCTACGGTGGTTTCTGCTCTATCCCGAAATCCATGAATCCGAGTTCTATACAATGACACCTCGGTCGATGTCGAACTTCATGTTTCCCGAAGAGATACCTGTCCTGCTTGCGTTCTTCCATTTGGGGAACGTGGTTCGGTATGATCCCGAACGACTTGAGAGGTTGTTTGACTCACGGTGTTGTGGGATTCTCGAAATACTGCGGCGTCACGGGACCTATGATTATCTTCTCGCAGTATGGTCATACATGATGCAACAGCAGGTTGCGCCCGTAAGAACATGACCTTTTAGAGATTGTCGTAAAACAGAATAACAAGCCGTTCAAGCTGACGCTCGAAGGATGAGAATCCGCCATGAACGCCAACGACAGAGCCATCGCCAGCATCTTGAAGAAGGCCAAGGCCCTCGCCCGCGAGTACCGCGAGTTGACCGGCAAGCCACTTGGCATCACTGGGGAGGTTGCCGAGGTAGCCGCGGCGCAATTGCTCCACCTCCAGCTCGCCGATGCTAGGCAGGCGAGATTCGACGCGACGCGCGAAATCGGCGGCAAGACGGAGCGCATCCAGATCAAGGGACGGTGGCTCGCTGATGGCGCGAAGCCTGGGCAGCGGGTCGGAGCGATCAAGCTGAATCACGAGTGGGACGTCGTGATGCTCGTGCTCCTGGATAAAGACTACGAAGTGTCGGCGATCTGGGAGGCAAGGCGGCCGGCCATCAAGAAGGCGCTGCGGGCTCCTGGGTCGAAGGCCCGCGAAGAGCGGGGACAGCTCAGCGTGTCGAAATTCAAGCAGATCGGGGTGAAGGTTTGGCCTAGCCTCTAGCTGGGAGCCAAGTGCGTTTGTAGACGGGAGAGGTACTGTGAAAATCTTCATCAGTTGGTCGGGAATACGTAGCAAGTGTGTTGCCGAACTATTCGTCGAGTGGCTTCCGTGTGTGGTTCAAGCAACTCGGCCTTGGATTTCATCGGAGATGGACAGAGGAACCATTTGGTTCTCTGAAATCTCAGCACAACTTGCAGCGACGAATTTCGGAATCGTTTGCCTGACAAGTGAGAATCTGCATAGCCCCTGGATTCAGTTCGAAGCAGGCGCCCTGGCTCGAGGGATGAGTAGCCAGAGAGTATGCACTTTCTTGGTGGACATCGAGCCGAGAGACGTTTGCGACCCACTCGCTCAATTCAACCACACTCTTTCCTCCCGAGATGGAGTCTCCAAACTTATTGAAACCATCAACGGCCACCTCGGCGACAGCAGGCTGACCGACTCGGTTCTAAAGACTTCGTTGGATTCGAACTGGAGTCGATTTGAAGATGGCCTGATGAACGCGAGAGCTCTAACTCCAGTGACGAAATCAGAAGAGCGAGACGATTCATCAGTGATGGCAGAAATCCTCGAGTCTGTTCGACGCCTAGAAAAAGGATATCGAGACAGACTATCAATGGCCCGGATTGAGCGACGGGGGGAACCTTAGCTTCTAGATATATTATAGACTATGACACGCTCAACTCGTTCTTCAGAAAATACCTCGGGGAGTTCGGCCATCGAGATGCGCTGGCAGTTCAACACGCTATGAATGAGTTGTCTCGGCCGAGTGCAATCGGAAGTCTTGACGCGAGACTCGACGGCAAAAGACTTCCTCCGCGAGCTATTGATTCGGTTGCTCCGCCACGGTGCTCCACCGATTGAGATAGCGCACTTTCTGGCGCGAACAGACATTCTAGACATTCATTTCATCGAAGCGTGGTTAGATGAGCTCTCTGTTTACTGCGACGAAGAATGCGAGCCCGCGAAGACTAGCTTCGATATCGTCTTGATCAACGGGTCCCATGTGGCAGTCGGCAAGCTAGGAGCAACATGGATTGGAATTGGCTTTTAGCGCACTCGCACAATCAAGCGCGGCGATTGTAGGGCTTATGGGCGCCTTTGTTTTCTCCAAGGTAATCAGCAACCAGACTTCCCTCCAACAGCGCCGACACACCTATGACGATCTACGTGTCTCTATTGGACAGCCAGTGAGCGCTGTTGAGCTTCTTCGATTCTCGTGGGTGAACCAACTTGAGATTGAACGGTTTCGTTACGACGCGGAGATTGCCGTCATGAAAGACGAAGTGATCTCAACTCGTGAGTCCTACCGAGATCGGCTATCGGAACCGATGTTCGTCAGCATCGGCGAGACATTCGAAATCATCGATGAGGTTATTCGCGAGGAAACCTCAAGAAGGGAAGCGGGCAAACCTGCGGATTCGCCTTCGCCTCCCTGGCTGCAAGTATGCAAGCCGATGCCCTTCGGCGAGAACGTGAAAGGATCCTCACGTCACTTGGTGACGTCACTGCTCTCTGTGATCGAATCAGTAGCTTTTGATGAATCGGGCGCAAGGCCGGAGTCGTCAACAGCAATTCGAATTGCCATCGGCGCATGCATCGTCCTGTTTGCAGTTGGCGTTATCTATCCACTTGGTCTGATGCCGACCGACAACTTCGATCCGGGTCTATTGACTGTTAAAGCTGTTCTTCCCGCTGTCTTATCCTTCAAGGGGTCTGCTGCTCGGTGTCGTCGCAGTTGCAGTAATCGGGACTATGGGTATTTCGCGTTCCTTGACAGAAACGCCTATATCGACGACAGATTGCTTGCCGAGATCGCGGAGTATAGCGAGCCCGGCAAGTACTCTAAGCACTTTTCGTGGTACCTCCTCAACAGTGCCATGGACCTATACGAGATTCGAGAGAGCGGTGGAGACGGGAATCTGCCCACTTCGGCGCAGGCAGACAGAGAGCTTCAATCATGATCCGGAGCTGCCAGTCTGATTCGCTTGGTTCTGCAGTTTTCTCCTCCCCCGCCGTCGCCTACCTCCGCGCCTCCACCAAGAAGCAGCACCTCAGCTGCGACGACCAGCTCCATGCCATCGAGGAGTACTGCCAGCGTAAGGGCTTCAACCTCGTGAAGGTCTTCACAGATGACGGCGTCTCCGGTACCAAGGCCCGCACGGCCCGCGCCGGGTGGGACGAGCTCCTGTGCTACGTCGAGGCCGGCCACCTGACCGGCGGCGTGGTCGTCGTCTGGTCCCTTGACCGCTGGGCCCGAGACTTAAGAGCGGGCCTCCTGGCCTCCTGGACGGTCGGCGACTTCGACGTGCAGCTTCACACCACCGACAGCGGCAACGTGGATCTAAGCAGCGTTGAGGGCCAGCTGATGGGCACGCTGAAGCTGGCCCTGGCCGCCCTGGAGTCCAGAGAGCGCAGCAGGCGCGTACGCGAGCGCAAGGCGCTCCACCGGGCGGCAGGCTACTGGGTAACCCAGAACCCCCTGGGATTCGTCACGCACGGCTCCAAGGGCCGCAAGGAGCTCATCCCGGACCCCACCTGGTCCCCCATCATCCTCGAGCTGTTCGAGGGCTTCGACCGCGACGCCACCTACGACCAGTTGGCGAGTTAGCTCAACGGTGACGGCCTGACCACCCGGACCGGCAGACCGTTCACCAGGTCGACAGTCAACCGCATCCTCTCAGGATGGCCTACGGCGGCTTCCAGTACAGCCGGACTACCGGTGGGGTCCTGCCGACCAAGGTCACAACGTTCGTCCCCAGAGATCTGGGACCGCTGCAGGATCGGGCGGCCGGTGGCTCGAAGAACGTCCGACCGCCGCGGGTATACCCCCAGATCTGGATCGTCCGGTGTCGGGAATGTAGCGCGGGGCTGGGAGACCAGGAGCCACTGAGAACTTGGCTCTGGGCGATCCGAGCGGTCGGCCTCTCCGCGTAATTATGCGGGAGCTCAAGGTTCTGAGAGAGAGAGGCACGCAACTCGAGGAGGAGGTCGCGGCAATCGGATCAGCGGTATTGCCGTTTGATCTAGCGGCGGCGGCGGCCCTCAGGCAGTGCCAGGGAGTGCCGCGGGTGTTGGTGCATTGAGGTTTCGGCTCACATCGATCCCCATCGACGATCCGGCGCTGCGAGTCGTAGCGTTAGGCGCTCAGGAGCCAAGATCAATCCGTGCGAAGTCTAGAAGCCATCCGCGTGCATTCGCGGGCTGCGCTATACACACTGAATCAGTACGCGGGTGCCGAGAGCATGATCAAGTTGACGAAGCTGTTCCGTAAGGAATGGGGCAGCATTCGATGACGACGTCAGCAACGTTGTCGCGCGGAGGACGCCGGCAGTAGTCTGTCGCGAAGAAGATAGCCCCTCCGAATCCAACGGATCTTCTACGGCGAGCTCGACCGGCGGCGCCGGAAGCGGGTGCCGGTGAAGACCATCGGGGAATGATCAGGCCCGGATGATCCGCAACCGTCGCCGATCCTCGTCGTCCGCCAGCCCTTCGGCCGCGCGCGCCAGCGCCGGCAGGTCCCCCGCATCATGCGGCGCCGACAGCAACCGGCCGTGGTAGGCGTCAAGCTCCCCACCGGCGATCGCCGCCACCAGTTCGCTCACCAGCTGCGGCGAGACGTCCTGGCCGCGCTGCAGGGAGCCCGCCGTGTGCTGCATCCAGCGGCGCCCCTGGTCGGTGTGCAGGAACTGCTCCGTCATGGCGGTGCGCACCAGGCCCGGCGTGACGGCGAACACCCGCACCGGCGCGCGGGCGGCGTCCAGCTCGGCGGCCAGGTTTTCGGTCAGGCGCATCACCGCGGCCTTGCTCGTCGCGTAGGCCGACGCGTTGAGGAAGGGCCCGGCCGTGCCGCCGCCCGCGAGATTGACGATGCGGCCGCGGCCGGCGGCGAGCATCACCGGCACGGCGACCCGACAACCGTGGTAGACGCCACGCACGTTGACGTCCACGTCGTGCGACCACTCCCGGGGATCGGTCTGCCAGAGCGGCCCCACGCTGACGAGGCTGCCCGCGTTGTTGATCAGCAGGTCGAGGCGATCCCAGGCGTCACAGACCCGGGTCACGGCGGCCTGCACCGATTCGAGGTCCAGGACGTCGCACACCAGCGCGAGCGCCTCCCCGCCCGCCTCGGCGATCGCCGCCACCGTGTCCTCCACCTGCACCTCGGTGCGGGCGGCCACCGCGACACGCATGCCGCGGCGGGCGAGATGGCGGGCCATGGCCCGGCCGATGCCGCGGCCGGCGCCGGTGATGAGGGCGGTCTGAGGGGCGAGCGAGGGTGACATGGCGGCCTCCTTGGGAGTTCAACCCACCGTAGAGGAAACGGCGGCGCCCGGCAAGACGAGGCCCCCGGCATCCTGGGACGCCGGGGGCCGCCACGCGTCTTGTGGTCTCGACACTACCTCACCAGAACCATGCTCTTGACCTGCACCACGCCGCCCGCCACCAGCCGCGCGAAGTAGGTGCCGCTGGCCACGGCCCGGCCCTCGTGGTCGCGGCCGTCCCAGCGGGCATCGTTCTGGCCCGCGGGGCGCACCTCGTCCACCAGCTGGCGCACCAGACGGCCCTGCACGTCGTACACGCGCAGGCTGGCCTGCTGGGACGCCGGCAGCGCGAAGCGCACCGTGGTCTGCGGGTTGAACGGGTTGGGCAGGGCGCCCACCAGGACGGCGGCCCGGGGCAGCGCGTCCACGGCGGTGGTCGCGCCCACCTGGATGATCACCGGCACCTGGAGCGACGGGTTGTCGGGATCGTCGCTGGTCAGGGTCAGGTTGAACTGGTGGCTGCCGTCGGCCAGGCCGGCGGCGTCGATGGCCAGGTCCACCTCGGCGTAGTCGGCCGCCGCGAGGGTGCCGGACGTGGTGCCGGGGCTCACGTACGGTAGCGCGTCGCCCAGCGACCAGGCGAGGTCGAGCACGCCCTGGTTGAGGACGAGCAGCGTGGCCGTGGCCGTGCCGCCGGCGGCCACGTCCACGGTGACGGGCACCGGGCACGGCACCGCGCGAGGCGCGGCGGGCTCGCCGCCGGGCAGGATCACGCCGTCGAGGTAGCCGCGGTCGCCGCTGCCGCCGCCGCTGCTGGCGGTGCTGTAGCGCCAGCGGAAGGTGTGGGCGCCGGCGGGCGCGTCGTAGGTGTACGGCAACCAGGTCGACAGGCCGGTCCAGCTCTCGATGGTGGCGAAGCCGTCCCAGAACGCGAGCGTGCCGGTGCCGGTGGTCTTGACCCAGAAGCTCAACGGGCCGGCCTCGTCCAGGGTGACGGCGAGGTTGAGGATCGAGGTCGCGCTGCCGCCCAGCTGGCCGCTTCGCGCGGAGTAGCCGCCCTCCTGGGCGTCGGCGTCGGTGGCCTCCCAGTCGGCCGCGCCCGCCGACGACCACGCCAGGCCGACGAGGTCGCCCGATTCGAAGCCGTCGCCGGCCTCGGCCCGCAGATAGAGGTCGCAGGCGACGTCGCCCATGGCAGGCAGGTCCTGCACGCAGCTGCCCTGGCCGGGCAGGCTGGCGCGCACGGTGTAGCGGACGTCGCGCGGGGCGGTGATCGACCAGCGCCCGTCGGCCGCCGTGGTCACCGACGGCAACGGCGTGGCGTCGAGCGACACCACGGCGCCCGCGGTCGGCGCCGTGCCCGGGAACACTTCGCCCGGGCCGTAGACCGTGCCCGAGAGCACGACCGCCGGTTGCGGCACCAGGCGCAGCTCGGGGTTCAGTTCCTCGCCGCCGGCCACGGTGATCTCGAGATCGAGGTCCTCGTAGCCGAAGGTGGAGACCAGCAGGGTCAACGTGCCCGAGGGCACGCTCAGGCGGAAGCTGCCGTCGGCCTCGGTCAGGTCGGTCTGGGTGCCCGTGTTGATGGAGACCAGCGCGCCCTCGAGGGGCAGGCCGGTCGCGTCGTCCACCACGGTGCCGGCGATCAGGCCGTAGCCCGACAGGGCGGCCTCGACGGCGGCGTAGACGTCGATGATGCCGTGGCCGTAGAGGTTGTCCTCGCCCGGGGCGCCCAGGTCGTTGGCGGTGTCCATGAGGATCTGCTTGATGGTGATCACATCGAGCTCGGGGTTGGCCGAGCGCATGAGCGCCACGGTGCCCGCCACGTGGGGCGCGGCCATCGAGGTGCCGCTGTAGTAGGCGTAACCGTTGCCCGGCACCGAGCTGTACACCCCCACGCCGGGGGCCGACACCTCGGGCTTGATCAGGTTCTCGGCCGGTCCGCAGTCGGGGCCGGCGGGGCCGCGGCTCGAGTCGTAGGCCAGGCTGAAGGGCGCGCCGGTGATGGTGCTGCCGACGGAGAAGCTGTCGTACGGGGTGGTGGCGCGGTCGGCGGGCGAGCGCAGGGTGCTCGCGCCGGGGCCCTCGTTGCCGGCCGACCAGACGTGCATCACGCCGGCCGCCTCGCAGGCGTCGATGGCGTCCCACCAGCCGCTGAAGCAGTCGGGATAGCCGAAGTTCTCGTTGATGCCCCAGCTGTTGTTGGCGACGTCGGGCACGTCGCCGGTGGTGAAGGGGTCGCCGTCGGGGTCGGCCAGCCACTGCATCGTGGTGAGAACCTGGCTGCCCAGGCTGCCGCCGACGATGGTGTTGGCGGCGATCCATTCCGCGCGCGGAGCCACACCGATCGTGTCGCCGGGCGCCTGGCCGCACATCGTGCCCATCGTGTGCGTGCCGTGCGAGTCGCTGTCGACGGGCGGGTTGTCGAAGGCGCCGACGAAGTCGAGCCAGCACTCGGTGGCCGGGGCGTGCAGGCCGCGCCAGCGCGAGGCCAGGGCGATGTGGTTGCCGTCGACGCCGGTGTCGAGGTTGGCCACGATCGCGCCCTCGCCGTTGATGCCGAGGTCGCTCCAGACGCGGCGGACGCCGATGTTCACCAGGGCGGCCGTGATGCCGATGGAGCGGGATCCGGCGGCCGCGCCGCGCTCGGTGGGCTCGAGCAGTTCCACGCGCAGGGGCGTCTCGGCGGCCCTCACGTCGCTGCGGGCGGCCAGGTCTCGCACCACCTCCACGGAACCCGTGGTGACGAACACGCCGTTGACGATCCAGTACGGCTCGTAGGTCGCGATCTCCCCGAGCTGGCGGCGCACCTCGAGGTCGGCGAGCAGGCTCGCCTGCGTGGTGCGGGCCTTCTCCTGCAGGGCGGTGATCACGGTGAGATGGCGCTCGGCGAAGCTCACGCCCCGCCGGTGCAGGTCCTGGTCGAGGGCCTTGACGTCGACGTGGTCGTCGAGCAAGAGGAGCGTGCTGACGGGCTGGTCGGCGGCTTTGGCCGCCAGGTAGACCTCCATGGCCGGGGTCAGCGACCCCGCGGAGGCGGACACGGCGAGCAGCAGCAGGCCGCAGACGATCAGGCAGGACGAACGGCGCATGGGGGCATCCTCTTGGTGACGGGGAAGAGGGTTGCGGGATCCGAGGTGCACGACCGGTGGAACCGACAAATCATACCGCAATCGGGGCATTTCCTCAACCAGGGTGCAAAAAACCGGCGGCCCCGAGGGGCCGCCGGTCGTCTGATCCCGGTGCGATCAGTCGCGTTAGCGCACGAGCACCAGCGGCTTCACGCTGCGCTGAGCACCCTGCTCGAGCCGCGCGAAGTAGGTGCCCGAGGCCATGGCCCGACCGGATCCGTCCCGGCCGTCCCACCGCGCCTCGTTCAGGCCGGCCGCCTGCGCGCCGTCCACGAGCGTGCGCACGAGCCGACCCTGGAGGTCGTACAGGCGCAGCCGCACGAGGCCCGTCTCGGGCAGCACGTACTTGATCGTGGTCTGCGGGTTGAACGGGTTGGGCTGCGCGCCCACCAGCTGGAACGCATGGGGCGCGTCCTCGACCGGCGTGAGGTCGCCGGACACCGTCAGCTGGATCGGCACCTGGAGCGTCGGGTTGGCGGGGTCGTTGCTCACGATGCTGATGTCGGTGGTGTGGTAGCCGGGCGCGAGCCCGTAGGTGCTGATCTCCACGTCGACCACGTCGTAACCGTAGGCCGCGGCCGAGACGTAGCCGTCGGCGATGCTGGCCCAGCCGCCCACCGACGCCGTGCCCTCGAGCACCGACGCGCCCTGGTTCATCACCAGCAGCGGCACGGTGACCGTCTGGCTCGGGGCCGTCGTCAGCACGATCGCCGTGGGCGCGGGCACGCACAGGGGCACGGGCGCCGAGCCGCCGGGGAAGGTGACGTCGTCGATCCAACCGCAGTCGCTGCCGTCGGACACCGAGTAGTCCTTGTCGTAGTTGAAGCGGAAGGTGTGCGTGCCGCCCGTCACGGTGGTCGAGTACAGGGACCAGCCCAGCTCGCCGGACCACCGGTCGAGCCGCACGCCGTCGACATAGAACTCGAGGAAGTCGTAGGTGGGCTCGCTCGAGACCTTGTACCAGAAGCTGACCTCGCCGCCGGCGCCGCAATCGATCGTCACCTGCAGGTTGGAGTTCTGGTTGTCGGAGACGTCGCCCGACTGGGCGGCGCGGGTGCCGCTGTGCACCGTCGCGGACTGCACGAACCAGTTCGCGTTGCCGTTGGTGGCCCAGGGCAGGGCGCTCAGGTTGCCGGTCTCGAAGCCGTCCTGGGTGAGAGCACTCAGGTACAGATCGAGGTGCATGTCGCCGTTGACGGGCACCAGCTGGCTGATGGCGCCCGAGCCCGCGGCCGTGGCCTGGAACTCATACACCGAGCCCACGGGCACGACGAAGCTGAAGTTGCCGCCGGCGTCGGTGGTCACGCCGGGCAGCGGCGTGCCGCCCACCGCGACCAGGGCCCCCGGCTGCGGCGTGGCGCTGTTGGGCACCGAGCCCGCGGTGTAGACCGTGCCGGTGACCGTGGCCGAGGCCAGCGGCACCATGGTGATGTCCTGGTAGGTGGTCTGGTTCTCGTACACGTTGACGACGGTCGAGGCGTTCGCGTAGCCGAACGCCGCGGCGTTGATGGTCGACGCGCCCTCGGGGAGGGTCAGCGCGTAGCGGCCGTCGGCCTCGGTGACGTCGCTCTGGAAGCCGTCGGTGACGGTGATCCTGACGCCGTCGATCGGCGAGCCCGTGTCGCGGTCCGTCACGGTGCCCTCGACGGTGCCCAGGCCACCGGCCACGGCCAGCACGGCCGCGTAGGCGTCGAGGAAACCGTGGCCGTAGTCGTTGTCCTCACCCGGAGCGCCGCGGTCGAGCGCCGTCTCCATCAGCACCTGCTTCATGGTGATGACGTCGACGTTCGGGTTGGCCGAGCGCATGAGCGCCATGGTGCCGGCCACGTGGGGACCGGCCATGCTGGTGCCGTTCCAGCCGCCCTGGTAGCCGCCGCCGGGCACCGAGCTGTAGATGTTCGAGCCGGGCGCGGAGATCTCCGGCTTCATGCGGTTGGCCACCGGGCCGCAGTTCGGGCCGGCGGGGCCGCGGCTCGAGTAGTTGGCGATGGTGAAGGGAGCATAGTACTCGGTCGCCCCCACGCTGAAGCAGTTGTACAGCGTGGTCGCGCGGTCGGCGGGCGAGCGCATCGTCTGGCTGCCCGAGCCCTCGTTGCCGGCCGACCAGCAGAGAGCCACGCCCGCGGCCTCGCAGGCGTCGATGGCGGCCCACCAGCGGCTGTCGCAGTCGACGTAGCCGGTGAAGTTCTCGTTCACGCCCCAGGAGTTCTGCACCACGTCGGGCACGTCGTCCATGGTGCCGGGATCGCCGTCGGGCTCGGTGAAGAACTGCAGGCAGTCGAGGATGTCGCTGTCGAAGCCCGAGTTGGCGCCCTGGTTGATGGCGTTGGCGGCGATCCACTCGGCGCCCGGCGCGATGCCGATCGTGTCGCCGGGAGCCAGACCGGTCATCGTGCCGGTGGTGTGCGTGCCGTGATCGTTGCCGTCGTTGGGGAACTGGGTGTTGGTGCCCAGCACGTCGAGCCAGCACTCGTTCCAGGGCGCGTGCGTGCCGCGCCAGCGGCTGCTGAGGGCCGGGTGGCTGCCGTCGACACCGGTGTCGAGCGAGCCGATGAGGGCGCCCTGGCCCCGGATGCCCAGCTCGTCCCAGACACGGCGGGCGCCGACCGCGACGATGCCCGGCGCGATGCCGATGCCGCGCTCGGCCTTCTCGCCCTTGGTCACGCTCTTGATCGGCTCGATGAGCTCGGGGATCAGATCCATCTCGGCCACCGCGACGTCGTTGCGGCCGGCCAGTTCGCGGATCACGTCCACCGAACCGGTGACCATGACGGCGTTGATCAGCCAGTAGGCCTTGTAGCCGTCGATGCCCTTGCCGAGGCGCGACTCGAGATCGGCCAACAACGGGCCCTGGGTCTCGGCGGCCTTCTCCTGCAGGGCGGTGACCACGCGGAAGTGGCGGTCGGCCAGGGAGGTGCGCTGGAAGTGGAGGTCGAGGTCCATGGCCGTCACATCGACCTGGTCGTCCAGGATCAGGATGGCCTTGAGGGTGTCGCCGTCATGCTTCTCGGCCAGGTAGGCCTCGAGGCCGGGCGAGAACTGGCCGGCCAGAGCCGAGCCCGCCACAAGAACGGCCACGAGGCCGAGGAGGATCTTCGCAACGCGCATTGGGGGGACCTTTCGGATGCGGGTTGGCGTGCCAGGACGCGGCCGTGGGGGTACGGACCGGCGCAGGCGCGCACGGAGGTAGCAGGATGATTGTTGCACGATGATGTTGCGAAATTATCACACATCCCCGGCAAAATGGGATAAAAAAAGACGACTGCGCACCGATTTTTCGACGCGCAGTCGATCGACGCCCTTCAAGACGGCGTATCACCTCACCAGGGTGAGCTTCTGCACCAGGGTCGTGCCGGGGGCCTTGACCTCGTAGACGTACACGCCCGAGGCCACCTGGCGGCCCTGGGCGTTGGCGCCGTCCCAGACCACCCGGTGGGGCCCCGCGTCCAGCTCGGCCCGCAACAGCTCGCGCACCAGCGCGCCGCGCACGTCGTAGATCGCGACGGTCACCCCACCGGCGCGGGCGAGGTTCAGCTCGATGGTGGCGGACGGGTTGAAGGGATTGGGATAGCAGGTCGCGGTCGTCACGGCCGGCGTATCCTCCACGCCGGGGATCACGATGATGCCCTCGCCCAGGTGCCAGAGGATGTCGCCGAGCACCGCGGCGCGGGCCGTCAGCGCGGGATCATGGTGGGGCGGTTCGTACCAGGGCGTCGGCAACAGGGACACCAACCCATACGGCAGCGCCACCACGGTGGTATGCAGCGAACAGGCACAGGCCTGCAGGAACACTGGTCGGCGAAGGCCGCGCCCAGCGGGCCTGTTCCATACCGCTCAGGAAGCCGTCGCCGCAGAACGCCGGTTCTTGTCGCCCTGCGCATGCAGGCGGACAGCGGCGCCGGGTCGTCGGACGGATCGACCAGTCAGGTCGCCGCCAGCGACCGATGACGAGGTCGCCCGAGTGTAGAGCAGCGTCCGGTAGCCCGACATGGCGGCGGCGGTCGCCCAGCCGCCCAGGCCGTTACCCGAAAGGCCGCCGACAGCGTGTTCGTGACGGTACAGGTCGTAATGCAGACCCTGCTGTGGCCAGCAGACCAGCACGACTCCTGCCAGGCCGCGAGTTCGGCCTCGCCGCCGCCACGTCGTGCAGAGCAGGATCGACGGCTGGTCGACGACGGGCCCACACGCCCAGCGACGGCGGTGCCCGCACCTCGAAGGCGCCGGGGTAGACGGACAGGCCCGACGGGGCGGCGAAGCCGGCGGTATCGGCCCTTCAGGAAGGTCACCGTGTCGCCCGGCCCAGGTCGTCGGCCGCCCAGAGGTAGTAGCGCAGGACGTCGCCGGGATAGAAGAACCCGGTGTCGGGCAGATCGAAGTGGTAGCGACCCTCGATGAGCACGGGCGGAACGCCCGGCTGGTAGGTCTGGGCGCCGGCCACCGAGCCGCTGATCACCGGACCCTGCTGGATGAAACCCGCCGGCAGCACGCGCGTGGCGTCGAAGACCGGGTTGGCCAGCAACCGCACGTACAGGCGCGGCGGTCCGACGAGCACGGCGCCGGCCCGTGGCACGGCCACGTCCACCCAGATGGAGTCGCCCGGGATGTTGGCGAGGCTGCCGCTGGGCGCGATGTTCTGCGCGCAGTCGAGGCGGACGTGGTTGCTCGCGAGATCCTCGGGGTCGATGAACCCCTGCTCGGGGAAGTTGTCGTTGAAGAGATCGCTGGTGCGGGCGGTGATGGCGGGCCCCGCGAAGGGGAAGGCTTTCAGCTGCACGTTGTCCAGGTAGGGCGCCGGCGTGCCGTCGTGTCCGACCCAGCCCACAGGGAGCCGGCATGCCACACGGACAGGGTCACCTGGACCGTGCCTTCGGCGCGGCGGTGATGCTGTTCGCGATCGCCGGTAGGCCGTGCATCGTCGACGGTTGTTGCTCGCGGGCGCGTCGGCGAGATCCGCGGGGTCGCCGGTGTCGACCGACCTCACCGACCAGTACGGAACATCCCGACCCAGATCGAGAACGGGCCGAGTTCCTCGTGCAGGTGAGCGTCGAACTCCAGGCGCGCGCCGTCGGCCGCCAGGCCCTCGAGCACGGGGCTGATGAGATCGTTGCAGATATAGCCGCCGGGGACGAGCCGCCGGTGTTGTTGACGATGTAGCCGCCTGGTCCGTAGCGCCAGGTGATGCCTCCCGGTGCCGCCGGTCCGGGCACCACCACGCCCGTCGTCGATGAACGCCACCCTGCGTCAGGTGCTCCGGCAGGGGGTCCTCGTCCTGGAGGTTCAGGTACAGGTAGCCCGAAGTCGCGGCCGGTGTACGAGTCCTCGACCACGACCAGTCGCCGCTGTCCGAATCCTCGAAGTCCTCGTCCGACACCAGCGCGCCATCGACGAAGACCTGGACGTCGTCGACCTGGCAGGCGCCGTCCGTGTCCCAGAGGCCGTCCTCGTCGGACCAGATACCGTCGGTCACGACCAGGAAGCGCAGCTGGATGGCGTCGCCCTCTTCGCCGACGTATTGCCCGGGCTCGTAGGTGACCTCGGCCACGAACGAACGGAAGCGCGCACCGTCGTACTCGGCGAGGTCGACCCAGTTGCCGCCCTGGTTCCACTGCAGATAGAGGTAGTCGTAGCCCGGCTCAAGATCGTGCTGCACCAGGCAGGTCCAGCGCACCAGGGTGGACGCCGACGGATCGGCCACCTGGCGGGTGAACATCATGGCCGTGTACCAGTTGTTGCCGTAGCCGGGGTCGCCGTCGAACTCGGCGCCGCACCACATGGAGTAGCTGCCCGAGATCGCCTGGAACTCGCTGATCTGCCAGGGCGCCGGATCGCCCGTGGGCGCCGTGGCGTCGCGATGGGTCCAGCCATCCCACGTCGGCATGCCGGAGATGGTCTGGAAGGTTCCGTTGTGGACGGGGCTCTGGCCGGGGTCGGCCGGGTTGCCCAGGAGGAAGACGGTGTCGACCTCGGTGCGGGCCAGGGCCAGGGAGCCGCCCTCGTGCATGACGTCGCCGCGGCCAACGAGAACCGGTCGGGTCGGGCCGTCGATGGCGGCGGCGGCCGACGCGGCGATGAGGCCGGCCAGCAGGCCGACGACAATGATCCGGATGCGCATGGCTTCCCCCTCAGGAACGATGTGGGATTTGAACGAGCGGTTGCATGATGATACGGGTCGAGGCGTCGGGAGTCATACGAATATCGCCGATTCCGGGATCTTCGGGACTATTTTTGATGTTCGACCCCACAAAGTGTGCAGCGCTGCACAGTTTCTGGGGTCAAAGCTCAAGACGCAGTCGACAACGCTCACCACCACCTCCGGCTGGCGCCGGCCGGCCGCCCTGTGCTAACGTCCCCACGCCAGCAACCCACCGAGGAGGACCCCATGCTCAAGGACAAGCTCGTCATGGTCACCGGCGCCAGCAGCGGCATCGGCCTGGCCTGCGCCCAGGCGTTCGCCCGCGAGGGCTGCCGCCTCATCCTGGCCGCCCGCCGCGCCGACAAGCTGCGCGAGGTGGCCGGTTCCATCGACGCGCCCACCCACCTGCTCACCCTCGACGTGCGCGACCGCGAGGCCGTCGAAGCCACCGTGACGGGCCTGCCCGCCGGCTGGACCGACATCGACATCCTGGTCAACAACGCCGGCCTCTCGCGCGGCCTCGAGCCCGTGCATGAGGGCCTGCACACCGACTGGGACGAGATGATCGACACCAACGTCAAGGGCCTGCTCTGGGTCTCCCGTGCCGTGCTGCGCGGCATGGTGGCCCGCGACCGCGGCCACGTGGTCAACATCGGCTCGATCAGCGGCCACCAGGTGTACCAGGGCGGCGCCGTGTACTGCGCCACCAAGCACGCCGTGGGCGCGATCACCCAGGGCCTCCGGCTCGATCTGCTGGGCACCCGCGTGCGCGTCTCCAGCGTCGACCCCGGCATGGTCGAGACCGACTTCTCGCTCGTGCGCTTCCACGGCGACCGGGAGCGGGCCGACAAGGTCTACCGGGCGTTCCCGCCGCTCGCGGCCGGGGACGTCGCCGACTGCGTGGTGTTCTGCGCCTCGCGGCCCGAGCACGTCGCGGTGATGGACCTGGTGGTGATGCCGCAGGACCAGGCGGCGGTGTACGCGAGCTACCCGCGCGGGGTGTGAGGCCCGCCATCTGCTGCGGGAAGGGGGAGACGATGCAGCGGTTCATCCTGACCATGATCCCGACCGTGGCGGCGGCCGCCCTGGCCGTCGCCGAACCCGTCACCATCGCGTGTCCGGCCGAGCCGCCGGTGGTCCGCCGCCTGGACCTCCGAGAGCGCTGGCGCATCGACCCGGACGACCCCGACGCGCCGCTCATCAGCTGGTTCGACCAGCGCGATATCGTCGCTGCCGACGGGCGGCTGTATCTGCTCGACCCCCAGCTCTGCCACATCCTGGTCTACAGCTCGGACGGCCGGCACCTCGACACCATCCTCGGCGAGGGCGACGGTCCGGGCGAGGTCCGCATGCCGGGGGCCCTGCAGTTGCTGAGCGACGGGAGCCTGGCGGTTCAGCACGGCTATCCGACCAAGCTGGAGATCGTCGACGCGGACGGAACGCCGCGGCGGCGCTGGCAGATCGGCTACAACACCTGGGTCTATCGGATCATCGAGACACCGCTGGGATGGTTCGCCAGCTACGCGGAGTCCAAGGAGTCGGACGAGCCCGGCATGTTCAGATCGGTCGAGCATGTCGCCCTGCACGATGACGAGGGCCTGCGTACGCGGTCATTCTACCAGCGGGCACGTACCAGCCGGCACGGCGACAGCCAGTCCGCCGACGAACGCGATGAGTTCCGGCCCTGGATGCAGGCGATTCCTTCCGCCGACGGCACCGAGGTGGTCTGCATCCCCGAGCGGGATGAGTACCGACTGGAGTGGCACGACCTGAACGGCGAGATCACGAGGATCGTGACCCGGGACTTCGACGCACACCGGCGGACCGAGGCGGAGCTGGATGAGCTGAGGTTCAGCAACTACAGCATCGTGAACGGCGACTTGCAGTTCAAGAAGCTCAAGCTCTGCTCCCACGACGCGATGATCCGGTTCCTCGAATGGCAAGCGGACGGCAGCCTGCGGGTGCGCACCTCGCTCTTCAACAAGGACCTGCCCGCAGGCATGGTGTGCCGCTACGAGGTCCACGAACCCGACGGGCGGCTGCGCGAACGGGTGGAGATCTACGATCCGACCGGCGACTTCGATGCCGACTACGATGCCCTCGCCCTGCTCGACGGCGGCCGCGCCATGGTGCTGCGCAATCTCATGGCGGCGTTCCGGGCGACCTACGACAGCCAGACCCACCCCGACGTGCTCGCGAAGCGCCCACCGGCCCCCGACGACCGCGAGGACATCGGATTCGCGCCGGTGATGTGCGACCTGGTGCCGAAGCCCTGAGAGGAAGAGACCATGCAGCGATTCATCCTGCCCGCGGCGATGATCCTGGCAGCCGCCACGCTCACCACCGCCGCGCCGACCATCACCTGCCCGTTCGAACCCCCGGCCACCCGCGAGGTGCACCTGACCCGGCGCTGGATCCTCGATCCCGACGACGAGGCGACCCCGCTGCTCGGCGTGATCAGGGACGCCGCCCGGGGCCCCGCCGGGCAGGTCTACCTGCTGGACATGCAGCTCTGCCACGTCCTGGAGTACGACGACCGAGGCACGCTGGTGCGGACCCTCGGCCGCGAGGGCGATGGCCCGGGTGAGTTCCGACGCTCCTCGCGGCTGCTCGTCCACGCCGACGGCGACCTCGGCGTCCAGCAGGACTTCCCCCTGAAGCTGGAACGGCTGCATCCCGACGGTACGCCCGCGGGTCGCTGGACGCCCGCGAACAAGACCATGATGGCGACGGACGTGGCGCTGTCAGGCCGGCGTCTCGTGTTGTGCGGCCAATCCCGCGAGCAGGCCCGGAGCACCCCCAGCAAGACTTTGGACCGGCACACGATCGCCCTCTACGATGCGGACGGCGAACCGACCTGCACGTTCGCGTCGAAGGAGGTCGAGACCTCTTTCGACCCCGCCATCTACGACGAGGCCCAGGCCGACTTCCCGGGCGCACGCTGGTGCGTCACCAGCGACGGACTCGTGGTGATCGCGCCTGACCGCGACCGGTACCACCTGGAGTACTACCGCCCCGACGGCGAACTGGTGCAAGTGGTGGATCGGCCGATCACGCCGCATCGCCGTACGGCCGACGAGCTCGCGGAACGCCGGCAGAGCGTCAGCTATTCGGTGGGCGGCCAGCAGGTCGCCGTGGATTGCCGGTTGCTCGACCACGATCCGGTCATCAGCCGGCTGCGCGCCCTGCCCGACGGCCAGGTCGGCGTGGTCCACGCCGGGCTGCCCCGGGACACCCAGGATCCTCACCCGCGTTGGCGATGGGATGTGCACGACCGGTCCGGCCGGCTCACCGAGCGCGTGACGCTCGTCGCCGACGCGGAAGCCCGCGCGCAGGACCTCTGGATCGTCCTGGATGGGCTGCACGCGGTCTGCCTGCACGAGTTTCTGGCTGCCGTCACCGGCTACTGGGCCGGCCAGGGGCAGGAGATGCCGGCGCTCGCCGGCGGCGAGGACGCCCCTCACACCGTCAGCTACTGGTCTGCGGACGCACAGGCCACGCGGGAGGACCTCCGCTGATCCCTACCGACGCGAGCGGCGCCACCCGAAAGGGCGGCGCCGCCGCTTGATCGGCTCGTCGACCAGGGGTCACTCGATGGCCGGTGCGACGGCCAGCACCTCCCACTGCCGCCGGTCCGGGCCCTCGCCGTAGACCACCGTCTCACCCACCTTCTTGCCCATGAAGGCCAGGGCGAGGGGCGCCTTGTAGTTCAGGATGCCACGGTCGCTGTCGGCGTCCCAGGGGCCCAGGAAGGTGAACGTGTGGTCGCTCGGCTGGCCCACCTCGCGGGCGGTGACCCGGGTGCCGATGTTCACGTACCCGCTGTCGGCCATGTCCAGGTCGATGACCTTGGCCAGCTTGAGGTCGGCCTCGATGCTGTTGGCGCGGCTGAAGAGCTGGTCGCGCTTCTCGAGGGCGGCCGTGTACTCGCTGTTCTCCGAGAGGTCGCCGTGGCTGGCGGCCTCGCCGATCTGCTTGGCCACCGCGGGGATCTCCTCCTCCACGATGAAGGCCAGCGCGCCCTGCGCGCGGCGCAGGCCAGCCTCGGTGGTGTAGACGACGTCCTCGAGCTCCCAGGGCCAGGTCTGCTCGGTGAACAGGGTGGGGTGCTCGGCCCGCAGCATCAGCTTGAGGCGGGACTTCAGGGCCGGGTTGAGGCCGTCGTTGTCCACCATCAGCGGCCGCAGGGCCAGGAGATCCGAGCGCTCGCTCTCGCGGATGATCCGCAGCAGCGGCTCGGCCTTGTGGCAGGTGAGATCGGCCCGGGCCGACTCCAGCACCTTCAGGTGGCGCTCCTCGCCGCTGACGGCGAGCAGATGTCCCACGGCGTTGGTCATGGTCAACAGGGCCACGAGCGTGCGGCGCGGGGTCAGCTCGGCGAATTCTCCGAGGGTCCGGGCCAGCGTGCTCGTGCTGTGACGGGTACGCCACATCCAGATCAGCAGGTCCGGGCTCGCCGTGGGCCGATCGTGGGCCTGGACCAGGGTGGCGCGCAGCTCGTCCGTCTTGCCGCCCTCGACGAGGCCGCGGGCGATGAAGTCGCACTGGCGCTTGCCGGCGCGCAGGAGCACCGCGCACCACACCGCCGCCCAGTGGTCGGGCTGGGACTCACGGAGGTACTCGAGCACCGTGGTGAGCATGGCCTCGGGCAGATCGGCGGTCAGGGACCCCTTGTCCGCGATGCGTCCGAGGACGGCAAGGGCGGCCCGGGGGTTGGGCGTGGCCACCGGCACGCCGCGGGCGGCGACGCGGGCGTGGACGGCCAGGCCGGCCAGGGCGACCGCCGGCTGATCGGCCTTCATGGCCGCCACGGCCACGCCGGCCGCGCCGTTGCCGTAGTGAACCAGCAGCTCCGGGTCGGCGTTGAACTTGGCGTCCTTGCGGGCCGTCTCGTCCAGGTAGGTCATGACGGCCTTCAGCTTGTCGAGGGGCTCGCGCTGGCGGTCGAACTCGCGGCGCAGGCGGTCCTCGTAGTGGTCGGCCTGCCGGCGCAGGCGGAACGACGGCTGGCTGCCGGCGCCCACGCTGAGCATGGGGTCGTGGCGCAGGACCTCGCGGGCGTGCTTCCACCACTTCTGCCAGCCCTTGTCGCCCAGGAGCGTGGTCACGTGCTTCTTGAGGTTCTTGTAGGTGAGCTGGTCGTCCAGCTCGGCCTTGACCGCGAGCTTGACGAACGCCACGGGATCGGTGTCGGCCAGGGCCACCAGCCGTTCGGGGTCGTAGAGCACGAGGGCCGGGAAGTAGTCGTGGGGCCGCGGCACGGCCTTCTCCAGGGTCGATGGGCCGTACTCCTGGCGGCGATCGTTGAAGCGCACCTGGACGATGCCGCCGGTCGCGTCGACGGTCTCCACCATGCCCGGATCCACCCAGTTGTAGTCGATGATGAAGCAGCCCGGACGCAGCTGGCAGTAGAGGTCGAGCTTGGCCACGGCGAAGGCCTGGTCGTCGCCGCCGACCAGCTTGATCAGGCCGTCGAGCTCCGTGAAATCGGCATAGACGACGCGGTAGAGGCGGTGCAGGTGACCCTTGACGCCGGGCGCGGCGGTGGGCATCTGACGGGCGGCCTCGCGGGCGGCGTCGAGCGCCGCCGCCTGGCCGTCGCGGGCCTCGACCTGCTCGATCACGGCGCAGGCGAAGGTGTCGGCCTTGGTCTTCTCGCCGAGGCGGTACACCTGGCCGGAGAGGGCGAGCAGATCGTCGATGGGGTACTCGGGATTGGTGACGGCGTCGGGCCAGTGTTCCTCGAGCTTGTCGAAACTCTTGGTGTTGGCCAGCTTGCCGAGCTTGATCAGGCTGGGCGGCTTCGGGGCGGAGGCTTCCTGCATGGGCCATCCTCGGGATTCGGGAGCGTTCCGGGTCACAAAACGGCGCGCCCCAAGATAGCAACTCGGGGCGCGATTCGAAAGGTCCACGGACGGCGGGCTACTTCACCATGGTCATCTTGCCGACCTCGACCCGGTCGCCGCAGATGTAGCGGGTGACGTAAGTGCCCGTCGCCTGGGGACGTCCGCCGTCGTCCAGCCCGTTCCAGGTGACCTCGTGCCAGCCGGGGGTCGTGTCGACCCCGAAGGTGCGGATGCGCTGGCCACGGAGGTTGTAGATCTCGAGCGCCACGGCGGCGTCGCCGGGCAGGTTGGCCGGCACGCCGTAGACGATGGCCGTCTCGGGGTTGAACGGGTTGGGGTAGTTCTTGCGCAGGGTGGCCGCGGTCGGCGGCGGGCCGAGGGGGTTCTCCGCGCCGCGCTCGATCTCGAAGTAGATGGGGTCGGACCACTCGCTGGGCTCGGACGGCCGGCCGGCGACGTCGTAGCCGACGACCCGCACGCGCTGCACCACGCCGCGCTCGGCGATCAGGGTGAACGTCGTGTCGTTCTCGACCTCGGCCACCTTCACGGCCTCGGCGCCGCCCTTCTGCAGATACACCTCGTAGACCACGGCCGCGGCGCAGGCGTTGCCGTCCTGGTCGTGGGTCGGACAGCCGGTCCATCCGAAGCGGACCTCCACGGGTTCGCCCTGGGCCAGCGCGGCACCGACGAGGCCGCCGAGGACCAGCGCGACGAGCATGAACTTGGTGGTGGAGTGCTGAAGGTTCACGGCGTCTGCCCCTTGCTGATCACGGGTGTCGAGCGAGCACGCGGGAGTTGCAAGCGCAGGACCGTCCGCCGCGCCGCGACGGAGCGAGTTGCAAGACGTCGGATGACAGGAAGTTAGAAATTTACGGGTGTTGTGGTCCTGTTTGCCCCTGGCCCGCGACGGACGCCGCGATCGGGCACCGGGCACATCTTTCCCGCGCCGGACGTTGCGCAATGCAACGGCACCGTGAGCCACCGCGGGAACGCTCAGGGACGCGCCTGGCGCTCGTCCTCGGCCGCGGCGTCCCTGGCGAGGGCGCGGCGGGCGAGGACCAGCTTGCGCACCGCCCCCACCATGAACAGCACCGCCAGGATCACGAACATGGTGGGCCAGCGGAAGAGCAGGAGCACCCAGCCGAAACGCCGCCGCATGGAGCCGTCGAACTCGCGCGAGAAACGGTCGGCCGTCTCGCCGGTGGCCGCCTCGAACCCGCGCTCGAAGTCGCCGAGGCGACGGGCGGCCGCCACGATCCTCGGCAGGGCTCCCGGCCCGTGGCGACGCTCCAGGAAGGTGACCGCCGCCAGGCTCGTGCGGTAGGCGGTCTGGGCCCCCGCGCCGCCGCGGGGGAACGCGCCGGCGAGGCTCGCCAGCGACGGCACGTGGCCGCCGAGCACGACGGCCACCGAGTCGGCCACGCGCCACTCGCCGCTCGCGCGCATGGCCGCGCCCTCGTGCAGCCAGGTGGGCAGCTGCGCCGCGCCGGCGGCCTGGTAGAGCAGCGCGTGGGTCATCTCGTGCATGAACACGGTCACCGGACCGGGGCCCACCGTGCTGATGCGCTCGTGATCCACGGCCACGAGCTTGCCCGGAGGCAGGGCGACGCCCACCCCCCAGTCGGGCAAGCGATCGCCGAAATAGCGGGCGAACTGCTCGCCCGGCAGGATGTAGCAGTGCACCGTGTCGAGCGCGACGTCGGCGGGCACGAGGTCGGCGACCAGGGCCGCGCCATGGTCGCGCCAGGCGGCCCGGAAGTCGCGCGCCAGGGCCTGGGACAGCGGCGTGTCGGCGTGCACGACGAGCGGCACCGTCGCCGCGGCCACCGGCCAGGCGGCCAGCAGCACCAGGAGCAGCAGGATCGAGCGACGGCGGGGCAAACGGGGGCTCCTGGTTGACAGGTCGGGCGCGGCGTGCCGATCATGACCCAGAACGCCGGCGCAGGCAAGCTGCGTCGGCCGTGGTGTCCGCAGGCGGGAGCTGGAGATGGCCGGCCACTGGCGCGATCGACTGGAGGAACTCGGCCGGCGCTGCGGCGACGGCGCCCGGGTGGCCGTGCTCAGCGGCGCGGGCATCTCGGCCGCCAGCGGCATTCCCACCTTCCGCGGCGAGTCGCCGGACGCCCTGTGGTCGCGCTATCGCCCCGAGGAGCTGGCAACCGCCGCGGCGTTCCATCGCGATCCCGAGCTCGTGTGGCGCTGGTACGACTGGCGCCGCGGGCTCATCGCCGCCGGCGCGCCCAACGCCGCCCACCATGCCCTGACCGACCTCGCCGCCATCTGCGACGTGCGCATCGTCACCCAGAACGTCGACGGTTACCACCAGCAGGCCGGCAGCGAGGGCGTCATCGAGTACCACGGCAGCATCTGGCGAGTGCGCTGCATCAGCTGCGCCTACGCGGACCTCGACCACCGGGTGCCCATGCCCATCCCGCCGCGCTGCCCGCGCTGCAACGACCTCCTGCGGCCCGGCGTCGTGTGGTTCGGCGAGGGCATCCCGGCCGCGGTCACCGAGGCCGCCGACGCGGCGGTGGCCGCCTGCCAGATCCTGCTCGTCGTGGGCACGGCGGGCGTGGTCTACCCCGCCGCCGGTCTGGTCACCCTCGCCCGCTTCCACGACGCGACGGTCGTCGAGTTCAACGTCGAGCCCAGCGCCATCAGCCAGCGGGCCAGCCTCTACGTGCCCGGCTCGGCGGCCGAGACCCTGCCCTTGCTGGTCGCGGCGGCGAGGCGCGCGCCGTGAACGGACTCGTCGACCTGCACAGCCACAGCGACCAGTCGGACGGATCGCTCACACCCGAGCAACTGGTCGACCACGCGGTCGCCGCGGGCGTGTCCGTGCTCGCGCTCACCGACCACGACACCACCGCGGGGCACGCGCGGTTCCGGGCGCACGCCCGCGCGTGCGGCCTGGTGCCCGTGTGCGGCGTGGAGGTCTCCTGCACCTGGGACGTCAAGGGCGGCCAGTGCCATCTGCTGGGCCTCGGCGTCGCGGCGGGCCACCCCGCCCTCGAAGCCGCGCTCACCGAGATCCGCGGCGGCCGCGACCGCCGCAACGCGCGCATGGTCGAGAAGCTCAATGCGCTCGGCTACCCGGTGACGCTCGCGGAGATCGAGGCGGTGGCCGGCGGCGAGGTGGTGGCGCGGCCACACTTCGCCCGGGTGCTGGTGGAGCGGGGGCTCGTGGAGTCCTACCAGGCGGTGTTCGACACGCTGCTGGCCCGGGGCGCGCCGGCCTACGTCGACCGGTTCCGGCTCTCGCCCGCGGACGCGGCCGAGCTCGTGGTGGCCGCCGGGGGCCGGCCGGTGATCGCCCATCCGGCGTTCCTGGGGCTGGCGGGCGCCGACCTCGCGGCCTTCCTGCGCGGGCTGCTGCCCCACGGCCTGTGGGGCCTGGAGACCTGGTACACGGGGTTCAGCAACGCCCAGATCACGGAGTTCAAGGCGTTGGCCGACGAGCTGGGCCTCGTCGCCACCATGGGCAGCGATTTCCACGGCGCGCCCAAGCCCGGGGTGATCATCGGGCACCGGGCGCCCGGCGTGCCGCTGCCCGGGCCGTGCCCGCCGGACCTGCTGGCGGACGCCGTCTAGTCCCGGTCAGGGCCGCTCCAGCCGCACCAGCCGCACCCAGCGCACGGTCGCGTCCCCCGGACCGTCGCAGACGAGCCGGACGTCCATGCCGTGCGGCAGGCCGCCCGCGAGCGCGAGGTCGGCGATCCGGAAGGTGACGGTCCGGACCGCGTCGTCGCCCTGGCCGGTGTAGGCCGCGGTGCTCGCGACCTCGCCGTCGCGGTCGACGTATTCCAGGCGCCAGCTCGCGGCCGTGTGGTCGCAGACCTCCACCTTGATCTCCACCGGACCGTCGGTGACGAAGCGGTCGTCGACGTCGAAGTACATGGCGTCCTGACCGCCGGCGAGGTCGGTGCGGCGCGCCGTGTAGTCGTAGAACGCGCCCTCCTCGCTGTCCAGGATGCTGCCGGCGTTGAACGCGCGGTCGACGCGGTCGGTGGCCACGGTCAGGCCGCCGGGCACGTCGCGCTGCCGGAGCCAGCGCTCGAAGTTCCTGACCACGCCGGCGGGCGTGAGGATCCGCGCGACGGCCGACTCCTTGAGGTAGCACCAGGCGTCCGGCGTCGTCTGCACCGTCTTGCCGAAGGCGAAGCGGGCGTAGTGGGACAGGGCGGGATCGATGGCCTCGCCGGGCTCGTGGGTCCAGAGGAACCGCACCTGCATCTGCATGGCGCGCAGCATCGCGAAGCGGTAGCGCTGCCAGTCGCCGGCCGTGTCGCCGTAGCGCCAGGTCCACTGGTCGCCGTACTCCTCGTTCTCGTCGCCGAAGTAGCGCGCCTCGGCCAGCGGCGGGATCGTCTCGTCGGTGTAGAGGTAGCCGTCCTGGTCGAGCGACTGGCCGAGCGCCGGGTCGTCGAGCCCGATGTGGTACTTCTCGACGATGCTGCTGCGATTGCCCGCGCCGAGGCTCCAGGCGTGCTCCACGAGCGCCCAGGCGGCGGCCTTGTAGTCCTGCCCGCTATAGCCCCAGATGCTGATCGAGCCGACCCAGGCGACCTTGCGCACGTCGGCCCCGAAGGCCGTGGCGTAGGCGTCCATGCGGCTCTCCAGCCACTCCTGCATGACCGCCGCGCTGAAGCCGGCCCGCGACTCCAGCACGTGCGTCTGCCAGGGCTCGAGCCAGAACTCCTCGCCCAGGGACGGGCTGATGGCGTGGATGTAGGCCGCGCCGAGGGCCTCGCGGGCGGGGTAGCCGCGCTCGCCGATGGCCAGGATCAGCGCGTTGAACGCGTCGCGGATCTCGGGGCGCCAGGCGGGGATGACCTCGATGTCCCACTCGCCGCCGAGGCCGATGCGGTCGTCGTCGGTGAGGCCGAGCTCCGTGAACACCCAGTCCGGCACCGCGTTCGGCACGACGAAGCCGCGCTCGGGATCGCCGCCGCCGCACACCATGCTCTGGATCTGCAGACAGAGGCGATCGCCGCGGTCCTCGGCCGCGGCGAGCCGGCGCTCGATCAGATCCCAGTCGTACCGGCCCCGCTCGGGCTCCAGTTCGGCCCAGGTCGTCCACCAGTTGCGGTAGGACGAGCCGATGCCGGCCGCCGCGCCGTCCGGGTGGCCGACGTAGCCGCCGAAGGTCTCGGCCGCGACCCACGCGGGCAGCGTGTAGTCCGCGCCCGTGACGACGACGTAGCCGGCCGAGCGGTCGGGATCGCCGCCGGCGGGGTCGGGGTCCGTCGGGTCGCCGACGGCGCAGCCGCAGGCCGCCAGCGCGGTCGCCAGCGCGAGCAGGGCCGCGACCAGGCGACGTCC
>JAWKQQ010000014.1:0-133738 GCA_041390065.1 Candidatus Krumholzibacteriia bacterium
CGAGGCCGGCGATCTTGCCGGCGTCCTTGGTGGCCTGGCGCTGGCTGTCGTTGAAGTACGCGGGCACCGTGATGACGGCCTCGGTGACCTCCTCGCCAAGGTGCTCCTCGGCGATCTCCTTGAGGCTGCGCAACACCTGCGCCGAGATCTCCGGCGGGGTGAACTCGCCCTGGTTGGTCTTGATGCGCGCGACGCCGTTGGGGCCCTTGACCACCTGGTAGGGCACCTCGCCGATCTCCGTGGCCACCTCGTTGTACATGCGGCCCATGAAGCGCTTGATGGAGTAGACGGTGTTGGTGGGATTGGTGACGGCCTGACGCTTGGCCAGCAGGCCCACCAGCCGCTCGCCGTTCTTGTTCCACGCGACCACCGACGGGGTGGTGCGGTTGCCTTCCTTGTTCTGGATCACCTTGGGCTCGCCACCGTCCATGATGGCGACGACGCTGTTGGTGGTCCCGAGGTCGATCCCGATGATCTTGCCCATGATGACTCCTTTTCCGTGACGGACGGGATGGTTCTGTACACCCTCGCAGGACCAAGACGCGTGCCGGAACTCCGCTGGAATTTCAACTCATGATTTAACAGATGCTTATGCGCTTCACACCCCGCGCGACCCACCTGCCACCGAAGCGGGGGCATGTCATTATGGCATCCATGAAGTCAGTATGTCAGGAATCGAGCCTCGGCGCTGTCAGCCCGGCCGCATAGCAGCAGAGGACGGCCAGGTCGAGGCAACGGGCGTGGGCGGCTGGCAGGATCGGGGACGTGGCCGCCGCCGGCCAGCTGGCCGCCAGGAAGGCCGGCAGGACGCCGAGGCGGCCGCCGAGCACCCGGGCCAGGGAGCTCGGCCGATCGCCCGCCAGGAGCCCATCCAGGCGCATCTCCCGCAGTCGATGGGGGTGACGCGCGGCGAGGCGCCGCAGGGACGACCGCCCGCAGAGGCGTTTCTTCTGCAGGTAGGCCGCCAGGTCGTGGTGATGGATGTGCAGCGGCACGGGCGCGGGCAGGACCTGGAACCGGACCCCGGCGTCCTCGAGGCAGAAGCCGAGGTCCATATCCTCGAAACCGTAGGCGGCGTAGCCCTCGTCGAAGCCGCCGACGGCGGCCAGCGCCTCGCGCGGCACCGCGGCGTTCTGCGTCACGAGGTACTTCCCGGGAGCCGGCCCCGCCGGCAACTTGGCCACGCCCCGCGTATCGATGTAGTGGAAATGGGCCGCATCCAGGATCTCCGGGGCCGTCCGCGTGGGTCCGATCGTGCCCACCGCCTCCCCCGCGGCGAGCACCGCGAGGTGGGCCCGCAGCAGGCCCGGCGGCGCCAGGATGTCGTCATCCAGGAAGAGCACCCAGCGGCCCGACGCCGCCCGCCAGCCGAGGTTCCGGGCCCGCGCGCGGCCCACGTTGCGCGGCGGGCTCACCGGCCTGACGCGTCCATCGGCCGCCGCGAGCCGGGCCAGCAGTGCGGCCGTATCGTCGGTCGAGCCGTCGTCCACGACCACCACTTCCCATTCCGCGGTGCCCGCGTCCTGCGACAGCAGCGCGGCGAGGGTCCGTTCCAGGAGCGGGCGCTTGTCCAGCGTCGGGATCACGACCGAGAGCTTCATCGTCGCGCCGCCCCCCGCAAACCGGGCAACGCCACCGCCTCGGGCCAATGGTCCGCCCCCGCTACCAGGCTGCGGACGATCGCGTCCACGTGGGCCATGTTGGCCTCGACGCCCGCGTCGGCCAGCGCCCCCGCGAGCGCGGCCTCGCCATGGCGGCGCCGCGCCGCGGGATCGGCGGCATAGAAGAGCATGGCGTCGGCCAGCTGGCCGACCGCCCGCGGCTCGACCACGCGGCCGCTCTGGCCGTCGGTGATCCACTCGCACGCCGACGCCAGGCTGGAGACGATGATGGCGCGGCCGCAGCTCATGGCTTCGAGGAGGCTGACCGCGGTCGCGTCCACCGACGGCACGGAGATGAACACGTCGCCGGCGTTGAGGGCGGCGGCGAAACGCGCGTGCGGGATGCGCCCCACGACACGGGCGACGTCGCGCAGGCCGGCCGCCTGGACCTGGGCCTCGAACGGCGCGGGGTCGCCCTCATAGCCGGCGAACAGGAAGCGGGCGCGAGGCTCCTCGGCATGCACGCGGGCGGCGGCGGCGATCACCACGTCGATGTTGTAGTAGGGCTGCGTGTAGCTACGCGGCGAGAAGAACACCACGTGGTCGGGTCCGAAGCCGAGTTCGGCGCGGTAGGCCGTGGCGTCCTGCGGGCGGAACACCGCGGGGTCGACGCCCCAGAGCACCCGGAACGCCCGGTCCGCGCGGGCACCGAGGCGCGCAGGCGACCTCGAGGATGTCCCGGGAGTCGCCGGTGAGCGCGTCGCAATGGGCGAGCGCGCGGCGGGCAGAGCCAGCGCTTGACGGGATTCTCGAACGGGGTGACGTAGACGTCGTCGCCCCAGACGGTCAACAGGTTCGGGTGGAAGCCCCGACCAGTCGCCCAGTACCCGTAGCCCGTGAGGAAGTGGGTGTTGAGCAGGTCGGGCTGAAGGTCGTGGAGGATCCCGCGGACGGTCTGCAGCGAACGCCAGTAACGCACGGGCTTGCTCCGACCGGGCCGCGTGATGTCGTGCACGGTGACGCCGTCGATTGGTCCCGGCTGAACCGTCAGCAGGTGGCAGTCATGGCCGCGGGCCGCAGACCAGCGGATCCAGCGTTCGGTGTGGATGTGGCGGCCGATCGAGAGGAAAGCCAGGCGCATGGATGTGTCCCGGGCAACGGGGAAGCCGTGGGCCGACGTGGTGCCGGGGCCGGACTCGAACCGGCATGCCACAACGTGGCGAGGATTTTAAGTCCCCTGCGTCTACCAGTTCCGCCATCCCGGCACCCGATCCGCAGGCTGACGTCTGGGCAAAAAAAGTGGAGGCGGCACCCGGACTCGAACCGGGGATAACGGTTTTGCAGACCGTCGCCTTAGCCTCTTGGCTATGCCGCCTCGCTGGGGGGAAGTATCCGCGCTGCAACCCGCGATGTCAAGCAACGACGCGGGGTTCGCTCGATCGGCGCGCCATCGCCGGACAAAAAAACATGGAGCGGGCAACGAGACTCGAACTCGCGACATCTACCTTGGCAAGGTAGTGCTCTACCAACTGAGCTATGCCCGCTCCAGTTTGGACGCCAATAGATAATCCGCACGGCGGGGGATGTCAACCGCCGGGTGTGATTTTCTTTGCACCCCCGACGATCTCCCGGTAGAGCGCCGCCGTGCGCTCGGCCACCCGATCCCACGAGTAGTGCTCGATGGCGTGCAGCTGCCCTTCGCGCCCGAGGCGATCGCGCCGTCCGGGGTCGCCCAGAAGCTCCCGGAGGGCCTCGCCGAGCGACCGCGCGTCGCCGGACCGGAACACGCCGGCATGACCGTCGGCCGCCTCGAGGTTGGGCGGGATGTCGCTCACCAGACAGGGCCGACCGTACCCCATGCCCTCGAGCAGCGTGATCGACAGCCCCTCGAGGGTCGACGGCAGCACCATCAGGGTCGCGTGCGTGAACAGCGCCTCGAGCAACTCGCCGTGCACGAAACCGAGGAAACGGACCTCGGGATGCGCGCGCTCGCGCAGGCCGCTCGCATAGCCGCTCGTGAAGCCGGCATCGCCGGCGATGAGCAGCGGGTAGGCCTGACGCGCCTCGCGCGGCAGCGCCGCATGCGCCTCGAGCAGCAGGTGGCAGCCCTTCTCTGGCACGAGCCGGGCGGCGAACAGCACGAACCGCTCCGGCAGCCCGGCCTCCGTCAGTACCGACGCGGGCCGGTAGCACGGCGGCGTGATGCCGTTGGGAATGTAGTCGGTCGCGACCCGATGCTCGCGCAGGTAGTGCTCGCGCAGGGCGCGCGACACGACGATCGTGCGGTCCGGCACCCGGGCGCTCGCCGCCTCGCCCAGACGCAGCACTGCGCGCGCCAGCGGCCCCCACTTGTCCCGCGCCCAGTCCAGACCGTGCACCGTGATCACCGTATGCTTGCGCGCCAACCAGCGCGGCGCCCAGGCCAGCAGGCCCGGTCCCAGCGCATGGTAGTGCACGATGTCGACGGGCCGGCGCAGGACATCCACGCTGGCGATCGCCGTATGGGTGATGGCGTCGAGGTGCTTGGTGGGCAGGCTCGGTCGGCGGAGCACGGTGACGCCGGGGATGTCGGCCGGTCCGTCGAGCGGGCTGTAATGCGGGCGGCTGTAGATGTCGACCGCGAAGCCCAGCGGCACCAGCCGCCGCGCCAGTTCGGCGACGTGGCGCTCGATCCCGCCGTGGACGGGCGGGTAGCCCTTCTGGCCGATCATGGCCACACGGATGGGTTCGGGCGCCACGCTTCTCCCGTCAGGCCGGCCGATCGCGCGCGGGCTAGCGTCCGTTGAGGATCGCCATGGGCTGCCCGTCGTTACGGATGGACGCGCACGCCCGCTCGAGCACCTCGACCACCTCGAGGCCATGGTGACCCGAGCTGACGGCCTCGGCCTCGCCCTTGATCACGTCGACGAAGTGCTGCGCCTCGACCTTCAGCGGCTCGACGGTGTCGACCCGCGGCACGTAGATGTCGCCCGAGCGCAGCGTGAGCTGGAACTCGCCGAAGTTATCATAGTGCTGCTGGATCTCAACACCCTTGTCGTAGACCTTGATCTTCTCGGTGGGGTCGACGTCGTCGTACACGAGCATCTGCTTGCTGCCCACGAAGGTCATCTTGCGGATCTTGTTGGGGTCGAGCCAGCTGACATGCACGTTGGCGATCTGCTTGTCCGGGTACTCGAGGGTGACGAACGCCACGTCCTCGATGCCCTTCTGGCGCTGCACGTAGGACCGTCCGTTGGCGCTCACCACCTGGGGCGTCGCCTTGAACAGGTGGTTGAGCATGGCCACGTCGTGGGGCGCGAGGTCCCGCACCACGTTGACGTCCTTCTGGAAGATGCCCAGGTTCACGCGGGTGATGGAGACGTAGAAGACCTCGCCCAGGCGGCCGTCGGCGATGTAGTCGCGGATCTTCTGCACGGCCGGCGAGAACAGGACGTGTGGCCCACCATGATGACGCGGCCGAGCTTGTCGGCGGCGTCGTTCAGGCGCTGGCACTCCTCCACCGAGGCCGCCATGGGCTTCTCGATGAACAGGTGCTTGCCCGCCTGCAGGACCTCCAGGCCCAGCGGGAAGTGGGTGCTCACCGGCGTGGCCACCACCACGGCGTCGATCGACGCGTCGCCGACGATCTCGCGGTGGTCGGTCGTCTTGAGGGCCACCGGGTAGAGGCGACCCACCTGCTCGAGGCGTCGGGCGTCGAGGTCGGCGATCGCCACCACTCGACCTCAGGATTGTTGTGGAAGTTCCGGATGAGGTTCGGGCCCAGTACCCGCAACCGATCACACCCATCCTGATCATGGCCCGTCCTTTCGCCTGACCGTCGGCCGCATCGCAACCGTTGCGACCGGCACACGGATCCACGTTGAATGCTCCAGAGTTGTTTCGGACACGCCGGCCCGGGCTTGAGGCATCTCGTCCTAGAGCCCGCCGGTGCCGCGCAGGACCACGGGGATGGTCCGCAGCAGGATCTCGAGGTCCAGCAGCAGGCTCCAGTGGTTGATGTAGTGCAGATCGAGGTGGACCATCTCGTCGAAGCTCACCTTGCTGCGGCCCATGACCTGCCAGAGCCCCGTGAGGCCGGGGGACCTTCAGGCGTTCGAGGTGCCAGGGCTTGTAGTTCTCGATCTCGTAGGCGATCGGCGGGCGGGGCCCCACGAGCGTCATCTCGCCCTTGAGGATGTTCAGCAGCTGCGGCAGCTCGTCGAGCGAGTGCGCCGCAGCCAGGCGCCGATGAGGCGTGATGCGCGGGTCGGTCTCGAGCTTGTAGCCGTCCTTGCCACCGTTCTGCTCGCGGCAACCGTCGTCGTCGCCGTTGATGAACATGGCGGCGAACTGGCGGTGGATGGCGTCGTCGGCGTCGTGCCGCATGGAGCGGAACTTGTAGAACTTGAAGGGACGGCCGTTTGCGCCCCAGGCGCTCTTGCACGAAGAGCACCGGGCCCGGGCTCGAGCGTTTGACCAGGAAGGCCAGCACCAGCAGGACCGGCGACAGGGCCAGGAGCATGAGTCCGGCGCCCACGATGTCGATCGCCCGCTTCAACAGACCGCTCGGCCCGGCGAGTCGGCGAGTGTCGACGGGAACGAAGAACTCATGGTGACGCAGGACGACGGACTCGGATGCAACGCGCAGGGCAACTGCCGATTGCTTCATGTCGAGATGACCCCCGAGGCGAACTCGTGGTGCAATGGTCTGGTTGTCTGAACCCGAACGTTAGCCAGCGGTCATCCAGGGCCCTTCGGTGGGGGTACCAGCGGTTCCCGAGGCTGGCCTGTAGGGCTTTTCCAGCGACGGAATTACATTTTAGCATATGGTCAGCAGATTTGTCCACCCCCATCGAAATTCTTCGCACAATTCGAACGGATGGGCGAATTCTTTTGCCTTCCATGGCTTAGACGCCTATCCTGCGGGTGGTCAGAGAGATTTTTCCGGTTTTCTGGAGAGGAGCTCATCCATGTCGGAGAAGCTGGACATCCAACCCGCGAGCGGCAAGCTCGGCATCCTCACCCCCGGCATGGGGGCGGTCTCGTCCACCTTCATGGCCGGCATCGAGGCCATCAAGCAAGGCCTGAGCCTGCCCATCGGCAGCGTGACCCAGATGGGCCACATCCGCCTCGGCAAGCGCACGGACAACCGCCAGCCCCTCGTCCGGAACTTCGTCCCGTTGACAGAGCTCGGCGACGTGGTGTTCGGCGGCTGGGACATCTTCGAGGACAACGTCTACGAGGCGGCCACCAACGCCGGCGTGCTGCCGCAGACCCTCCTCGACCAGCTCAAGCCCAAGCTCACGGCCATCAAGCCGATGCCCGCCGTGTTCGACCAGTACTACGTCAAGAAGCTGAACGGCACCCACGTCAAGAAGGGCAAGAACAAGCTGGAACTGGCCGAAGCCCTCATGGCCGACATGGACACGTTCAAGCGCGAGAACGGCTGCGACCGCCTGGTCATGGTCTGGTGCGGCTCCACCGAGATCTTCCTCAAGCGCTCGGCCGTGCACCAGACCCTCGAGGCGTTCGAGAACGGCCTGCGGGAGGATCACCCGGACATCGCGCCGTCGCAGATCTACGCCTACGCCGCGATCAAGAAGGGCATCCCCTACGCCAACGGCGCCCCCAACCTGAGCGCCGATTTCCCCGCCCTCGTCGAGCTTTCCAAGCAGACCGGCTCGCCCATCTGCGGCAAGGACTTCAAGACGGGCCAGACCCTGATGAAGACCATCCTCGCCCCCGGCTTCAAGGCCCGCCTGCTGGGCATGAACGGCTGGTTCTCCACCAACATCCTCGGCAACCGCGACGGCGAGGTGCTGGACGACCCCGAGTCGTTCAAGACCAAGGAGGAGTCGAAGCTGAGCGTGCTGGACACGATCCTGCAGCCCCAGCTCTACCCCGACCTCTACGGCAACCTCTACCACAAGGTGCGGATCAACTACTATCCGCCCCGCGGCGACAACAAGGAAGGCTGGGACAACATCGACATCTTCGGCTGGTGCGGGATGCCGATGCAGATCAAGGTCGACTTCCTCTGCCGCGACTCCATCCTCGCGGCGCCCCTGGTGCTCGACCTGGCTCTGTTCCTGGACCTGGCCAAACGCGCCGGCCTCAGCGGCATCCAGGAGTGGCTGTCGTTCTTCTTCAAGAGCCCCGTCACGCCCGAGGGCCTGCTGCCCGAGCACGACCTGTTCATCCAGCAGAAGAAGCTCAAGAACACCCTGCGCTGGATGATGGGCGAGGAGCTCATCACCCACCTGGGTCGCGAGTATTACGACGAGTAGACCTGCGGCGGGGAGCCCTCGGGCTCCCCGCTTTTTTTTTCGCCCGAGGTGACGACATGGCCGATTGGACCCTCGAATGCCTCACCGTGGGCCCGCTGCAGATGAACGCCTGGCTGCTGCTCGACCATGAGGCCGGCGAGGCGGCCCTGATCGATCCCGGCGACGAAGCGGCGCGCCTGCTGGCCCGGATCGATGCGTCGGGCTGCCGCCTGCGCTGGCTGCTCGCCACCCACGGCCACTTCGACCACGTGGCCGCCGCCGCCGAGGTCCAGGCCCGCTGGGATCTGCCGCTGCGCATCCACCCCGACGACGTCTTCCTCGTCGAGAGCATGCCGGATCACCAGGCGCTCTACGATCTGCCCCAGAGCGCCGTCCCGCGGCTGGACCCCACCCTGGACGACGGCGAGCTGATCCCGCTGGGAGAAGGCCTGATCGCGGTGCAGCGCGTGCCGGGCCACTCGCCGGGCCAGGTGATGTTCGTGTGGGACGGCCACGCCCTGGTGGGCGACTGCATCTTCGCCGGCTCCGTCGGTCGTACCGACCTGCCGGGGGGCGACTTCGGCACCCTCGAGCAGAGCATCCGGCGGACCATCTACGCGTTGCCCGACCGCACGATCCTGCATCCCGGCCACGGCCCGGACACCACGGTCGGCCGCGAGAAGGTCGCGAATCCCTACGTGCCCGGCGTCTGAGCCGTCTCCCGTCCCCGGACGCAGGCGCGGGCGAGGCCTCGGCCCCGCCCGCGTCACGGTGCGCTCGGTCGATCTCCGCCCGCCGGCTATTCCTCGTTCGCGATCTCGTCCGCCATGGCGGTGGCCAGCACGGCGGCGGCCTTCTCCCGCTCATCCTGCCGCTGCTTCTCGAGCTTCGCGTGGCGCTTGAGGAACTCCTTCTTGATCCAGTCGCGGTAGAGCGAGGCGCCGAGGCAGCCCGAATCGTAGGCGAAGATGCTCTGGAAGTTGGCCGGAGCTTCCTCGATCTTGATGTTGTTGGTGATGATGGTGCGGAAGACGTCGCCCTTGTCGAAGACCTGCCCCAGCTCCCGCTTGACGTTCTTCAGAAGCGGAGTCCGGCCGTCCTTCAGCACGAGCAGGACGCCCAGCAGCTGCAACCAGGTGTTCTGGCGTTCCTTGACGCGCTCGATGAGCTGGTTGAGCTGGCGTAGCGGGGATCGCCAGGCCGGTGCACGGCGTGGTGATCAGGACGTAGTTGGCCGCCACCAGGGCGTTCTGCGTCAGCACGCCCAGGTTGGGCGGGGTGTCGATGATGATCCAGCCGTAGTGCGGGGCCAGCGTGGCCACCACCTTCTCGAGGCGATCGGTGATCTGGGTCTTGGCCATGCTCTCGAGCGACGGGTTGGACGGCAGGAGGTGGATCTCCTCGTCGTAGACCGTGCTGGTGATGCCGTCCTGGGGCGTGATGGCCCGGCGCAGGACGTCGAAGACGCTCCGGGCCGGCGGATCGCCGTCGAGCTTGCCCAGCAGGGTGCTCGTGGCGCAGCCGTGCGGATCCATGTCGATCACCAGGCACGAGGAGTGACGTCGCTGTAGCGGATCAGGCCGGCCGCCAGGTTGATGGCAGTCGTGGTCTTCCCGCTGCCGCCCTTGTGATTCACGACGGCGATCACGTTGCTCATCGGGCCGGACCTCTTCATCTTCTGGGGAAAAATGGCCGATTTGGGGCAGAACCGTACAAATATAGGCCCGTAACGCCGCATCGCCAAGCAAGAAACGCGGAACCGTATTCAGCGCCGCCGGCGTATCATATTTCGTTATCGTTATGCAAACCGACCGACTAGAAGGACCCCGTCAACAGGACCAGCAGCTCGAACAGGTGGACCGGGTTCTTCTCTTCCAGACGAAAATTCGGCGTCAAGCTGCCCGCAACCGGCGGCACGTAGTCGGCCAGATCGAGGTTCGCGACGGAGTCCCGAACCTCCAGCCGAAGCGACCAGGGCTCGACCAGAGCCTGCTGGTAACCCGCGCCCGCCCTCCAGGCCAGCCGCGTCTGATCGAACTGCGAGTCCCGGCCGTCGACCACATCGATCCCGACGCCGGCCAGGAGGTACGGGAAGCTGGGCAGGTCGACGAACCGGTACTCGAGGCCGGCCGAGGCCGCCACGAAACCCAGGCGGTCCCAGAGATAGACCTCCGCCCCTTCGCCGACCCGGGCCTCGGCGGCCAGGTCGATCGTGGTCACCCCCACGTCCAGGCGGGCCCAGAGCAATGACGAGAGCCGGCGGCCCAGCCCGCAGGCAAGGCCTAGGTTCTCGTCGAGGGTGAGCCGGACGTCGCGGGAGTTGAATGTCTGGCCTCCCGGGGGCGCCCAGTCGATGCCCGAGGTCTCGTCCGTCCGGATCCGCAGGACGTCGCCGCTGGTGGCCAGACCGGCGCCGGCATCGATGTACCACGACCAGCCTGTCGCGGCCCGGCCGGCATCCGCCGCCGCCTCGGCCGGTTCCGCGGGCTGCACCCGGTGCCGTCCGGAGCTGCTCTGCGCCGCGGCTGCTCCCACGAGCAGCAGGCTGAGGCCGAGGACCGCTGGCACTGGCAGGCGCATCGAGGTCTCCATCATGGCTGGGGACGTTGCAGGGAGAAGGTCTGGACGATGGTCCGCATGCGCCGGAAGTAGTCCATCTTGTCCAGGCCCGGCGCATAGCAGAGAGCGTCGATGCAGATCACCCGCTGGTTGTCCGGGTCCGGCAGGAACCAGCACCAGAACGGCCCACCACCGTCGAACTGGCGGCTGGTCCAGGCGCCCTCGAGGCGCCAGGCGGAGCGCTCGCCCACGGTATCCTCGACCCAGACGAGCGAGTCCTCGACGATGTCCTCGTGATGCATCTTCAGGC
The DNA here is from genome assembly GCA_041390065.1 of Candidatus Krumholzibacteriia bacterium. Taxonomy (GTDB): domain Bacteria; phylum Krumholzibacteriota; class Krumholzibacteriia; order LZORAL124-64-63; family LZORAL124-64-63; genus Glo-17. Next base: position 10,716 of record JAWKQQ010000014.1, read on the forward strand.
CCAGCTCGCGTCGCAGCTCCACCATCAGGGGCTTGTAGTCGACCACGAGCTGCGGATCGACGCTCTGCGACCAGGCCACCGTGATGCCGCGCGACGGCCCGGTGCGCATCAGCTCGACGCCGGGGTAGCCGTCGGGCAGTTCCTGGTTCAGCCGGTAAGCGCCGGGAATCTCTAGGTAGAAGCGATGGCGGGTCCAGAGGTCGGCCATCAGCTGGGTGTCGAGGCCCTCGAAGCGGTAGCGGCGCATGATGCGCTCGGAGCTCTTGGCCTCGAACCGGGCCCGCAGGCCGGCCGCCTCGCGGGTCGCGAAGCTCAGGAGCGAGTTGCGGTCGGTGGCGGACACGACCACGCCGAACTGGTAGCTGGCGTAGGGCTCGACGAACTCCGTGACGACCCCCGAACCAGAGGCCGCGCGGGCCTGCGCCGCGTCGGTCAGCAGGTGCCGCATCTCCTTCTCGACGGGGCCGGTGTCGCCCACGCGCCAGAGCACGATGATGTTCTTGTAGCCCTTGCAGAGCTCCCAGCGATCCGGTCCGTAGACGTCGAGGTTGAAGAGGTTCTCGCGGCTGATGACGAAGGTGTATTCCTGATTGATGGCCGCCTTGAAACCGTCCAGGGCCCCCTCCAGCGCCGCGTCGGACACCACGATCGCGATGTCGCCGTACGAGCCCGGCGCCATGAAGATGGGCTTCTCCTTGTCGTAGCCGCAGGCGCCGAGGCCGAGGACCATGGCGAGGATCAGGCAGGTATGTCGCAGACGCACGATCGCCTCCGGGGTGGCCGACGCGGGGCGGACGCTCGGCGCCGCCCCATCAGTTCCTATCTACGGCTTGCCCGGTCAGGCTGTCAAGCTGGGCCTGCAGATACTGGATCTGGCGATCCTTGGCGAACAGGCGCCGCCGCATGGTCTCGTTGTCCTGCTCGAGCCGCCGGATCCGCATGACCTCGGGCTCGCTGACCCGATCGAGCACCTCGCTGGTGAACTCGTTGCGGCTGCTGACGCTGCGTTGCAGGCCACCGAACGGCGTACCGCCGCCGAAATCGACCTGGAGCGGACGGCGGGTCGCGTCACGCCCGACCGCGCCGGCGGACGCCGACACCGGCATGCGCAGGGCGGGGTCGCCGGCCACGACGGCCGGCGCGGTGAGTGCGACCATCAGAGCGCCGGGCGACAGCACGGCCACCGTGAGGACCGCGGCGAGTCCGACGGCCGCCGAGACGCCGACGCGGGAGAGCCACGGACGCCAGCGCGGCGGCGACTCCTGCCAGGGGTACGCACCCTGCGCGGCCTCGCGCATGGCCCGGCTGAGGCGGAGCTGGAGCTTCCAGTCGAAATCGTCACCCAGGGTGGGTTCGGTGGCCCGCAGCATGCGCACGCCGAACTGCAGGTCGCTGCGGAACTCCCGGCACTCGGCGCAGGCCTGCAGATGCTCGGCAAGGCTGGCCACGTGTTCCGGCGGGAGCTGGTCGTCCATCTCCTGGCTGATCCATTCCTGGATTCGGCTGCACTTCATCGGGGTTTGCCTCCGGGGTCTCAGTCGTCCTCGCTGCCCGCGAGCGCCTCGATCCGCTCGAGCTCGGCCAGCAGCGTCTCGTTCTTCAGCAGCGGCTTGATGTTCTGACGGAAGCGGGTACGCGCCCGGTTGATCCGCGAGCGCACCGTGCCCAGCTTCAGACCCGTCACCCGCTGGATCTCCTCGTAGGAGAGCTGTTCCACTTCACGCAGGAGGAACGGGATCCGATACTTCTCCGGGATCCGCGCCGTCGCCTCGGCGATCAGACCGCCGAGCTCCTCGCCCTCCACCGCCCGGCTGGGGTCGGCGTGGGGATCGGGCGGATCGACCGGCTGCTCATCCTCGTCCGGCACCGGGTTGAGCGAGAGGAAGCGGGGCGCCCGCGACTTCTGCCGCATGCGGTTGCGCACCAGGTTGGTCGCGATGGTGAACACCCAGGTGGAGAACTTGGCGATCTCCCGGTACTTGTCCGCGTGCATGTACACGCGGATCAGCGTCTCCTGGGTCATCTCTTCGGCCAGGAACGGATCCTTGACCATACGCAGCGTGAAGGAATGCAGCCGTCCCTTGTAGCGGGTCACGATCTCGTCGAACGCCCGTCGGTTGCCCTGCTGCACGAGGACGATGAGGTCCTCGTCGCGCAGGTCCTTCAGGCCCTTGCCGGGTTCGGGGGCCGACGGCGTCAGGTTCTCGATCGACAGGTTCATGAGCTCTCCCCGCGGTACGGGCGTCAGGGTCGTGGGCTGGAACACGGAGCAGGCGGGTCAGGTTCCCGGGAAAAGACAACCTCAGGAACCGAATTGCGCCAGCGGCCAGAGCGGCAGGAACGCCTCGGGCGGCAGATCCGGGGTCAGCGCACGCGCGAGCGTCCTGGTCAGCAAGACGACCGGCCAGCGCCGGGTGCTCCAGCGCAGACCGTCGGCCGTCGCCCGGCTGCTGACCACGAGTCCGTCGCCACCTCGCCCGAGCCCCCGCTCGACCAGGCGTCGGTGCAGGCGTCCGCCCTCCGCCGGCACCCGCCGAGGGGGTTGCCAGGCGGCCGGCAGATCATCCCAGCTCGGCAGCACGAGGCGACCGGTGGCCGCGGACTCCGGGTGGCCCACGGCGGCCACCAGGGCGCTCAGGAAGCGGGCCGTGGCGGGCCCCACCTCGCTCCATCTCTCGTTCCAGGGCTGGATGAAGGCGCCGTCGGGACCGGCGCAGATGGTCCAGCCACGGCCGCGGCGCGCGCGGAGATCGTCGCGGGTCGGCCCCGATCCCGTCTCGGCCACGGCGAGTTCGAGACGCCAGGCCGCGGCCGCGTGATCACGCACGAGCAGCCACGGCCCCGCCACCTCACCCAGCGGAGATCCGAGCCGCCAGCGGCCCTCCAGCTCCTCCGTCGCGGCGCGCGCGGCACCGACCGGGCACAGCCCGGCGACCAGCGCGAGGGCCAAGACCACCAGGACGCGCCCGCGGCTAGCCACCGCGCGTCAGCTCGGCGATCAAAGGCTGCAGAACCGCCGGGTCGCCACCCGCGGCCAGGGCGCGCCGCAACACGCCGAGGGCCTCGTCGCGGCGGTCCAGGCGGGCGAGCGTGCGGCCGAGATGCTCGAGGATCACGGGATCGTCGCCCCGCTGGTTGGCCGCCTCGACGAGCAGGTCGAACGCCTCGGCGTAACGCGCCTGCTGGAAATACACCCAGCCCAGGGAATCGAGGTAGGCGCCGTTGTCGGGCTCGAGTTGCAGCGCCTGCTTGACCAGCCGCTCGGCGAGCTCGAGCTCCGTGCCGATCTCGGCCAGGAAGTAGCCGTAGGAATTCGAGACCTCCGGATCGTCCGGGAACTCCTCGTGCAGCTTGCGCAGGGTCTGGTGCGCCGCGTCCGTCTTGCCGGCCTGCTGTTGGCAGAAACCGAGCTCGAGCATGGCCGGCACGCGGTTCTCGTTCACCTCGCCGGCGATCGCGAAGTGGCGGCAGGCGCGGTCGAGGTCGCCGAGAGCCCGGAAGGTGCTGCCGAGGATCATGTGCCCGCCGGCGTCCTGCGGGTGCAGCGCCGACGCCGCGCGCGCCGCGTGCGCGCGCGCCGCCTTCTGCAGGGCCAGCTGGGCCTCATCGGGTTCGGCGGCGCCCAGGTCGGCGGCCCGGTAGATGACCAGCAGGCGCAGGAGCGAGATCCGGTACAGCGGCACGTCGGGCTCGAGGGCCACGGCCTGTTGCAGGCTCACGAGCGCCCCGTCGATATCCTCGCGCATCTCGAGGGCCCGGCCCTGCAGGAACCGCAGCTCGGCGTCCTCCCCGTCGCGGGCGATCGCCTCCGTAAGCAGTTCGCTCGCCTCGTCCGTCCGGTCGAGGGTGAGCAGGAAACGCGCGAGCTGCGTGTCGGTTTCGCGGTCGACGAACCCGTCCTTGCGGGCGGCCTCGAGCACCGAGATCGCGGCCTCGTAGTCGCCCCAGCGAGCGAGCAGTTCGGCGAGCTCCAGGGCGCATTCGGGGCGCTCGGCGTGACCGCCGCGCCGCCGGACGTCATCGCCCGCGGCGGCCTGCGCGCGCGCCTCGTCGACGCGGCCGTTGTGGGCAAGGTAGCGGATCAGGGCGACGCGCATGGTGCGCGAGGTGGGGTCGGCCGCCAGCCCCTCCTCCAGCAGGTCGGCCATCTCGTCCAGGCGGTTGTGCTTCTGCAGCAGCAGGCCGGCCGCGAGCAGGTAGTCCTCGGTCCGGTCCGGGTCGCTGCGGGCCGCCTCGTGGTAGACCTCGACCGCCTCGTCGATCCGTCCGAGCTGGCCGAGGAGGTCGGCCTCGAACTTGATGAGCCCCGGGTCCTGCTCGCCCCGCCGACGCAGCTCCCGCACCTCCTCGAGGGCCAGCACCGTGCGTCCGGACTGGGCGAGCAGCTGGGCGTACTGCTGCCTCTGCTCGAGGTCGTCGGGGTCGGCGGCCACCAGCCGTCCGAAGACCCGTGCGGCATCGGACACGTAACCGGCTTCCACGAGGCTGCGGGCGTAGGCGGTGGCGATGCGGGGCGAGTCGCCCGCCAGCCGGTAGGCGCGGTCGAGGTAGACCAGAGCCGCCTCGCTCTGCCCCGTCAGCTGCAGGGAGCGTCCGATGGCGTAGGCCTTGGTGGCGCCGAGCGGCAGGCCGATATCCGCGCCCGGGTTCTCGCGGAGGAGCATCACCTGGTCGGCGGGCAGCGGCAGATCGCCGGGCTTGGTGACCGCGACGGCCGTGCCGGCCACGACGACCAGGCCGACCGGAACGAGCAGGAACAGGATGCGACGCATGGCGGTCTCCCGGGGGCGGCTCAGGGTTCGGGGCGCTGGGCGAGGTCGTCAAGAAGGTCGGTCTCTCCGGCCAGCTTCGCCAGCGCTTGCTCGGCGGCGACCTGCTCGGCCGCCTTCTTGTTCGGGCCCTCGCCCCGGCCCAGCTCGTGGCCGTTGAACGTCACCACGACCTGGAAGACGCGCGCGTGGTCCGGACCGTCGACGCCCACGACCCGGTAACGCGGTGGCGTCTTGAAACGGGCCTGGATCATCTCCTGCAGGCAGCTCTTATGGTTGTCGCGGCCCGGATGCGCCAGGGTCTGGTCGAGGTTGGTGAGCAGGCAGCGCTGGATGGTGCGCTGGGCGGCGCCGAGGCCGCCGTCGAGGTACACGGCGCCGATCAGCGCCTCGGTCGTGTCGGACAGGATGCTGGCGCGGCGGCGGCCGCCGGTGGCAGCCTCGCTGCGGGACATGCGGATGTGCGCGCCGAGATCCAGCCGGCCGGCCACCTCGCTGAGACGCGCGCCGCATACCAGCAGCGACTTCATCTTGGTGAGGTCGCCCTCGCTGGCCTCGGGAAAGCGATGATAGAGATAGTCGTTGACCACGAGTCCGAGGACGGCGTCGCCCAGGAATTCCAGGCGCTCGTTGCTGTCCTCGCGGGTGTTCTTGACCACGAAGGAATGCGAGCGGTGCAGGAGCGCGTTGTCCAGCAGCAGGGGATCGCGAAAGGTATGCCCGAGCTTGGCCTCGAGGACCTGGCGTTGCTCCGGATCGAGCGCCGCGGCCGGTTCGGAGGCGTCGGCGACGGTGTCCGCCGACGCCCCCGTCAATCGCTGCCAGAGGTCGCGCAGGGCCATGGCCCTCAGTCCGCGGCCCCGAAGCACAGGGTGACGTTGTGGCCACCGAATCCGAACGAGTTGCTCAGCGCGTACTGGACCCGCTGGGCGACGGCCTGACCGGGGATGTAGTCGAGGTCGCACTCCGGATCGGGGGTCTTGAGGTTGATCGTGGGCGGCAGGATGCCGTCGCGCAGGGCGAGGATCGTGACCGCCGCCTCCAACGCGCCGGCGGCGCCGAGCAGGTGGCCGACCATGGACTTGGTGGAGCTGACCTTGAGCTTCTCGGCGTGGGCACCGAACACCTTGCGGATCGCCAGGGTCTCGATCTTGTCGTTGAACGGCGTGGACGTGCCGTGCGCGTTGATGTACCCCACCTGCTCGGGCGCGAGGCCGGCCACGCGCAGCGCCTCGCGCATGCTGTGCTCGGCACCGTGGCCCTCGTTCGCGGGCTGGGTCATGTGGAAGGCGTCCGCGGTCGAGCCGTAGCCGATGATCCGACCCAGGATGGTGGCGCCACGGGCCGTCGCATGCTCCTCGGACTCCAGGACCAGGATGCCCGCACCCTCGCCGAGCACGAACCCGTCGCGCTCGAGGTCGAAGGGTCGGCTGGCCGTCGCCGGATCGTCGTTGCGGCTGGACAGCGCCTTCATGTTGCCGAAGCCCGAGAGGGCCATCGAGCAGACGGCCGCCTCGCTGCCGCCGGCCACCATGACGTCGGCGGCGCCGAGCCGGATCTGGTCGCACGCCGAGGCGATGGCGTGGCCGGCCGACGCGCAGGCCGAGGTGGTGCAGTAGTTGGGGCCGCGCAGGCCGAACTGGATGGACACCAGCCCGGCGGCCATGTCGGCGATCATCATGGGGATGAACAGGGGCGAGACTCCGCGCTGGCCGCGCTTGACGAACCGGTCGTGCTGATCCTCGAACGTGAGCATCCCGCCGATCCCCGACGCGATGATGCAGCCGGCACGATAGGACTCGGCATCTCCGAAGGCGCCGAGGCCGCTCTGCCGCACGGCCTCGGTGGCCGCGGCCACGGCCATCTGGCTGAATCGGTCGGCCTTGCGGGCGTCCTTGGGGTCCATGCAGAGATTGGGGTCGAACCCCTTGACCTCGGCGGCGAAGCGGGTGCTGAACTGCTCGGCGTCGAGCGATTCGATCGGGCCGACGCCCCCCCGGCCAGCCTTGACGGCCTCCCAGGTGGATGCCGTGTCGAGCCCGACCGAAGTGATCAGACCCATGCCGGTGACGACGACGTTGCACGGATTCACTAGTCGAAACCTCCGTGTGCTCCGAGTATGACGACCCCGGCCTCAGCGAGGCGCCGCTGCAGGCCGGGGTCTGAGCCAGGTCTCGCGGCCCGCAGGCCGGTCAGAACCGCGGCCATGTCCTACTGGTCGGCGAGCCGCTCGTCCAGGTAATCGATCGCGTCCTGGACCGTCCGCAACCGTTCCTGATCCTCATCGGGGATGGTGATGTTGAACTCATCCTCGAGGTCCATGACGAGCTCCACCGTGTCCAGGCTATCGGCGCCCAGATCGTCCAGGAAGGACGCCTCGGGGGTGATCTGCTCGGGATTCACGGACAGCTTGCGCTCGATGATCTCGTAAACCTTTTCCTGAATCGAAGCCATTCCGATGGCCCTCCTTGAACGTCCTACGACCTTACATGACCATGCCGCCGTCGACCACGAGCGTCTGCCCGGTGATCCAAGCGGCGTCGGGAGAGAGCAGGAACCGCACCGCGCCCGCCAGGTCCGCGACCTGGCCGAACCGCTTCAGCGGTATGTCCTTCAGCATGTCGGCCTTCACCTTGTCAGGCAGATCGGCCGTCATGTCGGTTTCGATGAAACCAGGAGCGATGGCGTTGCAGGTCACGCCCCGGCCACCGAGTTCTCGGGCCACCGACTTCGTCATGGCCACGATGCCAGCCTTGCTGGCGGCGTAATTGGCCTGGCCGGCATTGCCGATCAGACCGATCACGGAGCTGATGTTCACGATCCGCCCCGAGCGCTGGCGCATCATAATCGGGGCGACCGAGCGTGTAAAGAAGAAGGTCCCCGTGAGGTTCACGTCAAGGACCTTCTGCCAGGCCTCCGGCGACATGCGCACCAACAGGCCGTCGGCGGTGATGCCGGCGTTGTTGACCAGGCCATGGATCAGGGGCGTATCGGCCTGGATGGCCTCCACGACGGCCTGCACCTCGTCCCAGCTCGCGACGTCCGCCTCGTAGCAGCGCACGGTGGCGCCGTCGGGCGCCTCGGCCGCGGCGGCGAGCAGCTTCTCGCGCGAGCGTCCGACCATGGCGATCGGGTAGCCGAGCTCCGCCAGGCTCAGGGCCAGGCCCTTGCCGATGCCCCGGTTGGCGCCCGTAACGATGACCACGCCGAGGTCGCTCATCTCAAGCCTCCTCGCCCAGGGCGGCGGGGCCGGCCAGGAGTTCCTCCAGGCGCGGCCGGATGTCGGCCAGCTCGTCGACCGTGCCGACCGACAGGAACGTGACCTCGGGATAGGCACGGCGCGCCAGGCCTGCGAGGACCTTGCCCGGCCCGACCTCCAGGACCACCCGCGGGCGTTCCGCCTGGCCGTCGACGAGCCAGTTCATGGTGTCGTGCCAGAGGACCGGCGAGGTGAGCTGCCGCTTGAGGCCGGCCTTGAGCTGGTCGCCGACCGTCACCGGTCGGGCCGACACGTTGGCCACCAGCGGGGCCGAGGGGTCGGCGAACTCGGTCTGCTCGAGCTCCGCGGCGAACGTGGCCGCGGCGTCGGCCAGCAGCGGCGAGTGGAACGCTCCGCTGACGTTCAGCGGGGTCACCCGCCGGGCCCCGGCCCCCTTGAGGCGTTCGCCGGCCGCGGCCACCGCCTCGATCTCGCCCGAGATCACCACCTGGCCCTCGGAGTTGTGGTTGGCCAGGACGACCGAGCCATGCTCGCGCGCGACCGCGCTGCAGACCTCGCGCACCTGGTCGGCACCCAGGCCCATGATCGCCGCCATGGTGCCCGGGCGTTCCTGGCCGGCCCGGAACATGAGCTCGCCTCGCGAGCGGACCAACGCCAGCGCGACCGCGGGGTCCAGGGCGCCGACGGCCGCGGCCGCCGAGAACTCGCCCAGGCTGTGGCCGGCCACGGCCGAGGCCTCGATCCCGAGTTCCCGCAGCTCGAGGGCGACGGCCACGCTGTGGGCCAGGATGGCCGGCTGCGCGTTCCAGGTCTCGGTCAGGGTATCGAGCGGTCCGTCGAACATGAGCGAGGTGAGGTCGGCGCCCGCGGTGTCGTTGACGCTCGCGAGCCAGCTGCCGGCAGGGCCTCCGGAAGCGGCGAGGTCCCGGGCCATGCCAACCGCCTGGGAGGCCTGGCCCGGGAAAAGCATGGGGACGCGGATCGTGTCCATTCGAGTCATCTTCCGCTAGTGGCCGCGGGTGTCGAGGGCCTGGTCGATCAGTCCCGGAAGATCGCAACGAACCTGGCGATCGGCCACCTTGACGGCATGTTCGAAGGCCAGGGCCGAGCTGCGCCCGTGGCAGATGATGGAGATCCCGCGGACGCCGAGCAGGGGCGCCCCGCCGTAGACCTCGTAATTGAACCGGCCCTTGACCACCCCCGCGAACGCCATGAGGCCGGCCAGCTGATCACCGGAAAGCTGGCCGCTCGCCGCCAGGGTCTTGAGGAACGTGGCCAGCCCCTCGCACATCTTCAGGGCGATGTTGCCCGTGAAACCGTCGGCGACGAGTACGTCGCAGGGGCCGACGAGGACCTCGTTCCCTTCCACGTTGCCGTGGAAATTGAAGCCCGCGTCGGCCAGCAACCGGTGGGCCGCCACGGCCAGGTCGTTGCCCTTGGACGGCTCGCTGCCGATGTTCAGCAGGCCGATGGAGGGCGCCGGGTTGTCACGCAGGGCGCGGCAGTACGCCTCCCCCATGCGGGCGAAGCTCAGCAGCAGTTCCGGCGAGCATTCGGGGTTGGCGCCCGCGTCGAGCAGGAGGGTCTCGCCCCGCACCGTCGGGATGAAGGTGGCGATGGCCGGCCGCTCGGCGTTGCCGAGGCGGCCGAGGATGAGCAGGCTCGCCGCGACCATGGCGCCGGTGGAACCGGCCGAGACCACGGCGTCGACCTCGCCGTGCCGCTGCGCCTGCATGGCCTTGACGATCGGCGAATCCGGCTTGCCCCTCACCGCGGCCGCCGGCGACTCGCACATCGCGATGTCCTGCGTGCAGGGCACGACGGCGATCTCGAGCCCCGCGACGTCGAGCCGGGACAGCTCGGCCTCGATGGCGGCCGGGTTCCCGTAGAACGATAGCCGGCAATCGGCGCCGTCCCGCAGCGCCGCCACGGCGCCCGGCACGGCGACCGACGGTCCGTGGTCGCCGCCCATGGCGTCGACCGCGATCCGGGGATGCTGGATGTCTCGCGTCATGCTACCGACCTCCGTGTCCGGTGGCCAGGGGCCGCGCCCAGCGGGCCGCGCCGGCCGACGATGCTGCCACGTACGGTCCGTTCACCGCGAGCGCTCAGCTCTCGACGACGAGGACCTCGCGGTCGCCATAGAACCCGCACTCGCGGCACACGCGATGCGGCAGGCGGGCCGCCGCACAGCGCGGACAGCGGTTGACGTCGGACAGCTTCAGGTGCCAGTTGGCGCGACGCAACCGCTTGCGCTGCTTGCTGTTCTTTTTCTTCGGGACGGCCATATCGTTGCTCCTCCAGGCGCACCGCCTTCGCGGCGCGGAGATGTCGCAGCGGCATCCGCGCTCCGGCGCGACGCCCTATTCCGCCGGATCCGTGGGATCCGGCAACCCTTCCCAGCGCGGGTCGAAATCATCGTCCTCGCAGCCGCACTCGCCCTCGTTCAGATCGGCCCCGCAGCGGGCGCACAATCCCCGGCAATCGTCCCGGCAGATGCGGGACTGGGGAACGGCCAGCAACACGGCCTCATGGAGCGCTTCGGTGAGATCGACCTCGCCGCGCCGCTGGTGGATGACCAGCGTGTCGGCGTCGTCGGTCTCCTGCTTACCGTCGCGCAGCACCACCAGCTCGACCGGGACCGGGAACCTGAGCTCGAAGCTCCGCAGGCACCGATCGCACGCGGACGGCGCCACGGCCGCCAGATCACCGCGCACCACGCACCGGCTCTCGAGGTTGTCGACCACGAGCCGGCCCGAGACCGCGACCACGTCGACGTCATCGGCGTCGAGGTCCAGCCTGCAGCGCTCGTCGACCGGCAGATCGCTCCGTCCGGCCGGAATCCTGTCGAGGTCCAGTCTCATGAGCCGGCAACTCTAAGTCCCTGTCATGGTTCTGTCAAGGCGGCCGGCCGGCCGGCGCGGCCACCCCCGATCGCCCGTCAGGAACCGAAGATCAGGGCCAGTTCGCGCGCCGCGTCGTCCGGATTGGCCGACGCATGCACCGCGTTCTCTCCCAGGGATGTGCCATACAGGGCCCGGACCGTGCCGGTGGCCGCGTTGGCGGGGTTGGTGGCGCCGATGAGCTCGCGGAGGGCGGCCACCGCGTTCTCCCGCTCCAGGTGCACGCAGATCACCGGTCCGGACGTGATGTACTCGACCAGGGAGTCGAAGAACGGCTTGCCCTGGTGCTCGGCGTAGAACTGCCCCACCAGGTCCCGATCGAGCCGGCGCAGCGCCAGGTTGCGGATCCGGAAACCGCTGGCGTTCACCTGGGCCAGGATGGCCCCCACCTTCTGGTCGGCGGCGGCCACGATCTCCGGTTTGATCATGAAGTAGGTTTCTTGCACGCGAATCCTCCGCTAGGCACCCTGCTTCTCGCGAAGCAGGGGCACGATGTCCGCCGCCCGACGCGCCACCGGAATGCCGGCCGCCTCGAGCGCCTTGGTCTTGTCGGCGGCCGTGCCGCTGCCGCCGGTGATGATGGCGCCCGCGTGGCCCATGCGTTTGCCCGGAGGCGCGGTGCGGCCGGCGATGAAGCTGACCACCGGCATGTCCACGTGCTCCTTGATGTAGGCCGCCGCCGTCTCCTCGGCATCGCCGCCGATCTCGCCGATGAGCACCAGGGCCTCGGTCTGCGGGTCGGCCGCGAAAGCCTTGACGGCGTCCATGAACGTGGTGCCGATGACGGGGTCGCCGCCGATGCCCAGGCAGGTGCTCTGCCCCAGGCCGGCCGACGTGAGCTGCCAGACGACCTCGTAGGTGAGGGTTCCGCTGCGCGACACCAGGCCCACCTTGCCGGGCTTGACGATGCTCCCCGGCATGATGCCGAGCTTGGCGATGCCAGGGGCAATCAGGCCGGGGCAGTTCGGGCCGATGAGCCGCACGCCTCGCTCGCGCAGGTAGGGCATGGTCCGGACCATGTCCAGGGTCGGCACGCCCTCGGTGATGCAGACCACCAGCTCGACGCCCGCATCGGCCGCCTCGTAGACCGCGCTCGCCGCGAACGGCGGCGGCACGAAGATCACCGACGTGTTGGCGCCGGTCTCGGCCACGGCGTCGGCCACGGTGTCGAAGATCGGCACCTTGCCCTCGAAGGTCTGGCCGCCCTTGCCGGGCGTCACGCCCGCCACCAGACGGGTGCCGTACTCCAGCATCCCCTTGCTGTGGAAGCTGCCGTCGCGGCCGGTGATGCCCTGCACCACCACCTTGGTCTCGTTGCTGACAAAGATCGCCACGTCCGTGCCTCCTCAGGATGCGGTGCCCGCGAGTTCGATGGCCTTCTGCACGGCCTCGTCCATGGTCTCGGCCGGCACCAGATCGGTCTTGGCCAGCAACGCGCGGGCCTCCGCCTCGTTCGTGCCCGTCAGGCGCACCACGATGGGGACGTTGATGTCGATCCGTTCGGCGGCCTGGATGATGCCCCGCGCCACGTCGTCGCAGCGCGTGATGCCGCCGAAGATGTTGAACAGGATGGCCTTCACCTCGGGATCGCCGAGGATGATGGTGAGCGCGTTGACCACCTTCTCGGGGTTCGAACTGCCGCCGATGTCCAGGAAGTTGGCCGGCTCGCCGCCGTAATGCTTGACCAGGTCCATGGTGGCCATGGCCAGGCCGGCGCCGTTGACGAGGCAGCCCACGTTGCCCGCGAGCTTGACGAAGCTGAGGTCGGCCTCGCGCGCCAGGCGCTCGGAGCGGTCCTCGGCCAGGCGGTCGCGCAGCTCCTCGTAGTCGGGGTGGCGGAAGAGGGCGTTGTCGTCCAGGTTGACCTTGGCGTCGATCGCCAGGCCCTGGCCGTCCTTCGTGAAGATGAAGGGGTTGATCTCGGCCAGGCTGGCGTCGGCCGCCAGGAACGCCGTGTAGAGCTTCTGCAGCGCGGCGCCGATCTGCCGGGCCTTCTTGACCTCGCCGGGGCAGAGCTTCAGGCCGAGGCCGAGCGCCTGGTGGTCGAGCAGACCGTAGCGTGGGTCCACGTCGAGATGGTGGATCAGGTCGGGCGTCTCGGCCGCGACCTTCTCGATCTCCACGCCGCCCTCGGCGCTGGCCATCACGTGCACCATGCCGCTGCGGCGGTCGATGAGCATGCCCAGGTAGTATTCCGACGCGATGTCCGCGGCCGGCGTCACCAGCACCTTACGCACCTTGTGGCCCTTGATGTCCATCCCGAGGATGTTGCCGGCATGGGTGGTGACGTCGTCCAGGGTGGCGCAGAACTTCACGCCCCCGGCCTTGCCCCGGCCCCCGGTCAGCACCTGGGCCTTGACCATCACCGGCAGACCAAGTTCCCTGGCGATCGCCTCGGCGCGCGCCGCGGAATCGGCCACCTTGCCCGGCGGCACCGGCAGGCCGTGCGACCGCAGCACGTCGCGTCCTTGATACTCGTGGATGTTCACCGCGTCCTCTCTTCCGTTGCGGGCGCATCGAAAAGGGTCCGGCTCCACCGTTGGAGCCGGACCCATAGTAGCGGAAAACCTGCGGGTTGCCAGGAATTCAGCCCCGTTCTAGTCGATAAAACGCGCAAGGACCTGCTTGAGGTCGGGCTTGCCGATCTCCTGCAGCTCGTACCCCACCCGCACGGTGGGATGCTTGATCTTGATGATGCGGTTGAGATCGATGGGCGTGCCGATCACCACGGCGTCGCAATCGACGGCGTTGATGGTCGCCTCGAGGTCCCGCTTCTGTTCGTCGCCGTAACCCATCGCGGGCAGGAGCGACCCCACCTCGGGGTAGATCTCGAACGTCTCGGCCAGCTTGCCGACCGCCCAGGGACGCGGGTCGATGATCTCGGCCGCGCCCATGCGCATGGCGGCCACCACGCCGGCGCCGTACGCCATCTCGCCGTGGGTCAGGGTCGGACCGTCCTCGACCACCAGCACGCGCAGGCCCTCGAGGGACTCGAGGTCGCCCTCGATGGTCAGAGGGCTGGCGCCGTCGATGATCACGGCGTCGGGGTTGAGCTCGCGGATGTTGTCGCGCACGAGCTGGATGTCCTCGAACGCGGCCTCGACGACCTTGTTGATCACCACGACGTCGGCGATGCGGACGTTGGTCTCGCCCGGGTAGTATTCCTTCTCGTGGCCGGGCCGGTGAGGATCGGCGACCACGATATGCAGGTCGCTCTTGTAGAACGGGGTGTCGTTGTTGCCGCCGTCCCAGAGGATGATGTCGGCCTCCTTCTCGGCCTCGCGCAGGATGGCCTCGTAGTCGACGCCCGCGTAGATGACGCCGCCGGCGGCGATGTGCGGCTCGTACTCCTCCATCTCCTCGATCGTGCACTTGTGCTTCTCGAGATCCGCCAGCTCGGCGAAGCGCTGCACGCGCTGCGCGACGAGGTCGCCGTAGGGCATCGGATGGCGGATGGCCACGACCTTCTTGCCGGCCGCGCGCAGGATCCGGCAGACCGCGCGGCTGGTCTGGCTCTTGCCGCAACCGGTGCGGACGGCGCAGACGGAGATCACGGGCTTGGTGCTCTTGAGCTCGGTGTCGCGCTCGCCCATCATGCAGAAGTCGGCGCCCGCGGCGTTGACGCGGCTGCCCAGGCTCATGACCTGCTGGTAGCTGCGGTCGCTGTAGGCCATGATGCACATGTCGGCGCCGGTCTCGGCGATGAGCTCCTCGACGCGCGACTCGTCCTCGATGCGGATGCCCTCGGGGTAGAGCTTGCCCGCCAGCTCGGCCGGGTACTTGCGGCCGTCGATGTCCGGGATCTGGGTGGCCGTGAAGGCGACCACCTCGTAGTCGTCGTTGTCGCGGAATCGGCAGTTGAAGTTATGGAAATCGCGGCCGGCCGCGCCCAGGATGATGACCTTCTGCTTGCTCATCGCTTCTCCTTCGACACTACGAGAGTGTGTTTCCTCGCCGCTCCGGAACCAGGACGGGTCAGCCTGACTCACGACGGATGGCGGCGATGATGGAGGAGGTCGACCAACCAGCCCGCATGGGCACCCGGACCACATCGCCGCCCCAGGAGCGGACCTCCCGGGCGCCGACGATGTCCTCTTCAGCGTACTCGGACCCCTTGACGAGTACGTCCGGCCGCACCTGGAGGATCACCTCCCGCGGTGTTGGCGCGTCAAATATGGTGACCGCCGCCACCGGCCGCAAGGCGGCGATCAGGGCGGCACGGTGCTCCTGGGGCACCAGCGGCCGGGTCGGTCCCTTGAGCTCGCGCACGCTCGCGTCGCTGTTGAGGGCCACCAGCAGGCTGTCGGCGTGGCGGGCGGCCTCCGCCAGGCTCCAGAGGTGACCGGCGTGCAGGAGGTCGAAGCAGCCGTTGGTGAAGGCGATGGTGCGGCCGGCCGCATGCTCGGCGGCACCCCAGGCGGCCAGGTCGGCGGGCGCGAGCACCCGCCCGAGGTCCACGTCGCGGGTCACGGTCAATCCTCCAGGAGGCCCGCGGCGGCGGCGAGTTGCGAGCGGGTGACGGCCGCGGTGCCCACCTCGCGCACGGCGACCCCGGCGGCATGGTTGGCGAGGCCGGCGGCCGTGCGGAAATCGGCGCCCGCACAGAGGGCGGCCGTGTAGACGGCGATCACCGTATCGCCGGCGCCGGTGACGTCGTAGACCTCGGTGGCCTCGGTCGGCAGGTGGTGCTCGGCTCCGTCCTTCTCGAAGAGGCTCATGCCGTGCTCGCCGCGGGTGATCAGCACGCACTCGGCCGCGGTGCGCTCGGCGAGGAGGCGTCCCGCCTGCGCCAGGGTGGCCGCGTCGCGGATGGGCAGGGCGCAGGCCTGCTCGGCTTCCTTCTGGTTGGGGGTCAGCGAGGTGACGCCCCGGTACTGGGAGTAGTCGCCCTGCTTGGGGTCGACCACCACGATGCCTCCTGCCCGTCGGCCCCGAACGATCAGCTCAGCCAGCAACGCGTTGGATAGCAGGCCCTTGCCGTAGTCGCTGAGGATCAGGCCGTCGAAGGGGCCGAGCTCGGCATAGCGCGCGAGGACCCGCGCAACGACGTCTTCGGTCGGCGGTCTGTCGTCCTCGAGGTCGGCCCTGACCACCTGCTGATTCTGCGCGATGATGCGGGTCTTGACGGTTGTCGGCCGGCTGGGATCGGTGACCAGACCAGCGTCCGCCAGGCCCAGCTCCGCCAGCAACCGTCGCAGGTCGGCCGCCGTGGCGTCGTCGCCGCAGAGCCCCACCAGGGTGGCCCTCACGCCCAGGGCGTGCAGGTTGGCGGCCACGTTGGCGGCGCCGCCCAGTTTGTGGGTCTCGCGCTCGAGGCGCACGACGGGCACCGGCGCTTCCGGGCTGATCCGGCTACAGTGGCCCCAGAGGAAGCGGTCGACCATGAGGTCGCCGACGACCGCCAGGCGCAGGCCGGGCAAGCGCGCGAGGATCTGCTTGAACTTCTCGGTCATCCCGTGTTTGCTTTCGCGGTTCGAACGTGAAGAAAGGGCCGCCGCGGCACGCTAGCACCCGGCCTGGCCCCTGTCAAACCGACCGGCCCGCGCGCCGGTTCCGCCCCAGCGAGGTCCGCCATGCAGCAGCAACGCCCCACCAGCCAGCAGATCACCATCGACCTGCCGCCCGAAGCGGCCGAAGGCGTGTACGCCAACGTCTCGATCATCGCGCACAACGCCAGCGAGTTCGTGCTCGACTTCGCGCGGTTGCTGCCGGGCCTGCCGAAGGCCAAGGTGCATGCCCGCATCATCCTGACGCCGGCCGCCGCCAAGGGTCTGCACCGCAGCCTGGGCCAGAACCTCGACCGCTTCGAGGCCCAGCACGGCGAGATCAAGGCGGGTGGCCCCCAGGAGCCGGGCAGCCAGATCGGCTTCCACAGCAGCTAGGCGGTTCAGTCCACCAGACGGCGGCGGAAGCTGACCACCGCCAGGACGAGCAGCACGGTGAGCCAGACGCCGAGGCCCACGAGCATGGGCGCCACCTGGGCCACCCCGTCGCCGCGGCCGATGAGATCGTGGAAGACGCTGATCGCCTGGCCGGTCGGCAGCAGGCGCCCGACCTGCTGCATGAACGGGGGCGTCACCTCCAGGGGCCACCACAGACCGCCCAGGGCGGGCAGGCCGAGGCCGAACACCATGCCGAGGCCGTCGGCCTGGCCGCCGCTGCCGGCCAGGGTGCCGAGCAACAGTCCGGCCGCCGCGCTCACGGCCGCGAACAGCACCATCACCAGCACCAGGGCGGCCGGGCTGTCGCCGTAGTCGATGCCGATCCAGAGCCCGTTGACGGTGAGCAGGACCGCCCCCTGCACGAGGCCCAGGATGAAGCTCGCCAGGAAGAAGCCGGCGATCAGGTCGGAGGGGCTCGCGTGGGACAGGCGCAGACGGTCGAGGGTGCGGTTGCGCCGTTCGAGCACCAGGTCCTTGGCGCCCATCAGCATGAACATGAGCATGAACATCAGGGTGTAGGACGGCGCCGAGTGCTGGCGGGAGTCCGTGAGCACGAGATCGTCCACCTTGGCGCGGCCGCGGACCCGGGTCTCCAGCCGCACCCGCGGCTCGTCGAGCAGGGCCTGGTAGACCGAGTCGTCGAAGGCCGCGGCGTAGGCGGGATCGGCCGCGGCCTGCCGGGCGTCGACGAGGGTGATCGCCGCCGACCGCACCGAGAGGCGGGCGAACGCGGCGTCGAAGGCACGCCGGATGGACTGGCTGCCGCTGCGGTCGCTGTCGAAGAAGAATCCCAGATGCGGCCGCTGGCCCGTCGCCAGGCTGTCGGCGAACCCGGGGCCGATCAGCAGGACTCCGGAAACCGCCCGGTTGTCGAGCAGCCAGCGCGCCCGCTCGGCGGTGGAGGTGGAATCGCGGGCGTCGACCTGGAACTCCGGGTCCTCGCCGAGGCGCGCGACCAGGCCGGCGAGCCCCCGGTCGGCCTGATCCAGGCCGTACACGCGCAGGGTGGGCTTGACCGCGGTCGGCGACCAGTCGCCCATCAGCTCGCCCATCAGGAAGGTGAAGACCAGCGGCATGACGAGCAGCCAGATGACGTTGCCCCGGTCGGCCAGGATGCGGCGCAGCCGCAGGCCCACCACCGCGAGGATCAGGCGGGGGGTCATGCCGCCACCCCCTTGCGCTGCCGTAGGCCGAACAGGGCGAGCGCGACGATCAGCCCGACCGTGGCCACCATGACGAGCGCGAGCAGTTCGGGCAGCACCGCGGCCAGCCCGCGGCCGTGCGTGATGATCTCGCTGAACGCCCGGTTGGCCCAGTAGTTGAAGGTGCCGCGGCCGAAGAACTGCAACGTCGGACTCATGGCGTCGGCGGGGAAGAAGTTCCCGCCGAGCATGCCGCTGACCAGCGTGAAGACCGTGGTGAGGGAGTCGAGGGCCTTCTCGGTGCGCACCAGCAGGCCGAGCACCAGGTAGACGCTGGCCGCCGCCGCTCCGGCCGCCACAGTCACCAGGAGGATCGCCAGCGGCGCATGCCAGATGTTGACCTGGAAGAGCACGCCGCCGCACAGCAGCAGCGCCAGCAGCTGCGCCGAGCCGGTGATCACCGCCGCCACCCACTTGCCGAGGGTGATGGTGGTGACGCTGACCGGTCCGCAGAGCAGCCGCGCCAGCGTGCGGTTCTCCCGCTCGCGATGCAGCTCCCGCACCACCGCGGCCGCGCCCCACATCATGAAGAACACCGCGAACGCCGGCAGGAAGAGATCGTACAGGTTGTCCGTCGGCGCGGCGTCCTGCGCCGCCGCGTCCCAGTCATGACGATCGTGGACCTCGAGCGTGATGCGCGGCTCGCCGACCGCCTCGCCGAACGCTGCCGAACGATCGAGCTGGTCGAGCAGGCCGGTCCGCACGGCGTCGGGATTCCTCCGCAGCGCGCTCGCGATGCGCCGCGGGTCGCCGCTGAAGACGTCGGCCAGCGGGCCCGCCTCCGTGTCCAGGTCGATGAGCGAGTCGGGCCAGAGCGCGCGGTACGCGGCTTCGCTCGCCTGGTACTGCCGCAGGGCCCCGGTGAGCGCGAGCTCCACCACGCCGGCCTTGATGGGCGAGTTGGGGTCGCGGTCCAGGTGCAGGACCACGTCCTCGCCGCGGAAGAACGCCCCGACCAGACCGTCGGGCAACACGAGCGACGCCTGCACCTTGCCGCGCTCGACGAGCCGGCCGGCCGTCGCGGTATCGGTCCAGGTGACGGTGAAGAAGCCGGACTTCTGCAGGGCGTCGGCGAGGGCGGTCTTGAGGTTGTCCGGGAGGTCGCCCCCGCTGAGGGCCACCGGGATGGCGCTCAGGCCACGGTTGCCGAACACGCCGCCGCCGAACGCCAGGCCCATGATCACCGTCAGCAGCAACGGCGCGGCCAGGTAGATCAAGAGACCCCTGGTGTCGCGGACCTGACGCAACAGGTCCTTGCGGATGAGCGCGAGCGCGGGCGAGGCCATGCGTCACTCCCTCAGGGCGCGGCCGGTGAGGTTGAGGTAGAGCGTCTCGAGGTTGGGTCGCTCCACTCCAGGTGCTCGAGGGTGAGGCCCTGCTCGGCCAGCCAGGCCCGGCCGGCCGGCCCGCCCCGCCGTCCTTGACCTTGACCTCGGCCAGGCCGCGTCGGTGGCTCACCTGGCCGCCTCCGGGCCAGGCGGCCGCCGCCTCGCGCAGCTGGGCGAGGCGCGCCGCGGGCAACTGGAAGCGGATGGTGTCCTGGTCGCCGATCTGCCGGATCAGGTCCTCCTTGTCGCCGAGGGCGGCGAGCTGGCCGCGGTCGATGACGGCGATGCGATGGCAGAGCTGCTCGGCCTCCTCGAGGTAGTGGGTGGTGTAGAGCACCGTGAGCCCGTCGGCGTTGAGGCGGCGGATGAGGTCGAGGATCTTGCCGCGGGCCTGCGCGTCGATCCCCACGGTCGGCTCGTCGAGGAAGAGGACGTCGGGTCCGTGCATCAGGCCAGCGGCGAGGTTCAGCCGCCGTTTCATGCCCCCGGAGAACGAACCCACCCGCTGCCGCGCGTGTTCGCTCAGCTCGACGGCTTCCAGCAGCCCCTCCACGCGCCGTCGCAGGGCCACCCCACCCAGCCCGTAGAGCTGGCCCCAGAACTGCAGGTTGTCGCGCGCGCTGAGGTCCTCGTAGAGGGCGATCTCCTGGGGCACGACCCCGATGCGGCGGCGGACGCCGCCGGGATCGCGGGCCACGTCGCGGCCGGCGACCTGCACCTGGCCGCCGTTGGCCGGCAGCAGCGTGCTGAGCACCGAGATGGTGGTGGTCTTGCCGGCGCCGTTGGGTCCCAGGAGGCCGAACAGCTCCCCGCGCTCGACGCTGAAGCTGAGGTGGTCGACGGCGGTGAACGAGCCGTACTTCTTGACCAGGTCCTTGACGACGATCACGGGCGTTCCTCCGGCGGTCGGGTCTTCCAGCGGCGATGGACCCAGAAGTAGTGATCCGGGTGCCTACGCACCAGGGCGTCCAGTCGTTGCGTGTGCTCGCGGGTGATCTCGCGGACGGCCGTCTCCTCGTCCCAGCCGGGCTGGACCTCGATGGGCGCCTGCCCCACCGCCCGGGGGCGGCCGGCGGGCGGCCGGCCCAGGACCGGTGACCACCGGGCACCTGCAGACGCCAGGCCAGTTGCGCCGCCCCGCGGAAGACGCTGGCCTCCCGGCCCAGGAACGGCAGGAAGAGCCCGCCCGAGCCGGCGTCCTGGTCGCCCAGAAGACCCACCATACCGCCTTCGCGCACGGTCCGCACGAGATCCTTGAGCGACGGCCCGACGCGGATGATGCCGATGCCCGCCCGGGCTCGCAGCTCGTTCTGCAGCCGGTCGACCCGCGGGTTGGATTGCGTCTTGACCAGGAACCGGACCGGACGGCCGAAGGTGGCGGCCCACGCGCCGAGCAGCTCCCAGTTGCCGAAGTGGGCCGACACCAGGATGGCGCCGCGCTGCTGCTCCCGCAGGGCCGCGAGGTGCTCGGCGCCGTCGACGTCCACGAGCGCGCGGATCCGCTCGGGGCCGAGGCGCCAGTAGCCGCAGAACTCGAGCAGCGTCGTGCCGAGCTGTGCGTAGAACGCGCGGCCGAGGGCCACGATCTCCTCCGGCTGGCGCTCGTGGCCGAAGGCGGCCGTGAGGTTGTCCAGGACCACCCGGCGGCGGAACGGCACCCACCGCCAGCAGAACAGGCCCAGGCGGCGTCCGGCCCGCTGCAGCGTCCGGAACGGCCAGGGGCGGGCGAGCGCGTACACCGCGGACAGGAGCAGCCAGTCGCGCCACTGGATGATGGTCTTGCGGACGCGGCTCAAGCGAGGCTCCCGGAAAGAGCGCGGCCGTGCGTGGCCGATCGCGGCGGCTGGTTCAGGCGAGCCAGATTCTAGGAGCCAGCAGCCCGCCCGGCAAGCGGCGGATCAGGCCGGCGAGTTCGAGCGCGAGCAGACCCTCGTGCCACATGGCGTCGGTTCCGGACCAGCGTCCGCGAAGTTCGGCCAGCGGAGTGCCGTCGAGGTCGAGACGGTCGAGGATCCACGCCGCCGCGCTGCCCGTGGCCGGTCTGGGCAGTGGCGGAACCGCGCCCTGGCGCGGCGGCGCGAGCACCGGGTCGATGTCGGCCACCCCCTCGCAGAGGCAGGCCCCGTCGCGCAGCAGTTGGTGGCAGCCCGCGCTCACGGCGCTGTCGACCGGTCCGGGAACCGCCCAGACCGTCCGGCCGAGGTCGGCCGCCAGAGCGGCGGTCACCAGGGCACCGCTGCGGTGGGGCGCCTCGACCACGATCACGCCCTCGACCAGGCCGGCGATCAGCCGATTGCGTCGCGGAAAGAGCCAGCGGCCGGCCACCTCGGCGCCGGGCGCGGACTCGGTGACGGCGCAGCCCCGGGCCTCGAGGCGCCGGCGGAGATCCCGGTGGCGCGCCGGGTAGGTGCGCTCGGGCGGCGTGGCCATCACGGCGACCGTGCGGCCGCCGGCTTCGAGGGCCCCCTCGTGGGCGGCGGCGTCGATGCCGAAGGCGAGGCCGCTGACGACCACCCAGCCGCGCGCGGCCAGGTCCCGGCCCAGCCGGCGGGCCACCGCCAGCCCTCGGGCCGTCGCCGCCCGGGTCCCCACGACGGCCACCGCGCGTGCGCCGAGGCAGGACAGGTCGCCGGTCACATGCACGCTCGCCGGCGGCTCCGGGAGGTCGCGCCAACCGGCGGGCCAGCCGGCCGCGTCGGGATGCAGGCATACGGGTCTGGGGTTGGCCACGCGGACCATCGATTCCGGGAGGAGGTGGACGCCGATCAGGTCTGGTCTGGAATCCGGTGCGCCGCCTGCTCGCGCAGCCGGCGCAGCAGGTTACGGAGCTGGTCGAGGTTGTCGCCCCGCACGGCGGAGATGCCGAGGGTCGCGAGGCCGCCGTGGGCCTCGGTCCAGGCCCGGGTCGCGGCCAGCGCCGCGTCGCGCCGCTCCTCGTCGACGGTGTCGAGCTTCGTGACCAGGACGGCGAACGGCAGCTCGGCGAGGCGGTGTCCGTGGTCGGCGAGCTCGCCGCGCAGCATGGCGAGCTCGACGGCGGGGTCGGCGTGCTGGACATCCACCATCAGGAGCAGGGCCCCGGTGCGCTCGATGTGGCGTAGGAACTCGTGCCCGAGCCCCTTGCCCTCGCTGGCGCCCTCGATGAGGCCAGGGATGTCGGCCAGCGTGCAGCTGGCGTAGTCGCCGAGGTCGACGATGCCCAGGTTGGGCGTGAGCGTGGTGAACGGGTAATCGGCCACCTTGGGCCGGGCCGCCGTCACCACCGACAGGAGCGTGCTCTTGCCCGCGTTGGGGGCGCCGACCAGGCCGATGTCGGCGATCAGGCGCAGCTCCAGCCGCACCTCGAGCTCCTGGCCCGGCTGCCCGGGCGTGGCCTTCATCGGCGTCTGGTTGCGGGCGGTCCGGAACTCCCAGTTGCCCCGGCCGCCCCGGCCGCCCTCGGCGATGCGCAGCCGCTGTCCGGGCTCGGTGAGATCGCCGAGGACGGCCTCGTCCGGCAGCACGATCACGCTCGTGCCGCAGGGCACGGGGATCACGAGATCCTTGCCGTCCGCGCCGGTGCGGCGCGACCCGCTGCCGGGCTTGCCCTTCTCCGCCAGGTACTCGCGGCGGTAGCGGAAATCCAGCAGGGTGCCCATGGACGGATCGGCCACGAGCCAGACCGAGCCGCCGCGGCCGCCGTTGCCGCCGTCCGGCCCGCCGCGGGGCACGAACTTCTCGCGGCGCGTGGAGACGCACCCGTTGCCGCCGCAACCGGCCGCGACCTTGATGGTGGCAACGTCGAGGAACACGTTCACCTACCCTGGAAACTCCTGGAGACCCTGCCGCAGGCGGCCCACGGCCTCGCGCAATTCATCCTCGCTGCTGGCGAAGCTCAGCCGCAGGCAGCCCGGGGCGCCGAAGGGCTTGCCGGGGATGGTGGCCAGCTTCTGCCGTTCCAGCAGGTAGGTGGCCAGCCGCCAGCAGCCGTCCTCGTCGACCCGGGGTCCGCACAGCTCCCGGCAGTCGAGCATGAGGTAGAAGGCGCCGTCGGGAGAGTCGGCCTTCACCCCGGGCAGGCCTTGCAAACCGGAGACCAGCAGGTCCCGCCGACGCTGGAACGCCTGGCGCATGGTCTCCACCTGCGCGCGGCAATCGAAGGCGGCCAGCGCCGCCTTCTGGGCGATCGTGCAGATGTTCGAGGTCGAGTGGCTCTGCAGCCGGGTCATGGCGTCGGTGAGGTCCTTCTCCGCGAGGCCGAAGCCCACCCGCCAACCGGTCATGGCGTAGCTCTTGGACAGTCCGGTGATGCGCACGATGCGACGGCGGAGGTCGGGGGCGACCTGGATCAACGACACGTGGCCCTCGGCGGTGTAGACGAGGTCCTCGTAGATCTCGTCGACCAGGATGAAGAACTCGTGCCGGCGGCAGTACTCGGCGAGGTCCTCCAGCTCGGCGCGGTCGTAGACGGCGCCCGTGGGGTTGGACGGGCTGTTGAGGATCAGGGCGCGGCAGCTGCCAGCGCCGTCGCGCTCGAGGTCGGTGGCCGTCACCTTCCAGCCGTTGCTGGGCCGGATCTCCACGGTCTCGCCGCGCAGGGCAGCCACCTGGGCCGGGTACGTGACCCAGTAGGGCACGGGCACGGCCACCCGGTCGCCCTGGTTCAGGAGCACCGACAGCACGTTGTAGAGCACCTGCTTGGCGCCGTTGGAGACGATGACCTCGCCCGCCGTATACTCCAGGCCCGTCGTCCGGCTGTAGTACTCGGCCACGAGCTTGCGTAGCTCGGGGATGCCGGCGCTGTCGGTATAGCCGATGCGGCCGTCTTCGAGCGCACGGCGGGCCGCCGCCAGGACGGGCTCGGGAGTGGGGAAATCCGGCTCGCCGGCCGTCAGGTTGATCACCGGTTCGCCGGCCTTGATCAGCTGCTTGGCCTGGCTGCTGAGCTTGAGCGTCGGGGAGTCGCCCAAGACCTCGGCCAACCATCCCAGTCGCAATGACATCGTTGCCCGCTCCTCCGCAGTTCAGGTCCGTGCGCGCCGGCGTCCCGGCGGGGATCTCCAAAGAAACAGCCCCGCCCGGCCCGTGCAAGGAAATCCGCGCTCAGGCCGGGGGCGCCTGACGCAGCTGGGCCACCACCGGCGGCGGCACCAGCGAGTCCAGCGGTCCGCCGTGCCGGGCCACGTCGCGCACCAGGGTGCTCGAGATCGCGGCCAGGTCCGCGCGGGCCGGCAGCCAGACCGTCTCCAGGCCGGGCAGGAGCGCACCGTTGACGCCGTGCAGGCTCCACTCGTGCTCGTAGTCCATGGCGCTGCGGACTCCGCGCACCACGGCCACGGCGCCACGCCGGCGCACCTCGTCCACGAGCAGGCCCTCGAACGCCTCGACCTCGCAGTCGAGGCCGTCGAGGCTCGCCCGGAACAGCCGCACCCGCTCCTCGACCGGCAGGAGGCCGGCCTTGCCGCCGGCCGCCACCAGCACCACGACGCGATCGAACAGGCGCACCGCGCGGCGGAGCACGTCCAGGTGACCGAGCGTGACGGGATCGAACGAGCCGGGATAGAGAACCACGCGCTCAGCCATGGACGTCCTCCGCAGGGTCGGCCCCAGCGGGCCGGATGATGGTGAAGGCGGTGGTCCCGTAGCGTCGCCGATCGAACGTACAGTCGCATCCGACCGGCGGATCGACCGGCTCGGTGTCCGCGTGCTCGAGCACGAAGACGGCCGGCAGCGGCCCGTCGGCGAGCGCGCGCCACAGCGCCGCCGGCACCGGTCCACCGTACGGCGGATCGGCCAGGACCACCAGCGCTGTCTCGGGCGCGTCCGCGCGATGGGCCGCGAACCAGCGGGCCGCATCGGCCCGGTGCACGGCGTACCGCTGCGGCTCGACCTCGCATGCGGCCAGGTTGGCCGCCACGGTCCGCAGCGCCGCGGCCGCGACGTCGACGAAGTGGACGAAGCGGGCGCCGCGGCTGAGGGCCTCCAGGCCCAGGGCGCCGGTGCCGCAGCAGAGGTCGTACACCATGGCGCCGGGGATGTCGTGGCGCAGGATGGCGAACAGCGCCTCGCGGGCCCGGTCCGTGGTCGGGCGCACCGACGACCCCTTCGCCGCCACGAGCCGTCTGCCCCGCCACTGCCCGCCGGTGATCCTCACGCGCCGCCTCCGCCCCGGGTCAAGGATGGGCCCCGTCGTCGATCCGTCGATCATAGGCAACGACCCGGGCCGGAGCAAGCGGCTCCGGCCCGGGTCAGGGATGCGCGCGGCGGTCGGGTCAGTGGTAGAACACCTCGCCGTCCGGCTTCATGCCCACCTTTCCCTGCAGGCTGAGCCGGTCGCGCTCCATGTACTGGCCGGTGACGATCCGCGGGGTCACGAACACCACCAGCTCGCGGCTGTTCTCGGTCTTGCTCTCGTGCCGGAAGAGGCCGCCGAGGATCGGGATGTCCTGCAGGACGGGGATGCCCGACTTCAGCGTGCTCTCGACCGAGCGGATGAGGCCGGCGATGATCGCCGTCTCGCCGTTGTGCACCATCACCCGGGTGTCCGACTCCGAGGTGTTGATGATGACGCCGCCCTGGACGGTGGCCTGGCTGGAGAGGTCGCTCACCTCGTTGTGGACGTCGAGGGTGACGAGATCCTCGCCGTTGATGTGCGGGGTCACCTTGAGCAGGATGCCGATGGTGGTGAGCTGGGTCATGGCGTTGCCCGCCTGGTCGGCCACGATCAGCGGGATCTTCTGGCCGACGAGGATGCTCGCCTCGCGGTTGTCGGTGGTGGTGATCACCGGGTTGGAGATCAGCTCGGCCTTGTTCTCGTTCTCGAGGGCGTCGAGCTGGGCCGATAGCTCGCCCCAGTTCTGCACCGTGCCCACCTTGAACTGGCCGGACGGCTCCTGGACGTAGTTCGAGACCGAGCCCTCGCCGATCAGGTTGGTGCCGTCGGGCTGGAAGGCATGCAGACCCCAGCTGATGCCCAGCTCCCGGGTGGCGCGCGTGTCCAGGTCCACGAGGCGGGCGTTGATCTCCACCTGCGGCGTCTGCGTGTCCAGCTCGGCCGCCATCTCGCGGATCACCGCCACGCGGTCGGCGATGTCGTTGATGAGCAGGGAGTTCGAGCGGATGTCGACGTCGATGCTGCCGCGCTGGGTGAGCATCTGCTCGAGGGCGTCCTTGACCTCCTCGGCGTTCGCGAACTTCAGGGGCGCGATGCCGAGGGTGAGCTTGGCGAGGTCGTCGATCTGCTTGGAGGCCATCTGGACGGCGACCGTCTCCGAACGGAGGTCCTCGGCCGTGTCCACCCGCAGGATCCCGTGCTCCTCGATGTAGTCGAAGTTGTGGGCCCGCAGGATCACCGTGAGCGCCTCACGCCACGGCACCTGGTCGAGCTTCACGGTGACCTTGCCGGTCACGCGCGGCGACGCCACGATGTTGGTGCCCGAGAAGCTCGCCAGCGAGCGCAGGACGGTGCCGATCTCGGCGTCCTGGACATCGAGGGACACCCGCGGACCCGGGTCCACGGCGGGCGCGATGGTGAAGGTGGTCGGCTCCTGAGCGGCCGGCGGCGTCTGGGCCACGGCCGCGAGGGCCAGGCCACCGACGAGCCAGGTCAGGGTCAGCAGGCGGATCCGTCCGGACATCACTTCGCCTCCGCTTTCTCGAGTTTCAAGACCACCGTGTTGGAGATGCCGTAGAGGGTGAGTCGGGCGGTCAACTTGTCCTTGCGAACACTCACGACCCTGCCGTTGAGCACCCGGTCGCCCACGCGCAGGATGTAGCCGAAGCCCTCGCCGTTCTCGACCAGGGCGAACTGGTCGGCGTCGCCCCACATGACGCCCACGAGCCGGGCGCTGTTGACGTCGACGAGCTCGCCGCTCTTGGTCTGCTCGTACTTGCCGTTGACGAGCGAGAGGAACGGGTCGCTGCGGCCGTAGGACTGGTAGAAGAACTCGTTGGAGCGCACGGCCTGCAGGCGGGCGCCGGCCTCCTGGCTGGGCGACGTGCCCGCGGCCTCGTCCTGGGCGAGCGCATCGGACGTCGGCACGAGGGTGAGGACCACGAGGGCCGCCAGGACGAGCAGGGGTAGGACGCGTGTCGGCTTCATCGAACGTGACCTCCTAGTGCGACGCGCGGGCGGCCGCGGGCTGCTGCGGCTGGCCGGCGTCGGCACTGGCGAGCTGGCGCTTGGTGTCGCCGGTATCGATCGGCACACCGCCGCCCCCGAGGGTGTAGGCGGTGAGCACGAGTTCGGTCTCGACGGTGAACGGCGAGTCCTTGCCCTGGTCGGCGATCGCCTCCATGCGGAGGTTGTCGACGTTCACGATGCGGTTGAGGTTGGCGAGCCGGCTGAGGAACACGCCGGTCTGGTGGTAGCCGCCCTGGATGCGCACGGCCACCGGATTGTCGGTGTAGAACTCACGGGTGACGCGCGGGTTGGGCTTGAAGAGCTTGAACTCCACGCCCGACTGCTTGCCCGCCGCGGTGACCTTGCGCAGCAGGTCGCCAACCTCGTTCTCCTCGGGCAGCAGGGTGCTGGCCACCTGCCACTGCTCGTGCAGGATCTCGTACTCGTGCTCGACGCGCTCGAGGTTGCGCACCAGCAGGCGCGCCTTCTCGAGGTCGCGGCTCAGCTCGACGTGCCGCTGCTCGAGCGCCCCCACCTGCGCCTTGCGCGAGGCGTAGGTGAAGCTCACCGCGGTCTGGGTGAACCAGAGCGGCACGAGCACGGCCACGACGAGGATGGCGCCGGCCCAGCGCAGGAACCGCGGATCCTTGAAGTCCAGTTCCAGGTTCACGATCAGCCTCCCTGCGCCTGGTTGTCGGGGATGCGGAGGGCCTGCGCCTGCACCTTGAACTTGACCACACGGACCTCGTCGATGACGCCGCGCTCGGCGACCTCGAGGATCAGGCTCGTGAAGTAGGGCGACCGGTTCAGGTTCTGCAGGAAGTCGCTGACCAGGAAGTTCGAGAAGGTGACGCCCTCGATGGCGTAGAGATCGCCGCCGCGATCCTCGCAGCGGGTCAACCACAGGTGCTCGGGCAGCGAGCGGTTCAGCTCGTCGAGCAGGTGGACGCGGAAGTAACGGTCGCGGTCCAGCTCGCCGATCACCGCCAGGCGCTGGTTGAGGCTCGCGCGCTGCTCGTCCAGGCGCTTGATCTTGGCGATCTCGGGCGCCAGGCGCCGGCTCTCGGCCTCCTCGGCCGCGATCGTCTGCTCGAGGTTCTTCACCTTCTGCACCTGGTAGACGCCGAGGACGGCCATGGCGCCGACGGCCACGACGACCAGCACGAGCGGGGCGAACGTGCTCAGCTCGGGCAGGGCGAACCGCCGCTGCTTGGGGACTTCCTCGCGGGGCAGCAGGTTGATGCGGATCATCGCTCCACCGCCTTCCGCAGCGCCAGGCCCACGCTCACCGTGAGCATGGGTCCCAGCCGTTCGGGGTCCAGGCCGCCGAACAGGCCCGCGTCGTACGCGAGGCCGGCGAGCGGATCGGCCACCTCGCCGGGCACCTGGTAGCATTCGGCCAGGTACTCGGCCAGGCCCGGCAAGCGGGCGCCGCCGCCCGACACCACGATGCGGTCGATGCCGTCGGCCTCGCCGCTGTTCTTCAGGTAGCTCAGCGACGGCTCGAGCCCCTGGTAGATCTCCTCTGACACCGAGCGGACGATGTCGGCCACCAGCTCGGTGTCGACGTCGCCGATGTCGCCGCAGGCGACGGCGCTGGCGGTCTCGTAGGTCAGGCCCAGCTGCTTCTGGAACTCCTCGACGAAGTGGCTCGTGCCGATCGGCAGGTCGCGGGTGAAGTAGGGCACACCGTCCTTGACGATGTGCACGTTGGTCACCCCGCCGCCCACGTCCAGCAACGCGACGAACTCGCTGTCGGCGTCGGATTCGGCCTCGGCCGCGGCCTCGGGCGCGAGGTCGGGATCGTCGCCGAGGTCGGCCTGGTCGCCGTCCGCGGCCGCGGCGGCGGCCGACTCGGCCACCAGAGCCTCGACGGCCTGCCGGCGGGCGAACTCCCAGGCGTTCTGGTTGGCGAACGACGCCACCTCGATCACCATGGGATGGAAGCCGGCGTCGCGGATCAGCTCGGCATGGGTCTGCACCATGTCCTTCTTGGCCGCCACCAGCAGGATCTCCATCTGTCCGGCGCCGATGTCCTCGTTGAGGATCTGGAAGTCGAGCGTGATGTCGTCGATGTCGAACGGCACGTGCTGCTCGGCCTCCCAGAAGATGGCCTCGCGCGCGTCGTCCTCGCTCATCTTGTCCATCACGATCTTCTTGACGATGACGGCGCGGCCGGAGACCGCCGTGGCCACCGGTTCCCGGGGCAGGCCGGCCTTCTCGGCGCACTCCTGCAAGGCCTGGATCACGAGCTCGCGGTCCATGATCTCGCCGTCGACGATGGCCTCCGGGGCGAGATCGACCATCGCGAAATGCGTGATCGCGGGCGGTTTCTGGTCGAGATCGAGCCGCAGGCACTTGACCACGCTGGAACCGATGTCCATGCCGGTCAGGGTCTTCTGCTTGCTCTTGAGGAATCCGAACATCGCGGTCCTTCCTCGTTGCCGGTTCGGGCGTTGACGCATGCGTTCCGCACAGGGTGCGCAGGCTTCATCCGCAACATGCATGCCACTTGCCAGATCGGCCGCAGTTCCGCCCGCTTGAGGGATTTCGCCGGGCGGGTCCGGACCGGGCCGCCGGCAGGGGGAAATTCCTGCCGGCGGCGATCAGGACATGAGGCCGACGTACCAGGTCCAGACGCTGGTCCCCCACACCAGCACGACCGCCCCGCCGGCCGCCAGGAAGGTCCCGAACGGCAGCTTGGCGGCCCCCTGGACGCGGCCGGCGCCACGCACGAGCACGTACAGGGTCCCGAGCAGGGCCCCCGCCCCCAGCACCGCGGCCGCGGGCCAGGGGCCCAGGAACGCGCCCACCATGGCCATCAGCATGACGTCGCCGCCACCCATGCCGGGCTGCCCGCGCAGCAGGCGGTAGCCTTCCGAGAGGGCCAGGACCACGCCGCCGCCCACCACGATGCCGAGCAGCGAGGCAGCCAGGCCGGGACCCGTGAACGGCGCCAGCGCGAGCCCCGCCACCAATCCCGACACGGTCAGGGTGTGCGGGATCACCATGTGCTCCCAGTCGATGACGGCGATGACCAGCAACAGCAGCAGCAGGACGTACGCGTGCCCGGCGGCCGCCGTCGGGCCGTACCACCAGAGGCAGCCCGCGGCCAGCGCGGCGCCCGCCAGCTCGACCGCAGGATACCGCCAGGCGATGGGACCGCGGCAGGCGCGGCAGCGGCCGCGCAGGATGAGCCAGCTCGCGACCGGCAGGTTGTCGTACCAGGCGATCTGCACGCGGCAGTGCGGACAGCACGAGCGGCCGGCCACCACCTGCTGGTCGCGCGGCAGCCGGTGGATCAGCACGTTCGCGAAGCTGCCCAGGCAGGCGCCCAGCACGGCGCCGAGGCTCACGATGGCGGCGGTCACGGGTTCGCTCCCTTCGGTGTGGATGTCGGGTCGGACCCGGGTTCGTCGCTCAGGCGCGCCCGGAGGCTGTCCACCATGCGGCCGGCGAGGTCGCGCATGTCCGGGTTCTCGGTGGTGCGGCGCAGGTTCTCCCAGAGGTACAGCGAACCCAGGAGGTCGCCGTCGCGGCCGGCGCTCCAGGCGGCGAAGCGGCGGCAGAAATCCGAGGCGCCCGGCTGCTCGGCCGCCAGGGCGAACCAGCGCGAGGCCACGCCGAACTCGCCGGTGAACACGTAGTGGATGAAGCCGATCTCGAAGTGCAGCCGCCAGCTGTCCGGCAGGGCCACCAGGCCGCGCTTGAGGACGTCGACGGCGCCCCGCTGGTCGTTCGCGTCGAGGCAGTGGACGAGGGCGCTGAAGACGTAGGCGTCCTCGAATTCCGGGTCCAGGGTGGTGACCGCCTCCACCAGACCGTCGAAGTAGCGCAGGTCGTGCTCGCCCCGTCGGTAGCCGCCGTAATACTGGACCGCCTGCAGCCAGGTGTAGTCGGCGGCCGGAGCCGGGAAGCCGAGGCTCGCCAGCCGTAGGAAGCGGCCGTCGGGCAGGTAGAGGCGCTCGTCGGCATGGTCGGGCCGCGCGGCCGCGCGCAGGTCGGCGCCCAGGGCGCTGAGCCCGGCCACCAGGGCCAGGGCGATGGCCGCCAGGCTCACGAGCGCGCCGCGGCCCATCACAGCTCCTTCCGCGCGAACACGACGCGGGACAGGAGCAGGAAGACGGCGATCCAGCCCACGCCGTAGAGGGTGGCGAGCGCCACCTGGCCAGCCGTGACCGGGTCGCCGTGCACCACGGCCGCCCGCACGTTGAAGACCTCGAGGTCGGGCAGGACCCGGTAGGCGAGGGCGGCGAGCGCGCGGCCGGGCCCCGTGCTCATGGCGGCGAAGTCGTGGAGCGAGCGCAGCAGGTGGCCGATCACGAAGAGCGCGGCGGCGAGGCCCGCGGCCAGGGCGTTGCCGGCCACGAACGAGAAGAACACGGCCCCGGCCGTGAGCACGAGCAGCTCCAGCCAGGTCAGGTACACGGCCACCAGGTGCGACCAGGCGAGCTCCGCCGGCGTCAGCCACACCGCGACCACGTAGAGCACCCCCATGAGCCCGATGATGCAGGCCAGGGTCAACGACAGTCCGAGGTACTTGCCCAGCAGGTACTCGCCGCGGCCCACGGGCTTGGTGAGCACGGTGGTGATGGTGCGCTGCTCCATCTCCTTGCGCACCAGGCTGGCGCCGACCAGCAGCACCACCAGCAGGCCGAGCAGCGCCATGCCCGCGAGGCCGACGTCGGCCACGATCTTGCCCTGGGCTCCGACGGTGAGCGGCGACAGGACGGTGGTCGCGCCGACGAGCACGACGCCGAACGCTCCCACGAGGTAGAAGAGACGATCGCGGACGCTCTCGCGGAACGTCCCGAGGGCCACGGCCAGCGTGCGGCTCAGCATGCCGGCACCTCCCGGACCTGAGCGTCGCCCACGAGGTCGGCCAGGACGGTGTCCTCGAGGTCGGACGCGAGCGTGACGACGTCGTGGACGGCGAGGCCGGCCTGGTCGCAGCGGGCGAGCAGGGCGGCCAGCGGGCCCGCGCCCACGGTCTCCAGGGTCCAGCGGTGCGGGTCGTGATGACGCAGCGTGCAACTGGGGTCCCGGCGCAGTTCGCCGGCGACGTCGGGGTCGGCCGGGGCCGCGACCACCACGCGGTAGGCCGTGGCCGCCGGGCGTTCGCGGAGATCACGGAGGTCGACGAGGCGTCCCTGGCGCAGGGTGGCCACCCGGTCGGCCACCGCGGCCACGTCGGGCACGATGTGCGACGAGAAGACGACGGTGCGTCCCTCGCGCTTGAGGTCCAGGAGCAGGTCGCGCACGAGCCGGCGGCCGACCGGGTCGAGGCCCGACTGCGGCTCGTCGAGGATCAGCAGGCGCGGGTCGCCCAGCAGCGCCTGGGCCAGGCCCACGCGCTGGCGCATGCCCTTGGAACAGCGGCCGAGGCGGCGCGCGGCGTGCTCGGCCATGCCCACGCGCTCGAGGCACTCGGCGACCTGCCGGCGGCGGACGGTCCGGTCCAGGCCGAGCAGCTTGCCGAAGAAGTCGAGGAGCTCGGCGGCGGTCAGGTTCTCGTGGAAGCTGGGGTGCTCCGGCAGGTAGCCGACCTGGAGCCGCGCCTCCGGCCGGCGGGCGTCCCGGCCGCCGATGGTGATGGAGCCGCGTTCGGGACGCACGAGGTCGAGGATCGCCTTGATGGTGGTGGTCTTGCCGGCGCCGTTGTGGCCGAGCAGGGCGAAGATCTCGCCCGCGGCGACGGTGAAGGAGAGGTCGGCGACCGCCGGCTCGCCCCGACGGCCGAGGAAGCCGCGGCGGTAGCTCTTGCGCAGGCCAGCGACCGCCAGGGCGGCCGTCGGTGGCGTGTTTCTGGTCAGCTCGCGCGCGGGCGTGGCCAAGGTTCGACTCCTCTCTGCCGGTTCTCTGCCGTGGGGACGGTTCAACGGTGTTCCGCGCCGCCGCACCGGCAAAAATTGCAAGGTCGGTGCCACCGTGAACCCAAACGAAACCGCGACCCCGGCTGGGGTCGCGGTTCCGCTGAAGACGCGACGGTGGGACTAGGAGCCGTTGGTCAGCGTCAGGATCAAGGCCGACTTACCGAAGCCGGTGATCTCGTAGCCGGTGCCGGCGACCATGCCCGCGCCCAGCTGGATGCCCACGACGCCGGAGGCGGCAGCCGCACCGGCAACGGGGTTCGTGGCAGCGCCGGTGAAGGCGTTGTCCAGGAGAGCACCGCCGGGGAACAGCGGCTGCAGGTCAGCGACCAGCACGCTGTAGAGGCCGTCGTTGCGCACGGCGTAGTCCTCGGCCGAGAGCTGCACGGTGTGCGCGACGCTCTTGACCTTGGCTTCCTTGGCGCGGTCCTGCATGGCGATGAAGTTGGGGATGGCGATGGCGGCCAGGATGCCGATGATGACCACCACGATCATGAGCTCGATCAGCGTAAAGCCCTTGTTGTTCACTTGGATCCTCCTTGTTCCGGTCGCGTCGACCTCGAGTGCGGGCCCGGTTGGCCCATATGCCTGCCGATGGCACGAAGTTGAATGCAATGGCTATGCCAGAACCCGGCAGATCTGTTCGTTTCCCTAACCGACTCCGCTTCAACGTCTTGGCCAATCATGACCCGGGACGTCGTGTTGGCACGGCCGGCTCGAAGGCTGCACGATGCACCGTCGGGCGCCGTCCGCTGCCGCGTTATTCCACGCCGACCGGCGCGGGCACGTCCGGCGCGCCGCTGAGCGCATCGACGGCGTCGAACATCCGTTCGGCCTCGTCGAGGTCGTCCTGCTGGCCCGCCGCGGGGGCCGCCGCCAGCTCCTGATCCAGGTCCATCGCCTCGTCCTCGTCCTGGCCCACGCCGTAGCGCAGCAGCTTGCGGTAGAG
Organism: Candidatus Krumholzibacteriia bacterium; assembly: GCA_041390065.1. Classification (GTDB taxonomy): domain Bacteria; phylum Krumholzibacteriota; class Krumholzibacteriia; order LZORAL124-64-63; family LZORAL124-64-63; genus Glo-17. Next base: position 45,000 of record JAWKQQ010000014.1, read on the forward strand.
GGTCGACGGGTTGATCTCGAGGATCTCGGCCGCCCGCTTCTTTTGCCAGCCGACGGCCTCGAGCACCTGCAGGTTGTGGGCGCGTTCGAGGTCCTCGAGCGACACCATGCCGCCGACCAGGGTGCTGGGCATGGCGGCCGTGCCACCGCCGCGGCCGTGCATGGGCAGGGGCAGGTCCTCGACGCGGATGCGGTCGGTGTCGCGCATGATGCACGCCCGCTCGATCACGTTCTCGAGCTCGCGGACGTTGCCCGGCCATTCGTAGCTCTGCAGGCAGCGCAGGGCGTCGTCGTCGAGGATGCTGCTCAGGCCGCCCTTGTACTGCTCGGGCACGTAGCGCCGCAGAAGTGGTCGACCAGCAGGGGCACGTCCTCCACGCGGTCGCGCAGCGCGGGCAGGCTGATCGGGATCACGTTGAGCCGGAAGAAGAGGTCGGTGCGGAAGCGGCCCGCGGCCACCTCCTCCTCCAGGTCCCGGTTGGTGGCCGCGATCACCCGCAGGTCCACCTTCACGGGCTGCGAGCTGCCCACGGGGATCACCTCGCGCTCCTGGAGCATGCGCAGCAGCTTGACCTGCGTGCTCTGGGGCATCTCGCCGATCTCGTCGAGGAAGATGGTGCCGCCCTGGGCCTGCTGGCAGAAGCCGTCGTGGTCGCGGTCGGCCCCCGTGAAGCTGCCCTTCGTGTGGCCGAAGAGCTGGCTCTCGAGCAGGGTCTCGGGGATGGCGCCGCAGTTGATGGCCACGAAGGGGCCCTGGGCGCGGTCGCTGCGGTCGTGGATGGCCCGGGCCACGAGTTCCTTGCCGGTGCCCGAATCGCCGTTGATGAGCACGGTGGCCGGCGTGGCGGCGATCTTGTCGATCATCTTGAAGACCGAGCGCATGCGGCTGCTCTGGCCGATGATCTGCTGCTTGGAACGGCGCTTCTTCAGCTCGGTCTTCAACTGCTGGTTCTCCGAGGCCGTCTGCCTCAGCTGCAGCGCGTTGCGGACGAACATCTTGAACTCGTCGTTCTTGCAGTGCTTCATCACGTAGGCGAACGCCCCGAGGTTCACCGCATCGATCGCCGACTGCTCGTTGGCGTAGGCCGTCATCATGATCACCGGCAGGCCGGGATCGACGGCGCGGACGCCCTTGAGCAGCTGGATGCCGTCCATCCCCGGCATGCGCACGTCGCTCAGCACGACGTCCATGGGCGTCTGGCTGAGCAGCTTGAGCGCCTCGGCGCCGGTGGTGGCGGTATGGACCTCGTACCCCTCCTTCGCGAGCAGGATGGACAGGTACTGGCACATGGACTGTTCATCATCGACGACGAGGATCCGGCCCGTGGTCATGCGTCTCTCCTTGGGCTGCGTGGCAGCAGGGCGAATCTACCGACATATCGGCCGCCGGGGGCGGCGCTTGACCCCTAGTGCGCGCCGACGAGCGCCGGTTCCCGACCGGGCCCGACGGCGGCGTCGGGGATGAGTTCTCGATTGGCCAGGGGCAGGCGCAGGACGAACTCCGCTCCCCCGTCCGGGTGGTTGCGCGCCTCGACGGTCCCGCCGTGCGCGTGGACGATGCGGGCCACCATGGGCAGGCCCAGACCCGTGCCGTGCTGCTTGGTGGTCACGAACGGCGTGAAGATGTCCTCGAGGCTCTCCGGCGCCACGCCCGGGCCGGTATCGCGGACCCGCAGCTCGCAGTCGTCGTCCACGCGCCGCGTCGCCACCTCGAGCCGACCGCGGCCTTGCATGGCCTCGCAGGCGTTGATCGCCAGGTTGAGGACCGCCTGCAGGAGCTGCTCCGGGTCGGCCGTCATCTCGAGGCCGGGCTCGTCGCTGCGGCAGGAGACCTCGACCTGCGCGTCGGACGCTGTCACGTGCTGCCGCAGCTGGAGCTGCACGTCGGCCAGGAAGCGGTCGAGGCCGATGCAGCGCGGTTGCGGAGCCCGCAGGCGCGCGAAGACGAGGAAGTCGGTGATGATGACGTTCAGCCGGTTGCTCTCGCGCAGGATCAGCTGCATGAGCTGCACCTGGTGGTCGTGCACGTCGAGCTCGCTGGCCAGCAGTTCGACCGAGCCGCGGATGCTCGCGAGCGGGTTGCGGAGCTCGTGCGCGATGCTCGCCGCCAGCTCGCCGACCCCGGCGAGCCGGTCGCTGCGGCGCAGGTGCTCCCGCAGGCGGCGCACCTCGGTCAGGTCGCTGAAGACGATCACGGCGCCGGCCAGGGTGCCGTCCTCGGCGGAGAGGAAGTCGACGTTCACACCCAGGGGCACGTTGGTCTGGCCCCGCTGCACCTGGACCTCATGGCGCTTGCGCCGCTCGCCGTCGGCCAGGGCGGCGTGCACCAGTTCGCTCAGCTCACGGCCCGCCTCGCCGAGGGCGTCGGCGAGCGCCGACTGGGCGATGGTCCGGTCGCCGAGACCGAGGATCGTCCGGGCGGCCGGGTTGACCCGCATCACGCGGCCCTCGACGTCGACGGTCAGCAGGCCGCTGCCCAGGTTGTCGAGGATCATGCGCAGCTCGTGGCCCACCCGGCGGGCGTTCTCGCTGGTCGCCGTCTCCTCGTGCCGCCAGCGCTCGGCCACGCGGACGAGCTCACCCGCCGCCAGGCCGCTGGCCAGCAGCAGCACCGCACCCACGGCCGACGACACATCCACCGGCCGCAGCGCGCCGCCGCTCCACATGGCCGGCAGCAGGAGGCCCAGGGCCGCCGCCGCCGCCGCCGCCGTGGCTCCCTCGCGGCCGAGCCGCACCGCCGCCGACGCCACCGGCCCCAGGAAGTAGATCGACACGCCGGGCAGCTCGGGCACCGCGGCCACCACCAGACCGACAGCCACCAGGTCGACGGCCACCAGGACCGCGTCCAGGCGGCCGCGCGTCAGCCAGCCCCTCACCGGCAGGAGCTCCAGCGCCAGCGCGCCCACAGCACGCCCAGGCCGACCAGGTAGTGCGCGTCCAGCAGCGCGGCCGGATCGCGCAGCGCCGCCAGCAGCGACCCGCCCGAGAGCAGGATCACCGTCAGGGTGCGCAGCACCAGGCTGCCGTCGGTATGTCGCCGGGCGGCGGACACGGTCACCTCAGCCTCCCACCACGCTGGCCATCTTGAACATGGGCAGGTACATGGCGACGAGCATGCCGCCGACCATCGTGCCCATGACCACGATCATGATCGGCTCGATCGCCGCCGTCAGGGCCTCGACCGCCGCGTCGACCTCGTCGTCGTAGAAGTCGGCGACCTTGGAGAGCATCTCGTCGAGCGCGCCGGTGGACTCGCCGATGCTGATCATCTGCACCACCATCGGCGGGAAGACGCCGCTCTTGCGGAGGGGTTCGGCGATGGTGTCGCCCTGGCTGATGCTGCGGGCCGTGGCCTCGATCGCGAGCTGGATCACCTTGTTGCCGGCCGTCCGCGAGGTGATCTCGAGGCCCTGCAGGATCGGCACGCCCGAGCCGATCAACGTGCCCAGCGTGCGGGTGAAGCGAGACACGCCGCCCTTGAGCAGCACGGTGCCGATGATGGGCGTCTTGAGGAAGAGGCGGTCGGTGAGCAGCTCGCCGTACGCCGTGGCGCGGAACCGCTTGAACAGGAAGACGGCGGCCGCGATGCCCGCGCCGAGGGCCCACCAGTAGGCCTGCAGGAACTCGGACAGGCCCATGACGATCCGCGTGGGCGCCGGCAGCTCGCCGCCGAAATCGGAGAACATCTTGGCGAACACGGGGATCACGCCGATGAGCATGAAGATGCAGGCGCCCGTCGCGACGAACAGCACGATGGCCGGGTAGGTCAGCGCGCCCTTCACCTTGCGCTGCAGGGCGTCGTTCTTCTCGAGGAACACCGCGAGTCGCTGCAGGATGACGTCGAGGATACCGCCGGTCTCGCCGGCGGCGATCATGTTGACGTAGAGATCGCCGAAGATGTGCGGGTGCTTGGTCAGGCCCTCGGACATCGTCTGGCCACCCTCGACGTCCATCATCACCTGCTGGATGGCCTGCTTGAAGTGCGGCTTGGGCTGCTGGCGGCCGAGCACCTCGAGGCACTGCACCAGCGGCAGGCCGGCGTTCACCATGGTGGCGAACTGGCGGGTGAAGACGCAGAGATCCTTGACGCTCACGCCCTTCTTGCCGCCGAAGGCCATCTTGGTCTTCGCGGGCTTCTTGCGCACCGACTGGATCACCACGCGCCGCTTGCGCAGGTACTCCGCCACGTCGCGGCGACTCTCGGCCTTGTACTCGCCGGTCACCACGTCGCCCTTGGCGGTCTTGCCCTTCCAGATGTAGGTCGTCATCGTCGCCACGGTCATGCCTCGCTTCTGGGCCTAGCGGCCCGTTCCCACCGGCTCGCCCAGCATCTGGAGCAGCTCGCTCTGGTCGGCGCTGCGACCGAGGGCCGTCTCCAGGGAGATCCAGCGGTTCTCCACCGCCTGATAGAGGGACTGGTTCATGGTCTGCATGCCGTGCTTCTGGCCGGCCTGCATGTGTCCGTAGATCTGGTGCGTCTTGTTGTCGCGGATCATCGCCTTGATGGCCGGCGTGCAGATCATGATCTCCAGGGCCAGCACCCGACCGGCGCCCTTGGCCCGCGGGATCAGCTGCTGCGTGATCACGCCTGCGAGGCTGAAGCTGAGCTGCGAGCGCACCTGGTTCTGCTGCTCGGGCGGGAAGACGTCGATGATGCGGTTGATCGACTCGAACGTGCTGTTGGTGTGCAGCGTGGCCAGGGCCAGGTGGCCGGTCTCGGCGATGGTGAGCGCCGCGCCGATGGTCTCGCGGTCGCGCATCTCACCGATGAGGATCACGTCGGGATCCTGACGCAGCACGTACTTCAGCGCGTTGGCGAAGGTGGTGGTGTCGTTGTTCACCTCGCGCTGGTTGACGATGCACTTCTTGTGCTGGTGGACGTATTCGATGGGGTCCTCGATCGTGATGATGTGGCCCATCCGCGTCTGGTTGATGGTGTCGACCATCGTCGCCAGGGTCGTGCTCTTGCCGCTGCCCGTCGGGCCGGTCACCAGGATCAGGCCCTGGGTGCGGTTGATGAGCTCGCGGGTGATCTGCGGCAGGCCCAGCTCCTCGAACGAGTGGATCGTGTAGGGGATCTGGCGGATGGCCATGCTGGTGACGCCGCGTTGCATGAAGACGTTGGCGCGGAAGCGGCTGATGCCCTGCACGCCGAACGAGAAATCGAGCTCGCGGTCGTTCTCGAACCGCTTCTTCTGCTCCTCGTTGAGGATGCTGTACGCCAGGCGTCGGGTGTCCTCGCCGGTGAGGCTCTCGAACTGGCTGCTCGTCACCAGACCGTCGATCCGGTACTGGGGCGGCAGACCCGCGGTCAGATGAAGGTCGCTGGCGCCGCGGGCCACCATATCCTCCAGGAGTTCTCGCATGCCGACCAAGATCTTGCCTCCCTAGTCCTGCACGGTGGTCTCGCGCAGGACCTCTTCGATGGTGGTGAGCCCTTTCTTGATCTTCTCCAGGCCGTCTTGACGCAGGGTGAGCATGCCGTCGGCGCAGGCCTGCTTGCGCAGTTCGGACGTGCTCGCGCGGTCGAGGATGAGCTCGCGCAGGGAACCGGTGATCGGCATGACCTCGTAGAGGCCCTGCCGGCCCTTGTAGCCGGTGCCGCCGCACTTCTCGCAGCCCTTGCCGTGCATGACCTCGGTGTCGGGCGGCAGGCCGATGTCCGCCAGCGCCTCGGGCGGCACCTCCTCGCGCACCTTGCAGTTCTTGCAGATGCGGCGCACCAGGCGCTGCGCCATGATGAGGTTGGTGGACGAGGCGACGAGGAACGGTTCGATGCCCATGTCGATCATGCGGTTGACCGTGGCGGGCGCGTCGTTGGTGTGCAGGGTGGAGAGCACGAGGTGGCCGGTGAGGGCCGCCTTGACGGCGATGCCGCCGGTCTCGAGGTCGCGGATCTCACCCACCATCACGATGTTCGGGTCCTGCCGCAGGAACGCCTTGAGCGCCGCGGCGAACGTCAGGCCCACCTCGTCGCGCACCTGGACCTGGTTGATGCCGTCGAGGTTGTACTCGACGGGGTCCTCGGCGGTCATGATGTTGACGTCGGGGTTGTTGACCCGCGAGAGGCAGGAGTACAGCGTGGTCGTCTTGCCCGAGCCCGTCGGCCCGGTGACCAGGACCATGCCGTAGGGCTTGGCGACGGCTTCGTAGACGTCCTTGAGCGCCTTCGGTTCCATGCCGTAGCTGGCGAGATCGAGCGTGAGGTTGCCCTTGTCCAGGATACGCATCACGACCTTCTCGCCGAAGATGCACGGCAGGGTCGAGACGCGCAGGTCGACCTTCTTGTCGCCCACCTTGAGCTTGATGCGGCCGTCCTGCGGGATGCGGCGCTCGGCGATGTCCAGCTCGGACATGATCTTCAGGCGGCTGGTGATCGCGCTCTTGAGCTTGACCGGCGGCTCCATCACTTCCTGCAGGATGCCATCCACGCGGTAGCGCACCCGCATGTGCTTCTCGTAGGGCTCGATGTGGATATCCGAGGCGCCGATCTTCACGGCCTCGGCAAGCAGCGTGTTGACCAGCTTGACGACGGGCGCGTTCTGCTCCTCGCCGCCGCCGACGTCGTCGTCGTCCTGCTCCTCGACCACCTCGATGTCGTCCTCGATGCCCTCCATGATCGAGGCCAGCGAGTCGGTGGACGCGTAGTAGCGGTCGATCGCGCGCTTGATCGCCACCTCGCTCGCGACCACCGGCTGCACGTCGAGGCTGGTGATGAACTTGATGTCGTCGATCGCGAAGATGTTGGCCGGGTTGGCCATCGCCACGGTGAGGATCCGTCCGCGCCGCTCGACCGGCAGGACCTGGAACTTGCTCGCCACGTCGGCCGGGATGAGCTCGATGCAGTCGGTGCTGATCGCAGCCTGGTCGAGGTCGACCACGGGCAGGTTGTAGACCTGGCCGAGGAACTGGGTGTAGACCTTCTCCTCGACCGCACCGATGCGCATGAGCGCCAGACCGAGGGACCCGCCGTCCGCCTTCTGGCGCTCCTTGGCCTGTTCGATCTGGGCCTCGTTGATCACCGCGGCCTCGAGCAGGCGCGCGGCGATCTTGTCCCGGACGACGACGGCGGATCCAGTATTCATCGAGGCATCTCCGGAGGCCGCCACGGGCTCGGCCGGCGTACGGGCTGCAATGGCGCAGGACACGTTGTCCGGTGTTGATTCGGATGCCCGACCCCAGGCTTGAGCGATTTCGCACGGTCTCTTGATGGCACCTCAGGTGTCAGCGTGCAGTTCGCATGGGTGCATCGATCAACGTATCCTGCTGTCCGAAGGTCAGATACGGCTCCAGCTGAGCGGAAAGCCGTGGTCCGATCCCGCGAATGCCTTGCAGGTCGCGTGCACAGGCGAAATGCACGCCCCCCTGCCGTGCAGCCACGATGCGTCCGGCAATGGCGGGGCCGACGCCCGGCAGCAGCTGCAGGGAATCGGCGGAGCAGGAATTGGGGTCCAGGCGGGTGGTGAGGCGGTCGGACCGCCGGGGGTCCGGCTCTGCCGGAGGGTCGGGGCTGGGCAAGCGGTCGGCGAGCCAGGCCGGATCGCGCCAGGCGCCGTCCGGGCCCACGAGCAGCCGGCGGCGCAGCCCGCGCCCCAGGAGCACGAGGGCCGCGATCAGCGCGAGGCCCAGGGCTTCGCGGCGGTTCACCGTCCGACCGCCGCTAGTACATGAACGTCCAGTGCAGGCGCCAGCGGAGTTCGCGCGGCGGCGCCGCCGCATTCGCGGTCAGGCGCGCCTCCGCCCCCATCAGATTGTCCAGCTCCACCGACAGGTTGGTGCCCACGAGCCGGAAGCCCGCGATGGCGTCGAGGCTGGTGACCGACCCGAGCGCCACCGCCCGCGACCACGACCACGGATCGTCCATGGCGCCCCGATTGTGGTAGTAGAGCGCCAGCTGCACGATGCCGTCTTCCTGGAAGTACCGCTGCTCCCAGACCGCCGAGAGCCGCCAGTCGAGATCGGGCGGCAGGGCGATCCGCAGGGCGTCCCGCCGCTGAACCGTGTGCCACGCGCCGGCGGCCTCGAAGCGAACCCAACCCAGGAACCTCCCCTGGCGCCCCAACCGGGCCGTCACCGTCGTGGCGTCGAGATCCACGCCGTTGACCAGCCGGCCCACGGTGGGGTCGTCCACGGTCGCCTCCCAGCCGATTCCGTGCCGCAGCCGCCGCCAGGAGCCCTCCAGATGCAGGTCCCACCCGCCGAGCCCGCCCGCCCAGCCGCCGGCGAGGCGCCACTCGCGCTCGCGATCGAGTTCCGGGTCGGGCAGCACGACGGTCTGTCGCCCGCTGGGGACGACGTAGCGCCAGGGTGTCGCCAGTTCGTCACTGCGCGGCGCGCGGCCGCCGTAGGCGGCGGTCGCCCGCCAGCCTCGCGGTCCGCCGGCGGCCACCTGCCCGCCCACGGCCGCACCGCCGTGCTGGGCCCACCAGGCGCCGAGCGTGGTGACCACGGGCCAGGCCGTGGTCCAGCGGCGGCCGGCGGCCAGGCTCACGTCCTCGCCCGCCAGGCTCGACGCGCCCGCCGACGCCCCCGACCAGGACGCAGCGGCTCCCGAATCGCGCAAGGTCCAACGCTGGTAGGTGACATCGAGGTCGATCGGCGCCGTGGGCGGCGCCCAGACCACCCGGGCGCCCTCGCGCGCGCCCTCGATCAACCGCGACGCACCGCCGCCGTCGGGGCGCAGCAGCAGATCGGTGTCGGTCCACCAGGCGGCGGCTTCCGACGGATCGTCCGCCAGGCCACGCTGCCAGCGCAGCTGGGTCGTGTTGCGCCAGATCTCCTGCTGGTCGAGGTCGCTGACCGCGACGCCGTGCTTGTGCTTGCGCGCATTCTCGACGCTCACCGTGACCAGCGAACCGTCGGCGAGCCGCCGTTGGATGCGACCCCGCCCTGCCCGCACCGCGGCGTTGCCCCAGAAGGCGAGCGACAGCGGTTCGTCGAGCTCCGCGTATCGCGCCTCCCCCGGGACCCGGAAGTCATAGCCCTCGCGGTCGAGGTGCTCGTAGACGTCGAATCCGAACCGCCAGACCGCATCGGCGGTGAGGAACTGGACGTCGCGCAGACGCGTCTCGTGCGGTCCGGCGTACCAGTAGGTGTCGACGAGGTCACGGTCGGGCCAAGGGTCGCGCCCCGCGAGCTCGAGCCGACCGCCGAGCGCGCCGCCGGCGCCGAGACCGTAGCCGGCGTCCACCAGGTCGCGGCCCGCCAACGGCAACGATTCCGGATCGTCCAGGAAGCGGTTGCCCACGCCCAGCGGCATGCCGTCGCGGACGACCTCCGGGGCCGGCGCGGTGCCGGGTTCGCCGAGGATGACGAGGGTGGCGCCCGCCCCGCCGTCGCGCACGGGCACGAATCCGGTGGTCCGCGCGAGCCGCTCCTCGAGGGTGGCGTGGAACGGCTGCCAGAGGGGCCGGGTCCAACCCTCGGGCAGGTGCAGGTTGCGGGGCCCGGACACGGTGTCGGCGGCGGCGACGGCCGCGGGTGGCTCGGCCGCCAGCAGCGAGTCCGGTGCCGGCGTCGCCAGGGAGTCGGCGGGAGTCTCGGCGAGGGTGTCGGCGGCGGCGACCTGGGACGCGCCCGGCCGGGCGAGCGCGAGTAGGAGGGCGACCAGCACCGTCACCACGTGCGGCCCCGGCCGGCGCAGGCGCGCCAGGCGTCCCGCCAGCAGCGGCAGCAACACCGCCCACGCCACCGCGACCGTGCCGAGGTGCAGGGCGGCCACGGCCACGCCGCTCGCGAGCACGCCCACGACCGGCAGCGCGAACTGCCACGCGATCGCCAGGTTGGTGCCGAGGTCCTGGAGCAGGGCGGCGACGAGGCCCGCGCCGCCGGCCACGAGGGCGGCGAGCGGTCCGCTCCGGCGGCGCGCCACCGGCCCGGCCACGGCGCCCAGGAGCGCGGCCACGCTCATGCCCACCAGCTGGGCCGCCAGCATCAACGGCACCGGCGGTCCGAACGGGCTGGTGAGCGAGTAGATGCTCTGGGACAGCAGGGCGACGGCCACGCCGCCCGCGGGGCCGAGCGCGGCGCCGGCCAGGCCGGCGTTCGTCGACATCAGTTCGACGCCCGGCACCGCCGACAGCAGGTGACCCAGGCCCACGCCGGTGCCGGCAAAAAGGCCCAGCAAGACAGCTTGCCGGACCCGTCGGAATTCGCGGGTGGAGGTCGCCGGTTCCATGGGCCGGACGTTAAGAGATCCCCGCCGGGGCGGCAAGGCCTTCCGGCTAGACCTTCTGGGTGCGCAGGCGCCGGGCCACGTCGGCGAAGCCGGCATCGACCTCGTGGACGCGGACGAAGTGCTGCTGGGCCTCGTCGTGGCGACCGAGTTCCTGCAGGATGCAACCGGCATGGTAGTGCAGGCCGAGGGCGAGGCGCCTGTCGGCCTGATCGCCCGCCAGACCGGCCTCGAAGACGGCCAGCGCCTCGTCAGGCTGCCCGGCTCGTTGCAGGGCGATGCCCCACATCTCGCGGGCCTGCAGCGCGTGGGCCGCGTCGCGGGACGCCGCTTCCAGCGCCAAGGCGGCCTGGTCGTAGAGGCCCAGTTCCAGGTACACGAGGCCCTGCTGGTACTGTGCTTCCGGGTCCGCGTCCTGGGCCTCCCCCACGTTGCGTCCGATCTCGCGCGCGATCGTCGACACCTGCTCGGTGTCCGAGCTGCGCAGGAGGTCCTCGCCCTCCTCGGCCAGGATCTCGTCCAGCAGGTTGACCGAGCCGGCGCCGCGGTCGGCGGCCGGCGGCGCCGGCGGCGCGGCCGGCTCGCGCTCGAGGGCGGCGGCGGCCTCGTCGGCCAGTCCCGCCAGGTCGTCCATGAGCGCGGCGAAGTCCACGTTGCCGGGGTCGTCGAGCGTGATGCAGTCCTCGTCGTCGAAATCGTCGTCGAGGTCGGAGTCGAGATCGGCGGTGCCCTCGCGGTCCACGACCGGATCGGAATCCAACCCTGTCCAGGCTGAACCCGCCGGGACGGCTCCGGGTTCCAGGGCGCCGTCCAGGTCCTGGTCGAAGTCCGCCGCGAGGCCGGCGAACGACACCTCGGTCGCCGCGTCCGGCCCGGGCTCGGGCTCGGGCTCGTATGCCGCCTCCGGCTCCGCCGACGCCTCCGGCTCGGCGGTCGCGTCGTCCGGGTCGGGCTCGGCGGCGCCGAAGTCGATCGTGTTGACGTCGGCGGTCGTGCTCAGCGACGTGCGGGCGCCGGTGAGCTCCTGCCAGCGGCTGTACTCCGGGTAGTTGGCCAGCTCGGGGGTGATCTTCAGCAGGCCGGCCACCGCCTGCGCGGCGGCGTCCTCCTCGCCCTCGCAGTGGAGCAGGCAGGCGCGCAGGCAGCTCGCCCGCGCCGATTCCAGAGGCATCTCGCGGAGGCGGAAGATCCCCGTGAGCTGCTCGAGGATGTGGGCGCTCTCCGGATACAGCGTCAGCAGCTCGAGGCAGCGCTTGAGGAAGATCTCCTTGATCTCGCCCGACACGTTCTCGGCGGCCTGCAGGAAGCGCAACGCATGGTGCTCGCCGTCGGCCATCAAACCCTGCGAGGCGCGGACCTCGGCCAGGAACCAGTTCGCGTTGAGGTTCTCGGGATCGTGGCGGAGCACCTTCTTGTAGACCGCCTGGGCGTTGTTCAGCAGGCCGGTGGTCTTGTAGCGGGAGGCCGCGGACAGGAACTGACGCAGGGCCTTGGCCGTCTCGCCCGCCTTCAGGCAGACGTCGCCGTACTCGTTCAGCAGGGAAGGGTTGTTCTTGTCGAACTCGAGGATCTGGCCGTACGCGTCCATCGCCGCGGGCCAGTCTCGCTTCTTCCCCGCCTCGTAGGCCTGTTGCTTGAGCTTGCGCAGTTTCGAGGACAAGAAGGGGCCCCCTGGATGCCAGTTCGGTTCGCTGGCTGGCCGCCGTTACTTCCGGGTGACGGCCTCGCCTCGTCCGTATCATCGTTCGCCCGCGGGGAAGATTGAGGGAAAAAAAGCAGGACCGCCCATGGCGGCGGTCTCGGCCGGATCAGCGGTCCTCAGCGGACGCGGCGACCGCCGACGTAGACCTGCGCGACCGCGTGGCCGCCGCCGTGGTAGGGCACCAGGCGGTGGTCGTCGCCGGTGAGGAGGAGGAAATCGGCGGCCTTGCCGGGCGCCAGGGATCCCACCTCGTCGGCCAGGCCGAGGGCCCAGGCCGCGTTCAGCGTGCAGCCCACCAGGGCTTCGGACGGCAAGAGGCGCATCTGGCTGCAGGCGATCGACTGGATCAGGGGCACCGAGCCGATGGGGCAGCTGCCGGGATTGAAATCGGACGCCAGGGCCACCGCGCAACCGGCGTCGATCATCGCACGGGCCGGCGCGTAGTGCCGGAGCCCGAGCGTGAAGACCGTACCCGGCAGCAGGGTGGCCACCGTCCGCGAGGCCGCCAGGGCCGCGATCCCCGCCGCGTCGATGGCGATCAGGTGGTCGGCCGAGTCGGCGCCCAGGCGCGCGGCGAGCACCGCGCCGCCCATCGGCTCGAGCTCGTCGGCGTGCACGCACAGGCGCAGGCCGAGGTCACGGGCCCGCTGCAGGATGCGCTCGCTCTCGGCGAGGCCGAAGACCGAGGGCTCGCAGAAGACGTCGCACCGCTCGGCAAGCCCGTCGCCGGCCACGCGCGGCAGCACCTCGTCGCAGACCTGGTCGATGTACTCGCCGCGGCGGTCGCGGTACTCGTCGGGCACCTCGTGCGCGGCCAGGCAGGTCAGCACCGCCCGCACGCCGACCAGGCGGGCGGCCTCCCGCGCCACCTCGAGCATCTTGACCTCGGACGCGGGCGACAGGCCGTAGCCGCTCTTGATCTCCACCGTGGTCGTGCCGTCGTCGAGCAGCCGCGAGAGCCGCGCGCAGGCGAGCTCGAGGAGGTCGTCGTGGTCGCGCTCCCGCAGGTCGCGCACCGAGGCGCGGATGCCGCCGCCTGCGGCCGCGATCTGCAGGTAGGTCTCGCCTCGCAGGCGTCGCTCGTATTCGTCCTGCCTGGTGCGGCCGAAGACCGCGTGGGTGTGCGGATCGACCCAGCCGGGCGTCACGGCGCGGCCGCCGGCGTCCACGACCGTGGTCGCGCGGCCGGGACCGTCCCGGCCGCACGTCTGCGCCACGACCGCGGCCTCCGGACCGCAGGCCAGCACCCGGCCGTCGCGCACGGCGAGCGCCGCCCCGGCGACCGCGCCGATCCGCGCGAGATCCGGGCCGCGCCGCGGCCCGGCGGCGTCGACCACCGGATCGTGCACCGTGCAGAGCTGGCCGATGTTCACGATCAGCAGGTCGGGCGGGATCGCAGCGGCAGCGGCGGCGTCAGGCGTCACGGGCGGTCTCCTTGGCGACGGGCGCGAGGTCGTTGTCGAGGCCTGTGAGCAGCGAACCGCTCGCGAGCAGGGTCTGCACGACGGCCAGGTCGTCGGTGAGGGGGCGATCGCCGGGCGACAGGTCGACCGCGTCCGCCAGCCGATCGAGCACCCCCTGCAGCGGCGCCGCCGGCCGCATGGGCATCCGGCCCAGGCGCCGGGCATGCGCGTCTCCGGTGATGAAGGCCAGGGCTCGGCCGGCGGTCAGCAGCTCGAGCGCGACGACGGCCTCGCAGCGGTCCAGGCACGGCGCCAGCTTGAGGGCCGACACGCTGCCCATGCTCACGTGGTCCTCCTGGCCGTCGCTCGTGGGGATGGAATCGACCGCCGCGGGGAACGCCTTGCTGCGGTTCTCGACCACCAGCGCGGCCGCCAGGTACTGGGCGATCATCAAACCCGACTCGAGCCCGGGATCTGCGGCGAGGAACCGCGGGAGCCGGCCGCCGTTGCCCGAGAGCATGAGGTTGATCCGGCGCTCGGCGACGCTCGCCACCTCGGCCGTCGCCGCATAGAGGGCGTCCAGCTGCAGGGCCAGGGGCTGCCCGTGGAAATGTCCGCCGGTGATGACCTCGCCGGTCTCGGGCATGAGCACGGGATTGTCGGTCACCGAACTGGCCTCGAGCAGGAGCAGGTCGGCCGCGCGGCGGATCTGATCGAGGCTCGCGCCGATCACCTGCGGCGCGCAGCGCACCGAGTAGGGGTCCTGCACCCGGCCGCAATCGCGATGGCCGGCCATGACCTCGCTGCCCTGCAGCAGGGTGTCGAGCACCGCGGCGGCGTCCATGATCCCCCGGTGCGGCCGCAGCTGGTGGTACGCGGCGCCGAACGGCCGGGCGCTGCCCTCCAGGGCCTCGACGGTGAGCGCGGCGGCGACCAGGGCGTGGCGGACGAGGTTCAACGCGCGCACGACGGCGTGCAGGCCGAGGCTGGTCATCAGCTGGGTGCCGTTGATGAGGGCGAGGCCCTCCTTGGCCTCGAGCACGAGCGGCGCGCGGCCGTGGGCGGCGAGCACCGGCGCGGCCGGCAGGCGGACGCCGTCCGCCCCGAGCACGTGGCCCTCGCCCATGAGCACGAGCGCCAGGTGCGCGAGGGGCGCGAGGTCGCCGCTCGCCCCCACCGAACCGCGGCTTGCGATCCAGGGGGTGACGTCCGCGTCGAGCAGCCACAGGAGCTGCTCGATCACCTCGGGCCGCACGCCCGAGTGTCCGCCGGCCAGGCTCATGGCCCGCAGGAGCACCATGCCCCGCGCCTCGTCGCGGCGCAGGGCCGGGCCCCAGCCGACCGCGTGGCTGCGCACCAGGTTGCGCTGCAGGTCCAGGAGCTGCGCGCGCGGGATGACGGTGTCGGCCAGCTTGCCGAAGCCCGTGTTGACGCCGTAGATCCGGGCGTCGCCCGCCTCGAGGCCGCGGCGCAACTCCAGGCAGCGGACCACGCGCGCGCGCGCCGCCGCAGCCAGGGTCGCCGGGCGATCACCGCGCACGATGGCGGCGAACGCGGCCAGATCCAGCGGGTGTTCGCCGACGAGATGAGGCGAGGTGCTCATGCCTGGGTGCCTTCCGCGGTTCCGTTCAGGGCGTCGCGCACCGCGGCCGCGAGGGCCCGGTGGTGGGGCACCCAGCGGACGGCGGTGGGCAGGGCGTCGCGAAACGTAGCCCCGTAGCGGCGCGTGATCAACCGGTTGTCGAGCAGCACGATCACGCCGCGGTCCTGGCGACGGCGGAGCAGACGCCCGACGCCCTGGCGCAGGCGTAGGACGGCGTCGCGCAGCATGAAACGTTCGAACGGATCCTCGCCGGCGGCCCGCAGCCGCTCGCACCGGGCCTGCACCCACGGATCGCTGGGCACCAGGAAGGGCAGCTTGGTGACCACGACGATCTCCAGGGCCTCGCCCGGGAAATCGACCCCCTCCCAGAACGAGCTGGTGCCCAGCAGCACCGCCTGGCGGGAGGTGCGGAAACGCTCCCGCAGGCGGTCGACGGCCGCACGCGGCGACTGCACGAGCAGATCGAGGTCGGGCACGTCGGCGAGCCGGTCGGCCACGTCCTGCAGCAGCCGGTAAGCGGTGAACAGCACCAGGGTCTGGCGCGGCGCCTCGCGGTGCAGGTCGCCGATGACGTCGGCCACGGCGTCGGCGAAGCCGGGCTGATCGGGGTCCGGGATGCGCTCGGGCGCCAGGCAGCTGGCCTGCTCGTCCCAGCGGAAGGGCGACGGTACGGCCACCGTCGCCGTGCGCGGGTGGCGGCCCTGCAGGCCGAGCTCCTCGAGCATGAAGCCGAAATCGCCGCCCACGGCCAGGGTCGCGCTCGTGGCGACGGGCGCCACGTCCGTGTCCTGCCAGAGCTCCCGCAGGAGCGGTCCGCTCTCCAACGGCGTGGCGCCGAGCGCGCCCACGCCGCCGCGGGTCGCGGGATCGAGCCAGGTGACCCAGCGGTCCGACGGGTCGGTGGTCACGAAACGGACGTCCTGCTCGAGTACCCGCAGGAGCTGGCCCGCCTGCACGCACCGCACCAGGAGGTCGGTGGCGCCGGGGCCCAGATCATCGAGGGTCTCGGTCCGCTGCGCCAGGGTGGCCGCCGCTCCGGCCGCCTCGGCCAGCGACGCCTGCAGCGCGAGGGTCTCCTCCCGTACCGGTGCGAATGCGACCTCCTTGTCCGCCAGGCGCACCCGCTGGCCAGGCACGGCGTTGGGCGGGACCTCGAGACGGCGCCCGGCCTCGCGCCACCACTGGCCGAAATGCCGCATCGCCCGCCCGGCGGCGTGGCCGAACACGCCCGCCGCCGCGGCCGCCGCCTCGCCTCCGGGCACGGCCGCGAGCGCCGGTTCGAGCAGGGCGCACGCCTCGGGCGGCTCTCCGGTCGCCCGGACCTGGCCGACCACCTGCTCGATGTCCAGCAGACGACCGAGGTAGAGCGCGACCGCGCGCGCGTCCAGGGCCGCGGCCGGCAGACGGTGCGCCTCGTCCACCACCAGGTGCCGGTAGGGCCCGATGAGCGCGTGGCCGGCCGCATGGTCATGCAGGAGGAGCGCGTGGTTGACCACCACCAGGCGCGCCCGGCGTGCGAGGCGGCGGGCGCGGGCCACGAAGCAGCGGTCGTCCTCGTGGCAGTGCGGGGTGCAGGGC
Organism: Candidatus Krumholzibacteriia bacterium; assembly: GCA_041390065.1. Classification (GTDB taxonomy): domain Bacteria; phylum Krumholzibacteriota; class Krumholzibacteriia; order LZORAL124-64-63; family LZORAL124-64-63; genus Glo-17. Next base: position 61,459 of record JAWKQQ010000014.1, read on the forward strand.
TGGACGGCGCTGAAGAGCTCCCCGCAGTCCTCGGCCAGCAATGGATGGCTGGCGAGTTCCTCCCGCAAGCCGTCGTCGGTGGCGGCGAGCCAGAGCCGCAACGCGACGATCTTCAGGGCCTCGCGCCCGCTCTCCAGCGGCCGCGTGAGGTAAGCCTGGCGCTGACGCAGGCACAGGTAGTTGCCGCGTCCCATCAGCAGGCGCGCTCCGACGGCGTGCGAGGCGTCGAGCAGCCGCGGCAGGTCGCCCTGCAGGATCTGCTGCTGGAGGGTGCGGCTGTAGGTGGAGATGACGGCGCGGTCCTCGCCCGCCTGCAGCAGGGCCAGCAGCGGCACCAGGTAGGCCAGGGTCTTGCCGGTTCCGGTGCCCGCCTCGGCCAGCAGCGCCTCGCCGCTCGCCAGGGCGCGGGCCACGGCGGCCGCGAGGTCGGCCTGCTCGCGCCGGGGCCGGAACCGCACACCGTAGTTGCGGCCGAGGCCGTCGGGATCCATGACGAAATCCGCGACCTCCTGCGGACCGTCGAGCGCCGGGACCGGGGCCGGCGGCGCCGTGGCGGGCGGCACGGCGGACAGCCCCTGGGGTTCGCCGGCCGCCGCCACCCGCGTCAGCAGGCCGCTCACCTCGGCCGCGTTGCGGGTGTGCAGGGCGCAGAGGCCCTCGACCGCCGCCAGCTCGGCGGTCGGCAGCGCGCGCCAGCGTCGCAGGCCGTCCCAGGCCGCGGCGAGGCGCGCCTCGCCGGCCGGCCGCTCGGCGGCCGCGAGCGGCCGCAGCCACGCCCAGGCGAGCGTGGGATGCAGACGCCAGCCGCCCGCCGCGTCGCGCACCAGCAGCTCCGCCGGATCCACGTCGTCGGTGACGAGCAGCGTACCCGCGGTGGCCCGGCGTCCGTCGGGCTCGTGGTGCGGCGCGCCCACGTCCAGGGGCGCGCCGCCACAGGCCAGGACCAGTCGGGCGGGGTTACTCGCCAAGGTCCACCCCCGCCGCCGCCAGGAGTTCGCGCAGCGTGGCCTCGTCCATGACCGCGACGCCGAGCTCCTCGGCGCGGGCGAGCTTGGAGCCGGCCTTCGCGCCGGCGATGACCGCGTCCGTGCGCTTGCTGACGCTGCCGCTCACCTTGCCGCCGAGACGCACGATGTGCTCGCGGGCCTGGTCGCGGGTCAGGGTCTCGAGCGTGCCGGTGAGGACGAACGAGCGCCCGGCGAACGGATTGTCGCCCGACGGCTCGGGCGCGGCCGCCGGCTGCTCCTCCTGGTCGCGGAAGAAGCCGACCGTCGCGAGGTCGTCGAGCAGGGCGCGAGTGTCCGGATCGGCGAACCAGCCGACGATCGCCTCGCCGACGATCGGGCCGATGTCCGGCAGCCCGGCCAGCTCGTCGGCCGTGGCCGCCCGTAGGCTCGCCAAGTTGGGGTATTCGCGGGCCAGGGTGGTGGCCGTCGTGATGCCGACCTGCGGGATCCCGAGCGCGAAGATCTTGGCCGCCCAGGGGCGCACGGGCACCGCCGCCAGCGAGCGTAGCAGGCGGTCGGCGGATTTCTCGCCCCAGCCCGGCAACGCGGCCAATGCGGCGCGGTCGAGGCGGAAGAGGTCGGCGAGGCTGCGCACCCACCCCTGCTCCAGGAAGACGTCGATCCAGCGGCCGCCGAGACCGTCGATGTCGGCCGCCGCGCGGCCGGCGAAATGGCGCAGCTTGCCCGCCAGGATCGCCGGACAGGCGGGGTTGCCGCAGCGCCAGGCGACCTCGCCTTCGCGGCGGGCCACGGCCTCGCCGCACACCGGGCAGGCGGTCGGCTCGGGCACCGGCTGCTGGCTGCCGTCGCGCCGCTCGGGCAGCGACCGCAGCACCTTGGGGATGATGTCGCCGCCCTTGGCCACGACCACGTGGTCGCCTGGCCGGATGTCCTTGCGGGCCAGTTCGTCCCAGTTGTGCAGGGTGGCCCGCGCGACCGTGGTGCCGGCCAGGGCGACGGGCTCCAGCTCCGCCACCGGCGTGATGACCCCCGTGCGGCCCACCTGCAGCGTGATCCCGCGCAGGACGGTGGTGGCCTCCTCGGCCGCGAACTTGTACGCCAGGCCCCAGCGCGGCGCCTTGCTCGTCCAGCCCAGGCGGCGCTGCTGGTCGGTGCGGTCGACCTTGATCACCGCGCCGTCGATCTGATAGTCGAACGCGTGGCGCCGGGCCTCGAGCGCGGCCAGATGATCGGCGAGCTGCGCGGCGTCGGCGGCCACGGCCAGCTCCGGGTTGGTGGGCAGGCCGAGCTGCCCCAGCAGGCGCAGCTCCTCCTGGTGGCCGGTCGGGTCGGCGGCCTCGTCCCAGCGGTCGTCCGCGTCGAGCGCGAAGAGCTGGTAGAAGACGACCGACAGGCCGCGCCGCGCCACCTCGGCCGGGTCGAGCGTCTTGAGCGTGCCCGCCGTCGCGTTGCGGGGGTTGGCCAGGGGCTCGAGGCCCGCCTCCTCGCGCTCGCGGTTGAGCGCCTGGAAACGGGATAGCGCGAGGTAGACCTCGCCGCGGGCTTCCCAGGCGCGCACGCCGGCGGGCAGGGCGTCCGCCCAGCCGCCGGCCAGCTGCGCGGGAACGCCGGCGATGGTGGCCGCGTTGGCGGTGATCACGTCGCCGTGTTCGCCGTCGCCGCGGGTGAGCGCCGCGGTGAGCCGACCCTCGCGGTAGCGGACGGCAAGCGCGACGCCGTCCATCTTCGGTTCGACGGTGAAGACGGGCACCAGGTCGTCGCCGAGGTCCTTGCGGACGCGCCGTTCGAAGGCCTCGACATCGGCGAGATCGTAGCTGTTCTGCAGGCTGAGCATGGGGCGCGAATGCCGCGCCGAGGGGAAGTTCTGGTCGCGGTCGGCGCCGACCACGCGGGTCGGGCTGTCGGGGTCGGCAAGCGCCGGAAACGCGGTCTCGAGTGCCGCGAGCTCCGCCTCAAGGGCGTCGTAGGCCGCGTCGGTGATCTCGGGCGCGGCGTCCTGGTAGTAGAGGCGACGGTGATGGTCGATCTGCGCGCGCAGCTCGCGCTGGCGGCGGCGGGCGTCCTGTTCGTTCATGCAGCCTCCACCTAGAAGGCCCCCACCAGGGACACGTGCAGCTTGGCGGTGTCGAAGGTCACGCTGCCGGGAAAGCCCACGGCCAGGTCGATGCGGCCGACGGCGGCGTTGGTCCGGAGGCCCAGGCCGTAGCCGAGCTTGGTGCCGTCGCGGCGCGCGACGTCCCGCGTCTCGGGATCCTGGACGGAGAACTGAAAGTATCCCACATCGACGAAGGTGTAAACCCGCGAGCGCAGGGCCCGGCCGAGGCGGAGTTCGCCCCCGCCCCAGGCCGCGGTCTCGCCGCGGAATTCCTCCTCGCGGTAGCCCCGCAGGCTCGTCGCGCCGCCGAACCGATACTGCTCGGGCAGCGGCACCGGCCGCTGGCTGGTGTCGATCTGACGGAAGCTCGCCCGGCCCGCCAGGCTCACCGTCGGCGACGCCCACCACTCGCCTTCCAGGTCGGCCTCGAGGAGGCGCTGGCTGCTCTGGCGTCCGAGTTCCGTGCTCACGGCCACGCCACCCTCCTCGTCGGCGGTCGTGCGCAACGCCGTGCTGCGGCTCGCGGTCTCGACCGCGAGCATCGCCGCCCAGCCGCTGCGCGCGGGATCGCCCCGGCTGTGCAGCACCGCGACGCGGCCGCGCGTGCGGCTGGTGCGCTCGATCTCGCCCGCGGGGTAGGTGCTGCGGTCGCGGCCCAGACCCACCTCCAGACCCCACAGGGCGACCACCGACATGCGCCAGCGGTTGTCGATCCGGAAGCGGGTATACTGGCCCTGCAGCACCTCGTTCTCCAGGCTCACGTCCGTATCAAGGGGCGTGCCCAGGATCAGCGGTTCGAGGTACGTGAAGCCGAAGCGCGCGCGGTCGGCGCCGTCGTCGTTCCAGCGGGCCGACAGCCGCCGGCCGGTGCCCGCCAGATCGGGTAGGTCGAGGTCCACCTGGCCGCTGAGGCGCGTGCCGCCCTCGGCCTTGCGGCTGAAGCCCAGCACCACGGCCACGCGATTGCGGTGGTCGCGCGGCTGGACCCGCCACCGGATCCCGACCGTGTCGCTCGCGGTGGTCAGGTGCACCAGCGGCGCGTCCACGCGCGCGTACAGGTCGCGGGCCTGCAGCCGGGCGACGCCCCGCGCCAGATCGGATTCGCGGAACGGCCGACCCGAGCTCACACCCGCCGCGCGCACCACGAAGCGCGACCCGCGACCCGGCGGCAGGGTCGAACTCTGCGGTCCGACCACCGCCCGCGGCCCGGGCAACAAGGTGGCCGTGATCGTGACGGTCGCCTGGTCGGGATCGCGGACGACGTCGCGGGTGAGCCAGGCCGGGAACGGGAAACCCAGCTCGGCGCATTCGCCCACCAGACCGCGCACCTGCTCCAGGTAGCCCCGCGGTTCGAAGACCTGGCCGGGCCGCGGCAACCAGGACGCGAGCAGGCGGTCGCGACCGTCGAACGCGTCGCCGGCCACCTCGAGGGCCGCCAGGCGGTAGCGCGGACCGGGTGCGACCGTGATCGTGTCGCCGGCCGCGGTGAGCGCCACCACCGCGTCGAGGTAACCGCGCGCGAGCCAGCGGTCGCGCAGCTCGGCCAGGAGCGAGCGATGGCCGAACGCCGGCGACCGGCCCTGGACCGTCGTGGTGTCCGCCGACGCACGGCGCTGCGATTCGGCGCGGCGCAGCCAGGCGAGCACCCCGGTGGTGTCGTCGACCGCCGGCTGGACGAGGCGCCAGGCGGGCTGTTCGCGCAGCCAGCGCCGATCGCGGTCGAGCGGCGCGGTGAGGTCCGGGCCCGGCGCCACCCCCGCCGCCAGGGTCAGCGGCCGCGGCCAGGCCGGCTCGGGCGGCTGCGCCCACGCCGCGGCCGTCCCGCCCACCAGGACGAGGACCGCAAGCGCACCCAGGCGCCGCCTAGAACCGGGCCGTGCTCTCGAGCCGCAGGTCATGCTGCCACTCCGTTCCTCCGGGTTTACGGGCGAACCAGGCCAGGGCGAAGCTCAGGCTCCGGCTGGGATCCCAGGCCAGGCGGGTCGAGTTCTCGACGTTGGTGCCGGCCGTGGGGAAGAAGTAGGGACGGCGGGCGCCGGGCGGCTCGTCGCTCGTGACGTTCGAGGCCCGCCACTCCGCCTGCAGGCTCCAGCGGTCGGCCACCCGCCAGCGGACCGACGGCAGCAGGGCGAGCTCGCGCTGCGCCACCCCGCTGCGCCCGTCGTCGCGCGTGACGGTCTCGATGCCGAGCGCCAGCCGGGTGCCCGAGGCCGGTCGCCACGAGGCCTCGAGTTCGAGCCGGCGGGTCAGCGCATCGTAGCCCCGCAGCGTGGGGTTCAGCTGCTGTTCGGTGTCCCGTCGTTCGGCGTCCTGCTCGCCCCTCAGGCGCAAGGCGACGGTGGCCAGAGGATTCCAGGTCAAGGTGACCAGATGGGTCCGTTCGAGGCGATCCTCCTGGCCCTGGGCGTACTGCCGATCGCGGGCCTGCCGGAAATCGAAGCGCCAGCGCAGGTCCCAGGCCCGCAGGTGACGCAGCAGGGTGACCTCCTCGGTGAAGTCGACCCGACCGAGCACCGCCGTTTCCTCGTCGAAGATCACCGCCGGCCTCAGGGTGAGCAGGCGCCCGATCTGGTCGGTGCGGCTGCGGGCCTCCACGCCCACCTGGGTCCGGCTGGTCCACGCCGTCCATGGCCGGTCCGGCCCGAACACCGCCATGTCCTGCTGCCAGCTCAGGTCTGCCTTCACCGCCGTGGTGGCCACCAGGCTGTCGGTGCCCGCAAGCAGGACCTCGTAGTCGCCGCGGTCCTCGCCCACGAAGTTGCCGGCCTCGTCGTAGCGACCGGCGCCGATCCCCACGAACACCACCTGGCGGGCCAGCACCTCGGTGCGGCTGTTGTCGACGGCGTACCCCAGGTTCCAGTCGCTGCCGAGGTCGGCCCACGAGCCGGCCAGCTCGACGCGAGCCAACCGGGTGGACTCCTCCTGGCCGCCGGGCCGCACGACCGTGCGCAGGGTCGCGTCCGCGAGCAGGCGCACGCCGAGGGTGCGCGGGGTGGCGAGGTTCAGCCGCCAGGTGCGGTTGTCGCGCGCATGGCGCCAGGCCGGGCCGCGCAGCGAATCGGCGATGCCGTGCGCGAAGCTGCCCTCCCAGCTCCAGGCCGCGCCGGGCGCCGAGCCCAGGCCGCCGGTGAGCTCCTCGAGGCGGTAGCCGCGCGCCGCGTCCGAGCTGATGGCCGCGTCGGCCCACTGCTGGCGACGGTAACGGCCCCGCGGCACCACCGGCCCCACGCGCCAAGCCAGGTCATGGTCCTGATCGCGGCGCAGGATGTCCAGGGGATCGGCCAGGTCGCGGCCGGCGGCCTGGCGCCAGAGGTGCCGGCCGCGGCCACCCGCCAGGACCACTGGCCGGTGGCGGTGTAGCGGCTGGCCGAGAGGTCGACGCCGTGGTCGAGGCGGCCCGCCTCGAGGTCCAGGCCGACGCGGTCGGCGCCCGCGCCGGCGGTTCGCCAGCCCACCCCGGCCTGGAGCTCGCGGTCGGCCTCGTCCAGGAAGCCCGCCCGGCGCGCCCGCTCGCCCAGGCCCCAGCCCTCGTAGTCGTGGATGGTCTTGGTCACGGTGAAGGGCACGAAATCCGCGTCGCGCTGCTCGAGCGCCGCGCGCACCGCGAGCTCCCCGCCCAGGACCTCGAGGTCACCGGAGCGGAGGTCGAGCTGGCCGGCGTGGCCGACGTCGTCGCCCTGGTCGCGCTCGCTGAGGACGTTGAGATCGGTGCGGCTGAGGTGCCACTCGCCATGGAGGCGGGCGGCGCTGGTATCGCCGGCGTCGGCGCTCAGGGTGACCAGGCTCTGCTGCGACGGCAGGGGCAGGAGTCGGCCGACGCGGTAGCTGCCGCGATCCCGCCCCACCCAGGTGAACACCCGCACGCCGGTCTCCGTGAGGCTGGTGAGGTCGTAGTCGCCCTGGCCGGCGCCGGCGAAGAAGAACTGGAGCTGCCAGTCGCCATCGGTCTCGGCGTACTCGAAGTGCTGATCGTCGCCCGCGCCCACCTGCACGTATTGCCCGCGTCCCGCCTCGACCTGCACGGCGCCGGCGCCGACGGCGGCCAGCGGATCGTCGCCCGCGGCGGCGAGCACGGCCTCGTCGTCGGCATCGAGGGTGCCCGTGCGCAGGCGCCCGGGGTCGTCGCGTTCGCGGGTGATGCGCGCCCGCAGGCCGACCGGCACGGAGCCGAGGCGAAGCTCGCCGCCGCCGCCGCCGCCCACCACTCCGCGGGCGTAAGGGCCCTCGCCCTCCTCGAACTCGACGACGATCAGCGAGTCGGCCGTGATCAGCCGCTTGTAGGTGAAGGTGACGGTGCCGCGGACGTAGTCGACGACGTAGTCGCGGTCTTGGCCGCGGGTGAGCACTTCGCCGTCGATGCTGACCCGCTCCGAGCCGGCGACGATGAACAGGTTGCGGCCCGACTCGCCGCCCGCCAGGAAGTACGGGCCCTGGTTGGCGTCCTCGCCGCGCAGCTCGATGGTCTGGTAACGACCGCGCGGCGAACCGAACAGGCCCTCGACGCGGCCCGGACCCGGCTGGGCCGTGAAGGCGAACCCCTGCAGCTTACGACGATACCCGCCGAACCGCGTGCCCGTCCGCGTGGCCACGAAGTCGCCGAGGGTGGCCTGCCAGCGGGGTGCGGTGAGCTCCACGAGCACCTTGTCGATGTCCTGGAGTTCCTCGGTGTTGCCCTCGGGCACGACCGGCAGGTTGTCGTCCTGGTCAGCGCCGCGCACCTGGAGATGTCGCTGGTGAGCTGGCCCGGACACGTTCAGGCGCAGGTTCTGGTCGAAGCGGTGAGTTCACGGTTGGTGCCGGACGAGACGTAGACCGATTTGGAGCCGCGGACGGCGAGGTCACCGATCGCATCGAGCGCCCAGGCGTCCGCGTCAGTCCGCGCATCGCCGGAGCGCGCCGGCGGTGGCCTGCGGCGGCGCCGGGGCCAGCCAGCCCGCCAGCTACCCGCGGCGCCGCGAGGCGGGCCGAGCGGTAGCGGACGGTCGCGGTGACCAGGCCTGACTCCGTCCACGGCCGCAATGGCACCACCACGCCCGACCGCGCCCGCAGGCGGAAGTCGCGGTCGACGAGCCAGGGGCGGCCACCGACGGTGAGTTGCAGGCTCGCAGGATCGATGCCTCCGCGCGCGAGCACCAGCGGCTGACGGTCGGCGTGGAGCAGGAAGTCCTCGCGATCGGCCGGCAAGAGCTCGGCGCCGACCGAATCGGGCGGCGCGTCCGCCGCCGCCAGCGCGCGGGCCGGCCCGCCGAGGCCGAGGCCGAGGACGACCAGGCCGAAGGTCCAGCGCGAGGCGGATCGCAGCCGGCGGCGCGCCATCGCGGGCCTCACTCGTAGATCAGTCGGTACACCAGGACCGCGCGGCGCTCGCGGTCGGCCACGGCCAGCTGCTGGTCCGGGCCCACGGCCACGCTGATGGGCGCGAGCAGCGACCCCTCGAGGGCCTCGTCAGGACCGACCAGCATGACCACCGCATCCGTGCCGTCGACCACCTGCACGACGCCCGCCGCGACGTCGGCCACGTAGACGTTGCCCCAACGGTCGGCCGCCAAGCCCTGCGGCGCGACGAAGGGGTTATGCGCATCGAAGAAGCCGCCGATCACGGCCACGCCGTACCCCAGGCGGTTGAACCGCTGCAGCCGCCGGTTGCCGGTGTCGGCCACCATGAAGCCTCCGTCGGGCAGGTAGCAGATGCCCGACGGCTGGTCGAACTGCTCGGGATGCGGCCCGGGATGTCCGACGCGGCCCTGCAGGGCCAGGAAGGTGTCGAGCATGAGCACCTGTTGCTCGCCGGCGTCGGTGACGACGACGCGGCCGTCGCGGTCGAGGTCGAAATCGCGCGGCGTGGTCTCGTAGGCGGGATCGATGCTGGTCAGGTCGACGATGCGGTCCTGGTAGGTGCCCTTGATGTCGTAGCGGTAGATGGCGCGGCTGGTGCCGTCGAGGACGAGCACCTTGAAGCCGTCGATGCGCGCGGCCAGGGGTCGGAATCCGCGCACGCCGGGATTGTCCAGCCCGCGCCAGGTGCGCGTGCGCGGATCCAGGATGTGCACGCGGCCACGGCCCGCGTCGCAGACCACGAGGCTGCCATCCTCGCCCCAGGCCAGGCCCGTCAGACCCTCGAACGGGTAGTAGTCGGCCGTGGGCACGTTGGTGAAGGCGTACTGGAACTCGACCGCGAGCGGCGGATGCCCGCGGCGTTGCGGAGTCACGTCGGCGGTGGCCGGGTCACGCTGCAGGCCCGCCTCGGGCGCGCAGGCGGCGAGCCCGAGCAGGAGCACGAGCAGACCGGGCTGCAGCCGGCGCACCGAGCGGATCATCAGAACGACCACCCCGCCGAGAACCGCGCGGCCGGCACCGCGAGCGGCGCCGAGACTTCGAGCGCCAGATCGGTGCCCAGGACCGTGCCGCCGAGGGCGGTGCCGTCGCCGGCGGCCCGGTCGCCGTTGCGCACGGCGTCGAACACCGAGAGCGCCCGATTGACGATCGCGAACAGGATCATCATGTCGCGGCGGTCGTAGGCGGAGTTGGCGTCGGCGCGCAGCTTCTGGTAGTCGCGGCGGGCCTGTTCGCTGCGCCACTGCCACTGATCGGCGGCCGCCGGCGGGTCGGGCGTGGGCTCGCCGAACGCCCGGGCCTCCCGCAGCCTGGCGTCGTACCAGGCATCGCTGTTGTCGTAGCGGCCGAGCGACTGATAGAAGTCCTCCGTGCGGCCGCCCGGCACGCCGGCGTAGATCTCCGCCCAGGCCTCGTAGTCGTCGGTCAGGGTGCCGGCGTGGTGATGGAAGCCGACGTAGGTGCCCCAGATGACCGCCTCCACGCCCAGCATCACCAGGCCCTTGTCGCGCTGACCGTTGCGCAACTGGCCGAGGCCGGGCACCAGGAGCGAGAGTCCGCCCGACTTCAGGCGGGTGCCGGACAGCAGGGAGCTGCCGCCGCCCGTCCGCTCGCCGCCGACCTCGCGGTGTTCGGCGGGCCGGCCGCCGATCTCCTGCGCCCAGGTCCACCGATGCCAATCGGCCGAATCGAGCCAGCGCGGGCCCGTCTGCGCCACCGCCGGCAGGGCGAGCGCCACCACCACCACGCTCAGGATCCTCATCATCGTTCGCTGCACGTCGTTATCCCCCCGGGTTAGAACGAGACGGTGGCGCCCACCACGCCGCGCGCGTAGCCCACCGGCTCGACGAAGAAGTCGATCTGATGGCTCCCCACCTCGATCCCGCCGGGCCGGCCGGCGTCGTCGCCGCCGCCGCCGAAGAGCAGGCCCTCGAGGTAGGCGACCTGCAGCACGCTGTAGAGGCGGAAGGCGATGCTCAGGTAGATGAAGCGATCGCGCTTGCTGAAGTTGTCGTTGCTCTCCTGGCGGAGGTCGCGGTAAGCCTCGCGGTGGGCGCTGGTGCGGGGATCCTGCAGGTTCCGGATGTTGATGTCATCGGTGCCGAGGAAGTTGCGAGGATCGGTGTAGTCGTCCCAGCCGAAGACGAACTGGTCCCACTTGCCGAGGTTCTCGTAGTACTCCCGGCGATCGTCCAGGGCCGAGACCCAGAGCGGTAGATCCGTGTAATCGTCGATCGGCGTCTCGGGCGTGTTGAAGTAGTCGAGGCCGTCGCCGGCCATGTAGTCGTAGTCGGGGTTCCAGTACGGCTGGCTGTCCGACCAGTTGGGATCGTAGGCGGCGGCCAGCTTGGACTCGGCCCAGTGCGCGTCGGCATAGGCGTAGTACTCGTCCTTGAGGTCGTTGCCCTTGCCGTCGTGATGGACCGCGCCGTACCAGGCGCCGGCGTCGAGCGCGATCTGCAGGTAGCCGCGCTTGTGCCCGAGGTAGAGCTCGCCCGCCCCCGGCAGGACCAGCGACATCAGCATGGGGACGGCCGCGCTGCGGCGGGAGCCGCCACCGACGGTGGGCCCGCCGAGTTCCTCCGTGGAGTTCCAGGTATCCCGATCCTGCACCGCCGGCAGGCTGCCCGTCACGCGGGCCACCTGCAGGTCGGCCTGCCGCAGGAGCCAGCCGGTGTCCGCCGCGGCGGCGGGTGCGGACACGAGGGTCGCGGCCGCGAGGGCGGCGACGAGGGCGATGATCGGCAAGCGCATGGATCGTCCTTTCGCGGGCGCGCCTAACGCGCCACGGCCAGGGTCCGGACGGCGGTGGCCCGCGAGCCGCCGGCGGCGGCGTACTCCAGGCGGGCCACGTACAGGCCGGACGCCACGTCCAGGTCCAGGGTGAATTCGTTGACGCGACCGGCCTCGGCCGCGAACTGGGACTTGAGGACGGCCTCGCCCTCGAGGGTATAGATGGCCAGACGCGCGGGCCCCGCCGCCGCGGCGAAGAACCGCAGCGTCACTGTCCTGCCCGTGATCGGGCTGGGGTAGAACACCACCTGCGGCAGGTCGGCTCCGGCCAGCGCGGGGTCATCGACCACCGGACGCGCGGTGCCGACGGTGCCCACGCGCGCCGACCCGCCGCCCGGGCCGAACCAGCCGGCGGTGGCGCGGGCGTCGTCGTCCTGTTCGCCCACCAGCACGATGCGGCCCTGCGTGAGGCGGGTGTCGAGCGGCCGGCCGCGCAGGCCGCCGGCCGTGGCCACGGCCAGCGAAAGCCGCCCGTCGTGCGGGACGACCAGGAGCGAGGAGGCGCCGTCGGTGCAGCGCAGGGGCGTGCCGGTGATCGCCAGGGCGTCCTGGCCGAGCACGAACAGGTGGCCGGCCTCCGTCAGGCAGGCCAGTTCGTTGGCGGGGCCGGCGGCCAGGTTGGCCACCACCGGTCCGCCGGTGAACCGTTGCTCGGCGCCCAGCGGCGCGAGGTCGGCGAGACGCCGGGGGTAGCCCGTCAGGCTCGTACCGTCCGCCTGCCAGGCGTGCACGCGGGCCGCGCTGAGCGCGACCACGTCGAGCCGACCGTCGCCGTCGAGGTCGGCCACGGCAGGCTCGCCCACCAGCGGCACGGCGAGGTCGGGCCAGTCGGTCCGGGCCACCGCGCCCGCGGCGGACACGAGCCAGCTGCCGACCACGCCCTGATCGGCGAAGAGGATCACGCGCGTGTCGCCGGCATCCGCCACGGCGGCCACCTGGGCGGCCCCCTGCACCCGGGCGGGCACGCGCTCGGTCCGGCCGGTGAAGCCGTCGGCGTCGATCTCCAGCACCTCGAAGGCATCCGGCATCACCACGAGCAGTTGCCGGCTCGCGGCACCGCCCGCCAGGGTGACCATCGGGGCCGAAGGCGTGCCGCCGCCCGGACCGAAGACCGGAACGGAGTCGCCCAGCAAGGCACCCGCTCCGTCGACGAGGACGACGCGGCCACCGCCGCCGATGCAGGCGTAGGGCCACTGTTCGGGCGCCACGCCCGGCAGGGGCACCGGCACCGGACCCGCGACGAGGGTGTCATCGACCGCCAGCGACCAGCCGACCATGGGCGCGTCGCCCACGCCGGCGCTCAGCTGCCAGACCGTGCCGTCAGTAGTGCCGAAGGTCACGCCCACGTCGGCCGCCCCCTCGATCACCGCCGGCGGCGCGACCAGCGGTCCGGGCAGGGCCATGAACGCACCGTCGGGCAGGCTGCCGACCGGACCGAAGGCAGGCTCTCCTGCGGCGGTCCAGGCGAAGAGCAGGGCCGGTTCGCCGGCCGTCGTGTCGGAGGCGGCGAACACGAGATCGCGGCCGTCCGGCCAGGTCACCGCCGTCATCGAGCCCGTGATCAGGCCACGGGGATCCGGATCCTGCGGCAGGCCCGACACGGGCAGTTCCAGCGGCCAGCCCGCCGCCTGGCCGTCGAGCGACGCGTCGAGCCGCATGATCGCGCCGCGGGCGTTGCCGTCGTCGGCGATGCCCTGCAGATGCAGACCGGTCCACGAGCGGTCGAACGCACGGCTGTTGGGCACGCCCGCGCCGTCGGGCACCACCGCGGGATAGCCGCTCGCGTTCCAGGGCGCGAACACGTCGGTCGGACTGCCGTACCAGCCGAGCACGTAGGCGTCGAGGACGCCGATGTCCTGGATGCCGTCGGCCTCGACGACCTTCAGGCCGTCGCCGAACCGGTTGATGGTGTTGTCGGCCAGGGTCTCCTCGATGCGGTCCATGTTGGCGTGCCAGACCAGGAGGCCGCCGTCGGGCAGGAAGTAGTCGTAGTAGCCGGTGTTGTAGCCCGTGTCGCCGATATCGCCGCCGAGGTACTGCACCACGCCGGTCGGCGAATCACGATGGAAATAGAGTCCCCCGGCATCGTCGTAAGGCGTGTCCTCAACCCCGTACGGCACCCAGCGGTTCTCGACCAGGAAGAACTCGCCGCGGCTCGCGCCGCCCAGCAGCACCTGGGGATCGCGGAGGTCGAACCGGTTGCCCGCCACCTGGTTGTGCAGCGTGTACTGGGCCCGCGGAACGCCGACGGCCGGCAGCTTGAACTCGCGGGGCTCACCGCCCGTGACCTCGTCGGTCACGACCCAGCCGAGGAACCACTTGCACCAGGCCGAGAGCGAGGGCGGCAGGAGACCGGTGACGATCTCCGAGACGATCTCGCCATCCTGCTCGACGCCGATGTTGGCCGCCAGGTTGGTGCCCGAGTCCATGAGATCCCAGACGCCGCAGGCGGTGTAGCCGGAATAGGCGTCGTACACGTCGGGCAGGCCGAGGGCGTGGCCGAACTCGTGGTAGAGGGCGGCCGCGATGCTGCCCTTGTAGCCGTCCTGGGTGGTGGTCTCCGGGATGACCGAGCACTCCCGCAGGCTCCCCGGCTCGCCGGTCTGGGAGTCGACGCTGGTCAGGGGCTGCGCCTCGCCCAGGGTGACGAAGAAGGTCGGGATGTCGTTGGGGGAATCGCGGTTGATGTCGCTCTGCCAGTCGCTGCCGGCGTGCGCGAAGATGATGTAGGTGCGGTCGTTGTCGTCGTCGTAGTCGGCCAGGCTGACGCCGTCTGCGGCGGCCCCCGTGTCGGCGGTCGTGATCATGTCGCGCACGATCGACTCCAGGCCGTCCAGGGTCCAGAACTCCCCGGCGCCAGGGCCGTAATCGGCGATGTCGCCGAGCTTGTAGCTGTCCGTGTCGCCTTCCGGCAGGACCCGGGCGTCGATCACGAGCCGGCCGCCGGACTGGAAGGAATAGAACTGCCGCAAGCCCTCGAGGTGCGCCTCGAAAAAGGCGCGGTCGTGCGGCGCGGGGTCGATGGGCAGCGTGTCCTGGACGGCGGGCGGGTCGAGGAAGAAATCCCCCGACGGCGACAGGGTCGCCAGGCCGGGCTCACGGTTGGTCTCGAAGCTGATCCTCACCAGCAGGATGTGCAGCGTGTCGGCGGCGGCCTTCAGGCCCGCGTCGGCCAGCGGCGCGCGGAGGCGGGCGGGCCCCAGGCCGCGTTCGCTGAGCCAGCGCTGGGATCGGCTGGACACGTGCTGCGCGCCCAGCAACTCGTGCACCTGGTGCCAGCGTTCGTCGAAGAGGCGCTGGCGATCGAGCTCCCGACTGATCTTGGCCGCACCGTCAGGCGTCGCGGCCATGGATCGCGCATCGAGCTTCCGGAACTCGAGCCGCTCGGAATAGGTGCGGTCGGCCGCCGCGGCGGCGCCGGACAGGCCGACCACGAGCGCACAGGTCGCGATCAGTCGCAACGGATGGATCGACACGGGTCCTCCTCGGCTGCCCCGGCATCCCTGTCAGGGGCGGCGGTTGCCCGGCGGCTGGAAGGGGGTGCGACGGCCGCAGCCGCCGCACCCCGGCAGGTGGTGTTACCAGGTGAAGGCGAGCGAGAAGCGCTTCACCGAATCCAGTCCGTCGGCCTGCGGCACCGACGCGAAGGCGAACTGGATGTCCTGGTCCAGGAGCGTGTTGAAGTCGAAGCCGAAGCCCCAGGTCAGGCCGTTGATGTCACCGTACTTGGCGCTCTTCCAGCCGATGCGCGGCGCGAAGGCGTCGACGATGTTCAGCTCCAGGCCGTAGCCGAACTCCTCCTGGTCCTTCTCGAAACCCCAGCCGTAGTCCTGCTTGTCCTCGTTCCACTTGTAGAGGGGCAGCTGGTAATCGGCCACGACGATCGCCATGAAGTTCTCGCTCATGGCGAACGGCGGCGCCCAGGCCGCGCCGACGGTGAACTTGCGCGGCATGGGGTCGGCCTGGTCGGCGTCGACGTGCTTGATCTCGTTGTTGAAGCCGAGGTTCGAGGCCACGGCCGCCAGGTTCAGGTTCCACTGGCGCAGCTTGTACATCAGGCCGAGGTCGACGCCGTAGCTGTCGCCGGAGCCGCCGGCGCGGTCCTGCAGGTCCTCGTTGTCGGCCAGCTTGTCGCGGAAGTACTTGGCGCCGATGCCGAAGCCTGCGTCCTCGGAGATCTTGAAGGCCATGGCGCCCTGCATCACGAACTCGTAGGAGTTGAAGGTGCCCTTCTCGTTGCCCTGCTCGTCGGTGGCGATCTGCTCACCCATGTCCAGGTAGGTGATGCTGAAGCCGTAGCCGCCACCCTGGAAGCCGGCCGCGTAGCCGCCCCACAAGAGGCGGATGTCATCGGCCAGGCCGGGCGCCAGCTTGGAGTACATGATCTGCATGTTGTTGCCCGCGCGGCGGTCCATGAAGGCCAGGCCGCCGGGGTTGTACCAGTTGGCCGTGGCGTCCTGAGACAGGGCCGCGCCGGCCTCGCCCAGGGCGTTGAAGCGGGCGCCGGTGGGGAACGACAGCACGATGGCGCCGGCCCCGGAGCCCGCCAGGGCGGGGAGGGCGTTGCCGAGGAGCAAGGTGAGGCCCAGCAGGGCCGCCAGCGGGATTCTCTTCATGGTTCTCGTTACCTCCGTTGATGCGGGGCGGACGTTCGCGCCGTCCTACCGCATGATGACCAGCTGTCCAGTCTCGCGAAGCTCGTGTTCGTCCCCCGGCATCCGTCCCCGCAGCACGTACAGGTAGACGCCGTTGGCGATCGTATCCCCCTCGTGGTCGCGGCCGTCCCATTCCAGGAGGGCCGGACCAGCGTTGTTGAAGGCGCCCTCGACCCGGCGCACGCGCCGGCCGGACACCGTATAGATATCCCAGAGCAGGGTCATCGGCCCGGACAGATCGCAGACCAGCCGGCAGGGACCCTGGGTCGGGTTCGGGAAGACCGTGGCCTGGCGGATGGCATCCACGCCGGCGGCTTCCAGGCTAAAGCTAAGGGTATCGCTGCCCACATTGCCGAACATGTCGGCGGCGGTCATGACGACGGTGTGCTCGCCGGATTCCAGGTCGATGGGCAGCGGGGTGGCGAGCCGGGCCCGCGTGTAGCTGCCGGGCTCGAACACCACGTCGTCGGACACGTTGTTGTAGATGCCCGTGCGGTCGAACTCCAGGAGCACGCTGTTGGCCGGATTGGAGGCCAGGATGTTGACGCCGCTGGTGTCCACGACGCTCGCGGTGAGCAGCGCGCCGGGCTCGACCCGGGTGCGGTTGCCGCCGAAGCTGAGGCGGATCGCCGGGCCGCTGACGTCACCCCCGCTGGAGGCCGCCACCTGCACCACCGGCACCCGCCGCACGGCGATGGACTCCCGATCGCGGCCGTCGTCGACGATCAGGCGGACGTAGCCGTCGTCGCCCTCGCGCATGTAGCGCGGCGCGAGGAAGGGCACGGTCACGTCGGCGCGGTCGAGGACGCCGTTGCCGCGGAAGACCGGGTTGGGCACGGAGCGGTAGGAGTAGACGGTGCCACTGAAATCGGTGAAATGACGGATCACGGGGCTTTCTGTAGGCGCGCACCTGGTAACTGGTGGCGGGACCGAAGCTGACCTCTCCCGCCGTCTCGTCCAGGGCCAGGCGGTGCAGCCGGCCGGTGAGCAACGAGTCCGACGACGTGGCGGTGTACTGCAGGTCGTCGACCGGATTGGGAAGCTGCACGGCCGGATCTCCGGTGAGGTTGTACCGACGGGCGTTCCTCACCAGACCGCCGGTCAGGGCCCACATCTGCGCCTTGCCCTGGCTGAGGGCCTCACCGAGTGACGACGAACGATGCACATGCCGCCCGGGGTAGTACTCCTCCATGAAGGCCTCGGAGAGGGGTCGTTGGCGGCGCTTGAACTCACCCAGGAGGCCGCGATCGACGCGATGGCTCCCACTCCTGGGGCGCCAGCACGAACTCCTCGGCCAGCACTGGGTGTTGGGGTCGGCGTAGACCCCCACGTCGCAGCTGAAGGCGATGAATACGAAACGTCGGTCGCCATTGACCAGTCCGGCGATCTCCCCGATCTCGAACAGGTGCTCGTCAGCCAGGGTGACCGATGCTCCGTGGCCGACGTAGTAGAAGATCGTCGTGCCCTCGTTGAGGCGGGCCAGCAACTCGCGGCGGGCATCCGGCTTGTAGATGCCAACCAGCGGGTAGTCGATCAGGTAGACCTTGTTGATCTCGATCGATTCCGGCAGGTACGACGTGGAGAGGGTCTCGGCTTGCACGGTGTGGACTGCCTGTCCCTGGTAGGGATCCTGTTGACGGTAGCGCAGGTCGTCGGCGCTCATGAGCACCCGGTTGCGCCAGGCGCCGGTGGGCGTGTCCTCGCTGTAGCGGCCGATGCGCTCGACGAGCGACCGGGCCTGGTCGGCGGTGTTGGCCGGCAAGCGGCCGACGCCAAGATCGGGGATGTCGAACGGCGGTGAAGATGGCGGCGTGTCCAGCGCCACCAGCGACTCGTCGGTGGTGTACGGTCCGTTGGTGTCGTTGGAGATCAGGACCCGCGGCCAGCTGTTGTACAGATCGGTGGGGATCCAGTCGAACAGGCTCGCGCCAGGCGTGTAGCCGAAGTTGTTCTTGTAATCGATGCTCGCGTCGCCCAGCAGGCAGACCCAGCGCAGGCGCTGGCCGTGGGCCAGGAACTCGTAGCGCAGGAACTGGCGGATGGCCCGCCAGTCCTTCTGCCCGCCCGAGAAGTTCGCATAGATGTCGTCGAGGTCGACCGCCACGGCCACCGGGTCGTCCACGCCCGGCAGGGTCCGGCTGCGGATGGCGGCGAGCTCGTCGGCGGCACCCGCGAACTCGGACGGCGCGAGAACGAAGTAATCGGCAGCCGGGATCTCCTCGCGCAGCGCCACCACCGTCGCCCGTTCGCGCGCCAGTGCCGGGCGCAGGTCGCCGTCGTCGAACATGACCAGATGCACGTCCTGGCCGGGATCCTGCAGCAGGCCCACGGTGTACGCGTCGCCGGCGCCGGCCGTCCCGACCAGCCGCACCGGGGCCGCGGGATCGCTGACGTCCCAGACCGTGGCGCCGCCGCCCGTCGCGGCGGTGAACCGCACGTCCAGCGGGGTGGCCGGCGCGGGCACCTCGGCGCCCCAGAACACAGCCGTGAGCTCGGCCGCGTAGTCGCTCTTGACGAGGGTGGCCGGGTACTCGAGCTGGAACAGGTTGAAGGCGATGAAGGTCTCGGTGACCGGGTAGTTCAGGTAGTCGAGCTTGACCCGGTTGGAGCCGCGTACGAGGGCCGTGGTGGCGCCGCCGAAACGGATCGGCACCGGGGCGTCGCTCTGCCGAATGAGCAGCCAGCTGAAGTCGACGCCGTTGGCCACGTCATCGTTGAAGTAGCCGCGCACCTGGAACGCGGGCGGCGAAAAGATATCGCCGCGCACGCCGGTGAGCTCCATGGAGAACTCGGCCGGCTCGCCCTCGACCACGCCCTCGAGGGTGAACACCTTGTCGAAGCGGCTGAGCACCGAGCCGTCCCAGGCCCAGTTGTCCTCCAGCCAGCCGACCACCGGCGCCACGTTCTGCTCGCCGTGGTAGCGCGCGAGGTGGGTGGTGACCGGCGTGATGCCGTGCGGGGTCGCATCCCGCGTGGCCACCCGCAGCGGCGACCCCGTGAACGGCGACGCCGTGGTGTCGTCCTCCCAGGTGAGCCAGTAGACGCCACGGGCCTGTTGCGGGTGCGAGAAGTGGTCCAGCCGCGCCGCCCCCGGCTCGAGCTGGTCGCGCCACGTGGTGGCGCCGAGGGCGTAGAAGACCACGCGGTCGGTGAGGTTCATCTCGCCGTCGCCGCCGTCGTCGAGCCGGACGGCCACCTCGGTGAGGCTGCCGCGCGGGAAGCGGCCGCCGTCGGCCGCCTCGGGATCGTCCAGGAGCGTGAGGCCGCCGCCCTTGAAGACGCGCACCTTCGCGGGATCGACCTCGCCGAGCGAGATCCCCGCGGCCTCGAGGTCGGCGCCCGTGATGCGGTACACCCCGGTGGGGTCGACCTCGCAGCGCAGCCAGTGGCCGGTGCGGGCGAAGGGGTCGTCGTAGCTGTCCTTGGCGGCGCCGGCGGCCAGGGCGGCCGACAGCTGCCGCTGCACCGCGTACACCTCGGGGTTGAGGACCGCCTGGGGCACCGGCTCCCGGCCGGCCCGGCGGGCCGCGGGATCGTCCAGCCGCGCCTTGTCGAGGCCGGCCTCGGGATGGTCGACCTCGACGACCACGGCGTCGAGGATGCCGTCGCCCGCCTCCGGCCGCACCACCAGGCCGGCCAGAGGGACGCCGCGGTAGACACCCGGCCCGGTGAGCTCGACGACGGCCGCCGACGCGTCGGTCGGCTCGCGGTGCCACTGCACCGCGCGCAGGCGCCACGCGGGCTTGCCGGGCGACCGCAGGGCCACCAGTCGGCTGAAGGCCGGCGGCTGCCGCAGGATCGACTCGTCGTCACCTGTCAGATAGACCTCGAGGCCCTGCCAGACGACCGTGCCGGGGCGCTGCCAGTCGTCCGGGGCGGCAGCGACCGGGAACCGGATCTGCACCACCGTGCGGTCGGCGTCGGCCGCGAGCACCTGCACCGTGGGCGGCGACATGACCGCGTCCGCAAGGGCGGCCGCCGGTGCCAGGCCCAGCACGAGCAGTATCATCACTCCGCCGATGGTCGATCCGCTGAGACGTTCAGGCATCCTCTCCGGCCTCCCCCCCGAGGCTCTCCGCCTCATCGATGAGCATGATCGGTATCCCGTCGTCGACCCGGTACTGCAGCCGGCACGCCTGGCAGGCGAGCCGCGTGTGTCCGGAATCCGGCGTCACCGGCCCCTTGCAGCGGGGACAGGCGAGGATGTCGAGCAGCATCGGGTCGAGCATGTCCTTCATCTCCCTGGGACGTGCGTCCAGCGGTCGGCGTCGTCTGTGCGACGACGATACGATCGCCCGGAACTGTAACCGAGGACGGGTGAAGGCGACAGAGAAAACCGTCGCACCAGGACGGTGCGCTGGCGGAAGGGCTGGATCTTCGCAGTGGTTGGCAATAGAGATGATACATGATGCCGGCACGGGTGTCAACGGCGCTCGGTCCACTCGCCCATGGCGAGGTACTTGCGCAGGCGTTGATCGCGCAGCTGGGACGGGTCCGGATCGCCGATCGCGGCCAGGCCTTCGAGGAGCTGGGCCTTGATCGCCTGGGCGCAGCCGTCGTGGTCGCGGTGGGCGCCGCCGGCGGGCTCCTTGATGATGCCGTCGATGATGCCGAGGTTGAGGGCGTCCTGGGCGGTCAGGCGCATGGCCTTGGCGGCGTCGGCCGCCCGGGTGGCGTCGCGCCAGAGGATGGCCGCGCAGCCCTCGGGGCTGATCACCGAGTAGACCGCGTTCTCCAGCATGTAGATGCGGTCGGTCACGCCGAGCGCGAGCGCGCCGCCCGAGCCGCCCTCGCCGGTCACCACGCTGATCGACGGCACGTCGAGATCGGCCATCTCGCGCAGGTTGCGGGCGATGGCCTCGGCCTGCCCACGCTCCTCGGCCCCGAGGCCGGGATAGGCACCGGGGGTGTCGATGAACGTGATCACCGGCCGACCGTAGCGCTCGGCGAGGTTCATCAGGCGCAGGCTCTTGCGATAGCCCTCGGGGTGGGCCATGCCGAAGTTGCGCCGCAGGTTGCTGCGCGTGTCGCGCCCCTTCTGGTGGCCGATGATCATCACCGGACGGCCATCCAGACGGCCCATGAGACCCTCGATGGCCTCGTCGTCGCGGAACTGGCGGTCGCCGTGCAAGGGCACCAGGTCGGAGAAGATGCGGTCGACCAGATCGAGCGTCGTCGGACGGCGGGCGTGCCGGGCCAGCTGCACCCGCTGCCACGGCTGCAACCGGCTGAAGATCTCATGGCTCAGCCGCGCCGCTTTCCGACGTAGGTGCGCCACCTCGTCGCCCACGTCGACGCCGCCCGAGGCCGCCGATTCCTCGAGCGTACGGATCTGCTCCTCGAGGTCGACGATGGGGCGCTCGAAGTCGAGCCAGGGACCCTTGCCGATGTCTGCCATGCTCTCGCGCTTTCGTCGTAAGTGCACCGTCCGGCATGATACTCAGAGTGGCCGGCGGCCGCGACCGTCCCCTCGATTCCACTGCGCCCGCCGGAGCGGCCGCGGGGCGCTCGGCAACGCCACCTCCAGGCGCACGGCGACCACGCCGGGCAGCGCCCGCAGGGCGCGCAGGCTGCCCAGGGTGAGCGCCAGCGGACGTCCGCAGCGCAGCAGCCAGTTGCGGTCGCGATCGAGCGTCTGCACGAGGACGGGCACCGGCTCGGCCATGGCCGGCAAGGCTGCCACGCCGGCCAGGCCGTCGGGCGCGGCGGCGGCGAGCTCCGCGGCGGCATCCTCGGCCAACCCGTCCAGCAGGCCGGGCAGCGGCTGCGCCGTCTCGTAGGCGTCGAACACCTCCTCCAGGCCCGACAGTCCCTGCGGGCCGAGCGCCGAGAGATCGACGTCGAGCAGCACCCGGCGGGTCCAGCGGCCGAGCACCTCGTCGACCGCGGTCAGCCGGTCGGCCACCACCTCGCGGGTACCGTCGCTCCGCACCTGAATGCGGCCGCCGACCACCAGGATGCTGTCGCTGGCCACCAACGGGGCCACTTTCTCGAACAGGCGGGCGTAGATCACCACCTCGATCATGCCGGTGCGGTCCTCGAAGTGGGCGCGGGCGTAGACCCGCTTGTGCTTGTCGCGCTGGGTGCGGAAGCTCGTGACCACGCCGGCGAGGTCCACCCACGCGCCCTCGCCGCGGCCGCCGGCCAGTTGCACCGTCGCCACCGGCAGCGAGTCCATGAGCTCGCGGTACTCCTGGAACGGGTGGCCCGAGAGGAAGAAGCCGACGGCCTTGCGCTCGAGCGACAGCTCCACGAGGGGATCGTAGGGCGCGGCCGGCTGCAGGGTCGGCCGGATGGCGGCGACGGCGGCCGGGCCGCCGAACAGGCTCGCCTGGCCGGCCTCGCGGTCGCGCGCCGCGCGCTGGCCGTGGGCGAGGGCGTTGTCGAGGTTCGCGATGAGGGTGGCGCGGTCGCCGGGCAGCTCGTCGAGCGCGCCGGCATGGATGAGGCTCTCGAGCACCTTGCGGTTGATCTTCTGCAGGTCGATGTGCTCGCAGAGGTCGAAGAGGTCCTCGAACGGCCTGCCCAGATCCCGATGCGAGGCCATCAGGGTCTCGATGGCCGCGGCGCCGACCCCCTTGACCGCCCCCATGCCGAAGAGGATGGTGTGGCTGCCGTCGACGCCGAACTCCGCGCGCGGCTGGTTGATGCTCGGCGGCATGATCGTCAGGCCCATGACCTTGCACTCGTCGATGAGCTGGATGATGCGCTCGGACTTGCGCATCTCGCTCGTCATGGTGGCGGCCATGAACTCGGCCGGATGATGGGCCTTCAGCCAGGCGGTCTGGATCGAGAGCAGGGCGTACGCCGCCGAGTGGCTCTTGTTGAAGCCGTACTGGGCGAAGAACTCCATCTCCTCGAAGACCTCGGCGGCCATGGCCGCCTCGTAGCCCTGCTCCCTGGCGCCGGCCAGGAACTTGACCTTCAGCTCGTCCATGACGTCGGCCAGCTTCTTGCCCATGGCCTTGCGCAGCTTGTCGGCCATGCCCAGGGTGAAACCGCCCAGGGTGCTGGCGATCTGCATGACCTGCTCCTGGTACAGGATCACGCCGTAGGTGTCGCGCAGGATCGGCTCGAGGTCGGGATGCTTGTACTCGAGCGCCTTGCGGCCGTGCTTGCGGTCGACGAACACCTGGTCCATGCCGGCGCCCAGCGGCCCGGGCCGGAACAGGGCGTTGATGGCGGTGATGTCGTCGTAGCAGGTGGGCTTCATCTTGCGCACCAGCTCCTGCATGCCGCTGGATTCGAGCTGGAAGACGCCCACCGTCCGCCCCTCCTGCAGCAGGTCGTAGGTGGCCGGGTCGTCGGTGGGAATCGCGTCGGCCGTCGGGGCCTCGCCGTGGCACTCGCGGATCAGCTTGAGCGCCTTGTCGATCACCGTCAGCGTGCGCAGGCCGAGGAAGTCCATCTTCAACAGGCCCATTTCCTCACTCATGCGCATGTCGAACTGGGTGGTGATGTCTCCCTTGGTGCTCTGGTAGAGGGGCAGATGCTCGACCAGCGGCGAGGGCGTGATCAGGACGCCGGCCGCGTGGATGCCCGGGTTGCGATTGAGGCCCTCGAGGACCTGGGCGTTGCGCAGGAGCATCGCGTGGGTCTCGGACTCGCGGCCCACCTCCTTCAGGCCGGGCGCCTCGGCGATCGCCTTCTCCAGGGTGATGCCCAGCTCCTCGGGCACGAGCTTGGAGATGCGGTCGCTCTCGGCGAAGCCGAGGCCGAGCACGCGGGCCACGTCCTTGAGCACGGCGCGGGCGGCCATGGTGCCGAAGGTGATGATCTGCGAGACGTTCTCGCGGCCGTACTTCTCCTCCACGTAGCGGATGATCTCCGGCCGCTTCTCGAAGCAGAAGTCGACGTCGATGTCGGGCATCGAGATGCGCTCGGGGTTGAGGAAGCGCTCGAACAGGAGGTGGTGGCGGATCGGGTCGATGTCGGTGATACCCATGCAGTAGCAGACGAGCGATCCGGCCGCCGAGCCGCGTCCGGGGCCGACGGGGATGTCGCGCTGGCGGGCGGCGTCGATGAAGTCCCAGACGATGAGGAAGTAGCCCGCGAAACCCGTCGTGCGGATGACGCCCAGCTCGTATTCGAGGCGCTCGGTGAGCTCGGGCGTGATCTGGCGGTACCGGCGCCGCAGCCCCTCGCGCGCGAGATGCTCGAGGTAGTCCTCCGCGGTCGCGAAACCCGGCGGCAACGGGAAACGCGGCAGCAGCAGCTTACCCAGCTCGAGCTCGAAATCCACCATCTCGGCGATGTGCACGGTGTTGGCCAGCGCGCCGGGCCAGTCGCTGAACAGGGCGTGCATCTGCTCGGTGGTCTTGAAGTAGACCTCCGACGTGGCCGATCGCATGCGGCCGGGATCGTCCAGGCTCTTGCCCGTCTGGATGGCGAGCAGGATGTCGTGCGCCTCGTGGTGGTCGGCCTCGAGGAAGTGGCAGTCGTTGGTGGCCACGAGCTCGAGGCCGGTGGCGCGGGCCACCTCCGGCATGAGCTGGCGGACGCGCTCCTCCTCCGGCAGGCCGTGGTTCTGGATCTCGAGGAAGTAGCGGTCGGGCCCGAAGATCTCCTTGTACTCGCTGGCGGCGCGGATGGCGGTCTTGACGTCGCCCCGCATGAGCGCGCTGTTGGGCTCGCCGCCAAGGCAGGCGCTGAGCGCGATCACGCCCTCGGCGTGGGCGGCGAGCAGCGCCTTGTCGATGCGCGGCTTGTAGTAGAAACCCTCGAGGTAGGCCGCGCTCGCGAGCTTGACCAGGTTGCGCCAGCCGGTCTGGTTCTGCACCAGCAGCACGGTGTGGTTGCTGCGGGCCGCCTCCTTGCCCGAGCGGTCGTGCATGTCCCGCGTGACGTACGACTCCATGCCCAGGATCGGCTTGATGCCCGCCTTCCGGCAGGCGAGGTAGAACTCGACGGCGCCGAACATGTTGCCGTGGTCGGTGAGCGCGAGGGCGGGCTGGCCGCAGGCGACCGCCTTCTTGACCATCGCCTTGGTCTTCATGGCGCCGTCGAGCAGGCTGTAATCGCTGTGGTTGTGGAGATGGACGAACTGCTGCTCGGGCATGGGCCGCTCTTCCTTGCGGTCGATGGTCATCCTGATGAGAGGCGATCCTACGTTAGCAGCGGTGACCGCGGCCGTAAACCGCGCCGAAGCGGGCCCCGGTCCACCCCACCCGCTAGCTGTTTCGCGACAACCGCTTGCGCAGCCGGCTTCACTCCCCACCCGTAGCCGGGTCACCGTCCGGCGGCCCGGCGGTGAGCCGCACGGTGAGCGTGGCTTCAGTGGTGAGGCCGGCCAGATCGCAGGCCGTGACCGTAAGCCGATGCTCGCCGGGCGGCAGCGCGTCGGGCAACTCGATCAGCAGGCGGTCGCGCGGGGCATCCGGTTCGGCCACGAGCGGCACGCCGTCCAGCAGGACGGTGACGGCATCCCAGTCGATGCCGCTCGCGCCGTCGGTCAGCGTCACGGGCACGAGCTCCCAGCGCGCCAGGCCGATGCCGTGACGGCGCCGCGGGCCGTCGGCCGCGGGAACCGTCCGCCGGCGCGGCCCGTCGATCACCGGCGGCGTGGTGTCGCGTCCCAGCAGGTGGGCGCCCGGGTTGTCCAGCGGAAAGGTCCAGCGGCCGTCGCGCCGCTCGGGCGCCGCCTCGTAGGTCCAGCCGGCCCGTATGCCGGTAGACCGCCACCTGCGGGTCGCCGAGGCCGGCCACCGGCGCGAGCACCACGGGCAGGGCTCGACGAGGTGCTCGTAGGGGAACGGATGTTCCGGCAGATACCATACCGGCTCGCCCAGGGGCTCGAACGGCGGGACCTCGCCGGCCACGAGCGGCGCCCGCAGGATGCCGACCGAGCCGCCCCCGCCGCCCGCGGTCTCCGCCTCGCCGTACACCGCCGCGCCGAGGTCGAGGATGGACGCGGGCTGGTCGGCGGCCACCTCGGCGGCCGTGGCGGCGCGCCCCCCCGGCGAGCCGACGTCCGCGGCCTCCGGATCGACGATCACGTCCCACCAGACCTCGCTCCGGTTGCCGGCCGCATCCTCGGCCGCGAGGCGATACGTGCGGCGGGTGCCAGGCGGGTCGTCGGGCCGGCCCGGACCGTGGCCGGAGCCGGTCCAGTCGCCCCCCGCGCGCGGCGTCCAGAAGACCTGTTCGCGGCCAAGTTCGGTCTCGCGGAAGACCACCCGCTCGCGCCGCACGTCCGCCCAGCGCAGGCGCTCGTTGCAGCCGGCGCCGACCACGCCCCAGCCGTCGACCCCGAGGCTGATCCGGTAGGGCTCCAGGCGGTAGCGGAGAGGGTCGCTGCGTTCGACCAGGCGCGCGGAAACCCCCAGCTCGCCCGCGGGCAGCCGTAGCGTCGGCAGCGCGCCGTGCAGGGGCACCGTCCCGTCGCCGGCGCAGTAGGAGCGGTTGCCCCACCAGACCCGCACGGCCAGGATGTCCGGCGGCAGCGAATCGACGCTGGCGAAGCCGTGGCGACGAGGGTTGAGCGGCGACCCGTCGGCATCCCGCACCTCGAAGTGCAGGTGCGGCCCGGTGGTGGCCGTCTGGCCCGACAGCGCCAGCACCTCGTCGCGCCGGACCGGCAGCTCGCCGGGCGCCAGCATCAGGTCGACCCGGTAACGTCCACGGTCGGCCTGCTCGCGCCGCACCCGCTCCCGCAAGGGGTCGGCGAGCCGTTCGAGGTGGGCGTAGACGAACGTGCGCCCGGTCGCGTCGGTCAGGTAGAGGGCCTTGCCATAGCCCGTCGGCGCGAACTTGATGCGGCTGATCCACCCGTCGGCCACCGCGCGCACGGCCACGCCCGTGCGCTCCTCGGTCTTCAGGTCGATTCCGGTGTGGAAGCGGCCGCCGCGGGTCTCCAGGAAGTTGCTCGTGAGGTAACGGGTGGGCAGGTCCAGGGGCCACGCATAGGGCCCGTCGGCGGCCACCGCCGTCGCGACGAGGACCAACCAGAGCACGACGATCTTCCAGGACACGAGCAGACCTCCTTGTGGGGAGGCAGCTTAGCCGGACCGGCCGGCGTCGGCAAGGACGGGTCAAGTCGAGCCGCCCGGCGGTCGATAATTCGGGGGAGACAAATGACCTCGGGCGTGGTTCCATGAGGTCAGGTGCGACTGCAGTCGGCGGAGGATTCCGCTACAACCGTAGGAGGCGGTATGGCAGCAGCGTCGACATCTCCCCTGGGTGGTGGTCCCCTCCCCGCGCTCTCCGGCCGATCCTATCTCCTGGACACCAACGTCCTGCTCCACGACGCCAACGCGCTGCACGTGTTCGGCGAGCACAACGTGATCCTGGTGGTCGACGTGCTCGAGGAGCTCGACCGTTTCAAGCGCGGCAACGACGAACGGGCCCGCAACGCGCGGAGCGTCGCCCGCACGATCGACGCCATGCGCAACGGCCTGCCGCTGAGCCAGGGCGTCCCCATGGAGGAGGGCGGCAAGCTCTTCGTGTTCGTCAAGAGCTTCACCGACCGCCTGCCCGAGGGCCTGGACCGGTCGGTGCCCGACAACCGCATCCTCGCCGCCGCGATGGCCGTCAAGGAAGCCGGCCACGAGGTGGTGTTCGTCTCCAAGGACATCAACGCCCGCTGCAAGGCCGACGCCCTCGGCGTCAAGGCCGAGGACTTCCGCAACCGCAAGGTGAACTTCGACGAACTCTACAACGGCTGGTCGGAGCACTCGGTGGACGACGCGGTGGTGGACGCCTTCTACGCCGGCGAGCCCATCACCATCGACGCCGATCTGCGGCCCAACGAGGGCGTGCTCCTGAGTTCGTCGAGCCGCCCGAAGAAGACCGCGCGCGGCATCTGGCGCCTGGACACCCGGACCGTCGAACCGCTGCAGTTCGGCGACGCGCATCCCTGGGGCCTGAGCGCCCGCAACCTGCGGCAGCAGTTCGCCCTCGAGCTCCTGCTGCGGCCGGACATCCAGCTGGTGACCATGCTCGGCCAGGCGGGCACGGGCAAGACGCTGCTCGCGCTGGCGGTGGGCCTGCAGCTGGTGGCCGAGGAGAAGAAGTTCCGGCGGATGATGGTCTCGCGGCCGATCATGCCCCTGGGCAAGGACATCGGCTACCTGCCCGGGACCAAGGACGAGAAGCTCGAGAGCTGGATGCAGCCCATCCTGGACAACCTGCAGTACCTCGTGGACCCCAAGCTCGAGCACAGCAGCGACAAGGTCGACTACCTGTTCGACACCGGCATCCTCGAGATGGAGGCCGTCACCCTACATCCGCGGCCGCAGCCTCCCGAAGCTCTACATCATCGTCGACGAGGCCCAGAACCTCACCCCCCACGAGGTCAAGACCGTGGTCAGCCGGGCCGGCGAGGGCGCCAAGGTCGTGCTCACCGGCGACGCCTACCAGATCGACAACCCGTACCTCGACGCCTCGAGCAACGGCCTGACCTACGTCGTGGAGCGGTTCAAGGAGCAGGGCCTCTACGGCACATCACGCTCGCCAAGAGCGAGCGCAGCACCCTGGCCAGCCTGGCGGCCGAGCTGCTCTAGACCGCGGGCCATGCGGCGACTCGTAGCGAGCCGGGGGCGGGAATCCGGCCGCCGTCTCGCTACGAGCCGCCCGTCGCCGGCAGGGCCGGCGGGTTCAGCGGCTGCGCCCCCACGCCGACTCCCGCGACATGAGCGTCTGCCGCAGCTGCCCCACGAGGCAGGCGTTGCAGCGCTTGACCGCGACCGTGAGGTAGCGGTCGACCCAGTACTGGTCCCGCCGCGACGTCATGCTCTCCCAGCCGCCGTCGGTGACCTCGCCGAGGCAGCTGTCCTCCCATACCGGCGCGCCGTCCAGGTCGGTGACGCGCAGGCGCACCTCGCAGACCGCCCGCAGACGCGTCGGCACCGGCACGGCGCCGACGCCCAGGACGGCGCCGGCGGCGGCGCCCCCCGCGTTGTGCCCGAGCGCCCAGCCGGCCACGCCGCCCAGCAGGGCCGACGCGAGCCAGCCGGTGGAGCTGCGTTTGGCCGCGCAGCCGAGGTGCAGCAGGTCGACGGTGAGCACGTAGTCGGCCTCGGACAGGGACCTGGCCACCGCCAGGGCGCTGGTCTGGGTGAGGTCCTGCATCAGGGCATCATGGTAGATCTGGGCCACCGGACGGTCCCAGTCCTCGTCGGCCGGGAAGCGTGCGTCCGTGGCGCCGTCGTCGCCGGCGCGCTGGCGGTCTCCCCGGAGGTCGTTGACGTACTCGACGTAGATCGCCGGCGGCGGTCCCTGGTTGGGAAACACCAGCGTCTCGCCGGGATAGTGGAAGGTCACCCGCTTGCCGCTGCAACCACCGAGGACCAGCGCCAAGCTCGCACCCGCGAGCACCACCGCCAGGATCCGCCCCATGCTCCGCGCCATCGTCGCCTCCTCTGCGCTTTGAATTCGATGACGTTACGATGCGGTCACCCCGATGACCAGCCCGGATGTGGCACCGAGGAAGGCCGCGGCGCTCGCGCCGGCCAGGGCCACCTCCAGGGTGTCCCGGCTGCCCCAGTACCAGAAGAGCCGGCCGGGCGGCGCGTCGGCGTACGCCGTGAACGGCCCCGCCACCGGTTGCCCGGCGACGCGGACCTCGCCTCCGGCGGCCAGCGCCCGGCCGAGTTCGCTGCCGCGGGCGAGGTCGCTGATCAGGTTGCCGAAATGATCGATCCAGATCACGCGCACAGGACCCCGGCGCCCGGCACGGCACCCAGGTCGGCCGCCTGGCCGGCGGGCCGACGCGTCGGCCGCGCCCACGGGCCAGGTGCGCCGCCGCCGGTGCGAAGAGGTCGCGGCCGGCGAACGTCGTGGACGCGGGCAGACCGGCCGGCGGCTGCGGCCGCCCCAGGCGTCGCACCTCGAGCGGTTCGCCGCCGGCGAGGAACGCCGCCAGGCCGTTGCCCGGGCCGACGTACCAGCGTTCGCGGCCGCGCGCGGCCACCGCCGGCCGCTCCGTCCCCACCCCGGGATCGACCACGGCCAGGAAGACGGTGCCGGTGGGAAACTGCGTCCACGTGCCGCAGCAGCCCGCTGCCGGCGGCCACGTCGCCGCGCGGCACGAGGTGGGTGACGTCGACGAGTTGCAGATCCGGTGGTCCGAGCCTCAGCAAGGCCGCCTTCATCTCGGCCACGAACGTGTCGGCGAGGCCGAAATCGCTGAGCAGGGCCACCGGCTCACCGCGCCGCCTCCACGCGCCGGCCGCACACCAGGACCACGGCCGCGAGCAGCACGGCGCCCGTCGCGAGGCCGACCCACGCTGGCGCGCCGAAGCCGGCGGGGAGGTACCCGCAGATCAGCGCCAGCAGGCCGACCGTCAGCGCGTACGGCAGCTGCGTGCGGACGTGGTCGACGTGGTCGCTGCCGCTGGCCAGCGACGACATGATGGTGGTGTCGGAGATCGGCGAGCAGTGGTCGCCGAAGACGGCGCCGGCCAGGACGGCGCTCGTGCTGGCGAGGTGGATGCCCAGCGCGGTGCCCGCGGCCAGCCCCTCGCTGCCGGGCAGGATGGCGCCCAGCGGGAAGACCAGCGGCATCAGGATCGCCATCGTGCCCCAGCTCGTGCCCGTGGCGAAGCTGACGGCGGCCGCCAGCACGAACGTCACGGCCGGCAGCAGACGGGCCGACAGGGCTCCCCGGCAGGCCTCCACCAGGAAGCCGGCGGTGTTCAGTTCCTGGCAGACGGCGCCCAGGCTCCAGGCCAGGAGCAGGATGGTGACGGCGATGAGCATCGCCCGGCAGCCGTCGACGAAACCGTCGACCGCGGTCTTCAGGTCCAGCCGGCGCATGGCCACCACCACGGCGAGGGCCGCGAGGGTGCCCATGATGGCCGCCCACATCAGGACGGCGAAGCTGTTGGCCTGGCCGAGGATCTCCCGCAGGCCGGGCTCGGCGGCGCCGGCGGCCATCGCCGCGCGGCGCCCATCGACCACCAGGCCCACGGCCGTCGTCGCCACCACCGTCAGCACCGGCAACAGCCCGAGGACCGGGTGCACCGGGGCCACCGGCGTTCCACCCCCCGGATCGGTCGACGCGGTCAGCGACTCGCTGGCCGGCCGCGCGCCCGGCCGGAGCACCGCGCCGGTGGCGGATGCCCGCCGCTCGGCCGCGAGCATGGGCCCGAAATCGCGGCCGGTGCCCGCGATGAGGTAGACGCACAGCAGGGTGAGCCAGGGGTAGAAGCTGTAGGGCAGCGTGCGCAGGAAGAACGTGTAGGCCGCGTCGGAGCTGCCCAGGCCGGCGAGGGCGTCCTGGATCAGCCCCACCTCGAAGCCCACCCAGGTCGAGATCACCGCCAGGGTGGCCACGGGCGCGGCGGTGGAGTCGACCAGGTAGCTCAGCTTCTCGCGGCTGATGCGCAGCTGGTCGGTCAGGGGCCGCATGGTGGTGCCCACGAGCAGCGTGTTGGCGTAGTCGTCGAAGAAGATGACGGTGCCCATGGCGGCGGTCGACAGCTGGCCGCCGCGGCGCCCGCCGACCCGGCGGACCAGCGCCTGCACCACGCCCTCGGTGAGGCCGCCGCGGGCCATCACCCCGACCATGCCGCCCAGGATGGTGGTGAAGAGCACGATGCTGGCGTGGTCGGGCTGGGCCAGGGCCTCGACGAGGAAGCGGTCGCCCAGGCGCAGGAGCGCGGCGAGCGGCTGCCACCCTTCGAGCAGCAGGCAACCGAACCAGCCTCCGAGCACCAGCGACACCAGCACCTGCCGCGTGAGCAGCGCCAGCACGATGGCCAGCAGCGGCGGCAGGATGGCCGTCCAGCCCGGCAGGATCCGCGGCTGCGCCGCCGCGAGCACCGTGCCGTCGGGTGCGAGCATCTGCAGGTCCTCGCCGGCGTGCAGACGCACCAGCATGCGGTCCTCGTGGTCGGTCAGGGTGTCGCGCGCCCCGGCGGCGTACAGGATGACGGGAAACCTGTCCGGCGGCCCCTCGGCGCCGACCTCGGTGGGGATCCCGGCGAGCACGACCGCCGGCGCCGTCACCTGCCAGGTCGCGCCCGCGCTCGTCCGGGCGGCGGGAACGACCAGGCAGGCCAAGCAGGTCAGGCAGAACAGGGCCGTCCGTCGGTTCACGCGTCGTCCTCGCTGTAGGCCCAGTCCAGGTAGCGGGCGGCCGCGAGCGGCACGGGCCACGCCAGGATCTCGGGGGTGTCGTAGGGATGCAACTCGGCGAGGCGGTCGAGGCAGCGCGCGAGACGGTCGTGGCGCACCTTGAGCAGCAGCGGGACCTCCGGCGTGTCGGCGAGGGCGCCCTGCCAGCGATAGAACGAGCGCACCGGATCGCCGATCTGCACGCAGACCGCCAGACGCTCGGCGAGCAGGGTCCGGGCCAGCTCGGCCGCCTGGTCGGCCGTCTCCAGGCTCGTCATCACCACGTGCAGCTCCCGGGTCACGCGGGAACCTCGGCGATCAACCGGCGCAGCTCGTCGTGCAGGCCCGGCGCCGCGGCGAGCACCGACACGCAGGGCAACGGCAGCGCCTGGCCCGCGAAATCGCTCACCGTCACGCCCGCCTCGCGGCAGATCAGGGTCCCGGCCGCCACGTCCCAGGGCCGCAGCGTGAGCTCGAAATAGCCGTCGAGGCGGCCCGCGCCGACGTGGGAGAGGTCGAGGGCCGCGCTGCCGGCCCGCCGGACGCCATGGCAGCCGGCTCGCAGGCAGCGGCGCACGACCTCGCAGACGCGGTCGATGCGCTCGTCGCGCGTGTACGAGAAACCCGTCGCGAGCAGCGCGTCGCCGAACGCCACCGGACCGCGCCCGGCCAACGGCCGTTCCGTCCCGGCACGCGGCCGCGCCAGCACGGCGCCGGCCCCGCGGCGGGCCAGATACAGCTCGTCGAGGTAGGGCGCATACACGGCACCGAGGCAGGGTCCGGAGTCGTCGCAGCAGGCGATCGAGACGGCGAAGTGGCTGTAGCCGTGGACGAAGTTGGTGGTGCCGTCGAGCGGGTCGACGTACCAGCGGCGGCCGCTGCGGCCCGCCTGCCGGCCGCCTTCCTCGGCCTCGACCGCGTCGTCGGGAAAGAGCTGCGCCAGCGCCGTGAGGATCAGCGCCTCGCTGCGGCGGTCGACGTCGGTCACCAGTTCGACAGCGCTCTTGCGGTCGACCCGGTGGACCTGCCCGTGATGCGCGAGCAGGACGTCGCCCGCCTCGACGGCCACGCGCCTGATCGCCGCCAGTTCCTCGCTCGTCTGGACCGCCATGCTGCCTCCTTTGGCGGCATTGTAGGCGGTGCCGCACCGCCTCACAAGGGCAGGCTTGACACCGCTCCGCCCGGGGCTAATCTGGAAGCAACGAGCCCGTGGCCGGACCGGAGAAAGGACCCTCCCGTGGAAGATCGCATCAAGGCGGTGCTCGAGAGCATCCGCCCGGCGCTGCAGGCCGACGGCGGCGACGTCGAGTTCATCGACTTCAACGACGGCGTGGTGACCGTGCGCATGAAGGGCGCCTGCGGCAACTGCCCCATGAGCCTGATGACCCTCAAGCAGGGCATCGAGCGGCGCATGAAGGCCGAGATCCCCGAGGTGGAGTCGGTCGAGTCGCTCTGAGCGGCGTGATGGCATCCCCCCACCCGACCCGGCAGCCGGCCTGGCGGGCGCCGAGGCAGCGGCTACCTTTTGAGCCTATCCGTGCCCCGCGCCGCGAAAGGACCGGCTCCGCCATGAAGCCTTACCAGGGTGTCGACGTCTTCCAGACCTCCCGCCTGCTCTCCGACGAGGAACGGTCGGTCCAGACCATGGTCCGCCGGTTCGTCGACCGCAGCTTCCTGCCCCTGATCAAGGACCACCACGCCGCGGGCACCTTCCCCACCGAGGTGATCGGGGAACTCGGCGAGCTCGGCCTGCTCGGCCCCAGCGTCAAGGGACCGGGCTGCAGCGGCCTCAGCTACACGATCTACGGCCTGATCTGCCAGGAGCTGGAACGCGGCGACAGCGGCCTGCGCTCGTTCGCCAGCGTCCAGGGCTCCCTGGTGATGTGGCCCATCAGCGCGTACGGCACCGCGGAGCAGCAGGCGACCTACCTGCCGAAGCTGGCCAGGGGCGAGCTGATCGGCTGCTTCGGCCTGACCGAGGCCGGGCACGGCTCGGACCCGGGCGGCATGGAGACCCGCTGCACCCGCGACGGCGACCACTGGGTGATCACCGGCAACAAGATGTGGATCACCAACGCCACCCTCGCCGACGTGGCCATCGTCTGGGCCCGCGATACCGAGACCAGGCGCGTGCGCGGCTTCATCCTCGAGCGCGGCGACGCGGGCTTCGCGGCCCAGGCCATCCACGGCAAGTACAGCCTGCGGGCCTCCGACACCGGCGAGCTGATCATGGACGACGTGAGGGTGCCCGACCGCCGCCGCCTGCCGGGCGTCGAGGGTCTCAAGGGGCCGCTCAGCTGCCTCAACGAGGCGCGCTACGGCATCGCCTGGGGCGTGGTGGGCGCCGCGGCCGACGCCTACCACACGGCCCTCGAATACAGCCTCGAGCGTGAGCAGTTCGACCGGCCCATCGCCGGCTTCCAGCTCACCCAGGCCAAGCTCGTGAGCATGGTGACCGCCATCACCCAGGGCCAGCTGCTCGCCATCCAGCTCGGCCGCCTCAAGGACGCCGGCACCAACGAGGTACACCTCGTGTCCCTGGCCAAGCGCACCAACGTGGCCATGGCGCTCGAGGTGTGCCGCCAGGCGCGGTCGATCCTGGGCGCCGCCGGCATCACGGACGAGCACTCGCCGGGCCGCCCATGAACAACCTCGAAGTCGGTCTACACCTACGAGGGCACCCACGAGATCCACACGCTGATCGTCGGGCAGGCGATCACCGGGATCGCGGCGTACCGCTAGGCCCGGCTCAGCGGCGCCGCTCGTGCCGCGTGTACGTCGGTGCCGGCACGTCGATCTCCAGCACCGAGAACCGCTTGCGCGCGATGTCGTAGAACTTGCGCGAGGGGAACCGCGTGTATCCGAGCTCGATGTCGTAGACCGGATCACCCTCGAGGAAGCTCCAGTGGTTGAGCAGGGTGGGCACCCTGGAGCCGACCTCCGTCTGGATGAACCGGCGGTGGCTCGAGCTGAGGAAGCAGCTCGGGTCGTTGCCCTTGGCCGCGTAGCGGATCACATCGAGGATCTCCACGCCGCGCACCAGATCCTGGCCGTGGCGCTCGTGCCAGGCCTGCTGGATCGCGCCGGCGAGCCGACCGTCGACGCCCCCGGGACGGAAGCGCCAGAGGAACTTGTCGTAGGTGTCGACGGCGTCCATGAGGAAGGCGCCCAGGTAGGCGCTCCAACCGTACCGGGCGCCGATGTAGAGCAGGGCGAGGTCGTCGCACACGCCCTCCCCCGTGCCGAGCCGGAAGTAGGCCTGCTCGAACTCCGGGCGGCTGTATTCGCGGTCCGCGGGCTCGATGACGCCGTGCTCGACGAGGCTGTCGATGTCGTCGGGAGTGAACTCGCCGCGGCCCGGATCGACGATGCCGACCGCCCGCAGCCGCTCCGGCCGCACCACGTAAGTCTTGCCGCCGCCGAGGATCAGGGGATCGCCGCCGAAGGTGCGCTTGTGGTGCACCATGCACATCTGGCGCTGGTCGAAGTCGTCCATCCAGCCCGCCAGGAGCAGGCCCTGCAAGAATCCGCGGGTCTCCACGCGCGCGCCCCGTAGGAGCTCGACGCCCAATAGCGGCTCGCCGTCGTCCTCGAGCACCAGCTCGTCCTGGTGCAGGTTGGCCAGCAGGAAGCGGCCCAGCCGTTCGAGGCGGCGGCCGCGTTCCTTGCGGACGAGGTCGGCGCGCAGTCCCGGGTCGAGCGGCTCGAGGGCCGTGAGCACGCGGTCGAAGGTGGCGTCGCGGAACACGAGCGGCGTGCCGGTCTCGTCGCGCCAGAAGCCGTGGCCGTTCTGGGCCCGGCCGTGCACCGACTGGGGCAGCAGCAGGCGTAGCGTGGCCAGATCGGCCGCGAACGGCAAGCCCAGCAGGTACTCGAAGTCGAGGGCCGCGAGCCGGTTGAAGAGCTGCCCGTTGCGCTCGAGGTCGAGGTAGCGCGGCCGCGGCCCCCGCTCGGGGTCGCGGCGATCGTAGTCCTCGCGGCTGCGGCCGTGCGCGCGATCGAGGATGGCCTCGATGCGCCGCACCGCGTGCAGGCGGCGGCGGGTGCGGGAGCCGGTGCGCGAGCGGCGCGGTCCCTCGCGCCGGCCATGTCGGGTGTGTCGTGCCATGCGGCCACGGTACGCGATCAGCGGCGATTTGGCTCGCGAAAACCCGCCGGCGCGAAGGCGGCTCAGTCGTAGAGGTTGAGCCCCTTGACGTTGGTGAAGGCCCGCAGGCCGAACCAGCCCAGCTCGCGGCCCAAGCCGCTCTGCTTGACGCCGCCGAAGGGCAGGCGGGGATCGCTCTTGACGATGGAATTGACGAACGCCGAGCCGCACTCCAGACGGAGGGCCAGGTCCTCGCCGCGCGCGGCGTCGCCCGTCCAGACCGAGCCGCCCAGGCCGAATGGCGAGGCGTTGGCCAGACGCAGGGCCGTCTCGGCATCGGGCACCGGCATGACCGGCGCGACCGGACCGAAGACCTCCTCGCGCCAGACCCGCATCTGGGGCGTGACCTCGGCCAGGACCGTGGGCGCCAGGAAGTAGCCCGCCCGGTCGAGCCGGCGCCCGCCGCACACGAGGCGGGCGCCTTGCTCCAGGGCATCCGCGACCTGCGCCTCGAGCGCTTCCAGTTCCCGGGCGTTCACCACCGCCCCGACCTGCGTCTGCGCGTCGAGCGGATCGCCAACCCGGCGGGCCGCCATGGCGGCGGCGAAACGTTGCACGAAGCGGTCGTACACCGGACTCTCGACCAGGAAGCGCTTGGCCGCGATGCAGCTCTGGCCGGTGTTCAGCAGGCGCCCCAGCACCGCGCCCTCGACGGCCCGGTCGAGATCGGCGTCGGCCAGCACGATGAACGGATCGCTGCCGCCGAGCTCGAGTACGCAGGTCTTGAGCGTGGCGGCGGCGCGGGCGGCCACCCGGCGGCCGACCTCGGTGCTGCCGGTGAGCGAGACGCCGGCGACGCGGAGGTCGTCGAGCAGACCGCCGACGGCCGCATGGTCGGCCAGGACCGTGCGGAAGGCGTGCTCGGGGAAGCCCGCCTCCCGGAAGGCCCGCTCGAGGGCCAGGGCGCAGCCCGAGACGTTGCGCGCGTGCTTGAGCACGCTGGTGTTGCCGGCCAGCAGGGTCGGCACGCCGAAACGCAGCGCCTGCCAGAACGGGAAGTTCCACGGCATGATGCTGAGCACGACGCCGAGCGGCTGGTAGACCACCCGGTGGCTGCGGCCGTCGGCTGCGACCGGCTCGTCGGCCAGCCAGGCCTCGGCGCGCTCGGCGTACACGTCGCAGAGCCAGGCGCACTTGTCGATCTCGGCGGCGCTCTCGGTGATCGGCTTGCCCATCTCGAGGGTCATCAGACGGGCCCACTCCGCCTTGTGGGCGCGCAGGACGGCGGCCAGGCGGGCGCTCAGCGCCGCCCGCTCGGCCAGCGGCACCCCGGCCCACGCGGGCTGGGCCGCGTGCACCTGCCCGAGGATGGTCTGGACCGCGTCCGGCGTGTGCAGCGTGTACTCGGCGAGCGGGGTCGCCGTGGCCGGGTTGAAGGTGCTGAACGTGGTCATCGTGACCGTCCCGGTTGGGCGTGAAGCTCGGCGCCGGACCCGATCGCCCGGCCGCGTTCCCGGACGACATGCTAGCGCGCCGGACGCGCGGCGACAAACAGAACCGGGCCGGGGTCGATCCCGGCCCCATCGGTGGCGGCGACGGCGAACACGATGGCGATTCCACGCACGGAGATCCTCCCGCGCGGCGCGTCGGGGCATGCGGCGCGGCCTCTCGGAGCGGCTAGCGTCGATCCGGGCGAGTCGGCCATGCCGATGAAAGGAGCTGATCCGGCGTTGCGGCGGCTCCGATGCGTGCAGACACGACGCCCGGCGGACCGCAGCCCGCCGGGCATCGTGATCGCGAGGCGTCGCCCCCGACTAGCCGAGGATGGTGCCGAACGCCAGGGCCGCCACCCGATGGGCGATCACCGGATAGACGCCGAGCAGGATGACGAGCAGCGCCATGCACGCGGCGAGCACGCTGGTCTCCCAGTTGCGACCGTCATAGGACTGCTCGTTGGGCTCGCTGAAGTACGTCACCACCAGGACGCGGATGTAGTAGTACACCGAGAGCAGCGAGTTGACGACACCCCAGATGGCCAGGGGCACGAGCCCGGCGCGCACCACCGCCTCGAACACGTAGAACTTGCCGAGGAAGCCGACGGTGCCCGGGATGCCGGCCAGCGAGAGCATCGCGACCGTGAGCACCGCCGCGTTGCCCGGCTGCCGCCGCGCCAGGCCCCTGTAGTGGTCGAGCTGGTCGGCCTCGTCGCCGCCGTTGCGGCCGAGCTGGCTGATGACGCCGAAGGCCGCGAGGTTCATCAGGCTATAGCCCAGCAGGTAGAACAGGATGCCGCTGCCGGCCGCCTCCATGATGGACGACTGGGCCAGCGAGAGCTGTCCCACGGCGTGCCGCCCCGGCGCCAGGATCGCGAGCACGCCGAGCATGAGGTAGCCGGCATGCGCGATGCTGGAGTAGGCGAGCATGCGCTTGATCGACGACTGCACCAGGGCCAGCAGGTTGCCGACCGTCATGGTGAGCACCGCGAGCACGGCCAGCAGGCTGTACCAGAAGCCGGCCAGATCGGGCAGCGCGACCACCACGAAGCGCACCAGGGCGCCGAATGCCGCCGCCTTGACGGCCGTCGCCATGAAGCCGGTGATGTGGGCCGGCGCGCCGTCGTAGACGTCGGGCGTCCACATGTGGAACGGCACCATGGCGACCTTGAAGGCGAAGCCGATCACCATCAGGCCGAGCCCCGCCACCAGATAGATCTCCGGCCGCGGCGACACGCCCCGCGCCTGCTCGATCACGGCGTACCCGGTGCCGCCGGCGTAGCCGTACACCAGCGCGATGCCCATGAGCAGGAACGCCGAGGCGAAGCTCCCGAGCAGCAGATACTTGAGCGCGCCCTCGCTGCCGCGCGCCTCCGGTCCGGGGCGACCGGCGGCGAGCACGTACACCGACAGGCTCATCGACTCGATGCCCAGGAACAGGGTGAGCAGGTCGGTGGCGGCCACGAGCATCATCATGCCGAGCACCGAGAACAGGATCAGCGGGTAGAACTCGGGCCGGAAGTTCCTGTCGCGCGTAGACCGCGCTCCCGTACACGGTGGTGACGATGCCGATCCCCACCAGCAGGAGGTTGAAGAACTGCGTGGGCCACCGAGACGCTGAACGCGCCCGAGAGGTAGGCGCCCGGGTCGATCTTCACGCTCACCACCGTGACGCCGTCGCCAGCAGCACGAGGACGTTGAGGGCCGTCAGGTGGTCCTTCCGTGGTCTTCACCATGGCGTCGACCAGCATCACCAGGAGGGCGCCGCCGCCGAGCACCAGGTAAGGCGCCAGCGCGGCCCAGGACACGTTGGAGATGGCGGGGTTCATCGCACGACCTCCCCCGGCTGGACGTCACGGTCGGGCACGAAGGCGTGCCCGTGCGCGCCGGGCATGGCGGCCGGAGCGCCGCGGACTGCGGTCACGGGCGCCAGCACGGTCGACGCTGGCCTCGATCTTGTCGAGCACCAGTCCGGGCCAGCGCCGCTGATCAGAACGATAGCCGACCACCAGGGCACCAGCACCACCCACTCGCGCAGTCGAGGTCGGCGAGGCCCTGCCTCTGTCGTTGCGCAGGGGTCCCATGAATACCTTCTGGTACATCCAGAGCATGCAGACGGCGCCCGGCGGATGATGCCCGTGGACGCCAGACCACCATCAGCTGCGAGTGGGGCAGGAGCGGACCGCTGAAGGTCCTCAGCAGGATCATGAACTCACCGATGAAACCGCACAGGCCGGGCAGGCCCACGCCAGCCAGCATGGTGATCATGAAGATGACGTAGCCTGGCATGCCGTGCGCGAGGCCGCCGAATTCCGCGCCATGTCCCGCGGGTGCCGCCGCTCGTAGATGATGCCCACGAGGAGAACAGCGCGCCGGTGGAGAGGCCGTGGGCCAGCATCTGGAACACGCCGCCGGCCGCGCCCTTGCCCTGTGAGGCTGAAGAGGCCGAGCACTCACGAACCGAGGATGAAGGCTGACCGAGCCATACTGCATCAGCTTCCTTGACGTCCGTCTGCACCCAGCGCCACGAGGGCCGCCGACATGATGTCAGCACCACGGCGAATGCCCAGCACGGGCGCCGCCGCAGCACCGCCGCCTCCGGGAACAGCGGGATCGCGAAGCGCAGGCCGTAGGTGCCCATCTTCAGCAGCACGCCGGCCAGCACCACCGAGCCCGCCGTCGGGGCCTCCACGCGCATCGGGCACCAGGCGTGCAGCGGCCACAGGGGCACCTTGATGGCGAAGGCCATCCGGCGAAGGCCGTGAACAGCCAGAGCTGCCCTCGCGTAGCCGAGGTCCAGCGCCAGCCAGTCGTGCAGGTTCATGGTGCCGGCCTTGAAGTAGCAGTAGAGGATGGCCACCAGCATGAACACGGAGCCTGCCATGGTGAAGATGAAGAACTTCACCGCCGCGTAGACGTCGCGCCGCTGCCCGCCCCAGATGCCGATGATGAAGTACATGGAATGAGCATGGCTTCCCAGAACACGTAGAACAGCAGCATGTCGCGCGAGGAAGGTGCCGATCATGGCCGTCTGCAGCGAGGTACTACGGCGACGAAGAGCGGCACGCGCGGTCGGCCAGCGCCTTGCGCGTGGACAGGATCACCAGCGGCCCCAGCAGCGTCGTAGCTACGACGAGCACCAGCTGATGCCGTCCAGGGCCAGGTGGCGCTCGACGCCGCCGTCCATGAACCAGGCCACCCGCTCGGTGAACTGGTCGGTGCCCGGCCGGGGGTCATAGCCGAACCAGAGCACCAGCGAGAGCGCCAGATCGCCGAGCGCGAACGCGATGGCCGTCCAGTGCGCGCCGCGGCGCGCCGGGGCACCAGGAGCAGGATCAGGAGCGCCTCCGGCCAGCGGCAGGAACGTGACCCAGCTCAGATGTGGTCGGTGACGAATGACAAGCCCTTATCCTCCTCGACCAGGTCGAATGCGCGAGCCGCGTGTGGTCTAGCTCGCGAAGGTCAGGTAGATGGTGAACACCGTCACGCCCACGGCGAAGACCCAGGCGTAGAAACGAACCATGCCGTTCTGCATCAGCCGCAGCACCGAGCCGGTGAACAGGGTCAGCACCGCCGAGCCGCCGACCAGCAGGCCGTCGATGAGGTTGCGGTCGATCCAGCGGAAGCACACGACGTCGGCCAGGCGCTGCAGCGGCCGGTAGAGCACCCGGCCGTAGAGCTCGTCGACGAAGTACTTGTTGCTGAGCAGGCGGTGCACCGCGCCGCCGGCCAGCCGCCGACCGGCGTCGGCCAGCGACGGGCGCCGCCCGTAGACGAGGTAGCCCAGCGTCAGGCCCAGCAGCGCGACCGTGAAGCTCTACCGCGGCCAGCGTCAGCTCCAGCGTGTGGCCCTCGTGGCTGCCGCCGTGGGCGCCGTGGGCCGCCGCCGCGGCCGTGGCCGCCGGCGAACACCGGCGCCAGCCAGGCCTGGAGCCAGGCGCCGCCGCCCATGCCGGCGGGGATGCCCACCCAGCCGCCGGCCACCGACATGCGGACGGCCAGCACGATCAGCGGCAGCGTCATCGTCAACGGCGACTCGTGCAGGTGCTTCTTGACCTCGTCGCTCGCGCGGTTCTCGCCGAAGAAGGTCATCACCATCAGGCGCATCATGTAGAAGGCCGTCAGGCCGGCCGCCAGGAAGCCCACCAGCCAGATCCACGGGAAGCCGCCGGCGCCGAGGAAGGCCTCGTAGAGGATCTCGTCCTTGGAGAAGAACCCCGACAAGGGGCGCCACGCCCGTGGCGATGGCGAGCGTCGCCAGCAACATGGTCACGAAGGTGATCGGCATCGCCTTGCGTGGCAGGCCGCCCATCACGCGCATGTCCTGCTCGTGGTGCATGCCGTGGATCACCGGGAGTCGGCCCCGAGGAACAGCAGGGCCTTGAAGAAGGGGCGTGGGTCATGACGTGGAAGATGCCCGCCGCGAAGGCCCCCACGCCGCAGGCGGTGACCATGTAGCCGAGCTGGCTGACCGTCGAATAGGCCAGCACCTTCTGATGTCGTTCTTGGGTGAGCGCGATCGTGGCTGCGAAGATGGCGGTCGCCACGCCGACGCCCGGCCACCACGGACATGGCGACCGGGCTCAGCACGAACAGGAAATTCATGCGGGCCATGAGGTAGACGCCCGCCGTCACCATGGTGGCGCGTGGATGAGCGCGGACACGGGCGTCGGGCCGGCCATGGCATCGGGCAGCCAGATGTACAGGGGGATCTGGGCCGACTTACCGGTCACGCCCAGGTCAGGAGCAGCGAGGCGAGTCGCCACGCCGGCCAGCTCGGTGCGCGTGTGGTGCTGCAGCGTCAGGAAGCTGAACACGCCCTCGGTGCCGTGCAGGTGCGGCAGCAGGGTCGCGGCCACGATGAACATGGCTGAAAACGCGCCGAAGTCGCCCACGCGGTTGGTGATGAAGGCCTGGTGGCCGGCATCGCCGGGCGCGTCCTCGCCGAACCAGAAGCTGATGAGCAGGTAGCTGCAGAGTCCCACGCCCTCCCAGCCGACGAAGAGCAGCGGCAGGTTCTCGCCCAGCACCAGCGTGAGCATCGCGAAGATGAACAGGTTCAGGTAGGTGAAGAACCGTGCGAAGCTCCTGGTCGTGGGCCATGTAGCCCAGATCGTAGACGTGGATCAGAAGCCGACCCCCGTCACCACCAGGATCATCACCGCCGAGAGCGGGTCCAGCAGGTAGCCGATGTCCAGGTGCAGGTTGCCGAACGAGAGCCAGCGGCCGACGGTGTCGGTCATCACCCGGTCGCCGGCCGGCAGCGCCGCCAGCTGCATCACCGCCCGGATCGAGAGCACGAGGCTCAGGCCGACGGTGGCGCACCCCAACAGACCGGCCAGCTGCCGCGGCAGGCGGCGATTCAA
Source organism: Candidatus Krumholzibacteriia bacterium (assembly GCA_041390065.1). Taxonomy (GTDB): domain Bacteria; phylum Krumholzibacteriota; class Krumholzibacteriia; order LZORAL124-64-63; family LZORAL124-64-63; genus Glo-17. The sequence goes on from JAWKQQ010000014.1 coordinate 104,306, forward strand.
CAGGCCGTTGACGGCGGCCCCGCAGAGGGGGGCGAGCACGATCCAGCGCAGAAGGGCAGTCTCGGTCACGATCCTACTCCATGAGGGTGGTCAGGTCGTCGGCGTCAACGGTCCGGCGCAGGCGGAAGATCTGCACCAGGATGGCCAGACCGATGGCGACCTCGGCGGCCGCCACGGCGAAGTTCATGATCACGAACACGTGTCCGGCTTCGTCGCCCAGCTCGCGGCTGAAGGCCACGAACACCAGGTTGGCCGCGCTGAGCATCAGCTCGACGCACATCAGCATCACGATGGTGTTCCGGCGCACGACGAACCCCACCATGCCCACCATGAACACGGCGGCCGCGAGCACCAGGTAGTGGTTCAGGCCTACTTCCACGGCTTGCTCCTCTCCAGACGGCCGAGGGCCAGCGCGCCGATGATGGCCACCACCAGCACGACGGAGATCAGCTCGAACGCCAGCAGGTACTTACCCAGCAGCAAGCGGGCGACCGCCACCGGCTGCCCGAAGCCCGGCGCCGCCACGGCCGTGAAGCCGTGCTCGGGCAGCGCCAGCAGCCGTCGCGCCACCAGCGCGAAGATCACGGCCACCGGCAGGGCGGCCAGCAGTCCGACGGCGACCTTCGGCCGCTTGCCCTCGGCGGGCAGAACCGGCCCCTCGAGCATCATGATCACGAACAGGAACAGCACCATGATCGCCCCGGCGTACACCAGCACCTGCAACACGGCCAGGAACGGTGCGTGCAGCGAGGCAAAGAGCGCCGACGAGCCCAGGAAGGCCAGCACGAGCCAGCAGGCGGCGTTGACCGCGCTCCGGCTGGTGACCATCAGGATGCCGCCCAGAAGCAGCAGCAGTCCACCGCCATAGAAGAGGAAGGCTTCCATCAGAGCGTGCCGTCCTTGTCGTTGTTCAGCAGGAATTCCTTGTCCACCACGAAGGCCTCCCGGTTGTCGGCGGAGATCTCGTAGATGCCCGTGTCCATCCGGATCGCGTCGCAGGGACAGGCCTCCTCGCAGAGGCCGCAATAGACGCACCGCAACAGATCGATGGTGAACGTCTTCGGATATTTCTCGATGGCCGGATCGGGGTGCTCGGCCGCCTCGATCGAGATGCAGTCTGCCGGGCAGGCGGTGCTGCACATCTGGCAGGCCACGCAGCGCGGCGAACCGTCTTCGCGCTTGGTCAGCCGATGACGCCCCCGGAAGCGCGGGCCGTACACCCGCTTCTGGTCCGGGTACTGGATGGTGGGCATCTCGTCGGTATGCAGCAGGTTGCGCACCAGGTGCTTGCCCGTGACGACGAGTCCCTTGGCGATCTCCACGAAGTAGGCGCTCTCGAGCAGGTTGCGCCGGGTGGTGGTGACGACCTCGGGGAGTCCCTTGTAGCTCATTGCTCTGTATCCTTCCGGCGGCGCGTCAGCATCAGTGCACGGCCCACAGCCAGAGCGCCGTGATCACCAGGTTGGCCAGGCCAGCGGGCAGCAGGATCTGCCAGCCCAGGCGCATGACCTGATCGTAGCGGAAACTGGGCACCGTCCAGCGCACCCAGATGAAGAGCCAGGCGAAGAACGCGACTTTGGCGACGAAGAAACCCGTCTGCGCGAAGGTGGCGAACAGCGACGCGCCTGCGTGGCCAAGCAGCCACGGCTTGAGGACCAGCGCGCCCAGCAGGGCGACGCCGATCACGACGCAGACCGAACCCAGGAAGCCCGGCTCGCGCTCGCGGGCATCGTTGTACCAGCCCTTCTCCCGTCGGGCGCGGCGGAAATAGAGGCTGGCGATCAGGAACATCAGGACGCCGCCGACCAGCAGGCCGCCCGTCAGGAGCGGGCCGGCGTTGGCCTCGAGCGCCGGCCGCGGCAGCCACGGGATCTGGTAGCCGCCGAAGTAGAGGGCGGAGATGAGCGCCGCGGCCACCACCATGTGCGCGTACTCGGCCATGAAGAAGAGCGCGAACTTGAGGCTGCTGTACTCGGTGTGGTAGCCGGCCACGATCTCCGAGTCGCGTTCGGACATGTCGAAGGGCGTGCGGTTGGTCTCGGCGTAGACGGCCGCGATGAAGAGCAGGAAGCCCAGCGGCTGCACCACGATGCCCCACTTGGGCAGCCAGCCCCAGATCAGCGTGCCCTGCTCGGCCGCGATGCTGGTGATCTGCAGGCTGCCGTACACCATGAACAGGCCCATGAGCGCCAGGCCCAGCGTGATCTCGTAGCTGATCATGCTCGCGGTCGCGCGCAGCGCGCCGAGGAACGTGTACTTGCTGTTGCTGGCCCAGCCGCCCAGGGCGACCCCGTAGGTCCCCAGGCTCGCCACCGCCAAGACGTACAGCATGCCGACCTGCAGGTCGGCCACGACCAGGGAGTACTGCTTGCCGGCGATCTCGATGTAGTCGCCGAAGGGGATGACCACGTAGGTGCTCATCGCCACGATCATCACCAGCATCGGCGCGAACGCGTAGAGGAATCGGTGGCGCTCGGCGGGCACCACGTCCTCCTTGAAGACCAGCTTCAGCACGTCGGCGATGGGATGGACGATGCCCGCGAGGCGGATGCCCAGGATCCCGGCCCGGTTGGGGCCGGTGCGGTCCTGGATGAACGCCGAGCCCTTGCGCTCGGCCCAGATCAAGAGCGGCACGAACCCCATGATCAGCAGGAACATGAAGCCGATCTTGGCGAAGGCCTCGATGATGATCGCCAGCATCATTCTCCTCCCACGCGGGTTCCGGCCGGATCGGCCAGCACCAGCCCGTCGGCAGGCAAGCGGTTCAGGGCGTCCTCGTCGGCGAGGCCGAGGTCGGCGGCCACCAGCCGGCGCAGGGCGGGCAGACCACCGAGATCCAGCGTCTGGCCGACGTGCTGCAGCAGATCGACGAGCACGCGCCAGTCCTCGCGCGCGCCGCCCGGGGCCATGACCGCCCGCTGGCCGCGCTGGACGCGGCCCTGGCGGTTGACCCAGAGGGCGTCCTTCTCCGCCCACATGCTCAGCGGCACGACCACCTGCGCGGCCTCGGCCGTCCGGCAGCGGTGCGTCCCGAGGTAGACCACGCGCAGCTTGCCGGCGGCGGCGGCGATCTCGGCCCGGGCAGGCGGGTCGCCGCCGAACACGAGGAGCGTGCCGCCGCCTTCGCCGAGGGCCGTCGCCAGCTCGGCGGGCGCCATCTCCGGCAGCCCCAGCCAGCGCAACGCGGTACGGTTGGGGCGCCGGTCGGCGTCCACGAGCAGCTCATCGGCCTCGCCGAGGCCCTCGCCGGCCACCCCGCCGGCCATCTGCGCCTCGCCGGCCACGGCCATCGCCAGGCGCTTGATGAGCGTCAGTTCCTCGAGGGAGTGGCGGGGGTCGGCGAGCACGAAGGCCACGCCGCCGGTCTTGACCGCGCCCATCAGGGCCTCGCGGCCCTCGGCCCAGGACACCTCGACCAGGCCGCCGTCGCGCCCGCACGAGCGCCCCCGGTCAGGCGATCCTCGCGGTGCACGTCCTTGTAGGTCATGCGGCCCTGGTCGCACATCCAGGAGCCCGTTGACCGCATCGTTGCGGCGAGGCTTGAGCCGGTAGATGCGCCCGCCCTCGTGGTCGACGCGGATGCTGCAGCCCGTGGCGCAGCCGTTGCAGATCGACGACACCGAGCGGAGCATCCAGACCCGCTTCTGGAAGCGGAAATCGCGGCTCGTCAGCGCGCCCACCGGGCAGATGTCGACGGTGTTGAGGCTGTAGTTGTTCGCCAGCTCGCCGCCGGGGGCCACGTCGATCTCGGCGCGGTCGCCCCGGTTGTAGATGCCGAGCTCGCCCGTCCCGGTGACCTCCTCGCAGAAGCGCACGCAGCGGCTGCAGAGCACGCAGCGCTCCTGGTCGAGGATCACCTGCGGCCCGATGACCTTGGCCTTCTTCTTGTGGACCTTGCTCTGCTTCTCCACCTCGGACTCGTACAGGCCGTACTCCATGTACTGGTCCTGCAGGCCGCACTCGCCGGCCTGGTCGCAGATCGGGCAGTCCACGGGGTGGTTGATGAGGTGCATCTCGAGCACCTGCTGCACCGCCTTGCTCACCCGGGCGTTCTTGGTGTGCACGACCATGCCATCGCGGACCATGGTGTTGCACGCGATGGTGAGCTTGGGCATGCCCTCGACCTCCACCTGGCACAGGCGGCAGACGCCGGCCACGGAGAGATCCGGGTGATAGCAGAAGTGCGGCAGGTCGGCGCCGCGAGCCTCGCGGCAGGCGTCGAAGAGCCGGGTTCCGTCGGGAACCTCGAGTTCCTTGCCGTCGATGGTCAGCTTGGCCATGCTTCGGTTCCTCTTACTCTCCACGCGCCCAGCGGCTGGTCGAACCGGCCTTGGCGGTCTCGTGAATCAGGGCCTCGAATTCGCTGCGGAAACGCTGCAGGAAACTGCGCATGGGCATGACCGCCGCATCGGCCAGCGGGCAGATGGTCAGGCCTCCCATGCCGTCGCACACCTTCTCGATCAGGTCCAGGTCCTCGGGCACCGCCTCGCCCTTGAGGATGCGGCTGACCAGGCGGTGCAACCAGCCCGTACCCTCGCGGCACGGCGTGCACTGCCCGCAGCTCTCGTCCCAGTAGAAGTGCATGAGCACCTTGATGAGCTCCACCATGCTCGAGCTCTTGGGGATGATGATCATGCCGCCGGAGCCCAGCATCGTGCCGGCCGCCTGCAGCGACTCGTAGTCGAGGTTGCAGCCCAGCATCTCCTCGGCCGTGAGCACGGGCACCGAGCTGCCGCCGACGATGCAGGCCTTGAACTCCTCGCCGTCGCGCATGCCGCCGAGGTAGTCGTGGAAGAACTCCCGGAAGGGAAGGCCCAGCGGGATCTCGAACACGCCCTGGTTCTTCACCGGGCCGCTGACCGACCACAGCTTGGTGCCGGCCGACTTCTCGGTGCCGAACTGCTTGTACGCGTCCGCTCCGTGGGTGATGATCCAGGGCACGGCGGCCACCGTCTCCACGTTGTTGACGATGGTGGGCTTGCCGAGGAAGCCGCTGACGGCCGGGAACGGCGGCTTGATGCTGGGCTGGCCCTTGGTGCCGGTGACCGAGTTGATCAGCCCCGTCTCCTCGCCGCAGATGTAGGCGCCCGCGCCCTTGTGGACGATCATTTCCAGATCGTAGCCGCTGCCCAGGATGTTCTTGCCCAGGTAGCCCGCGGCGTAGGCCTCGTCGACGGCCTTCTGCACGCGGTCGATCAGCCAGCCGAACTCGCCGCGGATGTAGATGAACGCCAGGTTGGCCCGCACCGCGAAGGAGCTGATGATGGTGCCCTCGATGGTCTGGTGAGGGTCGTAGTCCATCAGGTAGCGGTCCTTGAAGGTCCCCGGCTCGGATTCGTCGGCGTTGACGAAGAAGTAGACCTGCTCGGCGTCCTTGGGCACGAACCCCCACTTGACGCCCGTGGGGAAGCCGGCGCCGCCGCGGCCGCGCAGTCCCGAAGCCTTCACGGTCTCCACCACGTCGGCGGCCTGCATGCCGCCGAGGACCGTGCGGAGCGCCCGGTAGCCGCCCTCGGCCTCGTAGGTCCTCAGCAGATGGCCGTCCTTGCGCCCGAACCGCGACGAGAGAATGGTGTACGCCTGCCGGGTCATGCGGTCTCCTCCAGCTCACGGTCGGTATCCGCTCGCGGCACCTCGCCCTTGCGCAGGCTCTCGAGCAGGCCGTCGATCTTCTCGGTCGTCAGTTCCTCGTAGAAGTGCTTGCCCAGCTGCAGCACCGGGCCATGGCCGCAGGCCCCCAGGCACTCGGCGCCCTCGAGCGCGAACTGGCCGTCGGGCGTGGTCTCGCCCAGACGGATGCCGAGCCGCTTCTCCAGGTGGGCGATCATGTCGCGGGCGCCCAGGACGTGGCAGCTGATGTTGCGGCAGACCTGCAGCACGTACCGGGCCTGGGGCTCGGTGCGGAACATCGTGTAGAAGGTGAGGATCTCGTGGACCCGCGCCGACGTGACGCCCAGCGTCCCGACCAGGAAGTCGACGCCCGCCGGGGCACGTGGCCGAGCTCGTCCTGGATGGCCCAGATGCAGGGCATGAGCGCGCTCGCACGCGTCGGGTAGCGCGCGATGACGGCATCGATGCGGTCCCTGGTGGCCTGGCTCAGCGCGAAGGTGGCGGCCGTATCCGATCGGTCCATGATCACTCCGTGTGCTCGGGACACGCCGCCTAGCGGTCGAGTTCCCCGGCGATGATGTTGATGCTGCCGAGGGCGGCGATGGCGTCGGCGATCATGCCGCCCTCCACGAGGTCCGGGAACGCGCCGAAGATCGCGAAGCACGGCGGCCGCACCTTGATGCGGTAGGGCCGGCCGCTGCCGTCGGAGATGCAGTAGAAGCCGAGCTCGCCGTTCGCGCCCTCGCCGAATCCGTAGGCCGTGCCCGCCGGCACCTGGTTGCCCTCATAGACCAGCTTGAACTGGTTCATGACGCCTTCGATGCTGTCGTACACCTGCCGCTTGGGCGGCAGGATCACCCGCGCGTCATCCACGTTGATCGGGCCGGACGGCAGGCGGTCGAGGGCCTGTTCGATGATCCGCTTGCTCTGCACCATCTCCGCCAGGCGCACCATGATGCGCGAGTGCGTGTCGCCGTCCACGCCCGAGGGGACGTCGAACTCGTAGTCCTCGTAGCCCAGGTAGGGATGCAGCTTGCGGGCATCGTATTCGACGCCGCAGGCCCGCAGGCAGGGACCGGTGAAGCCGTGGCTGATGGCGTCCGCCTTGCTGATGGCGCCGATGCCGACCGTACGGTCGAGGAAGATGCGGTTGCGGGCGGCCAGCTTGACGACCTCGTGGATGCTGGTCTCGAGCATCGCCAGCTTGCTGCGCACCTCCTCCTCGAACCCCGGGTAGAGGTCGTGGCTGAGGCCGCCGATGCGCGCGTAGTTGGTGGTCAGGCGGCTGCCGCAAAGGCCCTCGATGATCTGGTACATGGCCTCGCGCACGTTGAACGTGTACCAGTACATGGTCAGGGCGCCCATGTCGACCAGGTTGGTGCCCACGCACACGAGGTGGTCGATGATGCGCGACAGCTCGCACACGATGACGCGGATCACCCGGCAGCGTTCGGTCACCTCCACGCCCAGCATGCGTTCGACGGCCATGGCGTAGATCACGTTGTTGAGCATGGGCGAACAGTAGTTGAGGCGGTCGGTGTAGGGCATCACCTGGGCCCAGGTGTGATCCTCGGCCTCCTTCTCGAAGCAGCGGTGCAGATAGCCGATCTCCGTGCGCGCCTCGACGATCGTCTCGCCGTCGAGCAGCACCTCGGCCCGCAGGCAGCCGTGCATGGCGGGGTGGCTGGGTCCGAGGTTCACGGTCAGCAGGTCGGACGCCATGATCTCGTCGCCCGTGCCCTCGGGATGCCGCGCGAGGCTCGCGCGGTGGGCGGCCCGCTCGAGGTCGTGGTCGCTGAAGAGCTTCTCGGACCTGCTGAGCTCCTGGCCCTGCTCGATCGGGTAGTCCTTGCGCAGCGCGTGGCCCTCGAACTCGTGGTGGCAGAGGATGCGCCGCAGGTCCGGGTGCCCGGAGAACGGCACGCCGAAGAGGTCGTAGACCTCGCGCTCGTGGACGTTGGCGCTCTTCCAGAGGGAGGTGGCCGACGGCACGCTCTGCCCTTCCTCGGCGCCGACGGTCACCCAGAGCTGCTCCGGACGCTCGACAGACCGCACGTAGTAGACGACGTCGAAACGCTCGCTACGTTCGGGATGGTCGACCCCAATGACGTCGCCGAGCATCTGGCATCCTTCGCGGTGCTTCAGGTGGCCGAGCACGTCCAGGAGCCGCTCGCGCGGCACGCGTACGTGATGATCGCCCCGGAACGCCTCGTGGCCGAGGACGTCCTCGCCGAACTCCTGCCGCAGCGCCTTGACCAGCCGTTCGCTCATGGTTCCCTACCCGTTGCTGTGCGGTGGATCCGAGTGTCAGCGGCCCGCCTCGCGAGCCCGCTCGCCGTGGCGTTCCTCGCTGGGGACCAGGCCTTCCTTCTCGATCTTCGCCTGCAGTTGCAGGAGCCCGTGGAACAGGTTCTCGGGCGTGGGCGGGCAGCCGGCCACGTAGATGTCGGTGGGAATCACCCGGTCGATGCCCTGCAGCGTACCGTAGTTCTTGTAGAAGCCGCCGCTGCTGGCGCAGACGCCCATCGCGATGACCCACTTGGGCTCGCACATCTGGGCGTAGATCGTCTTGAGAATCGGCGCCTGCTTGTAGCTGATCGTGCCGGCGACGATCATCAGGTCGCTCTGCCGCGGCGAGAACCGTACCAGCTCGGCGCCGTAGCGGCTGAGGTCATGATAGCTCGACACCGAGGCCATGAACTCGATCGCGCAGCAGGCGGTGCCGTACGGGATGGGCCACAGCGAGTACTTCCGGCCCCAGTTCACCGCCTGGCGCAGCCGGGTGGTCATGAGGCTGCCGGGGTTGTTCAGGTCTACTGCCATTCGAGGCCGCCTTTCCGCCACACGTAGACCAGGCCGATCACCAGGATGGACATGAACACGCCCAGCTCGGCCAGGGCGAACCCGCCCGCCCCCATGGCCAGGAAGCTCTTGTAGGTCAGCACCCACGGATAGATGAAGACCGCCTCGAGGTCGAACAGCAGGAAGAAGATGGCGACCAGGAAGAAGCGGACGAAGAAGCGGATCTGGATGCTGCTGCGGGCCGGGATGCCGCACTCGTAAGGGGCTTCCTTGAGGGCGTCCCGGCGGCGGGGTCCGAGCCAGTAGCTCATGCCCAGGAACAGGGCGGCGAACAGCACGGCCACCAGCAACACGAGCAGCACCGGCAACGCGGTCGCGGTCATGAGAGCTCCCCGACGTTGTAGTTGCGGACGGATGAAACTGCGGACTTGCGAACCGATGGCTCCCATTGATAACGGATCAGCCGCCGTTTTTCCAGGATTAATGTTCCGGAATTGTCGTTTCCCGCGCCTGCAGCCACAGGTGGGCGCCAGGCGGCGGGATTCTGGTCGCCGCTGGCCGGATTGGCGCCGCCGGCGCCCGCCGCCCCCGTGCGGCCGCCCCCCGCGACCGATGGCGTAGACGGCCGCCGGGGCGGTCCGCCGCCGGTTCGCCGCCACCGGCACGGCAGTTGCGTGGCCGGCAACGGGCAGCCCCGCATGGCGGCCAGCCGACGTATCCCTGAACCGAGGAGACGGCCGATGACGGCGACGCAGAACCAAACCACCGCGACCCCGCGCACCGACCTCGCCGAACTGGTCGAGGCGGGGCGGCAGGCCCTGGCCGCCGGCGACCTGGATGCCGCCTGCATGGCCTTCACGACGGTGACCGAGGTCTATCCCGACGAGGCCGTAGGCCACAACAACCTGGGCGCCTTCTGGATGGGCGTGGGCGACTATCCGCAGGCCGAGGCCGCGTTCGCCGCGGCCACCGCGCTCCTGCCCGGCAACGGCAACTGCCACTTCAATCTGGCGATGGCGCGCTTCCGCCAGGATCTCTACGCCGACGCCGCGGAGGCGTTCGCGGCCGCCCACGCGGCCGCGCCCCAGGACGCCGAGACCCTGAACAACCTCGGCGCCTGCCGCTTCCATTGCGGCGAGGTCGACGCGGCCCGCGAGGCGATCGAGGCCGCTCTGCGGCTGCAGCCGAACTACCCCGCGGCGATCCTAAACCTGAGCGACCTCGAACTCGCCGCCGGGCGCGTCGACAAGGCCGCGGCGATCTGCCAGGCGTACCTCGAGCACCACAAGGACGGTGCGGTGACGCGGCAGCTGCTCACGATCTTCGATGCCGTGGAATCCGGTGCGGCGGCCATGCCGGCGACGGCCGCGGCTGAGGCTGCGGCCGAGTAGTTCCGCCCGTCGTCGAACGTCGACGCGGCCCCTCGCCTGCCGGCGGGGGCCGCGTCGTGGTCGTCGCCGAAACGGCTAGAAATCGAACGTCGTGTCCTGCACTCGAAATCGTCGAAGCCATCGGCCGAGGTGTCGATGTCGTTGCGGATCTCGCGGGGCTGGGGCGACGGCGCGCCGGCCAGCGCGATGCGGTCCTTGAGCACCGCCAGGTCGGTGTAGACGTCGGCCGCGGCGATGAGGTCGGTGCTGGTCATCTCGCGCAGGGCGCACACCTCGACGTGCTTGCCGCGCCGCGCGAGCGCCTCGACGAGCGGGCGGAAATCGCCGTCGCCGGTGCAGAGGATCACGGCGTCGAGCGTGTCGCTGAGCGACATCGCGTCCATGGCCATCTCCATGTCGAGCGAACCCCGGATGCCCCGGTTGCTGCCGTCGGTGTCGTTGAACGACTTGACCTCGCGCGTGACCACCGTGAAGCCGTTGAGCTTGAGGAAATTGATGAAGTCGATCTTCCCCTCGGACTGCTGGCTGACCGCGGTATAGAAATAGGCACGCACCAGGCGCCGCTCGCCGGCCAGAAGCCGGCAGAGCTTCAGGTAGTCCATGCGCATGTTCAGATGCTTGGCGCTGTAGTGAATGTTCTCGCCATCGATGAAGATGGCGATCCGGTCGAGCGGGCTGTGCTGGTACATCGGTGCGGGTCCTACCTTTCGGGTCCGGCCGTCCAGACCGCTGCCACGGGACGAACCGGCGGCGCTCCTCCGTCGGCGCCGGCACCTCTTGATGCGCAGATATCGCGGTCCGCCCGCCGGCTGGCCAGCGACGGACCGCGGAACACGAGCCGGAGTCGGGCTCCGTGCCACGGTTGGGTTCAGGAATCGATTGCGCCGGCGGCAGCGGCCGAGATCGCGGTACGGTTCGACATGGCCCCCCGGCCGAAACCGCGCACGCGCGCCACCCAGCGTATGGTGAGCCTATAATAGGCGGGTAGGACCAGCAAGGTCAAGCCCGTACCCACGGCCAAGCCACCGCAGATGGCGCGGGCCATGGGGTAGTATTCCATGCCGGACAGGTGGGTGCCCTTGATCAGGGCCAGAGGCAGCAACCCGAGGATCGTGGTGCCGGCGGTCATGAGGATCGGGCGCAGCCGATCGCCGCAGGCCGCGATCAGGGCGGCGGCGGGGTCGTCGCCTTCCCGGCGGCGCCGGCCGATGTGGTCGACGAGCACGATCCCGTTGTTCACCACGATCCCGATCAGGATGACGATCCCGATCATGGCCATCAGGTTCAGCGGCGTCCCCGTCGCCATCAGCGTCCAGAACACGCCCAGCGAGGCGAACGGCACGCAGGCCATGACGACCAGCGGCAAGGTCAGCGACTCGAACAGCCCCGCCATCACGAAGAACACGCAGGCCAGGGCCAGCAGCATGTTCATCCCCATCTGCGACTGCTGCTCGCGGGACCGCTGGATGTCCTCGCCGAAGGCCCAGCCGTAGCCCAGCGGCAGATCGGTGGCGTCCAGGGTCCGCCGGACCGCGGCCAGCAGCTGGTCGAAATCCTCGGCCTCGCTGGTCGCCCGCAGGGTCAATCCCGACCGCTGGTCGCGCCGGAAGATACGCTGGGGACCGGTGCCGAAATCGAAGTCGGCGACCTGCCCGAGCTGCACCGGCCGACCGTCGTTGACGCCGACGGTCAACAGCGCGAGGTTCTCGAGCGATTCGCGATCGTCGGGCAGCAGGGACACGATGACGTCGATCTCCCGATCGCCCGCCTGCAGGCGCGGCAGCGGCACGCCGCGGTAGGTCAGCCCCAGGATCTCCGATACCGAGGCCGGCTCGACCCCGAACCGGGTCGCCTCCTCCGGCCGCACCCGCACGCGGATCTCCGGCGTGCCGTCGTCGACCTCGCTGGTCACGTCCGTCACGCCCGGCACGCCGGCCAGCCGGCGACGCACGGTGTCCGCGAGGTCGCGCAGCACCTCGGTCTCGCGGCCGTAGATGGTGACGGCGAAGCTGCGGGCGCCGGACTCCGCCCCATCATCCCGGCCGAAGCGGTACGTGAGGCCGGCCTGCACGGGCAGATGCTCACGCAGGTCGGCGCGCAGGTCCTTGAGGAAACGGTCCGAGAGCACGCCGTCGGCGAAGAACAGCGTGACGCCGGCGGCGTCGGTGCCGTAGAAGGCGTAGATGTCTCGCACCTGCAGCTCCTCGCGCCGCGATTCCAGGTACGCCTCCACCACCTCCACGTAGCGGTCGGTCAGGTGGTGGTCCACGCCGTCGGCGAACCGCATGCCGATGTAGAAGCTCTCGCGCCGCATGCCCTCGTCGCCGAACATGTCCGAGCTGAGGTTGGTGGCCTTCATCAGCATCACCGTGCCGGCCATCAGGAGCGGCAGGATCACCAGGGTCACCAGCAGCGGGTGGCGCAGGGCGGTCCAGCTCAGGATCCGCTCGTAGCGCCGCCGCAGCGCCGGCAGCCAGCGCGGCTCCGGCGGCGGCGCCTGGCCCGCGACCCGGGCCGCGAGCATCGGCATCACGGTCAGGCTCACCAGCAGGGAGACGAGCAGGGTGACCGAGATCGTCACGCCCACCTCGCTCAACCACACGGCGATCTCGTCGTCGCCGCCGACGACCACGGGCGCGAACACGATGATCGTCGTCAGCGTCGACGCCACCACCGCCGTGCCCACCTCGCGCGTGCCCCGCATGACGGCCATCAGGGGCCGGCGGCCGGCGTGCAGGTGGCGGTGGATCGACTCGAGCACCACGACGGCGTTGTCGACGAGCATGCCGACGCCCAGCATCAGGCCCATCATCGAGAGGATGTTGAGGGTGCGGCCGGTGAGGTAGAGGAAGATGCACGCCCCGAGGAGCGACAGCGGGATGGCGGCCGTCGTCACCAGCGTCAGGCTCAGCCGTCGCAGGAACCGCAACAGGATCACCATGGCCAGCAGCGAGCCGAGGGCGCCGGCCTGCAGGAGGCCGCGCAGGGAGTCGGTGATCTCGCGGGCCTGGTCGAAGAAGGCGAAGCTCTGGATGCCGGCGAGCGCCGGGTCGGCGTTGATCCGGGCGAGCTCCGCGTCGATCGCACGGCACACCTGCACGGTGTTGGCGCCCGAGCCCTTCTGCACCCAGAAGGCCACCGCCGGCTCGCCGTTCAGCCTCCGTCCGTAGGTGAGGCCGGGCACGCCGTACACCACCTCGGCCACCTCCTCGAGCCGCAGGCCGCGGTCGTCGATCGGCAGGGCGGCGAGGTCCGCCACCGAGTGCAGGTCGCTCACCGAGCGCAGGTCGTAGCGCAGGCCGCGGTCGGTGACCCGGCCGACCGTGAGCTCGAAGCTCGCCGCCTGCAGCCGTCGGAACAGGTCCGAGACGTCGACCCCGTACTCGAGGATGCGGTCGAAGCGCAGGTAGATCGAGCACTGCGTCGGCGCCACGCCGTCGATGTTGACCCGCCCGACCCCGGGGATGCGCTGCAGCGGAGCGATCACGTGCTGCTCGAGGAGGTCCCAGCTCGCCGACAGATCGCGCCCGGTCGCGGCGATGCGGCCCTCGATGATCGGGATGTCGTTGGAGTCGAAGGTCAAGAGCAGGATCTGCCGGATGTCCGCCGGCAGCTCGCCGCGGATCTGGTCGAGCTTCTCCTTGATCTCCAGGCGCAGCAGGTTGACGTCGCGCCCCCAGTCGAACTGCACGCCGATCTGCACGGCATCGGCGTCGCTGTAGCTGTTGATCGCATGGACTCCTCCCAGCGTCGCCAGGACCTCCTCGATCGGACGCACGATCGTGCGCTCGTTCTCCTCCGGCAGCCCGCCCTGGTAGGGGATGAAGACGGCGACGAAGGGGAAATCGACCCGCGGCAGGAAATCCAGCTTCAGCCGGGTGACCGATACCGCGCCGAGCACGACGACGGTCACCAGGATCATCAGCAGCGTGATCGGACGCCGCAGCGCCAGGCGGGTCAGTCCCACGACCGCGCCTCCGGTTGACCCGGCCGCGCCGCCGCCGGCAGGCCGGCGCCGCCCAGCGCTGGCGCGCGCCGGTCGAGGCCGCCGCTCAGCAGGGTGTAGAGGACCGGCACGGCCACGAGGGTCAGCCCGGTCGCGAGCAGCAGGCCGCCGATCACCGTCACGGCGAGCGGGGCCCGCAGCTCGGCCCCTTCGCCGAGGCCGAGCGCCATGGGCAGCAGACCCAGCACGGTCGTCGCGGTCGTCATGACGATCGGACGCAGGCGCTCGCGCGCGGCCACCCGGACGGCCGCCTCGAGACCGTGGCCGGCCCGCCGCCATTGGTTCATGCGATCGACGAGCACGATGCCGTTGTTGACCACGATGCCCGCGAGCATGATCGCCCCGATCACCGCGAACACGCTGAGCGGCCGGCCCACGAGCACCAGGCCGTAGACCGCGCCGGCCAGCGCCAGCGGCACGGTGACCATGATGATCAACGGATAGACCACGGACTCGAACTGCGAGGCCATCACGAGGTACACCAGGAACACCGCCAGCAACACGGCCAGTTGCAGCGACCGGAAACTGCGCGCGAGCTCGCGATTCTGGCCGCCCAGGCTCGCGGTCACACCCGCGGGCAGGCGCAGCTGGCGCAGGCGGTCGCCGATCAGTCCGCTCACCGTGCCGAGGTCGCGTCCGCCGAGGTCGGCCGACACCAGGGCCGCCCGCCGACCGCCGACGCGGTGGATCTCGGCGGGGCCGCGGGCCTCCTCGAGGGCGGCCACGGCTCCGAGCGTGATGCTCTTGCCGTCGCGCTCGGCCACCACCAGGTCCTCGACCGCAGCCAGGGTGGCCCGCTGATCGGCGCGCCCGCGCACCCGGATGTCCAGGTGGCGCTCGCCGTCGCGGAAGCGCCCCGGCACCACGCCGCCGACCTTGGCCCGCACCGTGCTCGCCACCTGATCCTGGTCGAGGCCGAGCACGCCCAGCTTGTCGCGGTCCAGCTGGATCCGGATCTCCGGCGAGCCCGGCACCATGGCCTGGCGCACGTCCTTCAGGTCGGGCAGGGTGCGGAGGGCCGCGGCAACCGCGTCGGCGCCCGCCTGGAGGGCCTCCAGATCCTGACCGTACACCTCGACCTGCACCGGCGCGGCGAGGTTCAGGAGCGCGGGCCGCCGCACCTCCAGACGCAGGTCGGCCGTGGCGTCGGCCAGACGGCGCGCCGCCGCCAGCACCCGGTCCTCCAACGCGGGATCGGTCGACGTGAGCAGCAGCTGCACCTCGGCCCGGTTCTCCTTCTGCCGGACCGTGCCGCCGCCCGAGGCGCGGCTGATGCCGACCTCGGCCGCGACGCGCGCCACGCCCGGTTGCGCCGCCAGCTGGCGCTCGATCTCGGCGCAGACGCGGTCGGTCCGGTCCAGCGGCGTACCTTCCGGCAGTTCCAGCTGCAGGGTGAGTGCACCCTGCGCCAGCGGCGGCACCAGCTCGGCGCCGAGGTCGCGGCCGGCCCACCAGGCGCCGCCGGCCACCAGCGCCACGACGAGCAGCACCAGGGCCCTGGCGCGCAGCGCGCCGTCGAGCACCTGCGCGTAGCCCGCCTCGATGCGCGGCCACAGCCACGCGTGCCCCGCCGAAGGCAGCCAGAACACCCACGTCAGCAGCCGCCGGAACAGCCAGCCGAGGCCGCGCAGCAGGGCGACGATCAAGAGCGGGATCCCGAGCCCCAGGAAGTGGCCGCACTCGGCCAGCGCCCGTCGCCAACGGCGCCGGTGCGGACGCGACGGCCGCCAGCGCTCGCGCCAGGACGCGGACGACCGCGCGCCCCCGGCGCCCAGGGCGACGGCCATGGGCGTGAACGTGAGCGAGACGAGCAGGCTCACCGACAGGGCGAACGTCACCGTCAACGCCTGGTCGCGGAAGACCTGCCCCGCGATCCCCACCACCACGAACACGATCGGCACGAACACGGCCAGGGTGGTGAGTGTGGACGCGGTGACCGCCCCGGCCACCTCGGCCGCGCCCGCCGCCGCGACGTCGCGCAGATCCGCCCCGGCGGGAGCGTCGTCGCGCCGCCTCTGGATCGCCTCGAGCACCACGATCGAGTTGTCCACCAGCATCCCGACGCCCAGCGCCAGACCGCCCAGGCTCATGACGTTGAGCGACACGCCGCGCGTGAGCATGAGGATGAACGTCGCCACGATCGACAGGGGGATCGCCAGGCCGATCACCAGGGTGCTGCGCAGGTCGCGCAGGAAGACGAACAGCACGCCGACGGCGAGCAGACCGCCGAGGATCGCGTTCGACCGCACCTCGGACACGGCCGCCGAGATGTACACCGACTGGTCGAAGAGGATCTGCTGATGCAGGTCCGGGGGCAACCGCCGGGCCAGCCGGTCGAGCGCCGCACGCACCAGTCGCGCGGTCTCCACGACGTTGGCGTCTCCCTCCTTGTAGACCGCGATCTCCACCGATTCGCGCCCGTCGACGTGGGTGACGTCGGTGCGTTCCTTGTGGCTGCGCACGACCTCGGCCACCTCGCCCAGGCGCACGGCCCGGCCGCCGATCTGGCCGACGGTGACCTCGCGCAGGTCATCCAGGTTCTCGAACCGGCGCAGCGTGCGGACGATGTACTCGGCGCCGCGGTCGCGCAGCCGGCCTCCCGACGCGTTCACGTTCTGGCGGGCCAGCGCCTGCTCCACCTGGGTGATCGTGAGCCCGAGGTTCACGAGGCGGCCCTCGTCGACCAGGACCTGGACCTCCTCCTCCAGGCCACCCGACACCCGGGCCGCAGCCACGCCCTGCACGGCCTCGATCTCGGTCTTGAGCACGTCCTCGGCCACGGCGCGGACCCGGGCCAGGGCCGGATCGCCCCACAGGCCGATGCGCAGGACCGGGTCGAGGGCCGGATCGTACTTGAGGAGGACCGGCGGCGTGGCCTCGTCGGGCAGCCTCACCATGTCGATCTTCTCGCGGACGTCGAGGCCCGCGTAGTCCATGGCGGTGCCCCAGTCGAACTCCAGGGTGATCTGCGACAGGCCCGCCTGGCTCACCGAATGCACGTGGCGCAGGCCCGGCACCACGCCGGCCGCTTCCTCCAGGGGACGCGTCACGAGATTCTCCACGTCCACGGGCGCCGACCCCTCGAGCTCCGTCTGGATCGTCAACGTCGGATAGCGGATCTCCGGCAACAGGCTCACGTCCAGGCGGCCGAGGGCCACCAGGCCGAAGACGGCGGCCGCCAGGGCGACCATGCTCACGGTGACGGGACGACGGACGGCGTGGCGCACGAACTTCACGGGCAGCTCCTCGGCTCGTTAGCGGACGGCGAGGTCGGCGAGGCCGCTGTCCTCGAGGATCTCGATGCGGCTGCCGGTACGCAGACCGCCCCGGCCGAGGGTGACCACCGACCAGCCCTCCTCCAGGCCGCTGGTGACCTCGACGTGCGTCTCGTCGTAGAGGCCGGTGGCGACCTCCACCTTGCGCACGGTGTCGGCCTCGGCCACGAACACGCTGCAGAGGCCGCCCTCCTCGACGAGGGCCAGCTTGGGCACCGCGAGGACGTCCTGCTTGCGGTCGGTGGTCAGGCGCGCCTTGACGAAACCGCCGACCCGCACCCGCGCGCCTTCCGGCAGCTGCAGGGTCACCTGGACGGTGCCGGTCGCCGGGTCGACGACCGGGCTGATGCGCTCGACCACCGCCGTGAGGTCGGCCGCGCCGGTCTCCGTCTCGAGGGCCACGGACTCGCCCTCGTGCACCTTGGCCGCCACCGTCTCCGGCAGGTGCACCCGGACCCGCAGCGGCGAGAAATCGGCCACCGTGAACGCGGCGGCGGCGGCGGGGACCATCTGGCCGGTCACCACGTTGCGGTGGGTCACCTGCCCGGCGAACGGCGCCTTGACGAGCGTCTCCTCCACGGCGATCCGGGCGAGGTCGCGCTCGGCCTGGGCCTGGTCGCGGGTCGCCTGGACGGCGTCGAACTCCTCCTGGCTGATCAGCTCCTCGGCGAGCATCTGGCGGCTGCGGGTCAGCTTGCGCTCCTGCTCGTCGAGCTTGAGGTCGGCACGTCGCAGTTCCACCTTCTGCCGATCGTTCTCCAGCTCGGCGAGCACCTGGCCGGCCTCGACCCAGTCGCCCTCCTCGGCCGTGACCCGCGAGAGGCGGCCGGCGGCGCGGCAGGTGACGTCGACGAGCCGGTCTGCCTCGACGGACGAGGCGGCGCGGTGGAAGGCGGAGACGCCGCGACGGGCGACCGTGGCCACCTCCACCGGGATGGCCGGATCGGCCTCCGGTCCGGAGGCCTCGCCGGCCTCCGTCGCCGATCCGGCGGCCGTGGTGTCGGCCGCCGCGGCGGCGACCGCGCCCGGCAGCCAGGGCAAGAGGTTCTGGCGGGCCGCGACGAGGTACCCGGCCGCGAGCGCCGCCACCGTCACCGCGACGGCGACCGTGAACGTCCGGGTGCGAATGATCCTGGCCATGAGCTGGTCCCCCTGTTCGGGAAGGAGCTGTCGTCTCGATCACGTAAGGTGACGCAGGCCGCGCGCCGAAGGTTGCATGCCCTCCGCAGGCTGGCATTCGCTGCCGCCGGGATGTAAGTTTGGCCCACCGCCGCGAGGCCGCGGCGGGCTCCGTCCCGCAAGGCCGTCACCCGAACGTTCGAGGTGTCCGAGGATGAAGAAGCTCGTGGAATGCGTCCCCAACATCAGCGAGGGGCGCGATCAGGCCGTGATCGACGCCGTCACCGCCGTCATCGGCGAGGTCGCGGGCGTGAGCCTGCTCGACGTCGACCCCGGCGCCGAGACCAACCGTACCGTGATCACGTTCCTCGGCGAGCCCGGGCCGGTGGCCGAGGCGGCCTTCCGGGTGGTCAAACGGGCCGGCGAGCTCATCGACATGCGCCGCCACAAAGGCGCCCACCCGCGCCACGGCAGCACCGACGTGTGTCCGTTCGTCCCGGTCCGCGGCATCACCATGGAGGAATGCGCGGAGCTCGCCCGCCAGGTCGGCGAGCGGATCGGCCGCGAGCTGGGTTTCCCGGTCTACCTCTACGAGGCCGCCGCCCGCCGGCCCGAGCGCCGCAACCTCGCATACGTGCGCAAGGGCGAATACGAGGCCCTGCGCGACAAGCTGGGCACCGCGGAGTGGGCGCCCGACTTCGGCCCCAACGCCTGGAACGACCACACGGCGCGCTCGGGCGCGATCAACGTGTCGGCGCGAGGCTTCCTCGTGGCTTACAACGTCAACCTGAACACCCGGAACAAGTCGATCGCGGGCCAGATCGCCCTGGACATCAAGGAGGCCGGCCGGCCCAAGCGCGACGCGCAGGGCAAGCTCGTCAAGGACGCCGACGGCGAGAACATCCTCGTGCCCGGCCCCTACTGCCTGGAGGCCTGCAAGGCCGTGGGCTGGACCATCCCCGAGTACGACCGCGCCCAGGTCTCCATCAACCTCGTCAACACGGCGGTCACCAAGCCCCACCAGGCGTACGAGGCCTGCCGCAAGAGCGCCCAGGACCGCGGCGCGCTGGTGACCGGCAGCGAGCTGGTCGGCCTGATCCCCGAGGGCGACCTCCTGGCCGCGGGCAAGTTCTACCTGAGGGCGGCCGGCCAGTCCGCCGGCATCCCGAAGCGGCAGATCCTGGAGACCGCGATCCAGAGCCTGGGTCTGCGGGATCTGGGCGATTTCGATCCCCAGGACAAGGTCATCGAGTACCGGGCCGGCCTCGTGGACGGCCGGCTGGTGAGCCTGACCAACCGCGAGTTCGTCGACGAGCTGTCGAGCGACTCGCCCGCCCCCGGCGGCGGTTCGGTGGCCGCCCTCTGCGCCGCGCAGTCCGCGGGCCTGGTGGCCATGGTGGGCAACCTCACCGTCGGCAAGCCGAAGTACAAGGCGCAAGACCGCGTGAAGGAGATCGCCGAGGAGGCCCAGGAATTGAAGGACCTCTTCCTCGACGCCGTCGATCACGACACCGACGCATTCAACCTCGTCATGGACGCGTTCGGCCTGCCCCGCGGCACCGCCGCCGAGCAGACGGCCCGCGACCTGGCGATCGCCGAGGCCACGCGGGGCGCCACGCGGGTGCCGCTGTCCGTCCTGGCCCGCCTCCCGCGCGTGATCGAGCTCGCGGCCGAGATCGCCGAGATCGGCAACCAGAACAGCCTGTCCGACGCCGGCGTCGCCGTGCTCGCGGCCGCCGCCGGGGCCGAGGGCGCCTACTACAACGTGCTCATCAACCTCGCCGGGCTGAAGGACCTCGACCAGAGCGCCGCGCCCACGTTCCTGGCCGACACCCGCGGTGAGGCAGCCTCGCTCATGGCGCGCTGCGAGGAGCTGGCGGCCACGGCCCGGCGGCGGATCCGCGAGCAGCTCGAAACGGCGCTCTAACGGCGCGTCCGCAGACGTCCGGTCAGGGGCCGCGTCCGGGCGGCCCTTGACCGTTGACCGCGCGGTGGACTACCTTAGCGCCTCGAGGTCATGCCCCACCTCAGCACACCCACGGAAGGATGGCGCCGACATGGCAGCACCCGCCTCGGGCACCGAGCGCAAGGATCCCATCAAGGAAATCGTCCAGCCGTTCATCGACCTGGTCGACGCCCCCCGGGCGCTCTGGGGCATCAACCTCGCCTACTTCCTCGAGGGCTGGGTCTACTTCGGCATGCTCGGCTACCTGGCCATGCACTTCTCGGACTTCGTGTTCAAGGGCATCGAGAACCCTGACATCCAGTCCCACCACATGGTGATGGTCCTCACCGCGGGGATCACCATCTCCATGTTCTTCTTCGGCGCGGTGGCCGACAAGTTCGGGATCCGCCGCACCCTGCTGACGGCGTTCTGCTTCCTGCTGGCGGGCCGGGTGGTCTGGTCGGCCGCCCCCACCGTGTTCCCGCAGCCCGGTCTGTGGAGCCACATGCATCTGATGACCATGGGCGGCATCCTGCTCGTCGTCATCGGTTACGGCATGTACCAGCCGGCCGCCTACGCCGGCGTCCGCAAGTTCACCAATCCCAAGACCGCGGCCATGGGCTACGCGATGCTGTACGCCCTGATGAACCTGGGCGGCTGGCTGCCGTCGTTCTTCTCCTACGTGCGCGAACGGATCGGGATCACCGGCTCGTTCTGGGTCTACACGGGCCTGACGCTCGTGGCCCTGGTCGCCACCTGGCTGATCCTCACCCGCAAGGTCGAGAGGAGGCCATCGCCCGCGCCGAGCGCGAGACGGCGGCCGAGGTCGAGGCCGACCGGGTCGCCGGCGTCGTCAAGGAGGAGGTGCCGGTGATCGCCGACGCGGACCGTCGGCTCGCGCCGCCTCCTGATCACGCTGCTGGTGGTCGCCGGCGTGGCCGCCTACTTCCTGCCCGAGCCGTACGGCTGGATCGTCGGCGGCGTCATGGCGGCCGCCACCCTGCTGCTGCCGTTGCGGCTGGACGTGATGCAGCCGGTCTACCAGTGGCTGGCCGTCCACCCCTCGGCGACGCGAAGTTCTTCTTCTTCATCTTCGCCCTCATCCCGGTGCAGACGCTGTTCACCTACAACTGGCTGATCCTGCCGCAGTACCTCGAGCGCGCCTTCGAGGGCGGGTTCGTCAGCGATCGCTTCGAGCTCTTCGCCAACCTCAACCCGATCCTCATCTTCGTGGCCGTGCCCATGGTGACCGCCCTGACCATGAAGAAGAAGGTCTACAACATGATGGTCATCGGCACGGCGGTGATGGCGGCGCCGGCCTTCCTGCTGGCCGCCGGCACCAGCCTGCCGCTGCTGCTCGGCTTCCTGTTCATCATGACCATCGGCGAGGCGATGTGGCAGCCCCGGTTCCTGCAGTATGCCGCCGAGATCGCGCCCGAGGACGCACCGGCGCCTACATGGGCGTGGCGCAGTTCCGTGGTTCCTGACGAAGATGCTGGTACCCTGTACTCCGGCGTCCTCCTGCAGAGTACGTGCCGGCCGAGGGGCCGCGCGATCCCAGACCATGTGGCTCTTCTTCGCCTGCATCGCCATGCTCTCGCCGATCCTGCTGATCATCGCCAGGGCTGGGTCGGCAAGGACTTCAAGACCAAGTCCTGACCGACGATCCCGTCACGCACAAGGCCCCCACCGTCCGGTGGGGCCTTCACGTCGGCGGCCGTCGAGTCGGCGCCCGGTTCAACGCCCCTTGTCGTACCCGTAGTACTTCTTTGTCGTAGTAGTGGGGCAGCGCCCTCGGCCAGGTTGTTGGCCACGGCGCCGAGCACGTTGGCGCCCGCCGAGCGCAGGATCTCGACCCCGCGCAGGGACACCTCGCGGTGGGTCTGCCCCGCCATCACCAGGTACAGCGTGCCATCGACCGCGTCCAGGTAGTGCAGCGGATCGGAGACCGGCACCACCGGCGGCGAGTCGAAGACCACGATGTCGAACCGCTCGTGCAGCTTGCGGACCGTGTCGCGCACCCGGCCGCCGGCGAACAGCCGGCTCGGATTGCCGCCGCCGAGGCCCGCCGGCATGAAGTGCAGATTGCCGACCTTGGTCTTGTGCGTGGCCTGCTTGATGTCCAGCTCCCCCTGCAGCAACTCGGCGAATCCCGGCGACAGCGGCACCTGGAACACGGTGTGCTGCACGGGCCGACGCACGTCCGCGTCGAGCAGCAGGATCTCCTTCTGGAGGTGGTAGGCCAGCACCAGCGCGAAGTGCAGCGAGAAGAGGCTCTTGCCCTCGCCCCGCTCGGCGCTGGTGATCATGATGGCCCGCTTGCGTTCGAGGTCGAGCTGGCGGCCGAGGCGGATCATGATACGCCTGAGCTCGATCGCCATGGGCGATTCGATGTCGAACAGCCCGCCGCCCTCGCGCTTGGTCGATGTGGCCATGCCGGTTACTCCCTAGGTGAACCTTGGATAGATGTAGAGCAGGAACACCGCGGCCACGCCCAGCACGGCCACCACGAGCACGATCCAGCGCAGCAGACGGAGGCGTCGCTTCCGCTTGAAATGCTCGTCCTGGATGACCGGCAACGTGCCGATGACCTTGAGCCCGAGCGTGCGCTCGATCTCGTCGACCGAGGTGAACGTGCGGTCGAGCATGACCGAGAGGATGACGAGGCCGAATCCCAGGGCCGTCGAGAGCACGACGCCCATGAAGTAGAGCTTCAGCTTGTCCGGCTCGACGGGGAACCGCGTCTGGACCGGATCTCGCCGGACCTCGATGCGGTAGCCGATCTCCGACATGCTCGCCTCGAGGTTGATGGTCTGCTGGGTGATCTCGCGCTCGATCGACTCGAGCATGTCGCGACGGTTGGCCACCTCGTCCTGCAGCTCCTGCAGGCGCGCGGACTGCTTGGGCTGCCGGGTGGTGAACTCCCGGTACGCGCGGATATGGTCGGACACCTCGTCCACCACGCGCTGCTTGGCCGTCCGGTAGATCATGAAGAACACGTACTGGGTGAGCCGGTTGCGATCCATGATCCCCAGGTCGGCGTAATCGCGCTCGACGCGCTGCTCGACCAGCGTGTTCAGACGCACCCGGGCGCGGCCGAGCGAGGCGCCGAGGCTGGCGTCGCCCGTGTCGAGGGTCCGGTTCAGCTCCAGGTCGTAGAGGTCGCTTGCGACCTGGGCGATATCCGGGTCGCGCATGATCACCTGCACGTCGGGCAGGTTGCGGACGACGGCGCGGGCCTGGTCCTCGAGGCGCGACATCTCGTTGACATCGGCGTTGTAGTGCTGGTCGCGCAGGCGCAGCAGGTTGGTCTCCACCTGGGCCAGATTCGAGGCGTCGATCGGGTTGCCGATCAGGCTCTCGTTGAGGATGCCGCGCTGGTAGGCCGCCAGGCTGTCTTCGGACGACGCGAGGTCGCGGGCGTAGGTCTCGCGCTGACGGGTCAGGAAGTCGCGGGTGGTCGAGCGCGTGCCGACCCGGCTCGCGCGCTCTTCCTCGAGGAAACGGTCGAGGACCACCCGGGCCAGGATGAACGCCTGGCGCGGATCGACGTCACGCACCCCCAGCACGAAGATGTGGAAGCCATCCTCGCGCACGCGGATCTGCTGGCCGAGTTCGCGGGCCGCCCGCTTCACGGCGTCCATCTCCTCGGGCGTGAGCACGTCCGGCAGCACGTCGCCGCTCTCGGGCATGCGGGCGCGGCCGGTGTAGAGCTGGGTCTCCCGCACCACGGTCTCGAGGAACTTGGGCGCCGTGACGATCGTCCAGATGTTCGCGATCGTCTCGCGGTCGACATCGCGGGCCCGCTGTACGCGCCGGCCGGCGTCGCTCTCGATCAGCCGGCTGTTCGACGTCTCCTGCACCACCCGGATCTGGCCGTTCGATTCGTAGATCGGCGTCATCGTCCGCACGGCCACGAACGCCATCGCCAGGCAGATGACGAACGGCACGAAGAACAGCCACTTGCGGCGCCAGAACATGCGTACGATCGCCAGGGGGTCGAATCCGGTGCCCTTGGGGCGTTCCTCATCGAGGAAGGGATCCATGTCGTGGTGCGTCCTCTCGCTGGGCTGGGTTCGAAAAAGCGTCTCCACAGGCTACCCGCGTGCCCGGGCGACGGCAACCACGGTTGACACGGGGCCGCCGGGGCTGGCTGCCTTCGCGCCGAGCATAAGGTGGCCCGGCCGGCCCGGTCCACGGCTCTTTTCGCGACCGGCAGGCGGGCGGGTCCGGAACTGCAGTCGGAGTCAGGCCCCCTTCCGCAGGCAGGTTGTCCGGTGTCGAGTTCTGCTTTGCTTGCTGCCCCTGATCCTGGCCGGTGGCTGCACCACCGAGCCGGAGCCGCCCGCCCCCCAGGTCGCCGGCAGGTTCGCGGCCGAGCTCAAGGCCGGGCTGCCGATCGTCGACGGCACGAGCGGGTGGACCTGGTGCGCCACGGCGTCGCCCGCTCGGGGCGACGCCTGGCTGACCATCACGGGCGACACATACCGCTGGACGCTCCCCGGAGTTCCCGCCGATTCGCTGGTGCTGGTGCCCGACCAGGCCGCGTGGCTGAGCCTGGCGGTCGCCGGCCCGGCCCAGCTGGCCCAGGTGCCGCCCCTGCCGAGGCGTCCCATCGACTCCGCGGACTACCCGCACCTGGTTGCCCTGGCCCGGGAGTTCGTCACGCCGCGCTTCGACGGTCGCGTCCCTCACTGGCCGGCCTGGCCGGTGCCGGTGAGCAGCCCCGCGGCCGTGAGCGGCGACGTCGACCTGGCAGCCTGCCTGCGCGAGGCGGTCGCGCTCTGGAACGCCACCGGCCCCAAGCCGTGGTTCGTCTGGACCGAGGACCCGGGCTGGGGCATCCGCCTCGCCCACTACGCCGGCAGCGTGCGTCGGCCGCCGTTGTCGCTGGCGATCGTGCGCCGCGACACCCTCGGCCGTCCGACCCGCATGCGGATCGCGGCCGGCGACAACTACGACAGCGCCGCCGCGCGACCCTACGCCGTACGCGGCCTCGCCCACGAGCTCGGCCACGCACTTCTGCTCTGGGGTCACTCGCGCGACCGCAACCACCTGCTCTGGGGCGACGCCCCACCCCTGCGCGCAAGCCCGAGCGCCGATGAGGTCGCCGTCGCCTGGTTGCTGCGGCAGCTGCCCCTGGGCCTGGATCTCGGCCGCTACGGCGTCGGCGACCCCGGCGAGGCCACCGGTCGCCAGGTCATCAACGCCACCGGACGGCCGTCGAGGAGCGGCGCGACGTCCGCGAGCCCTGCCGAGCGCAGGCTCGGAACCAGCGCCCGCACGGACGCCGGCAACTGAGCCAGCGGATCGGGCGCGCGCCAGGCCGCGGACGCACCGCTCGAACGCAGCGCATCGAGCATCGTGCGCTCCAGCCAGCTCATCTCCTTGCCGTACGTTCGCACCCGGACCTTGTCGTCCGGAGCGGCGCCGATGAGGTGCTTGACGCTCAGCAGGGCCCGGTCGAGACCGCCGAGGCCGTCCACCAGGCCCTCGGCCAGGGCTTGCCGCCCGGTCCAGACCCTGCCGCGGGCCACCCGGTCGACCTCCTCGAACGCGAGTTCGCGCCCGTCGGCCACCTTGGCGACGAAGCGGGCGTAGAAGCGGTCGAGCTGGTCCTGGAACAGCTCGCGTTGCGCCGGTGTGAAGCCGCTGCCGTCGTGCCAGAAGAGGGCGTTCTCGCCCCGGGTGAACATCTCGCGATGCAGGTCGAGCTTGGCGTAGAGCCCCGACCAGTTCATCTTGCCGGCGAAGACCCCGATCGAGCCCGTGAGGGTGCCTCGCTCGGCGAAGATGCTGTCCGCCCCGCAGGAGATGTAGTAGCCGCCGCTGGCGGCGTAGCCGCCCATGCTGACGACCACGGGCTTGTCCTGGCGGACCCGTTCGACCTCCCGCCAGATCAGGTCGCTGGCCATCGCGCTGCCGCCGGGGCTGTTCACCCGCAGCAGCACCGCCTCGACCTTGTCGTCCTCGGCGGCCCGGGCAAGCTGGTCGATCACCGTGTCGCTGCCCATGATGGCCCCCTGCAGGGGGTCCTGACGCGACTCGCCCGGGTAGATGGCCCCCTCGGCCACGATGAGCGCCACCTCGTGGCTGGCCCGGCCGCCCGTCCCCGCGCGCGCGTAGTCGACGAAATCGGCCACGTCCTCGTCCGGCAGCAGGTCCTTCAGCAGCCCCTCGGCGTCGGCCAGCGTGTCGACGAGGCCGGACGCGAGCGCCGTCTCGCCGTCGTACATGCCGGTGTCGATCCAGCGGACCACCTCGGCCGTGTCCCGGCCGCGCCCGGTGGCGATCAGATCGACCAGTTGCTCGTAGCGCTCGTCGACCAGCGAGCGGGTCATCGCCCGGTTGGCGTCGCTCGCCTCGGTGCGCGTCAGCTGCTCGGGAGCGCTCTTGTACTCCCCGACATGCAGGAACTCCGCCTCGATCCCGACCTTCGCCAGGGTGTCCTTGAGGAACGCCAGCTCGGCGGCCACGCCCAGGATCATGAGGTTGCCCTCGGGCGCCATCACCACATGATCGGCCGCGGTGGCCAGGGCGTAGTCGGCGTTGCCGGCGAAGCTGACCACCGCCCACACCGGCTTGCCCGCGTCCCGGACCTCGTGCACGGCGCGGCTCAGCTCGCCCAGCTGCGCCCACGACACAGCCAGGCCGTCGAGCTCGAGGACCAACGCCTTGATGTGCGGGTCCTCCGCCGCCCGCCGCAGGCCGAACACGGCCTGCCGGAAGGTCAGCTGGTCGCCGGCCTGGAGCTGCCCGAGGAAGCTGTCGTCGACGGCTTCCGGCAAGGCTCCGCTCGCCCGCCAGTGCAGCACCCCGCCGCCGGCCTGACCGGGCCGGTCCAGCTGGGTGGCGGCCTTCCACAGCAGGCCGAGGCCGCCGCCGATCACGACGGCGATGATCACGAACACGATCCAGAACTTGCGCACGTCGAGTCCCTTTCGTCAGGATGGTTCCTTCGGCATGCTAGGGCGGATCGGCCGCGGCGGCCAGCGGTATCACCGCTCCGCCGCCGCCGCGCGGCAATACGCCGCCAGCGCCCGGGCCGCCCGGTCGATCTTGCGGAACACCGGCACGCCGGCCGCCTCGATCTGGCGGCAGAGCGCGTCGTACGGCCGCCCGGAATCCACCACCACCACCACCGGCTTGGTATGGCGGCCGATGACCTCGAGCCAGCGCCGGCCCAGGGCGGTCGCGGCCGCCAGGTCCTCGCGATGGCTGCCGTCGCAGGTCGCCCGAGGGTCTCCAGCGCGCCGGTCACCGGGACGGGCCGAGAGGATCGCCGCATCGACCGTGCCGCCGCTGGCCAGGATGGTCTCCGAGCTGTCGGCGGCCGCGGTGCCGGCCATCGGCGTGGCGTCGACGGGGTTGTCGCGGTGGGCGATCACGGGCAGCGCCGCGTCGAGGCCGGCCCGGGTCGCCGTGTCGAAGGGCGCGAGTTCAAGATCGCCGAGGGCGTCCATGACCGTGCTGCATTCGAAGCCCGCGTTGCTCAGGATGCCGACGCGGCGCCCGCGCGGCGGCCGTCCCGACAACAGGGTGAAGGTCTTGATCAGGTCCTCGAACTCGTCGAGGCTCTCGGCGACCTCCGCGCCGGCGGCGACCAGGCAGGCGCGGGCGACGGCGTAATCGCCGGCCAGGGACGCGGTGTGGCTCGCGGCGGCCTTCGCGCCGAGGGCGGTCTTACCCGCCTTGAAGACCACGACCCGCTTGCCGCGGCGGCGCGCTTCGCCGATGGCGTCGACGAAACGCTGGCCGTCGCCGGGGCGGAAGCCCTCGATGTAGCAGGCCACCGTGTCGACGCGTTCGTCGTCGAGGAAGTGCAGCACGAAGTCCGCGACGGTCAGGTCCATCTGGTTGCCATAGCTGATGCTGGCCCGGGGCTGGATGATGCCGTCATAGTTGCTGGCGAAGGTGACCAGGTACGCGCCCGACTGGCTGACCACCGCGAGGTTGCCGCCACGGGCGGGATTGAAGGGCAGCTTGTAGAGCGGGATGAAGAACGTGTTGTACTGCTCGCGGCTGACGATGCCCAGACAGTTGCCGCCGACCATCACCGGCCCGCCCCCGGGCCCGGCGTGTCCCCGGGCGAGCTGCGCCTCGATCGCTCGGGCGAGGCCCGCCTCGCCGGTCTCGGCGAAACCGCCGGGGATGAGGATGATGGACGCCGCCCGATCGGTCTCGACGAGCTCGGTGATGGCCGCAAGCGCCCCTTCGGCCGGGATCGCGACCACGGCCAGGTCCACCGGCCCGGGCAGGTCGGCGCACGAGCGGTAGCAAGGCACGCCGTCGATCGAATCGTCACGCGGATGGATCACCGCCAGATTGTCCCGAACCGGCCCCTCGCTCCGGCGCAGGTTGTCGAGGATGATGCGACCGGGGTTGGCGCCCTTGCTCGAGACGCCCATGACGATCGCGCTGCGCGGCTCCAGGAGCGGTTTGATCTTCGCGAGCGGTCGTCCGCTTTCCGCCCAGTGCGACGCCGAGACGAGGCCGACCCCATCGAGCGCCACGAGGCGGCCACCGCTGGCGACCGCCGGGTTGATCTCGAGTTCCTCTAGAGTCGGTCCTGGCTGGTCCGGCGCGGTCGCGGTCCCCAGGCGAGCGAGGTTCAGGACCGCGTCGACCAGGACGGCGGGGTCCAGCGGCGCCTCGGGGTAGAGCCGTGACGGCCAGGCCAGGATCGAGAGCAACGGGTGCGCCTCGAGCGCGGCCCGGACCGCCGTCGCCGAGAGTCCCCGCGCCGGGAGGACGAGCGTCGAGCGTCCGCCGCTGCCGTGGCCGTACCATTCGGTCAACGTGCCCCCGACGCCGACGATGATCACCGGCCCGAAAGCGGGGTCCTGCCGCAGGGTCAGCAGGACCTCCTGTCCGGGCGTGTTGGGCTGGTGGGCGACGAACCCGCAGGCCAGCAGCCCCTCGATCTCGTCGCCGAGGCCGGCTTCGGCCACCGCCGTCCGGATCTCTGCGACCGTGCGCCGCAGGCAGTCCGCGGCTCCCTCGGGGCCCTGCAGCGAGACCTTTCGGACCCCGCCGACGTCCGTCTTGTGCAGGATGCGCCGCCCGCAGACCTTGATCAGCAGGCGCCCGGCAGGATCGGCCAGGGATGCGGCCGCCGTGAGCCAGCGCGCCTCGTCGCGTTCGGTCGCCCCCTGCGCCAGGTAGGCCGCCGGACCGCGCGCGATCCCGCAGCGGTCCAGGAGCTGGTAGCACTCCCATTCGTTGAGACGGCGACCTTCGGCCAAGGTCGCCGTTCCGACCAGTCCGGCGAGCAGCTCGCGCACG
>JAWKQQ010000015.1:0-126740 GCA_041390065.1 Candidatus Krumholzibacteriia bacterium
CGACCCCTGGCCGGCCACGTGCTGGCCGGTGAACCAGCAGTTGACCCCGGGCGCGGGCGTGTGGTCGTCCTCGGGCTGCACCGGGAGGGTCTCGAAGGTGCCGATCGGGTCGCCGTTCTCCCAGATGCCGCTGGTCGCGGTGTCGGTGCCCAGCGGGTCGACCGTCCAGCCCCCGGGCGTCTCGCAATCGTCGTCGGCCACCGCGGTGACGCTGGCGACCATGAACGAATAGGCGGGCCAGGGCGCACCCAGGGGCGCGGCCGACTGGTTGCCCAGCACGTCCGAGGCCGTCAGCCAGTACTGCACGCGCGAGCCGTCGGTCTGGCCGGGGATCTGCCCGCGCACCAGGCCGGTGGGGGCGTCGACCAGGCTGAGCGGCAACACGAACGGACCGCCGGCGGTGCTCGAGGTGTAGACCAGGTGGTACTCGTCCACGCCGGTCAGGTCGGTGATGGTCGCCTCCACGGTGTAGGGGCCGGCCGTGTCCTGGGTGTCGGGCAGCTGGGTCGCCCCGAGGATGTCCGGCCCGCCGATGTCGACGAGCGCGAAGTCCACCTCGGTGGTCTGGCCCTCGTAAATGACCACGCCGTAGGCGGTGTCGGGCGCGCAGCTCGGATGGTAGACCGCGACGTCCCAGGTGCCGACCGGCACCCCGCCGGCGTAGAGGCCGTCCTGGCCGCTGGCGATGGTGCGGCCGTTGCCGAGCACGGTCACGATCGCGCCCGGGATGGCGCCGCCGCCGCCCGAGGCGTTGCGGACCTCGCCGGCCAGCGTGCCCTGCGCCTGGGGCACGATGGGCACCAGGCGGATGGCGCGTCCGGGCTGGATGGTCGCCGCGCCGCCGGCGTAGTTGTTGCCGTAGGCGTACGTGAGGCCGTCGTCGCGCGCCGAGTTCTCGATGCCGACGGTGAAGTAGGTGGTCTCATCGCCGTAGATGGTGACGGCCTGGTACTGAATCTCGATGATGCCGTCGCCCGAATCCGTGCTGTGGTAGGCGGGATCGTAGAGCAGGATCTCGAACGTGCAGTTGCCGCTGAAGAGATCGTGGTTCGAGTTCGAGCTGGCGCCGAAGGCGTCCCACTGCACGATGAACCGGTGGTTGGCCGTGTCGTGCCAGGTGTAGACGGTGCCGTTGGCGAGGTCGTCCCAGAACGCGGCGATCATCCCGCCGGGCGAGCCGTCCGACGGCAGCATCCAGTTGCGGTAGTGCCTCTGGTAGGTGTCGCGGCCGAGGCTCAGCCAGCCGTTGGAGCAGATCGACACGCGGTCGAAGTTCTGCCCGTAGTAGGTGAAGGTGAACGGCAGGTCGAAGTTGCGGGTCTCGTCGTCGCCGCCGCCGTTGTCGCTGATGCCGGTGTTGGTGCCCAGGCCCGCGAGCTCCACCCAGTCGTAGACGGGCGCCTCGGCGGCCGTGTCGGTGTTGTCGAACGCGTAATAGCCGTAGGCGTCCGGTCCGGTCGGGTCGCCGGCCTGGGCCGTGCCCACCTTCACGGGGTAGACGATCGTCTGGGTGCCGCCCTCGGCGAACGTCAGCTCGACCTGGAGCGCGGCCAGGTGGCCGGGAAGCAGTCGGCCGCCACGCTGATCGCGAAGCTGCCGGTCTGCGGCACGGCGGCGTTGACCGGGATGCTCCCCAGCTGCCGGCGGCGTCGGTGACGGTGACCCACTGGCTGTCGCAGCTCAGGTTGGCCGTGACGCCGCCGGTGGCGAGGTCGCCCACGTTGGCCAGGTCGAATGTGACGGTGCCGGACTCCCCGGGATCGACGTTGTCGCCGGGGCCGCCGAAGGTGAAGCGGTTGAACGACCCGCGCGGGCCGCGGACGGCGAGGTTGACCAGGCTCGTCCAGGCCTCGGCGCCGGCCGTCGCGGTCAGGCGCAGGGGCGCGGTCGCGCCGCCGGGCGCCTGGGCGTCGAGCCGCACCTGGAAGGTGCGCGACACCG
The DNA here is from genome assembly GCA_041390065.1 of Candidatus Krumholzibacteriia bacterium. Lineage (GTDB taxonomy): Bacteria > Krumholzibacteriota > Krumholzibacteriia > LZORAL124-64-63 > LZORAL124-64-63 > Glo-17. Next base: position 1,942 of record JAWKQQ010000015.1, read on the forward strand.
TCGCGCCGGCCGCCACGGTGCCGTAGCTGGCGTCGGTCGTGAGCACGCTCACGTAATCCAGGCCGGTGGCGAGCTCGGCCACCGCGCCGGACACCGCGTTGGCGCCGTGGTTGGTGAGCGCGACCTGCAGGTTCAGGGTCTCGCCGGGGTTCGCGAAACCGTCCGCGTTGCCGACCACGTCCTGGATGGTGAGCGAGGCGAAGTCGAGCGAGCGGTTCACGGCCCCCACGGCGGTCGCCCCGAGGTAGGGGCGCAGGTTGCGGCCCGTGACGGTCACCTCGACGTCGCCGCCGGAGGCACCGGTGATGTCCAGCACCACCTGGCCCGCCGCGTCGGTGTAGCCGAAGCTGGAGACCTCGCCCGCCTTGTAGGCCGCCACGCGGGCGCCCGCGAGCGCGACCCCGCCCTCGGTCACGGTGACCGGCAGGCCGTTGGCGCCCACGGCCACCTGGGCGGGATGGGACACGCTGAGCGTGGCGGGCACGCCGGTGAAGATCTCCGTCGCCGGGTCGCCCATGAGATTGTTCCAGGTCGACCAGATCCAGACCTTCTGCCACTCGTTGGTCCAGTAGTTGTTGTAGAGGTTGAGCTTGCCGCGGGTGACCGACGGGCCGACGCGGTGCTCGTCGCTGTTCAGGATCCCGTTCATGGTGCCCACGAACATGCAGTTGTTGTAGCGCGTGTGGGTGCCCGTGGTCGCCGTTCCGATGGACGCCACGCCACCGCCGTTGGCGGCGCGCAGGAAGGCCTCGCTACGGCACACGGTGTCGCTCCAGAACGATCCCGTATCGCAGGTCAGGATGCAGGCGAAGGGCAGCTGGCGGCCGTTGCTCAGCGAGGTGATGTAGCTCGGCGCCATGCCGCTCATCTGCCAGTAACCGCGGTAGCAGAACACGCTCTCGCCCTGGTTGAGGGTGGCGAGCATCTGGGTGAGGAAGTTGCCGCTCCAGATGGTGTCGATGCGCGTGTAGCCGAGGTCGAGGAGCTGCTCCTTGACGAACTGGTTGACGAAGATCGTGCTCATGCCCGACGACGACGGGTCGCCCACCAGGCCGGCGGTGGTGAACCAGCTGGGGTCGGACATGTCGGGATCGCTCTCGTAGGAGACGATCTTGTCGACGACGGTCTGCAGCTCGGCGGTGCTGGTCACCGACAGACGTCCGATGTGGACATCGGCCAGCACGTCGCCGCCGTCGAGCAGGGTGTAGTCGTGGTCGCCCTCGCCGTTGTAGCCCGAGTAGGACTCCCGCCAGGAGGGGATGGTGATCGCACCGTTGGCGTCGCCCACCAGGACGACGAACTCGAGCGCCGGATCGAGGGTGTTGTATTGCGACTGCAGCCAGCTCTTGATCGCGGTGTTGGTGGTGCCGGTCTGCGCGGTGGTCGCCAGGACCACGTTGTAGCCGAGGCGGCGGCGCCACTCGAGCAGCGGCTCGAGGATGCTGATGACGCTGGCGTTGTTGGGGCAGATCACGACGTAGGAACCGGGACCCACCTGCACGTCCCCGCCGCGCTGGTAGCCGACGATCTCGTCCTGGAAGATCGCGTCGAACGACTCGGGGATCTGCCGGGGCCGGGACGCCTGATCGTTGCGCGTGTCGCGGCCGGCGAACGTGACCTCCACGGCCATCCGCTCGGCCACCTGGGTGCGGCCCGTGGCCGGATCGTAGGCCACCGGGCTGAACGTCACCGGAACCACGCGTTGCCCGTGCATGAGGGCGGGCTCGCCGACGGTGGCCGTGGCCTCGCTCGCGGGGCTCGTCGCGTAACTGCGGGCGTCGAAGCGCAGCGGCCCGGCCGCGTCCTTGTCGGCGATGCCGAGGTTGGGCGCCAGACGCATGGTGCCGAGGTCCTTCAGTTCGCGTCCGACGACCTTCACCTGCACACCCGAGCCGGCGGGCAGGGCCACCAGGCGGGTGAAGGTGGGCAGGGCCGGTTGACCCTCGAGGCCCAGGGCGCCGCCCTCGGGCACGGCCAGCGTCTTGAACGTCTGGTCGCCGAGGACCAGATCGCTGACCTCCAGGCTGGGGATCTCCAGCGAGAGGGTCAGCCCGCTCGCGCTGCGGCCGACGATCTCCAGGCTGGGCTTGCCGACGGTCCCGTCAGCCTTCAGGGACAGCGCGTCGACGCCGGGTTCGGCGGCGAGCAGCGGGGCGGCCAGCAGGGCCAGGCCCAGCAGCAGGATCAGGGGTTGGGCGCGCATATGAGCCTCCGTCTTTCGAGCAACGTGGCGAGCGAAAACCAGACGAGTGAGAACGATCGTGCAAAATGCACGACGATCATTATAGCAGACCCGGGCCGGACAGGGGATCCACGAAATGATAACAAATGTGTCCGGATCGTTCGGTTACGATGCGCTTCGTTGCGGTACCATGCGATTTTCGGGATGATTCCGCGCGCCGCCGGCCGCGCTGACGGGAGCGGGTCGCGATTCACCGATCCGCCCGGTGCGCCGGCGGGGGCGGTCCGCCGTCGCCGCCAACCCGACAATATTCCGTACGGATCGACAATTTTGAACCCGGAACGCGTTCTCCGCTCCCGAAAATGTTAGAATACCGCATCTGGAGCCCGCCTCCGCGGCGTGATATACTCGCGGCTGCCGTGCGGTGTCGCCGTCACGCCTCAACCCTGCAGCTGCATCCCCCCACGGGAGGACCACCATCATGAAGCGACTTGTGACCGCATCGTTCGCCATCCTGCTGTTCATCGTCGGGCCGGCCGCCGCCGCGATCATCAACGTGCCGGGCGACTACGCCCAGATCCACGACGCCGTGCAGGCCGCCAACGCGGGCGACACCGTCATGGTCGCCGCCGGCACCTACACCGATTGCACGCACGAGACCGAGGGTCCGGGCAGCACGACCGCGTGCGTGATCATGAAGGACGGCGTGACGCTCATGGGCGCCGGCGCCGACCTGACCATCATCGACGCCCAGGGCCTCGGCCGCGGCATCTTCATCGAGGACACCGACGACGTGACCATCAGCGGCCTGCAGGTGCGTGGGACCTACGCCGAGATCTTCGGCGCGGGCATCCTCATCCGCCAGGGCTCCACCGGCATCGCCGTCCAGGATTGCGTCATCCGCGATACCGGCGACGGCGGCATCGTGGTCATCAACCAGTCGGGCGCGAGCCTGGACAACGTGCAGTTCCTGAGCAACGAGGCCAAGCAGGGCGGCGGCCTCGCGGTCGAGGAACAGAGCACGGCCACCATCGCCAACTGCCTCTTCGACGCCAACACCGCGCCGTCGGGCGCGGGCATCTTCATCCGCTCCGGCTGCACGGTCACCATCACGGCCTCGACCTTCACCGGCAACGCCGTCAACGCCGACTTCGGCAACGGCGGCGGCGTGTGCGTGCAGGACAGCGCGTGCGACATCTCCGGCTGCGAGTTCATCGGCAACACCACGCGCGGCGCCGGCGGCGGCCTCGCCTACATCTCCGGCGCCACCGGCACCGTCGAGGACTGCCTGATCCAGGGCAACAGCACCCAGGCCAGCTACAACTACGGCGCCGGCATCACCTGCCAGCAGTCCGCCCCCACGCTGCGCAACCTGGTGATCGTGGACAACCACGCCACGAGCACCGGTTCGGATGCAGGCGGGATCGACATCCAGTTCGCCCCCTCGCCGCTCGTCGAGAACTGCACCCTCGTGGGCAACAGCTGCTCCGGCGACGGCCTGGCCGGCGGCATCCTCGTGCAGTTCTTCGCCGCGCCGACCATCAGCAACTGCATCGTCGCCGACTCGCCCGTCGGCGCCGGCATCGCCTGCCTCCTGGCCGAGGACGGCACGATCAGCGGCTGCGACCTCTGGAACAACGCCGGCGGCGATGACGTGTGCGGCCAGGACGCCGGCTGCAACTTCTCCGCCGACCCCCTGTTCTGCAACGCCGCCGACGGCAACTACCACATCGCGCTCGGCAGCCCCTGCGCCGCCGGCAACCACCCCGACGGCGGTGGCTGCGGCGCCACCTTTGCGGGCGCCTACGCCGCGGGCTGCGGCACCCCGGTCGGCGATCTGCCGCGGGCCGGGATCACGCTCGGCAACGCGCCGAATCCGTTCAACCCGATGACCACGCTGTTTTTCGTGCTTGACCAGCCGGGTGATGCCGTGATTCGAATCCACGATGTCCGCGGCCACCTGCTCCGCACCTACCAGCGCACCGGTCTGGCTGCCGACACCCGTTACGAGATCACCTGGAATGGCCGCGATCAGGCCGGTCGGGAACTCCCCAGCGGGGTGTATCTCTACCAGCTCGACTCCCGCGGCACCACCGCCACCAAGAGGATGAGTCTGATCCGATGATGCGAGTCCGCCTGTCGGGCGTCGCGAGCCTCGTGGTCCTGGTCGCCCTGGCGGCGACCGGGACCGCGGCCCCCGTGACGCCGCCCCGTTCCGCTTCTGTCGCCGTCCACGGCGGTGAAACCATCCTCACGTTCCCCGCCGCCTCCGCCGCGACCGCGCCCGGGTCCACGGCCGGCGACCTCGGTGCTCTGGTGGCCCTGCCCCGCGACGCCACCGGTGCCCGGGCCGTCCTGCTCGACGGGACCGCCGGAGCCGTCGAGGTCGTGGCCGATCTGATGAGCCTGCGCGGCCGACCGGTGGCGCTGGTGCGCGTCAGCGACCCCGGCGACCGGGAGCTGGTGGTGGCCGTCCGCTACGACGGAACCTGGGGCGGCAAGGGCGCCGAACGCCTCGCCAGCCCGACGCTCGACGCGAGCCTGCCGGGCGCCGGCGGCCCGGCCGGCCTGAAGGTGGCCGATCTGCCCGCCGGCGGCAGCTACGTGATCGTCAGCAGCCCGCAGTACGCTGGCGCCCTCGCGCCGCTGGTGAGCTGGAAGACCCGCAAGGGCTGGCCCGTGGTGCTGGTCACGACCGACGAGACCGGCACCACCAATCAGGGGATCAAGGACTGGCTCCTGGAGGCCTACCAGACCTGGGACCTGCCCCCCGAGTACGTGCTCCTGGTGGGAGACGTCGACGGCATCCCCGCCTGGAGCTTCTCGGGCAACGTCACCGATCTGCCCTACGCGCTGCTCGACGGCGACGACTGGCTGCCCGACCTCATGATCGGCCGCTTCTCGGTGTCGAACCAGAGCGAGTGCGCGGCGATGGTGGCCAAGACCGTGGCCTACGAGTCCACCCCGTACGTCGACCAGACCGCGTGGTTCACCCGCGGCGTGATGGTGGCCGGCCAGTACGCGTCGTCCACCCCCATGCACACCGTGCGTTTCTGCGGCGAGCAGCTCGTCTCCATCGGCTTCGACCCGCTCGATCCCGTCACGCCCGCTCCCGGCGACCGCGGCAACTACATCGTCTCGCCGTTCATCGCCCAGGAGGGCATCGGCGTGCCCCAGAACATGGGGCCGGCCGTGATCAAGGCCGAGATCGACGCCGGCTGCAGCTTCGTCGTGTACCGCGGCTGGGCCTACGGCTCGTCGGGCTGGGAACCGCCGCACTACACGGTCGACGAGATCCCCAGCCTGGCCAACGGCGCGATGACGCCGGTGGTGATGAGCTTCGTCTGCCTGAACGGCGACTTCTCCGCCGCCGACGCCTGCTTCGGCGAGGTGTTCACCCGCACCGGCGGCAGCACGCCGGAGACGTTCAAGGGCGCCGTCGCGTTCATCGGCAACGGCGAGCACTGGTCGCACACCCGGTTCAACGACGCCATGGCGATCAGCGTCTTCGAGCGCGCCGTCGATCTCGACATCACGACGCTCGGCGGCCTGCTCAACGCCGGCAAGCTCCGGTTCCTCGAGTACTTCCCCGATGAGCTCGACGACACCGGCGACGAGGAATCGGTCGAGTTCTACTTCCACATCTACAACCTGCTCGGCGACCCCGAGCTGAACTTCTCCCGTGCGGCGCCCACCGCGTTGCTCGCCACGCACCCGGCGAGCCTGCCCAGCGGCACCACCGCGATCGAGGTGGCGGTGACCGAGGCCGACGGCACGACCCCGGTGGCCGGCGCCCGCGTCGGCGTCGCGCAGGCCGGCGTGCTGCTCGGCCGCGCGCTCACCGGCGCCGGCGGCACCGCGCGGGTCGTGCTCTCCACGGCCGTGGGCGACGGTCCGGTGGACATCACCGCCAGCCGGAGCGACCGGATCCCCTACCGGATCCAGATCAACGGCCAGACGAGCGGCGTGTTCGTGGGCCTCGAGGATCTCGGCCTCGGGGAGGCGTCGATCGTTCCTGGCGCGGTCCTCGACCTGCTGCCGACCCTGCACAACCACGGAACCGCGGCCAGCGGCAGCGCGACGGTGACCTTCGCCGTCGACGGCCCGGCGACGGTGACCGCGGGCACGGCCCTGCTGGACGGCCTGGCGGCCGGCGCGTCGGGCACGCCGCAGTCGGCGTTCGGCATGACGATCGACGCGGGTGCCGAGGACGGCAACCTGCTCGACGGCGAGCTGATGGTCGCACGCGGCGGCGAGATCGACCGCTCGGGCTTCACGCTGACCGTGGCCGCGCCCGACCTGCAGCTGACGGCCGTCACCGCGACGGGCGACGCGTGGCTCGAACCGGGCACGACCAGCCTGCTGACCGTCACCGTGGTCAACGCCGGCTCCCGCGACACCGCCGGCGGCGACCTCGCGCTGGCGCTCGCGCCGCTGGACGGCGCCACGCTCCTGACGTCGGCCGTGTCCTTCGGCGCCGTGCCGGCAGGCGGCAGCGTGACCTGCGGCCCGGTGTCGGTGACCCTGGCCGACCCTGTGGCGGGCGGCCAGACCCTGATCCTCCAGGCCACGGCGACCTGCCAGGAAGGCGCCGTCCAGGCCCGCGCCCTCGCCCTGCCGATCGGCCGCGGCGACGTGGGCGAGCCGGCGGGACCGGACGCGCACGGCTACTTCGCGTACGACAGCGCCGACTACCTGTATCCGGGCCAGCGCCCGGTCTACCGCTGGCTCGAGCTGAGCACGGAGTTCGGCGGCCCCGGGGCCAAGCTCCCGTTCATCTCGGACAACTACGACACCGACGTCACGCTCGACCTGCCCTTCACCTTCCGTTTCTACGGGCAGGACTTCGACCGCATCCGCGTCTCGGACAACGGCTGGCTCAGCTTCGACGACACCGACGACGCCTACAACTACTACAACTGGCCGCTCCCGTCGGCCCAGGGCAACGGCGCGATCGTGGCGCCGTTCTGGGACAACCTCAACCCCGAGCCGGTGGCCGATCCGGAGAGCGATCCGGTCGGCCTGTCGAGCGACGGCGTCTACTGGTACCATGATGCGGCGGCCGGCGAGCTGATCGTCGAGTGGAGCCGCATGCGCCACCTCAAGCCGGAGATCGCCGACCTGCAGACCTTCCAGGCCGTCCTGCGCGATCCCGCCCAGCACGGCACGCCGTCGGGCGACGGCGAGATCCTGTTCTTCTACAAGCAGGTGGCCGACAACGACGAATCGCGGATGTACGCCTCGGTGGGCATCGAATCGCCCGACGAGACCGACGGCCTGCAGCTCACGTACGACGGCCTGCGATCCCGCGGCACCCTCGTCTTCGGGCCGGGCCAGGCCGTGTGCCTGACCACGGCGCCGCCGACGCGCGTCCCGCTGGACGTGGCGCTCACGCGTCAGTCTGCCGGCGACGGCGCCGTCCTCGCCTGGCGGCTGGACGACCGACGCCCGGTGCTGGGCTGGCGCGTGCACGCCCTCGCCGACGGCGTCAAGACCTGCCTGACGCCCGAGGCGCTGCCCGCGGACGCCCGCGCGTTCACCGTCGCCGACGGCGCTCAGGACCTCGTGCTCGAGGCCCTGCTGCCGTACGGTGCGAGCTGCGACGTCGGGAAGTCTCTGGCCGGCGCGCCGGACCTCCGCTTCGCGCTGCGCGCACCGGTTCCCAACCCGTTGCGCGGCGAGGCGTCGATCGCCTTCGCCCTGCCCCGCGCCGGCCAGGTCCGGCTGCGGGTGTTCGACGTGCGGGGCCGCCTGGTGCGCACCCTGCTCGACGGCGCGGCGGACGGCGGCGAGGGCATGGTGGTCTGGCGCGGTCGTGACGACCGCGGGCGCGACCTCGCCGACGGGGTCTACTTCTGTCGTCTGGAACACGGTGGCCGCACCCTGACCCAGAAACTGCTCCTGGTGCGCTGATCTATCCGGGCCGGCCGGACGCCCTCGCGGGTGTCCGGCCGGCATGGGTGCGAGCAACGATGAAATTGATCGTTCTCATCCTCTCCATCCTCGTCTCCCTCGGCATCTGGGAGATGGCGCGGCACCGCTGGTACCTGCGCCGGATTCCCGTGCGCGTGCACGTCAACGGCAGCCGCGGCAAGAGTTCGGTCTCGCGGCTGATCGCCGCCGGGCTGCGGGGCGGCGACCTGCGCGTCGTCGTCAAGACCACCGGCTCGGCCGCGGCCGTCATCCACGCCGACGGCCGCGAGACGCCTGTCATCCGGCGCGGCGGCCCCAACATCCGCGAGCAGCTCAAGGTGATCCGCGACGCGGCCGCCGAGGCCTGCGACGCGCTCGTCATCGAGTGCATGGCCGTGCGTCCGGACCTGCAGCGCACCTGCGAGCACCAGATCGTCCACGCCACCCACGGCGTCATCACCAACGTGCGGCCCGACCATCTCGAGGTCATGGGCCCCACGCTCGCCGACGTCGCCAAGAGCCTCGCCGGCACCGTGCCGCGGCGCAGCCGTCTGTTCCACGCCGAGGACGTCTTCGGCAGCTATTTCGACAGCCGGGCCGCGGCGCTCGGGTCGCGGTCGGTGGCCGCGACCGCCGACCAGGTCACGACGGCCGAGATGGAGGGCTTCCGCTACGTCGAATTCCCCGAGAACGTCGCCCTCGCGCTCAACGTCTGCGAGGCCGCCGGCGTGCCTCGCGACCGGGCGCTCGCCGCGATGTACGACGTGCACCCGGATGTGGGCGCGATGACCCTCTGGCATTTCGACACCGACCACGGCCGCATCACCTTCGCCAACGGGTTCGCGGCCAACGACGGCGGCAGCTACCTGCGGATCTGGGAGCGGCTCAAGCTCTCCGAGCGCCCCGACGAGGTCGTGATGGTGTTCAACAACCGCGAGGATCGCATGCGCCGCGCCAAGGACCTCGCCCCCATGTTCGGCCGCGAGTTGAAGGCCGGACGGTACGTGCTCATCGGCGAGGAGTGCCGCGTGGTCGCGGACCTGCTGCGCCGGGAAGGATTGCCCATGGACCGGGTCGACGACCTCTCCCGCCGTCCGGCGCCCGAGCTGTGGGCCAAGCTGGTGGAGATGTGCCCGCCCGGAGGCATCATCATCGGCATCGGCAACATCAAGGGCATCGGCAACGAACTGCTCGACCATCTGAGGCCTCGTTTCGTCGCGGAGGCGGTGTGATGCTGTATCAGGCCATCGGACTCGGCCTCATGGTGAGCCTGGTCTTCACCGAGATCCTCGGCCTGGCGGCCGGCGGCCTGGTGGTGCCGGGTTACATCGCCCTCTACCTCGACCAGCCGCTGCGGCTGCTGAGCACCGTGCTGGCGGCCCTCGTCACCTTCTCGAGCGTGAAGCTCCTGGGCAACGTGATCCTCCTCTACGGCCGTCGCACCATGGTCTTCTGCGTGCTGGCGGGTTACCTGTTCGGCTACCTGACGCGTTACCTGCTGGTGTTCAACGCCGCATTCGGCTTCGGCGTCGACACGACGCTCCTGCAGTCCGTCGGCTACATCATTCCCGGCCTCATCGCCTACTGGATGATGCGCCAGGGCATCGTCGAGACACTCTGCACCATGTTCATGGCGGCGTTCATCGTTCGCCTGGCCCTGGTCGTCGCGCACGGAGGCAGGCTAATTGAGCTGGCGATTGGATAATCGGCGTCGGTGGATCCTGCTGGGTCTGGCCGTGCTGGCCCTGCTGCTGCAGGCGTTGCTCGACGCCACGAGGGCGCCCATGCGGCAGCGCGACTACGCTCTCAAGCTGGCCGCCGCCGAGCGCGCGGGCGAGGCCTACCGGGTGCTGCAGGAACATCGGAAGCTCGACTTCGCGGAGGTTGACCTGCTCAACGACCCGGCCGGCACCGGCCTGATCGGCCCGGAGTTCAGCCAGATCACCAACGCGCAGGGCAACCTCGAGTCCAAGCTCACCGGCCTGAACCCGAACTGGGCCGCGGTGATCGTGGGCTACTTCCGGCAGGTCGGTCTGGAGCCGGGCGATCCGGTGGCCGTGGCGGTGTCGGGATCGTTCCCGGGCCTGAACATCGGCCTGTACGCTGCGATCGAGGCCATGCGGTTGCGGCCGGTGGTGATCACGTCGGTCGGCGCATCGATGTGGGGCGCCAACGATCCGGGCTACACCTGGCTCGACATGGAGCGGGTCCTGTTCGACGCCGGCGTCTTCACCACGCGCAGCGGCCTGGCCAGCTTCGGCGGCGGCGACGACATGGGCCGCGGGCTCAGCCCCACGGGTCGGCAGCTGATCCTCGAGGCGGCGGCGCGCAACGGGGTGCCGATGCTCGAGTCGGACAACATCGAACAGGCCATCGCCCGCCGCATGGCGTTCTACGAGGAGGAGTCGCGCGGTCGCGCCTACCGCTGCTACGTGAACGTCGGCGGCGGCGTCGCCAGCCTCGGCAGCAGCAACAACCGGCCGGCGCTGCCGTCTGGCCTCAGCTTCGAGCTCGGCCCGCACAACTGGTCGCGCAAGGGCACCCTGGTGCTGTTCGCCGAGCGCGGCGTACCGGTGCTGCACCTGCTGCGGGTGCAGGGCCTGGCCCGCGAGCACGGCCTGCCCCTCTCGCCCGACGTCTTGCCGATCCCGGGCGAGGGCGAGATCTTCATCAAGACCATGTATCGGTTCCCACTGGCGCTGCTGGCGCTGGTGGTGTACTGCGGCCTGTGCGTCGCCATCCTGGCCCCGGAGTTGAGCCGGGGTATCTTCGACAAGCTGCCCCGGCGCACGCCGCGGACGCCTGGAGCGGAGGGAACCTCATGAGGCGTGGGATCATGCTCGTCTGCGGTCTGGCCTGCCTGGCCATGGCGGCGCCCGCGGCGGCCAAGGATGCCTGGGTCTCGTTGCGCGACCTCGCGGGCGGCCAGCCGGTCTGCCTGCAGAGCAATGGCCAGACCTTCGAGTACACGGCCCTGGGCGACGGACAGGAGCTCCATGGCGAGATCGGCGGCCCGCGGCGCCTGAAGATCACCAGCCGCTACCTGTTCGCCGATGGCGACGAGCCGAGCGTGGCCTACACGGTCACGGTCACCGTCGACGGCCAGGAGGTGCTGAGCCGGCGTCTGACGGGCAAGCCCTACCGCGAGTACGCGCGCTGCCGCGGAGAGGGCGCCGTGGCCTCCCTGCGCCGGGCGTACGTGACCTTGCCCGAGGGCAGCCACCAGGTGACGATCCGGGTCCAGACCGCGGGCCGCGGCCAGGTGGCCTTGCGCGCTTACCGGCAGGTCAAGCGCAAGCGGGAGACCTGGATGGCGATCGCCCCGGAAGTCTACGACGGGATGCGGCATCTCGAGTTCGAGAGCGGCAACGGATCGGAGTACTACCACTTCGACGCCGGCACGCCGCTCCTGCTGCGGCTGAGCGGTCCGACCACGCTGCGGATCCGCACCCGCCTGGATTTCGACCACACGATGAACGGCAGCCAGACCTACACGCTCGAGGTGCTGATCGACGGCGAACCGTGGCGCACCGTCCACCATGACAGCGTCCGTCTGAATTCCGCCCTCTGGCTCGAGAGCCCCGACATCCTGCCAGGCGACCGCAAGGAGATCCAGGTGCCGGTGCCCCGTGGTGCCCATCAGGTGGAGATCCGCTGCGTACGCCCGGAAGCCTGCGGCGTGGCCGCCGTGCTCCACATCCCCAAGCGGGACCTCGCGCGTTAGGAGAATCCGTCGATGACCCGACAGCCCGCCCGCTTCCCCCTCGACCCGCGCCGGAACGCCTGCGCCGCGCTGGTGGTGGTCGCCGTGCTGACCGCCGCCGGCCTGGCCGCGGCCGAGGCCTTCACGCCCGAGCCGTCGTCGCTGGCCCGCGTGGTCGCCATCGGCGGCAAGGATTACCTGGAACTGGGTCCCAACCCGGTCACGATGACGCTCGTGGGACCGGGCCGCCTCTACGGATTCATGCGGGTGGGGTTCGCGCCCGGTGAGAACGGCGAGCGCGCGGGCAGCCTGGAGATCGCGGGGATCGGCGAGCGGACCATGCGCCTGCCGCTCACGTTCAGCCCGAGCCCTTCCACCACGTTCGACGACGGACGCCCGACGGTCCCCAGCGGCGGCCGCAAGTTCGAGTTCTACGTGCCGGCCGGCATCTGGACCGCCCGCCTGACCGCGAGCGTGGACGGCGGCGGCCTCGCGGCGGCCATCTTCTACTACGACGGCCCGTCCCAGTCGTCCCGGCCGGCCGACGCTGACGCCCGCCCCAACCCCTGGCGCTACCGCAACTCGTTCACCGCGGAATTCATCTACGACGACAACGTCTACACGCTGCACCCCCAGGCCATCGACGATTTCCTCGTGGGCCTCGATCCCGGCCTGCCCCGCATGAAGAGCTACGACGACTTCGTCTTCGCCCCCACGCTCGACCTGTCGGCCGAACGGCAGTTCTGGAGCCTCGGCAAGACGCGCCTGCGCTTCAAGGTCAAGCGGTGGATGTACACGGTCAACCCCATCAAGACCAACACCGATTTCGACGCCTACGTGCGCCAGTACTTCGGCGGCAGCCGAAGCCTCGAGCTCTACCTCCACCATGCGCCGGAGCAGTACATCCGCCAACTCGGCGACCGCTCCCCCTACGGCGGCGTCAGCGAGGACCGTGAGTTCCGTTTCACGCGCAACATCGTCAACCTCACCTGGCGGCACACGTTGAGCCGCGATCTGAGCTACTCGGTGACCGCCGAGAGCAACATGCGCTACTACAACAAGCCGTTCATGGAGAACGACGTGGCGACCTGGGAGCTGCGCGGATCGGTGGCGTACCGGTTCTTCGCGCGCAAGCTGCGGGTCACCGTCGACTACAGCTTCGAGGACGCCGCGGGGCGCGGCTACGACTCCGTGGACGAGAGCCACGATCACAGCGACGACTCCGACCCCGGCTATCATCGCGACCTCTATCGGCTCGGCCTGGACCTCAAGACGCCCTGGCTGCGCCCGTTGGCCGACGACGTCGGCGTCGCCTACCTGTTCATGGACTACTACTACACCACCACCAAAGACCTCTTCGACTCGCCCTACCAGGTGGGCCGTCGGGACAAGTGGGCCAAGGCCTTCCTGAAGGCCAGCAAGGCCCTGACCAGGGGCGTCGATCTGGATTTCGATTTCGTGTACTCCGAACGCCAGGTGGAATCGCCGTGGTACGGCGATATCACCCTGGACAAGGATTACATCTCGCACCGTTACTCGCTCGCGCTCAGCTACGATTTCTAGAGGAGTGGCCATGCAGACCAACCCGAGCCTTCCGTTTCCGACCCGCGTCCTGCTGGCGCTCGCGGTCGTCCTTCTCCTGGTGGCCGGCTGCGGCAAGCAGGACCTCTACGAGCCGCCGGGGTCGCCCTACGAGATCGTGGGCCACCTCGCGCTGCCGTCGGCGAACGAGGGCCTGGCCGTGCTCGGCCGCACCGTGTACGTCGCCGGCGGCGAGGCCGGTCTGCACACCATCGACTGGACCGATCCCACGCACCCCGTGCTGCTGGCCACCATCAACACGACCAAGTACGCGGAGGACATCCAGGTGGTGCGCACGTTCGACGGCGGCGTGATGCGCGACATCGCCCACGTGGTCGAGGGCACCGAGGGCGTCACCAGCTACGACGTCACCGATCCGTCCAATCCGTTCGACTACAACACCGGGACGACGGCCGTGGTCGGCCGCACCATCTTCATCGACGAGGACCTCGACCCGACCCTCCCCTACGGCGTCTACCTCGCCGAGGACTGGAAGGGCGTGCGCATCTTCGAGTCGGTGATCGGCGATCCCGGCATCCTCGCGTACAACGGCGTGTTCGTGGGTACGCAGGGCAGCGCCTACGGCCTGGTCGTGCGCGACGGCTGGGGCTACTGCGCCGACAACGAGATGGGCCTCTGCGTGCTCGACCTGCGCATCCTCGACCTCGACGCGGTGACCCTCACGAGCTGGGCCGACACGCCCGGAAGCGCCCGGTTCGTGGCCCTGCAGGATGACTACGCCTTCGTGGCCGACGGCGTCGAGGGACTGGCCGTCTTCCGCATCCACGACGGCGACACCCCCGTGAAGATCACCCAGTACGACCTCAGCGGCTTCAGCGAGTCCATCGCCCTGCGCGACGGCCTGATGGCGCTGGCCGGCAACCTGGGCGGCGTCCACTTCTTCGACGTCACCAACCCCGAGCAGCCGGTCTACCTCGGCACCACCCCGACCCCGAACGCCACCGACGTCGTCTTCTCCGAGGACGGCTACTGCCTGGTGATGGACGAGGAGGCGGGCCTCTACGTGCTGGCCGGCCACGGCCCCTTCAGCGACATCGCCGCGCCGGCGCCGGTGACCGACCTGGTGGCCGAACCCGCGGGCGCCACGGCCATCGAGCTGACCTGGACCATGACCGGCGACGACCGCCTGCGCGGACTCGCCGCGGCGGTCGAGATCCGTTACGCCGACGAGGCGATTCCCGACGAGGCCGCCTGGGACGCGGCCACGCCGGCCGCCAACCCGCCCGATCCGGCGGAGCCCGGCACGCGGGTCACCGCCACGGTCGACGGCCTGACCGCCGGCACCACCTACCACCTGGCCGTTCGGATGGTGGATGATGCCGGGCAGCGCGGCCCGCTCGCCGGCGACGCCAGCGCCACCACGGCCGAGGGCATCATCCTGCGCAACGGCACGGTCGACATCGAGGGCGGCACCGTGGCCGACACCTACACCTACACCGTCGAGGCCCTCTGGGACGGCGCCTTCACGGTCACCGAGGTCGTGATCGATGGCGCGGCGGCGACGATGACCAGCGACGACGGGATCGTCTACACCTACCAGACCACTCTGCCGGCCGGCGCGCACGACTATGCCTTCCACTTCGAGGCCGACGGCGTCGCCCCCGCCACGACACCGTCCGTGGCCGGCCCCCTGGTGGGCCAGGCCGCGTTCCTGATGGGCAGCCCCGCCGGCGAGCCCGGCCGCCTGGCCGACGAGGTGCAGCACACCGTGGTCTTCTCCCGCGCCATCGTGGCGGCGGCCCACGAGGTGACCCAGGGCGAGTGGGACGCCGTGATGCCGCCGTCCGAGGACCAGAGCGAGTTCCCCGGCGACGATCGGCCCATGGACAGCGCCACCTGGTTCCAGGCGGTGGCCTACTGCAACGCCCGTTCGGTCGCCGACGCTCTCCAGCCGGCCTACACCATCGTCGGGCAGTCCGTCACCTGGGATCCCGAGGCCAGCGGCTGGCGCCTGCCGACCGAGGCGGAGTGGGAGTACCTGTGCCGCGGCGGCACCCGCGACAGCGCTCTACAACGGCAGCATCTTGAACCTGAACTGCCTGGTCGACCCCAACCTGGACGCCATCGGCTGGTACTGCGGCAACGCCCCGGCGGGCCGGCGGTGGTGAAGGCTAACCCGCTGGGCCTCTGCACGACCTCAGCGGCAGCGATGAGAATGGTGCTGGGACTGGTACGGCGACCTGGGCACCGACGCCGGTGCTCGACCCGGCAGACGCCCGCCGGCGTCGAGCGCGTATGCCGCGGCGGCACCTGGTACTACAGCGCGCAGGAATGCCGGAGCGCCGCGCGCAACGCCTATCCGCCCGACAGCGCGGACAGCGCGGTCGGCTTCCGCGTCGTCCGCAACGCCCCTGAGCCCGCTCCCCGGGGCGGGCGCCGGCAGGACGGCGCCCGCCCCACGCCACACCGAGCCAAACCGAGGATGCCATGTCCCGTTCGAAGGCCAAGGCCAAGGATCCCGCCGCCGTGACGCACCCGCCGCAGCCGCCACATCCGTCGCCGCACCCGAAGCTGCGGTTCACCTTCATCGATGAGTTCCGCGGCCTCATCGGGATCATGATGGCCCTCGGCCACGCCCAGTACTACATGAACGCGGCCTGGCTCAGCCTCGACCCGATCGATCCCTTCTTCGACAACACGCCCCAGTTCCTCATCCGCTACATGGGCTACCTGTGCGCGCCCGGCTTCCTGATGATGAACGGCGCCATGACCTACTGGGCTTTCCTGCGTCGCCGCAAGAAGGGCAAGAGCCAGGCGCGCGCCCGCTGGGACTTCGTGCAGCGCGGGCTCTTCCTGGTGGCCGTGCAGTGGATCTGGGTCAACGCCGCCTGGGGCGGCTTCACCCGTCTGCGGCTCGACCACATGGGGATCATCGCCACGATCGGCATCAGCATGATCCTCGTGGCCTTCATGGCTCACTGGAAATGGTGGCAGCGCCTGCTGGTGGCGGGCGCCTGCTTCTTCATCCATCCGTTGCTGCTGCGGATCCCCTACAGCCACGACAGCTGGACCCACATCCCGATGCAGTTCTTCGTCGACAGCGGCGACTTCACCAAGTACCCGCTCATCCCCTGGTTCGCCCTCGCCTGCCTCGGCTCGGTGATGGCCCACTTCTGGTTCACCGTGTGGACCGACAAGCACAAGCCGGACGAGCGCGCCTACAAGAGCATGGGCATCGGCCTGTTCCTGGTGGTCGTGGCCCTCGGCCTGCGTGATTGGGGCAGCGCCTACGCCAACCTCTTCCCCAGCGAAGGTTGGTTCACCTACAGCTTCTTCCTGGTGCAGAAGTATCCGCCGAGCCTGACCCACGAGTTCTGGTTCGCGGGCGCGGTGATCTTCATGGTGGGCGCCTTCGCCTGGATCGACCACCGCTTGCCGGTGCTGCGGCCGCTGGCCATCGTGGGCAAGGTGCCGCTGTTCTACTACTGCGTGCACATCCCGATCCTGGCCATCGTGTTCCGGCGCCTGGAGTGGCTGCCTTACCACGCGGGCGGCGTCGTCGACAGCCTGCTGGTCTGGGCGGGCCTGCTCGTGGTGATGACGCCGCTGGCCCTGTGGTTCGGCAAGGTCAAGCGCAAGAGCGAGAACTGGTTCATCCGGATGATCTAGTCCGCGCGCGCCAGCCTTCTTCGCGCAGCGGAGCACCCGCGGGTGCTCCGCTGCCGTCGTCAGAGGGAGCTCCGTCCGTCCCCCAGGTCGGCCAAGGCCGCCGGCCAGCCCGTGAACAGGCGCGCGTCGAGCCCGGCCTGGCGCGCGGCGGCCACGTTGGCCGGCAGGTCGTCGTAGAAGATCGGAACGGGTCCCGCGCCGCGGCGGCGAGCACCGGCGCGAAGCTTCCCCGGGTTCGGCCTTCAGACGGCCGAGTTCGTGCGACAGGAAGAATCGTTCGCAGCGGTCCAGCCAGGGCCACTCATGCCGGCACCAGGCGATGTGGGCCGCGTTGGCACCGCTGAGCAGCCACGGGGTCCAGCGCGAGGCGAGGCCATCCAGGGCCGCCTCGGCGCCCGGCGCGGCGGCGAAGATGTCGCACCAGGCGAGGCGCAGTCCGTCGCCCTGGCCCTCCGGCCAGCCGAGCCAGGCTTGCATCTCGCCGAAGAACTCCGCATCGGTCAATTCGCCCCGCTCGTAACGACGTTTCCGGGGACCCAGGATGTAGCGTTCGCGGACGGCATCCGCCGGTCGCCCGCTCGATGCCGCCGCCCTGCGCACGAACCGCTCGAAGTCGAGGTTCACCAGCACGTTGCCGAGGTCGAGCACCAGCGGCGGACGGTTCATGCAGCCACCTCCGGCATCCGGCCGCGGGTCACGGCCGCGGGATCATTCCCGGCTTGTCGCCGACGGCTTCGTCGCGGTATGCTCCGCGATCGAACCCCAGCGTCCTCGCCCCCCTGCCAACCCTGTTCCGGGAGTCCGACATGCGTCTACGTACCCACGCCCTCACGGGCTTCACCGTCACCCTCGCCCTCGCCGCCGGCCTCGGGCTCGCGCCCTCGGCGGCCCGCGCCCAGGACGAGCTCATCACCGACGGGGGCTTCGAGGAGCTCAAGTCCAGCTCCGTCCTGCAGGCCGACAACGACGGTCAGGACTGGTACGAGAGCCGCAAGGACAAGGCCGGGCGCAAGCTCCTCATGCTCAGCACCAAGCCGATCTACGGCAACAAGACCCAGAAGGCCATGATCAAGGAAGACCCCGAGCTGAACACGTACCTCTCGCAGAGCCTGGCCTCGCCCCAGTCGGGCAAGCTGCGTGTCCGGTACGACATCGCCGTCAAGTCCATCCGGCCGGAGTTCGACCGGTCCGGGTTCTTCTTCGCCGGCACGAGCAACGACAAGAAACGCGGTCCCAACTCCACCGGCAAGGAACGCTTTGCGATGCTCGGCTTCGAGAACGCCGGCCAGGAGGGCAAGCTCAACCTGTTCGCCCGCGAGGGCGAGCGGGACTGGGACGACCGGACCATCATCGCGCAGGGACTCGACACCCGCACCTGGTACACCATCACCGTGGAGCTCGACGTGCCGGCGCAGACCTACACGGTCCAGGTGAACGACGGCCCGGTGGTCGGCCCGCTGCAGGCGTTCAAGGTCAAGGGCGAACCCGTGCCTGACGCCATCACGGACCTCAGCTTCGCGTCCTGGAACGACGGCGCCGGCACCTTCTACGTCGACAACGTGAGCGCCCGCGCCCGTTAGCCCCGCCGCCGCCGCATCACGCCGGGGCCGCCTCAGCAGGGCGGCCCTGGCCGTGCATCAGGTGCACCAGGCCCCGGAACGTGAGCAGAGCGTCCAGCCGCCAGCCCGGCTGGTCGAGGCAGAAGGCCAGGCCGCCGGTGACCAGCACCCGTGCCCGCGGAAACTGCGCCCGCAGTCCCGCCACCGTACCCACCACCCCGTTGACGCCGACGTGGAAGGCACCGATCTGCAGCGCCTCGGCCGTATGGCGCCCCGGCCGCAGCTCGCAGCGCGTGAAGGGCACCGGCCAGAGCCGCGCGCCCTTCTCCTGCAGCTGGCGCGCGGCGAACGCCATGCCCGGGGCGATCAGGCCGCCACGGAACTCGCCGTCCGCGAGGACGTCGATCGTCGTGGCCGTCCCGGCGTCGACCACGATGGCGTCGGTGAGGCCGGCGGCGACCGCGGCCGCCACGTTGCACCAGCGGTCGGCGCCGACGGTCTCGGGCTGCTCGACCAGGACGGCGAACGGCATGGACCAGGTATGGTCCACGCTCCGGAGATCCGGCAGGCGGGTGGCGAGGGCCGCGGTGAGGCGGGGCACGACCGAGGTCAGCCCGACCACCAGCACGTCGCCGCGGTCGCGGGCGAGGCGGGCGGCGAGATCCGCGGCACCCGCGTCGGTGCGGGGAGTCGGCTCGTCGAGCACGGTCACCACCGGTTCGGCCAGACGGCCGCCGCTGGCCGGCGCCCGCAGCGCCACCGTCCGCGAATTGCCCACGTCGATGAGCAGCCAGCTCACGGCAGCAGCTCCATGTCGATGCCCAGGTCCAGGGCCGGCGCCGAGTGGGTCAGGCGGCCCACCGAGGCGGCGTCCACCCCGGCGCGGGCGTACTCGCCGATGGTCGCGAGGGTCACGTTGCCGCTGGCCTCCAGGAGGGTGCCGACGTCGGCCGCATCGCGCCGTCGCACGGCCTCGACGGCGGCCGCCGGGCTGAAGTTGTCGAGCAGGATCCACTCGACCCGCAGGGGCAGCACGCGGTCGAGCTGCGCGAGCGTGTCCACCTCGACCTCGATGGCCAGATCGGGATAACGAGCGCGGCCGCGGGCCACCAGTTCATCGATCCGCTCGCCGCCGGCCGCCCAGTGGTTGTCCTTGAGCATGATGCGGTCGTAGAGACCGAACCGGTGGTTGATGCCGCCGCCGCAGCGCACGGCGTACTTGGCGAGGCGGCGCCAGCCGGGCACCGTCTTGCGGGTGTCGAGCACCTGGCAGGCGGTGCCGGCGACCTCCGCCACGTACCGCGCGGTCAGGCTGGCGATGCCCGAAAGCTGCTGCAGCAGGTTCAGTGCCGTGCGTTCGAGGGTGAGCAGCGGACCGGCCGGGCCGGCGAGGACGGCCACCGTACGACCGGCCGCCACGGCCTCGCCGTCGCGCGCGAGGAGCTCGACCGCGATCGCCCCGTCCAGGCGCGCGGCCAGCGGTGCGAGCAGCACCAGGCCGGCCACGACGCCAGCCTCGCGGGCCGTCACGCGGGCCCTCGCCCGGGCTTCCGCCGCCACGGTGATCGCCGTCGAAGCGTCGCCGCCCCCGATGTCCTCGGCGAGGGCCTGGTCGAGCAGGGTCGCCAGCCAGGGATCGTGCAGCACGTCGCGCGCATCCATGTCACTCCTCCGCCTGGTTGCCCCGCAGGCCCCACTGGGCCTTGAGGTCCTCGATACGATCACGGATCTGGGCGGCCTTCTCGTACTGCAGCGCCCGCGCCGCCTCGCGCATCTCCGCCTCGAGCAGCTCGACCATGTCGCGCGGGGTGAGCGTGTCGCGCAGGATCGCCTCCCAGGGGCGGGCCGTCGGTGCCGGGGCCGGTTTGCGGTCGCCCGCCGCCATGGTCTGCTGCATGATCTCGTCGCGGCTCTTGTGGATGGTCTGCGGGGTGATGCCGTGCTCCAGGTTGTAGGCGATCTGCTTGGCGCGGCGGCGTTCGGTCTCCGCGATGGCGCGGCGCATGCTGTCGGTCAGACGGTCGGCGTACATGATCACCTTGCCGTTGACGTTGCGCGCGGCCCGGCCCGCGGTCTGGATGAGCGAGCGCTCGCTGCGCAGGAAGCCCTCGCGGTCGGCGTCCAGGATGGCGACGAGCGAGACCTCCGGCAGGTCGAGGCCCTCGCGCAGCAGGTTGACGCCGACGAGCACGTCGCTCTCGCCGAGGCGCAGGTTGCGCAGGATCTCGATGCGGTCGAGCGCCGTGATGTCGCTGTGCAGGTAGGCGACTCCGGGAAGCCGGCCTGCCTGGTCAGGTCCTCGGACATCTTCTTGGTCAGCGTCGTCACCAGCACCCGTTCGCCGCGGTCGACCACCTCGCGGCAGCGGGCCATCAGGTCGTCCACCTGGGTCGCCACCGGGCGCACCTCGATCGGCGGATCGATCAGCCCGGTGGGCCGGATCACCTGCTCGACGAAGACGCCGCCGCTCTGGATGAGTTCGTAGTCGCCCGGCGTGGCGGAGACGAAGATGGTGGTCGGCACCAGCTGCTCGAACTCCGCGAATCGCAGCGGGCGGTTGTCGAGGGCCGACGGCAGGCGGAAGCCGTGCTCCACCAGCTTCTCCTTGCGGGAGCGGTCGCCGTTGAACATGGCGCCGATCTGCGGCACGGTGACGTGGCTCTCGTCGATGATCAGAAGGTAGTCGTCGGGGAAGTAGTCGAGCAGGCAGGCCGGGCGTTCGCCCGGCTGGCGGTCGTCGAAGTACCGCGAGTAGTTCTCCACCCCAGGACAGTGGCCGATCTGCTGGATCATCTCCATGTCGTACCGGGTGCGGCTGGCCAGGCGCTGGGCCTCGAGCGCCTGGCCGCCGGCGTCGAAGAGCGCGAGCTGGTCCTCGAGGTCCCGGGCGATGAGGTCGACGATCTCGCGCGACCGCGCGCGGTCGGTGATGAACTGGCTGGCCGGGAAGATCGCCGCCGTGGTCACGCGTTCGAGGGTCTTGCCGGTGAGGTGGTCGATCCAGGCCAGGCGGTCGATCTCCGCGTCGAAGAACTCGATCCGCAGGGTGCGCTCCTCGTGGGCCGCGCGCACCTCGACGACGTCGCCGCGCACGCGGAAGGTGCCGTAGTCCGGCGCGACGTCGTTGCGCTGGTAGGCCGAGTCGACCAGCAGCTGCAGCAGCTCGTCGCGGTCGATCGCCTGCCCGGTCTCCAGATGGATGATGCCCTCGCGGAAGGTCCGGGGGTTGCCCAGGCCGTAGATGGCCGACACCGAGCAGACCACGACGACGTCGCGCCGCGCCAGCAGCGAGCTGGTCGTGCGCAGCCGCAGGCGTTCGATCTCGTCGTTGATCGAGGTGTCCTTCTCGATGTAGGTGTTGGTCTGCGGGATGAACGCCTCGGGCTGGTAATAGTCGTAATAGCTGATGAAGTACTCGACCGCGTTGTCGGGGAAGAAGCCCTTCAGCTCGCCGTAGAGCTGCGCCGCCAGCGTCTTGTTGTGGCTGAAGATGAGCGCCGGGCGGTCGAGCTCGGCGATGACGTTGGCCATGGTGAAGGTCTTGCCCGAGCCCGTGACGCCGAGGAGGGTCTGGAAGCGGTCGCCGCGGCGGATGCCCGCGCAGAGCTGGCGGATGGCCTCGGGCTGGTCGCCGGTGGGAACGAAGGGGGCCTGGAGGCGGAACAGGCCCACGTCAGCCACCCAGGCGCTGCACGGTGTGCTGGTCGAGCACCACCGGCTGGCCCGGCTGCCAGCGGTCGACCGGCAGATCGGCGCCGTTGAGGCTCGCCCGGGCATCCTGCAACGCGCCGAGGGTCAGCGTGAACGTGTCGCGGGCGCCCCAGTAGATCGCGAAACCGTTGCGCACCGCGTAGGCGACGCCGGGGGACACGTCGCGGGTGGGCAGCGGCTGCGGCCGGTCGGGCCAGACCACCGGCCGGGCCGCGGCCTGGTCGTCGCGGCGCACCGAGCAGTTCGTGGGCGCCGGCAGCAGCACTCTCAGCACCAGGACGGTGGGGGTGCCGGCGATGAACGGAACCGCGGCGTCCGCGGCCACCGGCACGGGCAGGACGGCCGCCGACGCCGGCGGCGTCGCCTCCGCACGCGGCCCACCCAGCAGGCTGTCGGCCTCGAGGCGGGCCAGGCGGGCCTGCCGCGTCTCGGGCCGCGTGGCGGGTTGCAGGGCGCTCCGCCCCGGTCGCGGCTTGCCGGTCTCGCCGACCGCCTCGGGCGTCGCGACGGAGTCGACCGCCGTCGCCGGCGGCACGATCACCGAGAACTCCTCCGGCGGCACGGCCGCGGGCTCGCTCGGCGTATCCCCGCCGCGGATGATCGTCCACAGGCCCCAGGCCGCCAGCGCCAGGATCACCACGACGGCCGCGCCGATCAGCAGGTCGCGCGGCAACGACGAGCCGACGCGGCGCACCTGCACCTGGTCCTCCGTCCACACCATCTCGTCGCCGCCGCCGCTCTCCGGCCGGCCGGCCAGCGATTCGTACGCGCGCAGGATCTCGCCCGTGTCCAGGCCCAGCCAGCCCGCGTAGCTGCGCAGGAAGCTGCGCACGTAGAGCGGCCCGGAAAGCTTGTGGTACTCGTCCCGCTCGATCGCCTCGATCAGGCGCAGCGGGATCTTGGTGCTCTCGTGCGCCACCTCGAGATCGGCGCCGCGGGCCTCCCGCGCTGCGCGCAGCCGCTGCCCCGGCGTTCCGTTCGCGCTTCCATCCGCCATCGCTTCGCCTTTCGCCAGGCGTCAGCCGTCGAGTCCGGCCAGACGCTCCCGGAGCTTGGCCGCCTTGGCCTCGTTCTCGGCCAGCAGATCCCTCTGCTGCTGGACCACCTCGGCCGGCGCGTTGTCCACGAACTTGGCATGGCCGAGCTTCGCGCGGCAACCCTTGATCCAGCCCTCGAGCTTGTCGAGTTCCTTCTGCACCCGGGCGCGCTCCTTGTCCAGGTCCACGAGGCCGGCCATGGGCAGGAACACCTCGACGTCGCCGACCACGCCGGCCGCCGCCGGGTGAGGATCCTCGCCGCCCGTCACCACGGTGACCGTCTCGAGCTTGGCCAGCAGGGCGACCGTCGTCGCCAGGTCGTCCAGGTGCTCGCGCCGCGTCGCCTCGGCGACGCGCAGGATGGCGCCGCCGCGGCGTCCGGGCGCCACGCCGAGCTCGCGCAGGTTGCGTAGCAGGCCGGTGATCTCCATGACCTCCGGCGTACGGCCTGCTCGGCCGCGAACGGCACGGTGTCCGTCGACACCGGATACGGCGAGACCATGATGCTGCCCGCGGCCGCGGGCAGCCAGCTCCACAGCTCCTCGGTGATGAACGGCATCACGGGGTGCAGGAGCTTGTAGCTGAGCGCGAGGTGTTGAGCACCGCCACGTGCAGCGCGACGGCCTGCTGACCCTCGTCAGGCAGACGCGGCTTGATCGTCTCGGAGGTACCAGTCGCAGAACTCGTGCCGGAAGAAGCTGAAGGCGCCGTGGGCGCCGTCGTTGAGGCGCCGCCGCTCGTAGGCCGTGTTGACCTCGGCCGCCGTGCTGCAGAGCCGGCCGAGGATCCAGCGATCCTCCAGGGCCAGGTCCGCGTCCTCCAGGTCGAGCGCCGGCACGGCGCCGAACGTGTCTCGCCACAGCGAGCGGAAGGCGGCCGCCGGCGCCGTGTCCCAGTGGCGGCCCCGGGTCAGGTCCAGCGGACCGGCCGACGGCGCGGCGTCGGGCCGCGAGGTCGCGAGACCGGCCTCGTCCCAGACGCCGAGCACCAGCTTGGTGGCCTGGAAGATCTTGTTGCAGAAGTTGCGCCCCACCTCCAGCGACGACTCGCTGAAGATGTCCTGACCGGTGGGCGTGAGCATGACCAGCGAGCAGCGCAGCGCGTCGGCGCCGTACGTGTCGATGAGGTCGATCGGATCGGGGCTGTTGCCCAGCGACTTGCTGAGCTTGCGGCCCTGGTCGTCGCGCACGATGCCGTGGAACAGGACCTCCCGGAACGGCGGCTCGCCGAGGAACTCGTAGCTCGCCATGATCATCCGGGCCACCCAGAAGAAGATGATGTCGGCCGCGGTGACGAGCACGCTCGTGGGGTGGAAGCGGCGAGGTCCGCCGTCTGCTGGGCCAGCCCAGCGGCGAGAAGGTCCACAGCCAGCTCGAGAACTCAGGTGTCGAGGACGTCGTCGTCCTGCACCAGGTTGGTCGACGCGCACCGTGCAGGCCGCGGGCGTCTCGGCGGCCACGACCTCGGCGTCGCAGTCCTGGCAGTACCAGACGGGGATCCGATGCCCCCACCAGAGCTGGCGGCTGATGCACCAGTCGCGGATGTTGCGCAGCCAGTTGCAGACGCGCCGACCCAGCGCTCGGGGAACAGCGAGATCGTGCCGTCGTCGACGGCCTTGACTGCCGGCTCGGCGAGCGGCTCCATGCGCAGGAACCACTGCTTGCTGGAGGTAGGTTCGATGATCGTGCCGCAGCGGTCGTGGTGCCCGACCTGATGCACGTTCTTCTCGATCTTCGCAGGAGGTCCAGCTGCTGCAGCCTGGCGACGGTCTCCCGACGGGCCGCCAGCCGATCGAGGCCCGCCAGATCGCCGGCCGCCTCGTTCATCACCCCGTGGGGATCCATGCAGATGACCTGCGCGAGGTCGTGGCGCTTGCCCACGAGGAAGTCGTTGGGGTCGTGGGCCGGCGTGCCCTTCACGAAGCCGGTGCCCTTCTCGGGATCCGCGTGGGGATCGCCCACGATCGGGATCACCCGGTCGGTGAGCGGCAGCTTCACCGCGCGGCCGATGAGGTGCTTGCGCTCCGGGTCGTCCGGATGCACGGCCACCGCGGTGTCGCCGAACATCGTCTCCGGACGGGTGGTGGCCACCATCACGTGTCCGTCGCCGTCGGCCAGCAGATGATGTGCCACATGGAGCCCTGCAGCTCCTTGTACTCCACCTCGTCGTCGCTGATCGCGGTCAGGCAGTGGGGGCACCAGTTCACCAGGTAGAGGTCGCGGAAGACGAGGCCCTTGGCGTAGAGATCGACGAAGCAGCGGGTGACGGCGCGGTTGCGGGCCTCGTCCATGGTGAAGGCCCTGCGGGGCCAGTCGAGCGAGCAGCCCAGCCGCCGCAGCTGCTGGGTGATGCGGCCGTGGGTCTGTTCCTTCCAGGCCCAGGCCCGCTCCAGGAACGCCTCGCGGCCCTCCGCGCGCTTGTCGAGCCCCTGCTCGCGCATCTGCCGCGACACCACCTGCTCGGTGGCGATGCTCGCGTGGTCGGTGCCCGGCACCCAGAGCGTCGGTCGACCCCGCATGCGGTGGTAGCGGATCAGGGTGTCCTGGATGCTGTTGCTCAGGCAGTGCCCCATGTGCAGGATGCCGGTGACGTTCGGCGGCGGCAGCGTGATGACGAACGGCTCGCCGTCCTGGTCGCTCGGCGCGAAGAAGCCCGACCTTTCCCAGTGCCGGTACCAGCGGTCCTCGATGCCCTGGGGCGAATACTGTGCCTGCTGCCGGATGTCGTTCACGAGTCGCTCCTGGGATCACGGGTGGGGCGTGGACGGGCGCAAGAAAACGGCCGCGAGGGCCGCAAGAAACGCCGCCCCAAGGTAACACCGGCCCCGGCCGCCTTCAACTGTCCGCTGGGCCCGGCGGCGCCCCCCGACGCGGATTTCCCTGGCCAAGGCCGACCGGTCGGGTTAAACGTGACGGGGTACCCCGCAACGCGATGGGAGCCCGTCCATGCGCCACGCCGCCGTCGTTCGCCTCGCGACCGCCATGCTGGTCGCGATCCCGCTGCTGGTGACCGCGCCACCGCTCTGGGCCGCCACCCTGGCCGTGCCCGACCAGTACCCCACGATCGCCGCCGCGCTCGACGCCGCGACCGCCGGCGACTTCGTGCTCGTGGGCTGCGGCACCTTCCGCGAGCGCAACCTGCAGATGAAGGCGGGCGTGAGCCTGTGGAGCGCCACCCTCCAGCCCGACTGCACCGTGATCGACGCCGAGGGCCGCGGCCGGGTGCTGGTGTTCGACGCCTGCGACACGACGACCGCGGTGGTGGGCCTGACCCTCCGGGGCGGCTTCACGGCCAACGACGGCGGCGCCGTCCTTTGCCGCGACGCCGCGCCGCGCATCGCCCGCTGCCGCATCGAGGCCAGCGAGGCGCGTCGGGGCGGCGGCCTGGCCGCCTCGGGCGCGCGCGGACCGGTGCTCGAGGACTGCGTCGTGACCGGCAACACGGGCGACCTGCTCGGCGGCGGGATCTTCTGGAACGCGGCCGGCAGCAGCCGCCTCAGCCGCTGCGTCATCGCCGACAACACCAGCGGCACCGGCGGCGGCGTGGCCGTGGCCGACGCCGGCGACCTCCTCGTCGAGCACGGCGACCTGCGCGACAACGAGGCCGGCGGCCTCGGCGGCGGCCTCTGGGTCGGCGGCGGCCTGGTGATCGTCCGCGACACGGTCATCGCCCGCAACGTGGGCGGCCTCGGCGGTGGCGCCGTCGCGACCCTGCGGGCGCGTCCGCAGCTCGTCGGCTGCACCCTGGTGGACAACCGGTCCGACGCCGGCGGCCACGCCGTCGAGCTCGGCCGGGGCTCGCTCGTCGCCCAGCGCATGCTGCTCGCCTACAACCAGCCGGGCGCCATCGGCGGCGCGCCGGCCGCGCCCAGCGACCTCACCCACTGCGACATCCACGGCCACCCCGCGGGCGACTGGACCGGCCCCGTCGCCGACCTCCTCGGCCGTCAGGGCAACTTCAGTGCCGATCCCCGCTTCTGCGATCGTACGGCCGGCGTCTACAGCCTGCGCGTCGGCTCGCCCTGCTTGCCGGGCGGCCGGCCGGGCGTGGGCACGGTCCAGGTCGGCGCCCTCGGCGAGGGCTGCCGCTAGGACCCGGATCCGGTCTGGCCAGCCCGGGGGTCGCCGTGGTACGATCCGGCCCTCCTCGCCCGCGGGAGGCCACGCATGTCCGTCGACACGACACCCCGCGAAACCCGGATCCAGCGCGTCACCCGCCGCCTCGTCATCGGTCTGCTCGCACCCCTGCTGTTGCTGGCCATCCTGCCGGTTTCCGTCCAGGTGATCCAGAAGCCGGACCTCGGCTTCTCAGTCCACCAGGAGCACGTGCAGACGGTCGCGCCGGGCGGGCCGGGCGAGCGCGCGGGCGTCCGTCGCGGCGACCGGATCCAGGCGCTCGACGGCCACGCGATCACCGACATGCCGACCTGGTTCGCCACCCTCGCCGGCCGCTACGACCTCGGTCCGCGCTCCCTGCAGGTCGGCCGCGACGGCCAGGTCCTGCGGTTGACCGTCACCCCCCAACGCCCGGGCCGCCCGTCCATGATCTTCGGCCTCAGCACCTGGCTGGCGGGCGTCGTGTTCCTGATGATCGGCTGGTGGGTGCTGGCCCGGCGCCGGGACGAGGTGGCCCGCGACTTCTGCGGCCTCTGCGTGATCTTCGCCTTCTTCCTGTCGGACGTCCCCGACCTGCCGTCCGTTCCGTACCAGCAGCTCAAGGAGCTCGCCCGCGAGGTGCTCCAGTTCCTGTGGCCGGTCTATTTCCTGCGCTTCTTCGTGCTGTTTCCCGCCCCCAACCAGCTGGCCACCGGCACGACCCGCCGCTGGCTCTTCCTGCCCGCCGCCGCGTTCGTCGGGCTCACCCTCGGCGCGCGCCTGCTCGGCCTCGATCCTGGGTCGCCCCCGGTGGTCGCGCTGCAGGTTGCGGCGCAGATCTACGTGCTCGGCTACTTCCTGGCGGGCCTCGTGGTGTTCGCCCGCAAGGTCTGGCGACGGCACCGACCGGTGCTCCAGACCAAGCTGCGGCTGATCCTGCTGGGCCTGGTGGTCGGCGTGCTGCCGTTCCTGGCCGCGATGGCCGTGGGCGGCGGCCTCCTGCCGCCCTTTCCCAACTGGGAGTACCTGGGCTTCTCGCTCCTGCTCATTCCCCTCAGCTGCGGTGTGGCCATCATGCGTTACGGCGCGCTGGACACCGCCTTCGTGGTGCGCACGAGCCTCGTCTACGGCCTGCTCACGGTGACGGTGCTGGCCGCCTACCTCGCGACCGTCGCCGTCCTCGGTACCCTGGTCACGCGGATCTACCAGGTGTCGGCGTTCCCGGTGCTGGTCGTCGTGATCGCGGCGAGCAGCCTGGCGGTCCTGCCGCTGCGGCGCCGGGTGCAGGGAGTGGTCGACGCCGCGCTCTACCCTTCGCGCCGTGCCAATCGCGAGGCCATCGCCGCCCTCGGCCGCAGCCTCGCCGTGCAGGTCAGCCCGGCCGAGGCCCACACCCTCCTGCTCGACCGCCTGTACCAGCTCTACCGTCCCCACAGCCTGCGCCTGGTCCTGGCCGGCGCGGCCGACTCCCCCGTCCTGGTCGACATGGGCCGCCGGCCGACCACCTTGCCGGCCACCGCCGACATCCCCCGTGACGATCCGCTGCTCGGCTACCTCGACCGCGTACGTCGCCCCCTGTTCACCGAGGAGTTCGAGGACTGGATCAACGCTCCCGGCGGCCACCGCCAACCGACCCTCGTGCCGCTGCGCGGGACCGTCCTGCTGGTGCCTCTGGTCACGGGCAACCGGCTGCTCGGCGTGCTGCTCTGGGGCGCCAAGAGCGACGACGCCCTCTACAGCCAGGATGACCTGGCGAACCTCGCGAACCTCGCCCTGCAGGTCGCGCCCGTGCTCGAGAGCCTGCGCCTGCACGAGGGCAGCCTGCGCCGCCGCCAGCTCGAGACCGAACTCGCCGTGGCCCGCGACATCCAGGCCCAGCTGCTGCCCCATGAGCCGCTCACGGTCGGCGGCGCGCACATCGGCGGCCGCAACGATCCCTGCCGCCATGTGGGCGGCGACTACTACGACTACTTCGCGCTCGACCCGCGCACGCTGGCCTTCTGCATCGCCGACGTGGCGGGCAAGGGCATCCCCGCCGCGCTGATGATGAGCACCGTGCGGGTGACCTTCCGCGAGCTGGCCCGGTCCGGGCTCGGACCGGCGGCCGTGATCACCGAGCTCGACGCGCGCATCAGCGCGATCGCGTCGCCCGGCCGGTTCGTGTGCTTCTTCTACGGCGTGCTCGACGTCGCGACCGGCCTGCTGACCTACTGCAACGGAGGCCACGAGCCGCCGCTCCTCTTCCGCGAGGGCGGCCAGACCGAGGAACTGCGCCGCGGTGGGCCCATCGTCGGCATCGCCGCCGGGGTCGCCTACCGCTCGGGCACCGTCCAGCTCAGGACAGGCGACCTGCTGCTCGGCTACACCGACGGGATCACCGAGCAGACCAGCCCCGACGGCCAGGAGTTCTTCGAGGTGGAGCGCCTGCGGGCGATGGTGGCCGGTGGTCGCGACCAGGCTCCCGACACGGTCTGTGGTCGTGTCTTTGCCGGCGTCGCGGCCTTCGGCGGCGCCGAGGCGTCGGACGATCGCACCGTCATCGTGTTGAAATACAATCAGTTAAACGACTAAAGAGAACCCGGGCCTCGTTCTTGCTGCGGCGATGGCAAGGACGGTGGCCCGGAGGCCGACCGCTCCCCGACGTCCCTCGTCGAGGTTCGGCTCAAGTCCCCTCCGTCCCCGGCCGAAATACTGGAGTGTCCGCACCCTGAACCTTCAGACCGGGAAAGGGGGGTTGATCATGAGCTTCGAATTCGTGACGATCATGGGGCTCGCGCTCATCGACCTCTTCTGGTGGCTGCGTAAATGATCCCAGCCATCTCGTGTCCCTGGTCGAAGGTTCGACACCGCGACCAGGGACTTATTCTTGCCCGCCGCACGCTCCCCGCTCCGGCCCCCGGGTCCTAGGCTCCTCCGCCCAGCACATCGCGGATGGCGCGCTCGTAGTCGGCACGCTCGTGCTTGCCGAGCCAGTGGTAGCGCACGACCCCGTCGGGATCCACCAGGTAGGTGCAGGGAATGCCCTGGGTGCCGCCCCACGCCCGCGCCACGTCCTGGCCGCGCGGATCGGCGGTCAAGGTGAAGGTGTAGCCGTGCGCGGCCGCAAACGGCGGCACCATCGTCGCCGGGTCGCCGTCCACGGACACGGCCACGATCTCGAGTCGGCCGTCGTACTGGTCGTAGAGCGCCTGCAGCTCGGGCATGAGCGCCTGGCAGGGCGGACACCAGGTGGCCCAGAAATCGACGATGACCGCCTTGCCCCGGAGGTCGGCGAGGCGAACGTCCTGACCGCCGACCGCCGTGAGCGTGAAATCCGGCGCGGTGCGACCGACGAACTGCCCGTCGCCGCCGCCACCGCACCCGAGGACGCCCAGCAACAGGACCAAACACGTCCAGCGGATCATCGCCAGGACCCTGCCTTTCGGTGTGCGCCGCGCGGCGCTGTAACAATCCATAGCCTACCGTCACTCCATGATATAGATTTGGTGGTCGAACCGAAACACCCCACGTGCCCCCGGCCGTGCCGGACATGCGGCGCGTGAGGGACGTCGATGCGCGGAGCCTTGCAGCCGCGCCGCCAACCAACCGCGACCCAAGCCGTGATGGTGGGAGCCCATGTCCACACTGCTTCGCGCCCAGCGCGCCTCCGTCCTGATGGTGCCGATGATCCTGGTCCTTCTGGCGGCCACCCCCGCCCTGGCCGACCTCAAGGTCAACGTGAACGAGGACAAGGGCCTCATCGGCAAGGACATCACCCTGGAGCTGATCCTCCCGCCGACCGTCGGATCCGATCCGACGGCCTTGACCACCGAGGTGACGCCGACCCTGGCGGACACGCCGCCGCTGTTCGACGAGGCGGTGCGGCTGCGTTCGACCGGTGAGCCCGGACACTACACGCTGACCCTGACCAGCCTGCGGTCGGCCGTCCCCGGCGACCATCCGGTGCGGATCGCCGTCGTGAGCGGCGACCAGCAGCACGTCTGGGAGGGCACGCTCAGCCTCGACTACGGCAAGGAGTGGACCGCCGAGCGGATCACCTACTTCATCGCCAACCGCGGCCTGGTCCTCTTCCTGGCCCTGGTCTTCCTCGGCGGCATCCTGATGAGCGCGACGCCGTGCATCTACCCGATGATCCCCATCACCCTGGCGGTGATCGGCGCCCAGACCCAGGAGAAGGGCGTGGGCAAGGGCTTCATCCTCGCGCTCACCTACGGGCTCGGCCTGGCCCTCGTCTACGGCATCATCGGCCTGGTGTCGGCCACCATCTTCTCCGGCATCACGGCGTTCCTGCAGAGCCCGGTGGTGCTGGTGCCGATCGCGCTCCTGATGGTGGCGCTCAGCTTCGCGATGTTCGGCGCGTACGAACTGGAAGCGCCGGCGTTCCTGCGCAACCGGCTGCAGGGCGCGGGCGGCGGCAAGGCCGGCCTGCTGGGCGCCCTGGTGGCCGGCATGGTGGCCGGCCTGGTGGCATCGCCGTGTGTCGGCCCGTTCCTGGCCGCGCTGCTGGTCTGGGTCGGGACCACGGGCAAGGTGCTGCTCGGCTTCTCCTCGCTCTTCATCTTCGGCCTCGGCCTGTCCGCCCTGCTGGTGGCCGTCGGCACCTTCCCTTCGCTCATGAGCAGCATGCCCCAGAGCGGCGGCTGGATGGAGACCGTCAAGAAGGGCATGGGACTCCTGCTGCTCTACATGGCGTTCTTCTTCGTGCGGCCGCCCCTGGTGCTGCCCGCCAGCATCTTCTACCCGCTGCTCGGCGTGGTGACGATCATCGTCGCCTCCTTCATGGGCGCGTTCGATCGCCTGGCGCCCGACAGCCACTGGTGGCCCCGCGCCCGCACCGGACTCGGCGTGGTCGTCCTGCTCGTCGGTATCTGGCTGCTCGGCAGGCAGGCGGTGCCGCAGCTGCTGCCCGCGCCCCAGGTGATCACGACGGTGCCGGCCATGACGGCCGGGCCGACCGCCGCCGCGGCCGGCGTCGCGGCCGCCCCGTTGCCCGAGAAGGTCCAATGGGAGATCGTGCACACCGGCGAGTCGGTGATGGATTTCATCGACGCGAAGATCGCCGAGGCCGGCGCCGCCGGCAAGCCGGTGGTGATCGACTTCTGGGCCAGCTGGTGCGTCTACTGCAAGAAGCTCGACAAGACCGTCTGGTCGGACCCGGACGTGGTGCGCGAGAGCCTGCGTTACGTCACCATCAAGGTCGACGCCACCAAGGCCGACGACGCCGACATGATGGCCGTGAAGGAGCGCTTCAACGTGCCTGGCCTGCCCACGGTGGCGTTCATCGACAGCCAGGGCAACCACCAGAAGGGCAAGAGCTTCAACGGCTACAAGGCCCACGACGAGGTCCTCGAACTGATGCGCAGCATCGACTCGGCCGCCGCGGGCGGCGCCAGACGCGCGGGGCCGGCCCCTGGCGGGTGCCGGCCCCTCTCCGTCCCGGTCGCGCCCGATCCTAGAAGCGCTTCTCCTGGCGGAAGTCGACGTCCCACACCTTGAGCGGCGTGCTGTCGCCCTCGGTGACCACCTCGAGGATGCCGTCGCCGTCGATGTCGAGCAGCTCGAGGCGGTTGCCGAACACCTCGTCCTGCCAGATCACCTCGCCCGAGCTGGCGTCGATGACCTGCCCGGTGTTGAGCACGATGTCGGCCTGGCCGTCGCCGGTGACGTCGCCGCAGCGCATGCGGGTGGCCTCGTAGTTGTTGAGGCTGGTGAACTCGCGGGTGAACGTCAGGCCGTCGATGTAGTGGATCTTCTGGTCGGCGTTGATGACGATCTCGGCGGCGGGATCGGCATCGACGTTGGCGACGGTGAAGGTGCGGATGTTGGAGAAATCGTTGGGCTGGCTCTCGAAGGCGTTGTAGTAGTCGTCGAGCTTGAACACGTACAGGCGGCGCAGGGTGCGGCAGACCAGATGGTCGTCGAGGCCGTCCTGATTGAGGTCGGCCACCAGCACCTCCTCGGGCGCGCCGTCGAGCTGGCGGCTCGTCCACACCGTCCGGCGCTGCCCGCCGGGCAGGATGTGGATCACGTTGAGCTTGCCGAAGCGGTCGCCGACCACCAGGTTCATGCCCGCCTCGCCATCGAGCGGCTCGAACATGGCGCAGCGCTGCATCTGGTTCGCGGTGCGCGCGATGGCGCGGTATTCGTCATAGGTGAGTTCGGACTGGGCGCGCGCGCCGGCCGCAACCATCGCCAGCAGCCCGACCAGCACCGCCCCGCAGGCAGGAAGACGTCGCATGAACCGACCTCGCAACAGGGGTAGCGCGGGCGACGGCCGCCGGTCGGCTCAGAACGGGAACGGCAAACCGAACCCCGCCTGAAGCGACCAGCCGGACAGATCGTGGCCGCCGCGGTTGTAGAGACGATACTGCCCCTTGCCGACCAACACCAGCGCGGGATCGAGGTTCCATTCCAGCCCGGCCTCCACCAGGAAGCTGAACGCGTCGGCCGCCCCCGAGTCCGCCGGCAGAACCCAGGACGCATGGCTGATGCCGGCCCCCAGGCCCACGAACCAGGCACGCCCACCGGCGAGGTCCCGCATGTCGTCGAGATAGTGGCGGCGGATGAGATCGCCGGACAGGATGGTGGCCGGGCCGCCCCCCTGCTTGTCCACTTGCAGCACCAGGGCGGTGTTCCAGGCGTAGAGGGCGTTGGCGAAGTCGGCCGCGCGGTGCGGCCGCAGGATCGCCGACACGGCGTAGCCGGGCCGGGGCTGGTCGCCGTCGGCCAGCCGGCCGCCCCCGCCGGTGACCACCACGTAGGTGGGTCCCTTGCCCGGCGGTCGCGTGATGTGCGAGGCCGGGTCGTAGCTGGTGGCCAGCGTGCTCGACGCGACAAGACACAGCAAGCCAGCAACGATGATCGGCAGGCGTGGCATGACAGGTCCCTTCGACGGTTGACGCACCTGGCCGCCCCTTTCGACGCAACTGCCGTGCCAGCGTCAGCGGCGTTGCCCGCGCCGAACGGAGGGGTTATGCTCGCCACCCGGCGCGGTTTTTCACCACCCCGCGGTCAGCGGAGGGCCATGGACCCCAGCCCCGACAGCTACCTCACCCTGGCCGGCCCGGCCGAATCCGAGGAACGGATCCAGCGGTCGCGATTCATCGCCGTGGCCGCGCCGGCCGCCGACGGCGAGGCCGCCCAGGCCCTGGTCGACGCCGTGCGCCGCCGGTTCCACGACGCCCGCCACGTGTGCCACGCCTGGCGCGTCGGCGGACCGGGCGGCCCCGGCGAGTTGCGGCAGGACGACGGCGAACCGTCGGGCACCGCCGGCGAGCCGATTCTGCTCGCGATCCGCGGCGCCGGGCTCACGAACACGGTGGTCGCGGTCGCCCGCTATTTCGGCGGCGTGAAGCTCGGCACCGGCGGCCTGACCCGCGCCTACGGCGGCGTCGCGGCCGCGGCCCTGGCCGCGGCTCCGCGCCGCGAGGTACCGCTGGGCCGACGCTTCCGGCTCGACCACGACTACGCCCACCAGAAGACCGTCGAGCATCTGCTCGCCGCCCACCGCGGCCACCTCGAGCACGTGGTCTACGACACGGCCGTCCACAGCCGGCTCTGGTTGCCCAACTCCACCTGGCAGGCGTTCGCCGACGCGCTCGAGCACGCGAGCCGCGGCCGGCTCACGCTCGGGCTCCTGGACGACGAAAGCCCCGCCTGAGGCGGGGCTTTCCGGACGACCGAGCCGACAGGCAGGGCGCTAGGCGCGCTGCTCCATGGCCGAGTAGTCGTGCATGTAACGGAAGGTCTTGCTCGAGCGGATCTTCTCGAACGCCTCTTCCTTGATCTGACGGATCCGCTCACGGGTCAAGCCCATGACCTGGCCGATCTCCTCGAGGGTCATCTCGCGATCGGTGCCCAGCCCATAGTACATCTTCAGGACCCGGGCCTCGCGCTCCTTGAGGTCGCCCAGCATGCGCGCGATCGACTTGTGGAGGTCGTCCTCCATGACCTGGCAATCCGGGCCGTCGCTGGTGGTGTCCTCGAGGAAGTCGAGGTACGTGCTGTCCTCGTCATTGCCGACGAAGTCGTCGAGGAAGAAGTTGTCCTGCATCAGCGGCAGGGTGTCCTTCACCTCGTCGATCGACAGGCCGAGGACCTTGGCGATCTCCTCGGGCTCCGGCTTGCGGCGCAGCTTCTGCTGCAGTTCGCCGGACACCTTCTTGATCTGGTTGAGCACGCGGGCCCGGTTCAGGGGCATGCGCACGATCTTGCTGTGGTTGGCCAGGGCCGCGAGGATCGACTGCCGGATCCACCACACGGCGTAGCTGATGAACTTGTAGCCGCGCGTCTCGTCGAATCGCTGCGCAGCCTTCAGCAGACCCAGGTTGCCCTCGTTGATGAGGTCTTCCAGGGGCACGCCGTAATGCGCGTATTCCTTGGCGATGGAGACCACGAACCGCAGATTGGCCTTCACGAGGCGGTGCAACGCCTGCTGATCGTCCCGGTGGATGTCACGCGCGAGCTCGCACTCCTCCTCGCGGGTGAGCAGGTCGTAGGCCTTCACTTCCTGGAAGTACAGGTCCAGGTTGCTCATGAGCTGCGCGGCGCCGGCGCTCTTCTCGCTGGCCTTCTGACGCGGCCGCGACTTCGCCTTCTGCTTCGGCTTCTGCTTCAGGGCTGCCTTCTTGGGGGTCGCCATGCCGAACCTCACTTTGTATCACAATTCCAGATAAAACTGGTGGGGTACCACGAGGGTGTACGCTCTCCTAACAAGATCCGTACCACCAGACCGGTGGCGCAGCACCGGTCCGGACCACACTTAAGTGATACATTGACAGTCGCTTATAAACCCACCGCACGCCATTTAGACGACCTTTCTGGTCATGCTTTGA
Source organism: Candidatus Krumholzibacteriia bacterium (assembly GCA_041390065.1). GTDB lineage: Bacteria > Krumholzibacteriota > Krumholzibacteriia > LZORAL124-64-63 > LZORAL124-64-63 > Glo-17. The sequence goes on from JAWKQQ010000015.1 coordinate 38,186, forward strand.
CAAGATGTCAAATCGCCGTCGATTCCAGGGTCAATGTGTCAAACCACCAGCGGCCGCTTTCCGTTTGGCCGCGACCCCGTCGTCGCCTACCTTGAAGCGATGAGCGAGACCACCCCCCAGCCCCCTCGCCCGGCCCGGAACCGCCTCCGCGCGGGCATGTTCGCGGCCACCCTCCTGATCCTCGGGCTGGTCGGGGCCGCCCTGCTCTGGCATTCCACCGGCGACCTCGACCTCCTGCTCCACGACCGGACCGGACAGGATATCCTCGCCGGCGGCGGCATCCCCCGCAGCAACGGCTACGCGTTCACCGCACCGGACCACCCCTGGCAGGACCACGAATGGCTCTTCCAGGTGGCGGTCGCCGCCAGCGGCGACCTCGGTGGCCAGTCGGCCGCCACGCGCGAACGCGCCTGGCGCTGGCTGCGGCTCGGACTCGGTCTGGCGCTCCTGGTCGCCCTCGGCCGCGACCTGATCCTCAGCCGGCCGGCGCCATGGCTGCTCGGCCTGGTGGGCCTGGTCGGCCTCTCGTTGCTCTGGACGCGTCTGACCCTGCGCCCCGAACTGGTGAGCTACACGCTTCTGGTGCTCGTGCTCGGGCGGGTGGAGGCCGCCCTCCGCGTTCCCGGCGACGGAGCATCCTGGCGCGAGGCCGTCGATCCGCGGCGGCCCGCCGGCCAGGCGACGTGGCTGACGCTGTTCTGGTACCAGGTGCACGGATTCGCCGCCCTGGCGCCCCTGCTCTGGCTGCTCGCGGCGGTGTTCGACATCGACGCCGGACCCTGGCCTCGGCGTGGACGCCGCGCCACGTGGGGCCTCGGCGCCGCCCTGGTCGCCGGGATGGTCACGCCGGCCGGACCGGCGGGTCTGCTCTACCCGCTGCATGTGCTGCGTCAGGCGGGCGCCGGGCCCGACCTGCCGCGTTTGATCTCCGAGCTGGTGCCTCTGTTCGCCACCGAGGGCAGCCTGGCCACCACCCTGATCATGGCCAGGGTGTCGGCCGCCGTGGGCCTGGTCTGGATCGCCTGGAACTGGCCTCGCGTCTCGTGGTTCCGGCTGGTCCTCTGGGTCCTGGCGGCCGTGGCCGCGTGGCAGGGCCAGCGCAACCTCGGACTCTACGCGGTCTGCTTCGCGCTGCTCTTCGGCGGCACGCCGCGGGCGGGTTCTCACCTGGGCGATCGACTCGCGCACCGGTGGCGCAGACGGGCGTGGCCGCTCGGGCCGGCCACAACGCTCGGCCTGTGGATCGTCGCCGGGCTCTGGCTCGGCAGCCTCGCCAGCGATCGTTTCTATCTCGGCGAGGGCGTGGCGCGGCGCTTCGGCGCCGGGCTCACGCCGGCCAACTACCCCATCGAGCCGGGTCGGCAGCTCGCCGAGCGCGGCAGTTCGCGCGTGGCCGTGACCGTCGACGCCGCCTCGACGGTGATCCACGCCAGGGCCGGTCAGGTCAACATCGACGGCCGCACCGAGGCCTACCCGGCGGAGATCTGGCGGCGGTACCAGGAGTTCAAGGCCGGCGGACCGGGCTGCCTCCGGCTTCTGGGCGGCTGGCAGGCCGACGCCGTCTGCGTCGTCCATCGCAACCCCGCGGCCCGGGCCATCGTGCTCACCCTGCGCGACGATCCCCGCTGGCAGGTGCTCGCGGCCGACGCCGCCGGGATCGCCTTCGTACCGACGACGGGCGCCCCCGAGATCGCCTGGCGGGACGGCGCGCGGGACCTGCGCGACCGCCTGTCCCGCGGCGCCGGCGACCGCGACGTGCGGCTGGCCGACGAGGCGGTGGCCTGGGCCGGCCTGCTCGGCCAGTTCGACGACCCGCCCCTGGCCGAGGACCTCCTCCGCCTGGCCGAGCAGGCCTGCCCCGATCACCCCGTCGTGCTGCACAACCTGGGCAACCTGCTGCTGGCGCGAGGGGAGTTCACGACCGCGCTGCCGCGCTTCGAGGCCGCCGCCCGGCTCAACCGCAACGCCGCGCCCCCGCTGGTCAATGCCGGCACCTGCCTGTTCAACCTCGGCCGCCGGACCGCCGCCGCGCGGGCATTCGCCGCGGCCGTCCGCCGCGATCCCGGGAATTTCGAGGGCTGGGCCAACCTGGCCGAGACCCGGCGGCAGCTCGGTGACCGCGAGGGCGCGGCCGAGGCCTACCGGCGCGCCCTCGCGCTGCATCCCGACGATCGTCGGCTCCAGGAGCGGGCGCGCACCCTGTAGCGCCTAGTAGCGAGCCTCGATCGTGTAGGTGAGCACCGTCTCGCCGTCCGCCGCCACCGGCAGCCGGAACAGCAGCTCCTGCGCCGACACCTTCTCGAACGCGTGGGTGCTCTTGCTCACGGTCCAGTCGCCGCCGACGGACTCGCGGACGTCGACGGTCACGTCCTCGGTCTTGTGGTTGCGGAGCGTCACCCGCCAGGTCGTGCGGTGCACGCGGTCGGACACCCGTTCGTAGTCCAGGCGCGTGCGTTCGGCGACGACATCGAAGGCCTTGCCGACGGTGAGCTCGACCCGCTCGTCGCGCGGCGTGGGCGGGGGGCGGTCCTCGCCGAGCAGCTGCTGCCGACCGTCGCCGGCGCGGCCGTAGACCCGCACGACGCCGGCCGGCAGCGGCTTGCCGAGGTGGTTGCGTTCACGGTTCTCGAACGCGTAGCTCACCCAGACATCCTGCCGATCGTCGCCCATGCCGCCGCGGAAGTACTGGCTCGCGCCGCGCACGGTGTAGATCCGTTGCACCTGGACGCCGGCCGCCGCGAGCATCGAGACCTGCTTGCTGCTGTTGTCGGGCAGGTCGGTCGACCAGGGCACGGTGTAGAGATGGTAGTCGTAGAGAGCCTCGGAGGTCATCTCCGGCGCTGCGGCCTTCATGGTCATCATCATGTCGACATCGCGGCCGCCGCGGGCCATGAGCTCGCGCACCTGCTGGACGTCGCCGGCCACCAGCTGCAACGTCGCGCCCTCGTAGCTCGCCCCGCTGCGGTTCTCGACCGTGACCCAGCCGCGCAGGTCGGCCGACTTGCCCGCGCCGTCGAGCTGCAGGACGTAGTCGGCGTTCCAGGAGAGCCCGCCCGAGAGGTAGCTCACGTCCAGGTTCGAGCGACCGGCCTTCTCGCGCTGCACGCGCCAGACGAGCGTGGGCCGGGCCCGCAAGCTCTCCGGCAGCTGCGGCAGCACGATGCGGCCGGGCATGTCGAACATCACCTCGCCGTTCACCTCGAAGACCGGTCCCTGACTGATGCCCAGCAGGCGCCCGTTCACGCGACCGCCGTCCTCGAGGATCCAGGAGACCTCGCGGCCGACGTACTTCTCGAGGATGCGCTCGCGCGACATGAGGTCGAACTCGTAGTTCTGCTCCAGGACGGTCAGGCTGGGATCGCCGGACACGAGCAGGGTGGCCGGCCGGATCCGCTCGGGAACCCCCCGGAACTCCAGCGAGAACTCGCCTTGCGGCAGATCCAGGCTGCGCACCTCGCGCACCAGGGCCAGGTCCTGGCTGTAGACGGTCAGCTCGATGGTCTTGCGGTCTGTGGGATCGGTGCCGACGACGGGTCCGGCGGCGGCGACCGACGCCGCCAGGACGCCGATCAGGCCGCCGGCAAGCCTCGACAGCTTATGAGTATTCATGACATCTCTCCTCTTTTGGTCAGGCGAGTCCCGGCTAAAGCGCCGCGGTCCCGGGTCGATCCTTGTCATACACCAGACGGGTGAGGCACGCCAGCCGTTTACACCGGCGGTGCCCCGGACCATCGGCGGAGGCAAGCATGCAGCAGACGGTCATCATCGCCGACGACGCCCAATTCATGCGCGTGATGCTCAGGGACATCCTCGACGACCTCGGCTACCGGGTGGTGGCCGAGGCTGTGGACGGCCGCCAGGCCGTGGCCCGTTACCTCGAGCACACCCCCGACCTCGTGATGCTGGACATCACGATGCCCGACATCGATGGCGTCGAGGCCTGCCGGCAGATCCTCGCCCACGAGCCGTCCGCGCGGATCGTCATGATCTCGGCGCTCGGCCAGAAGGACGAGGTGCTGGCGGCCGTGCGCGCAGGCGCCGAGGATTTCGTCATCAAGCCGTTCGAATCCGAGCGGGTCGAGGAGACCCTGCGCAAGCTCACCGCGCGCCAGGCTCAGACCAGCTAGCGTCCGGCCCCGAGCAGCACGCCGAGCACCACCAGGCCCAGCGGAATCACGTAGAAACTGAACTTCCAGAAGTGCTTCTGCACGACGGCCAGGGCCGTCCAGCGGATCGCGAGCAGGCCGACGACGAACGCCAGCACGGCGGCCAGGCCGAGGCCCAGCGGCGTGGCGCGGGTGGTCAGGTCGCCGTCGAGCAGCTGCAGCACGAGGGCGCCGCCGATGGCCGGCACCGACAGCAGGAAGCTGAAGCGGGCCGCCTCGGCGCGCGGCAATCCCAGCCACAGCGACGCGGCGATGGTGCTGCCCGAGCGGCTGATGCCCGGACAGATGGCCACGGCCTGCGCGCAGCCCACGAGCAGCGCCTTGACCGGCGCGACGGGGCGCGGCTGCCAGGGCGCGCTCAGGTCGGCCGGGCTCGCGGCCGCGCGCGTGGACAGCAGCACCAGGCCGGTGACCAGCAGGCCGACCGACGCGAAGACCGGCGAGCCGAACGCCGCCTCGATGGTGTCCTTGAGCAGGAAGCCGACCGCCACCGCCGGCAAGGTGCCGACCACGAGGCTCAGCACGTAGCCGCGGGCCGGACCATCCAGCCGCAGCAGGCGCAGGATCTCCCGGCGGTAGACCACGAGGACCGAGCCGAGGGTCCCGGTGTGGAGCACGACGTCGAGGAAGAGGTCGCCGTCGTGGCTGCCGAACAGGCTCTGCAGCAGCACCAGGTGGCCGGAGCTGCTCACGGGCAGGAACTCGGTGAGCCCCTGGACCACGGCCAGGATCAGGATCTGGAGCATGGAGGCCTCGCAGTCAAGATGGTGTCAGGAGGACGTCTCGCGGTGGATCCGCGCCTGATGATAGTGGCGTCGGGCGTCGCCGGCGAGCCCGAGCGCGTCGCAGGTCAAGGCGAGCTGGAAGTGCAGGCCGCTGTCCTCGGGAAACGCCGCTTCGGCCTCGGTGAGCGCGGCCAGTGCCTCCTGGTAGCGTTCGAGCTTGTGCAGGCAGACGCCCCGGTGCAGATGGGCACGCACCAGGCCCGGATCCATCCGTTGCACCAGCTCGAAGCGCTTGAGGGCGTCCTGGTAGCGGCCGCCCTTGAGCAGGCAGACGCCGGCGTAGTAGTGGCCCCGGGAATCGCCGCGGTCGCACGACACGGCGCGCTCGAAGGCCTCGAGGGCACGCACCAGTTCGCCCGCACCCATGAGCACCAGGCCGAGGCTGCAATAGCCCTCCGGATCCGGATGGCGCCGGACGGCCTCCGTGAAGGCCATCACCGCGTCGCCGGTGCGTCCTTCCTCGGCGTAGAGCGCGCCAAGGTTGTGGAAGGCCGCGGCCGGAGCCGCGTCGTGGTAGGCGGCGCGCTGGTAGGCGGCGAGCGCGTCGTCACGACGGCCGAGATGGTCGAGGGCGGCGCCGAGGTTGGTGAGCATCCGTGGGTCGCCGGGCGCGCGGTCGAGGCCGGCCTGGAAGGCGCGCCGCGCCTGGTCGTAGCGCCCGGTCTTCAGGCACACGCAACCCAGCCGGTAATGCCAGTCGGCGTGCTCGCTGCCCGCGCCGACGGCCTGCACGTAGAGGTCGTGGGCCCGCTCGAGGTCGCCCGCCTCCTCGGCGGCGCGGCCGGCCGCGAACACGTCGGTCGGTGAGCCCTGGGGCCATTCTGCCTGGGGTTCGTTCATGGGGCGAATGTATCCGCGGCGCCGGGCGGGGTCAACGGCCGTTCACGGCCGCCTGCTAGTCATCCACCACCTGGACCTCGAGGATGATGCGGCCGGTGCCGTCGGGTCCGAGCGCGCTCCGCGGCACCCTCCACCGGGATCACGAGGGCCGCCTTGCCCCCGTCGTTCGTTGCCGGCCGACGGCGTCCCGGCCGGCGTCTCCCAGCCCGGCGTGTGGCGGGTGCCCGGCACCGGCGGGTTCGGATCGATGGCGAAGCCCCGGGCTCGGGCGGGCCGGAGCCGTGCGCTGCAGCAGCTGGCTGATGGTCAGGCTGAGGACCGCCTTGAGCGTCTCGCGCACCCCTCGCCCGCCGTCGCGGCGGCCGGGAAGGCCAGCAGCCCCCACGGGTTGATGAGGCTCTCGAGGCGATCGACGGGCAGCACCCGCTCCCCGTCACGCCGGTTGTACTGCAGCACCATCGGAACGGACATGATGTCCTGCCGCCAGCAATCGAGGTACTGCTTGAGGTTCTCCATGCCGCTGAGGCAATCGTCGAGCCGCTCGGCGCGGCTGTCGCACACGAACACGATGCCGTCGAAGGGCGGCTGAGATCCGTTCACCACCGGCGGTTCCCGGCCGACGTCGAGGGCCTGGACGATGACCTGCCAGTCGCCCTGGTTGCCGTTGCGGAGGTTGAATGCGAGCTCCCGGCTGGGGTCGCTGGTGGCCATGGCCAGACGGTGCTCGGGCGGCAAGGACGCCTGGATCTGGGACAGATTTGCCCGCTTGCCGCAACCGGGCGGTCCGTAGTACAGGATGCGGCAGATCCGCGTGGCAGTGGCCATGGTGGTGGGCAAGGTCCGCCTCCCGAGCGCTGGAAATGGCACGACTCCCCCGGGCGTTGCAACCCGCATGCCACTTCCCGGAAGTCCAAGTGCCCGCCGGACAACCACTTGAAACGCGCTTCACGAAACGGGCGATCGGGGCAAGCATTTTGCATGGGTGGATGCGGGAATCCCCGAGACCGTGCACCCGAGGCCGGCGTCCCGGACGCCACCGCCGCTGGAGAGACGACATGACGACCAAGACCAACACGGATGTGATCTTGCGGACGATGTTCGCCCGGCTGTTGAACCTGGAAGTGGAGCCGCAGATCGAGGGCCGGCTCAGCGCCGTGATCGACAGCGTGCTCGAGCGGGTGGCCAGCACCCACGACCTGGAGACCGTCCAGGGCCAGAACACGTTCCGCGCCCTCCTGTGCTCGATGGTGGTGCACGGCTGGGGCAACGGCATGCATCCGTTCCACAATCCGGTGACCGACCAGGACGGCGCCCCGCTCGAGGTCCGCGTCAGCAAGGACATCCTCATGGCGATGAGCGACCTGCAAGCGCTCCGCTACGTCAAGAAGGACCAGGAAGGCCGCGTCCGGAAGGCGCTCTTCGAGCCCGATCAGAATTCTCGCGTCAAGCAGCAGATCGACGACATCCTCGGCGAGATCAGCCAGGAGCGCTGGCCCGAAAGCTAGCCCTGATCCGCGGGGCCGCTCCCACCGGCTCTCCCGCAACGCAGCGTGCCCACCGGGATCCCCGGTGGGCACGTTCACGTCGGTGCAGGGCGCGGCCTAGAAGATGGCCTGTCCCTCGCCCAGGATCTCGTTGAGCGCGTCCTTGAAGTGAGTCGTGCCCGAGGCGGCCTCGGCGCCTCTTCGCTTGTACAGCTCCCACGACTTCTTGATCTCGGGCCCGAGCGCCTCCAGCAGATTGCCGTCGGCCAGGGCCTGATCGCGCGCCTCCCGGTTGTAGACCAGGATGTCGGACACCAGAGCCCGGGCCAGCATCTCCGCCTTGTCGCGGCGGCGGCGACGACGGTGGTCGATGCCTCGACCGGCGCGGCCGGCCGCGGGGCCGCGGCGGGCCGGGGGCGGCCTTGGGCGGACTGGCCGCCGGAGCCTGGGTGGCCGCCGGGCGGGCGACCTCGCGGTCGACGCTCGCCGCCGCCACGGCGGGTTCGAGCACCAGGTCATCCTGGAATGCCGGCGTCGGCGCGGGCGCCTGCACGCTCGGCTCCTCGCGCCGGGTGCCGTCGAGGTCGAACACCGCCGCGCAATCCGGGCAGCGTACGCGGATGTGGCGCGCGGGCACCTTGTTCGGGTCCAGGCGATAGCGGGCGTGGCAACCGGTGCAGGTGACGATCATGTCCGGGCTCCTCCTCGGGGTCCTTCCCACGTTCAAGGCGAACACCACGGTGATCGTCCGGATCGGCCCGGCTTTAGCCCAAACGGCCGCTCAACCGGCGGCCAGCGGCACCAGCTTGCCGTACTGGGCGAGCAGCCGCTCCCGCAGCGGCCGCCAGAGGGAGCTCCTCAGCTGGGGATCCTCGCCGAGCAGGGCCCGGCCGTCGCGGACCGCCAGCGCCGCCGGGTCCGCATCCGCGAGGGTTGGCCAGCCGGAAGCCAGGCGCGCCGTGCTGCCGGAGGCCCAGAGGTCGCCCGGCCCACGCAGCCTGAGGTCCTCCTCGGCCAGCGCGAAGCCGTCGCTGTGCGCGGCGAAGAACGCCAGACGCTGCCGGGTCTCGCCAGCCACGTCACCGGAGGGGATGAGCCAGCACCAGGAAGGGCCGCCGCCGCGGCCGATGCGGCCGCGGAGCTGATGCAACTGGGCCAGGCCGAAGCGTTCGGCGCCATGGATCACCATCCAGGCGGCGGCCGGCACGTCGATCCCCGCCTCGACCACCGTGGTGGCGACGAGGACGTCGAGGCGACCGGCGGCGAAATCATCCATCACGCGGTGCTTCTCGGCCGCCTTGAGCCTGCCGTGCACCAGCCCGACCCGCAGGTCGCCGAAGGGTCCGGCGCTCAGGGCAGCGGCCTCGGCCACGGCCGCCTTGATGTCGGTCTTCTCGATTCCTCGACCACCGGATAGATCACGTAGCCCGGCCGACCCGTCCGCGCCAGTTCGCGGCAACGGGCCAGGACCCGGTCCTCCTGCTTCGGTCCGACCAGGGTGGTCGTGGCGGGTTCGCGGCCAGGCGGCATCGCGTCGATCACCGAGAGGTCGAGGTCGCCATAGAGCGTCAGCGCCAGGCTGCGCGGGATCGGCGTCGCGCTCATCACCAGCAGGTGCACGGGCAGGGCGTCGTCGCCGCGGGCGCTCTGGCCGCGCTGACGGACCCCGAAGCGATGCTGCTCGTCGACGATGGTCAGCGCGAGCCGAGGCAGGCGGGCTTGATCCTCGAGCACCGCCTGGGTGCCCACGAGCAGATGCACCTCGCCCGCGCCGGCGGCCGCGACGATCGCCCTCCGCTCGGCCGCGCCGGTGGCGCCGGTGAGGGTCTCCACCACGATGTCCAGGGGCTCGGCCAGGCGCCGCAGCGTCTGGCCATGCTGGCGTGCGAGCACCTCGGTGGGCGCCATCAGGAGCGCCTGGTAGCCCTGCTCGATGCAGAAGAGCGCGGCGATGAACGCGACGAGCGTCTTGCCCGAGCCGACGTCGCCCTGCAGCAGCCGATGCATGGCCTCGCCGCTGCGCAGGTCGGCCAGGATCTCGGACAGCACGTGACGCTGGGCGCCGGTGAGCGGGAACGGCAGGCTGTCCACCAGACGCCGCGTGAGGTCGCCCGGCTTGGCCAACGCCAGGCCGGGCCGCTGGGTGTAGCCGCCGCGGCGCAGGGCCATCACCAGCTGGATCTCCAGCAGTTCCTGGTACGCCAGCCGCCGGCGGGCCCGGTCACGCGTGTCGGCGTCGGGCGGGAAGTGCATGCCCTCGAGCGCCGCGGCCAGCGGCATGAGGTCGCGCTCGTCGCGCCAGCGGTCGGCCAGCGGGTCCTGCACCGCCGGCAGGAAGGTCGCGAGCGCGTCGTGGATCAGGCGGCGCAACCAGTGCTGACCGATCCCCGCCGTCAACGCATACACCGGCACCAGGCGGCCGGTGTGCAGCGGCAGCGGCTCGCCGTCTCGCGCCGGGGCGTCCAGCACCTCGAAATCGGGATGAGCCATCTGGCGACGGCCCTGGTACGTCTGCACCGCGCCGCTGAGCATGACCTTGCTGCCGCTGCGGAACTGCTTGAGCACGAACCGCTGGTTGAACCAGATGCAGAAGAGCACGCCCGACGGGTCGGAGATCGTGACGGTCTGCTGGGTGCCGCCGCGACGGGTACGCCGCTCGCCGCAGGTCAGCACCTCGCCGGCCACCGTCGCCGTCTCGCCCGGCACGAGGGTCCCGATCGGTCGGGCGCGCGTGCGGTCGAGGTGGTTGCGGGGCAGATGCCAGAGCAGATCGTCCACCGTCTCGATGCCAAGCCGTCTGAGAGCCGTGGCCCGGACCGGCCCCACCGAGCGCAGGTACTGGACCGGGCTCTGGAGGGTGAGGTCAGCAGCGGTCATGCTCGCATCCGGTCATCGCAGGCGTTTGAAGAGGTGCACGGCTCCACCCGCGGACACCGGCGGAGTGACGTCGCCCGGCTGCAGCTTGCTGAGCGCCGCCTGCAGCTCGGGCATCATCTCGGCCGGACTGACCCAGCCGAGGTCGCCGCCGCGGACGGCCGTCGGGCCCGCCGAGAACCGGGTCGCCAGGACGCCGAAATCCTCGCCGGCGGCCAGCGCGGCCGACACCTGGTCGGCGGTCGTCCGATCGGGCACGATGATGTGCTGCAGGTAGATCTTGCCCGCGGCCAGCGCCTTGCTGGTGGACGCCCGCTCGGCCTCCAGCCGGTCGCGCCACGCCGACAGCTCGTCCGCCGCGCCAGGGTCGAGCTGCTGCAGGCGGGCGATCGTGAGGGTCTCGTCGAGGCGTCCCCGGTTCTCGTACATCTGGGCCAGCACGACCAGCGCTTCGATGTACCGGGAGTCGAGGGACACCGCGCGTTCCACCTGCGCGAGCGCGCTCGGGTTCGTCGCGCAGCTCGAGTGCACGCCGTACTTGAAATGGCCGACCGGATCGTCCGGCTGCGCCTCGGTAGATCGTGAACTGTTCCTCGGCGCCGGCGATGTCCCCGGTGATCTGCAGCGCGTTGGCGAGGTTGAAGCGCGGTTGTGGGCGTTGGCCGGATCGCTGGCCACCGCCCGGCGCAGAGCCACGACCGCCGAGTCGGCCTCGCTCTGCGCCAGCCACGCCTCGCCCAGGCCACCCCACGTGGCGCCGCTCGGCAGGACCTGGACGGCGTGGCGGAAGATCTCGACGGCCTGCTCGGTCCGACCCGCGAGGATGTTCAGCTCACCGAGGATGACGAGGTTCTCCTCGTTCTCGCCCTCGGCCGCCACGAGGTCCTGCCAGTGGTCGGCGGCGCGGTCCCAGAGGCCACGGCGACGCGCCAGCGTGGACAGCATCCGGTGCAGCCAGGGTTCGGACGACCCCTGCATCTTCATCTGCAGGAGCAGGTTGTAGGCGCGGGCGTCGTTGCCCTGCTGCAGGCTGAGGCGCGCCAGCCCCTCGAGGATCCCCGCGTGCGTGGTGTCCAGGCGCAGCCCCTCGTCCCACTGGGCCATGGCTCCGGTCGCGTCGCCGGACACCAGCAACGCGCGCCCGTACCAGTAGCGGACCTTGGCGTTGTCCGGCGCCAGGGCCAGCGCCCGCGCGCCGTAATCCAGGCCCTCGGCGGTGCGCTCCTGCAGGACGGCGATCACCGTCAGCGGCAGCAGGGCCTCGAGCGTCTCGCCCGCCTCCAGGCATCGCTTCAGGAAGGGCTCGGCCGCGATGTAGTTGTCGTCCTGGAAGGAGGCAAGCCCCCGGGCGCAGGGGTCATCGGTGGCGTCCTGGGACCAGGCGGCCGTGGCCGCCGCGACGAGGGCCAGCCACAGCACGGTACGTGAAAGCAACAACGGCACACGCTCCTTGGCGAGGTCGAGCACGACGGGTCCGGTCGGACCCCCGAGAACATAATGGAATCCCCGCCCTCGACCAAGGGTTCCCGTCGCCCCGCCGGCGAGGTCGTTCAGGCGAGCCAGCCGCGGACCGGCTGGAGCCAGAAGGCAGCCGCGAGCCAGGACCAGGCGACCTGGTCGGGGCGCGAGCGCCGACGACGGTCCAGGAGGGCTTCGGCCTGCCCGGCCTGGCCGGACCGGCGCAGGACGTGGCACAGCGGCGGCAGCCAGGAGTCGGGCACCACCGCCCAGGTGGCGTACGCGGGAGGCCCGCCTGTCGGCAGACGGCTCGCGACGAGCAGCGCGAGGCGGCCGGTCTCCTCGTCAGCCTCGCCGTCGGCCAGCAGCGGCGCCAGGGTGTCCGCCGCGGCCGCGGGATCGCCCCGCAGCACGTCCCGGTGCACGGCGAGGTGCCGCCAGGCCGGCCCCAGAGGGCCGCCTCCAGCCACGTCCAAGTCCGGCAGGGTCGGCACCCGGCCCTGGGCCACGTCGAGCCGGGCCTGCAGGAGCAAGGCGCGCTCATCGCGGCCGCCATCGCCGCCGGCGGGCCACCGCACGATGGCGTCGTCGACGGCCGCCCACTGGCGGTGCTCGAGTTGCAGGGACGCCCGCAGGAAGGCGAGCTCCGGATCCGCCGACCAGAGGGCGGACAGCGCGTCGAGGCGACGCAGCGCGGCGTCGCGCCAGCCGTCGAGGTCGTCGCAGGCCACCAGCAGCAACTCCGCCCGGGCGAACTGGCGGCCGAGGTCGTTCCAGCCGTGCAGCAGTTCCCGGCAGGACGCGTGGTCGCCGAGCAGGAGCGCGAGGGCAGCCCGCAGGTAGGCCAGGAACAGCTCCTCGTGGCGGCCGGCCGTGCCCTCGAGGCGCGGGACCTCGGCCGTCAGATAGGCCGCCGCCTCGGCGAGCCGCCCCTCCTCGGCGAGGACGAGGCCGCGGAGGCTGACGGCCGTGCGGTAGCGGGGCTTGACCGCGAGCGCGGCGTCGACCTCGGCCAGCGCCTCGGCGAGGCGGCCGGTCTGGTAGAGCGCCGCCGCGTGCTTGACACGGACATCGGGATAGCGTGGATGGGTGCGGGCGAGGTCGGCGAGGATGGCCAGGCCCTCATCCCAGCGTCCGGCACGGCAGTGGCCGACCGCCTCGCCGAGGCGGTGCTTGATGTCGTCGCCGATGGCCGCCCGGCGGATCATCGCGACCAGATCCAGAGCCGCGGCATCGGGCTCGCCGTTCGCGGATGTCGCCAGGTCGCGCACCAGCGCGTGGTCCACCCGTCGGCCGCTCTCCATCAGGGACTGCAGACTCGCGCCGGCCTCACGCGACCGCGCGAGCGCCTGCAGGGCGCCGGCTTCCAGCAGCCGCGCCTCGCAGTAGTCCGCATTGCGGCGCAGGGCCACCCGGGCATGTTCGAGCGCCGCGTGCCACTCTCCCGCCCCCGCCGCCGCCGCGCCGGCCAGGAAGCGAAGGTCGGGGAAGTCGGGCCAGTTGCGCACGGCCTCGCCGAGGACCTGCAGCGCCCCGGCGGCGTCGCCGGCCTGCAGGAGGCGCCGGCCCTCGCCCACCAGGCTCAGGCGCAGGTAGTAGCCGGCCAGCGAACCGCGCGGCGACGACTGGTCCGCCGCGTAGGCGTCGCGCAGCAGCGGCAGGGCCTCCGGCAGCCGTCCGTCCTCCACCAGGGCGATGGCCCGCTCGTAGCCGCCGTCGCTCTTCCCCCCGAAGAGTTTACGCAGGAACGCCATGCAGGCTCACCATCGCCGTTGTTCAGTCGACGTACTTCCGCTCCCAGGCGGGCCGGCTCTTGTCCTGGCTGAGGACCGAGCGCCGGAAGCGCTGATTGGTCTCCGTGGCGGCGTCCGCCTGGTCCTGGCCGGTCAGCTTGACGGTGCCCAGGGGCTCGAGGAAACGCTGGCTGGTGGCCGACCCGCCGGCGCCGGCCGCCGCGGCCATCTCCGCCAGCCGGGCGGTCGCCGGCGCCGCGACGGACACCTCCGGTGCCGGCGCAACCTCCGCGGGCTCCCAGTCGCGGGACGGCTCGGGTTCGTCGAGCCAGCCCGGCTCCTCCGGCAGGGGCACGGCTTCGTCGCCCAGGATCACCTCGGGCTCCGGTTCCGGCGCCGGCGCGGGCTCCACGGCCAGCGTGGGCGCCGCCACGACCTCGGGCTCGGGCTCGGGCTCGGGAGCCGGCTCGGCGACCGTCGCCACGGTCCGGACCGCCGCCACACCCGCGCGCGCGCCGGGGAAGCCGGTGGCGATCACGGTCACCTGCAGATCGTCGCCGAGCGACTCGTCGTTGCCGAATCCGAAGAAGATGTGGGCGTCGGTGCCGGCCGCGTCCTGGATGAGGTTCATGGCGCCGCTGAGGTCGTTGCGCGTGACCTGCCCGGCGGTGAGATAGACGAGCACCGCGCGCGAGCCGCGGATGTCCACGTCCTCGAGCAGCGGCGAGTTGATGGCGGTCTCGGCGGCCTGTGCGGCGCGGGCCTCGCCGGACGCGCGGCCGGTGCCCATGATGGCCGCGCCGCTGTCCTTCATCACGGTACGCACGTCGGCGAAGTCGAGGTTCACGACGGCATGCTGGGAAATGATGTCGCTGATGCCGCGGGTGGCCTCGTAGAGCACGTTGTCGGCGACGCGGAAGACCTCGGACATGCCGATGTCGGCCACCTCGATCTCCATCAGGCGCTCGTTGGGGATGACCAGCAGCGCGTCGACCTGATCGCGCAACGCGGCGAGGCCGGCCTCGGCCTGCTCGGCGCGCCGGCGGCCCTCGAAGAGGAAGGGTCGGGTGACCACGGCCACGGTGAGCGCGCCGCTCTCGCGCGCCACCTGGGCGACGATCGGCGCCGCGCCGGTGCCCGTGCCGCCGCCCATGCCGGCGGTGACGAACACCATGTCGGCGTCCTCGACCATGCTGGTGAGCAGCTCACGATCCTCCTCGGCCGCGAGGCGCCCGAGGTTGGGATCGCCGCCGGCGCCGAGGCCGCGCGTGAGCTGGTCACCGATCACCAGGGTCTGATGAGCCCGCGATGTATCGAGCGCCTGGCCGTCGGTGTTGACGGCGTAGAAATCGACCTCGGCGAGGCCGGCTTCCACCATCCGGTTGACCGCATTGCCGCCGGCGCCACCGACGCCGACAACCTTGATGCGGACCCGCCGCTCGTGATGTTCGGGTGCGAAATGAATGTTCATACACCCGCCTCCTCCATGAGATGGGTATGAAACGCTGGTCAGGAAGGAACGAACCGCGGACGATCCTCGTCCGTCATCCATTGTTAACACACGCTGACGGCGAGGCCAAGCGATTTCTGGACCGTCCGTCGCCTCAGGCGCGCCGGCCGCCTCGCCAGAGGCCGCGGAGGCGATCGCGCCAGCCGGACCGCGCCACCGGCTCGGGCTCCGTCGCCTCGGCGGGCCCCCGACCGCCGCCCCACAGGGCCAGGCCCAGCGCCGAGGCCCACTGGCCGGCGGGCAGCCGCTGCGCATCCACCAGATCGGGCGGGAGGTACCGCGTCCGCACCGGCAGGCCGAACACCTCCTCGCACAGCTCGCGCGAACCGCGGCAACGGCTGCCGCCGCCGGTGAGCACGACGCCCGACCCCAGCCGCGCCAGCGGCAGTCCCGGGCCCAGCGCGTCCTTGACCAGCGAGAAGACCTCCTCGAGGCGCGGCTCGAGGATCGCCGCCACCAGCCCGGGCGTCTCCACCGGGTTCTCCTGCTCGAACAGCACGTTGACGTCGACCTCGTCAACCAGGGAGCGCAGCACCACGCCGCGGTCGCACTTGACCGACTCGGCCTCGGCGGGACCGATGCGCAGCCCGCTGGCCAGGTCGGACGTCAGATGCTCGCCGCCCCAGGGCACCGAACCGACGCCCAGGACGCAGCCGCCGGCGAGGGCCGCCCAGTGGGTCACCGACCCGCCGACGTCGATGAGCATGACGCCGCGCTCGCGCTCGGCGTCGGTCAGCAGGCAGGTGGCCGCCGCGAGCACGTCGACCGCGTGGCCCACCGGCTCGAAGCCGGCCTTCTCGATCGTGTTCTCGATGTTGCCGATCACCGAGCTGGACCCGGTGATGAGGTGGGCGCGCACCTCGAGCCGGCTGCCGACGCGGCCGCGGGGTTCGAGCACGCCGCCGACGCGGTCGACCGAGAACTCCACCGGGTTGACGGTGAGCGTGCGGTGGTCGAAGGGGATGGTGAGGCTGCGGGCCATGGCCATGACCTCGTCGACGTCGGCGTCGGTGATCTCGCGGCCGCCCTGACCGAGCGGGATCTGCCCGGTGGCCATGACCGAGCGCAGGTGCGAACCCGAGACGTTGAACGCGAACCCCCGCACGTCGATGTTCGCCTCGTCCTGCAGCTGACGCAGCAGGCGGGCCACGGCCAGGCTGCCCACCTTCACGTCGACGAAATCGCCGTCCTGGAAGCCTTCGGCCGGGACGGCGGCCCCGGCCAGGACGCGGGCCCGCCCCTCCTCGCCGAGCTCCACCACGACGGCGCGGAAGGTCGAGGTCCCGAGGTCGCAGGCGACGATGAGCGGGGCGTCGGACATGCTGGGCCTTTCCGCCGGCTCAATGGCCGGCGCTCTGCGGCGTCTCGAAGGTGATGCGGTCTTGGAACCGCAGGTCGACGTGGGCGCCGGACGGGATCCGGTCGCGGGCCAGCAGGTAGCGCCGCAGCCGCGGTGCGAACTCCTCATCGCCGAGGACCAGGCTGCCGCCCCGCCGCTCCAGTTCCAGCACCACGCCCCGGTCCGTCAGGCGGATGAAGTCGACCGGATAGGCCGCCTCGAAGCCGGTGGCCACCAGGGCGTCGAGCACCGCCATCACCGGCACGACCGTCCCGGCGTCCAGCCGTGGCGCGGCCGGATCGGAACGGTCCAGGGCGGCGCCCACGAGCACCGGCAGCCCCGGCGGCTGCAGGTGCGCGGGCCACGGCAGCACGCGGCCGTCGCCGATCAGCACCTCGAGATCCGCCGACCGCGCGGACGCCACGCCGACCAGCGGCCGCCACTCCTCGAGCTCGACGGTGACCGTGTCCGGCACCCGTCGGCGCAGATGGACCGCCCGGACCCACGGCAGACGGGCGCAGGCCGCCGCGAGGTCGGCGGTGCCGAGGGTCCAGATGTTGTGACCCAGCGCCGATCGCAGCGCGAGGTCGAGATCGGCCTGGGTGGTGAACCGATAGGGGCCGGACTCGACCCGGGCGACGGCGAACCGCGGCGAGGTCAGCAGCCACCAGGCGCCCGCGGCCAGCAACGCGCCGCTTCCCGCGACGGCGACCAGCGCGATCGCCACCGCGCGGCGCGATCGCGGCTGGCGTCGAGGCCGCGCGAGCGTCCCCGCTGACCCGGAAACCGCCGATCGCCACCCCGGTCTGGTTCATCGCACGCCTTTCCCGGCCAGGTGGCGGCAGAGCTCTGGCGCCATGCGGCCCACGTCGCCCGCGCCCAGGGTGAGCAGGAGGTCACCCGGCCGGACGGTCGCATCCAGCCAGGCCTTGACCGCGTCGAGGTCGGCGAGGAGCGACGCCGACCGGCCGGCGCGGCGCGCGAGCGCGGCGGCGATCAGGCCGCTGTCCACGTCGCCAGGATCGGGCTCGCTGGCCGCGTACACCGGCAGGAGGCCCACCACGTCGGCGCCGGCCAACGCGTCGGCGAACTCGTCGACGAACCGCCGCGTACGCGAATAGCGGTGGGGCTCGAAGGCACACGATCCGGCGGTCCGCGCGCGCGCGCACGTCGAGGGTCGCGTTGATCTCGGTGGGATGGTGGCCGTAGTCGTCGATCACGAGGACGCCGCGATGCTCCCCGTGGTTCTCGCAGCGGCGGCCAGAGCTCCGGCGAACCCGGCGAGGGCCGCGGCGGCCACTCGAACTCCACCCCAGCTCGCCCGGGCCACGGCCACCGCCGCCAGGGCGTTGCGCAGGTTGTGCCGTCGGGCTGGAAACTGCGAGCGGCCGAGCCTATGCTCGCCGGCCCAGACGTCGGCCGACTGACCGGTGGGGCGGTCGTGAAGCTCGCCGCGTCGGCACGGACCTCCGCCTCGCGGGTCAGGCCGTAGGTGACCACGCGACGGTCGAGGCTGGCGGCCAGCTCCGCAGACCGCCGGATCGTCGTGGCAGAGGACGGCCGTGCCGTAGAACTGGCCCGCTGCAGGAAGGAACTCGAGGAAGGCCGCGCGCACCGCCGCGAGATCGGGGTAGTGGTCGACGTGCTCGAGGTCGATGTTGGTGACCACGGCGATGGTGGGCACCAGGTGCAGGAAGCTGCCGTCGGATTCGTCGGCCTCGGCCACCAGATGGTCGCCGCCGCCGAGCACCGCGCCGGTGCCGGGGGCCAGCCACCTTGCGCCGACGATGACCGTGGGATCCGAGGCCGCCGGCCCGCGAGCGGCGGCCCGTCCGGGCTCGTGGTGGTGGTCTTGCCGTGCGAGCCGGCGATCGCCGCGCCCTCCTTCAGGCGCATGAGCTCGGCCAGCATCTCGGCGCGGCGGATGACGGGGATGCGGCGGCGGCGCGCCTCGCGGATCTCGCAGTTCTGATCGGTGACCGCGGTCAGACGCCTGACAGCGTCGGCTCCGACCACCTGGTCGGCGGCGTATCCGATGTGGATCCGCGCGCCGCGGGCAGCCAGCCGGTCGGTGGTCGCGGTGCGGCGCAGGTCGCTGCCGCTGACCGAGAAGCTCAGGTTCAGCAGCACCTCGGCGATGCCGCTCATGCCGACGCCGCCGATGGCCACGAAGTGAATGTGTCGGGTGTTCCGGAACATCGCGCCTCCCTGCGCCGCCTGCCTCGCCGTCCGCGGGATGCGCCCATGCTAGCGCCCGGCCGGGCCGCGGTCAAACGGGCCGTCGGCTCAGGCGCGCCGACGCCGCCGACCGCGGCTCTGGCGGTCCACGTTGAGGATCAGGCCCACCGCGGCGAGGTTCGTGACGAGCGCCGAGCCGCCGTAGCTGACGAACGGCAACGGGATGCCCATGACCGGCGTCACGCCGGTGACCATGGCGATGTTGGCCGCGCCGTAGATGAACAGCATGCCGCCGAGGCCCGCCGCGAGCAGCCGGCCGAACGGCGTGGTGGCGCGGCGCGCGATGATCAACGTCCGCCAGATCAGCACCACCAGGGCCGCCAGCACCACCAGGGTGCCGGCCAGGCCCAGGGTCTCGCCGAGGTAGGAGAACGCGAAGTCCGTATGGTTCTCCGGCAGGAACGAGAACTTGTTGTGGCTGCCGCCGGCCCCGAGTCCGTGCCAGCCGCCGGCCCCCATGCCCAGCAGGCTCTGGTGGACCTGGTAGCTGAACGGCGGCTCGCCGTCGACGCCCCGTCCCTGCCAGCCCGACCACCACTGCTGGATGCGCAGGTGCAGCTTGCTGGACGCGAGGTAGCCCGCGACGGCGGCCAGCCCGCCCGCCGGGACCGCGGCCGCGAGCCAGCGCAGGTCCAGGCCGGCGAGCACCAGCATCAGAGCGGTCACCAGGGCGGTCACCAGGACGTTGCCGAAGTTGGGTTGCAGGGCCAGCAGCACCATCAGGGCGACCGGTCCGGCCAGGAGCGTGACCGCGAGCGAGCGGCCGGCCAGCGGGCGGTCCAGCGTCGAACGCGAGAGGCGGTAGGCGAGGAAGACGATCAGCGCGAGCTTCGCGAGCTCCACCGGCTGGAACTGGCCGACCCCCGGCAGCTCGACCCAGCGGTCGATGCCGGCGGTCCGCAGGATCACGGGGATCGCCGTCAGGGCCAGGCAAGCGCCGAGGGCGCCGTACACGAGCCAGGCGCGTCGGAGCCGCACGTGGTCCAGGAGCGCGAACCCGACGGCCGCCACGAGCCCGACCGCGAGGCGCTCGAGGTGGCGCATGAGGAAGTGGTGCATGTCGCTCACGCCCGGCTGGAAGCTGCCGGCGCCGAACACCGCGATGGTGCCCAGGAGCACGAGCGTCAGCACCGCCCCCACGAACCCGAGGTCCAGATCGTCGTTCCGCAGGTGCAGGCCGGGTCGCGGCAGGCGCACGGTCAGACCTCCTCGGCGCCCAGCGCCCGCGCGGCGGCCGTGAAGACCTCCCCGCGTTCGCGGTAGCCGCTGAACATGTCGAAGCTGGCGCAGGCGGGCGACAGCAGCACGGTGGCGTCGGGCCGGGCGAGCTCGGCGGCCAGCGCGACGGCGGCCGGCAGGTCCGGCGCCGCCGAGGTCGGCACGCAGCCTGCCAGCGCGGCCCGGATCGCCGGGCCCTCGGCGCCGATCGTCACCACGTGGCGGACCGACCCCATGACCTCGCGCAGCGGCGTGTAGTCCTCGCCCTTGCCGCTGCCGCCGGCGATGAGCACCACCGGCCGCGGATAGCCGCGCAGGCCCTCCTGCACGGCGTGGACGTTGGTCGCCTTGGTGTCGTTGACGAAGCTCACTCCATCCAGGCGGCCCACCAGCTGGTGCCGGTGCGCGAGCCCGGTGAAGCTGCGCACGCCCGCGGCCAGGAGGTCGAGATCGTCGACGAACGGCAGCGCCGCCGCCGCGACGGCCGTCGCGTTCACGAGGTTCGGCGGCGACTGCAGGCTGAGCGCGTCGACCCGGACGAGGTCGTGCACCGCCTGGTCGCGCCGGACGCGTAGCCAGCCGTCGGCGAGCCAGGCGACGGCGTCGGGCGCCGGCCCGCCGAACAGGCTCAGCCGTCCGCCGTGGGGCCAACGTTGCGCCTGCGGGCAACCCGTCCACACCAGGTAGCAGCCCTCGTCGGCGACCTGGCGGGCGAGGCGGGCCTTGGCCTGGTAGTAGGCATCGAGGTCCGCATAGCGGTCGAGGTGATCGGGCGCGAGGTTCAGGACGACCGCGACGTCCGGCCGCCAGGTCTCGACGGTCTCGAGCTGGAAGCTGCTGCACTCGATCACGGCGACGGTCGCGGGCCCGAGCGCCTCGACCTCGGCCGCGAGCGGGGTGCCGAGGTTGCCGAGGGCGGGGCTCTCGAGGCCCGCCGTCCGCAGCACGTGGGCGATCCAGGCCGTGGTGGTGGACTTCCCGTTGGTGCCCGTGACCGCGACCGACCGGCCGCGGTAGAACCGCGTGGCCCACTCCAACTCCCCGTGGATCGGCACGCCCGCGGCACGATAGGACACGAGCGCGGGGTGGGTCGGGGGCACGCCGGGACTGAGCACCACGGCGTCGGGGGTAGGCTTCAGGCGCGACGGCCAGTCGCGGCCGGCCAGCACCTCGTCGAAGGCGCGGTCGGCCAGCTCGGTGAGCGACTCGCGCTCCCAGCGCCGGGCCACCGTCTCGCCCTCCGCGTCATCGACGCCGATGCACACCGCGCCGTGGCGTCGGAGCAGGGCGCCGGCGGCGCAGCCGCTGCGGCCGAGCCCGAGCACCAGGATGGTCTTGCCGCGGACGTCGGGCCCGGTCATGGCGTCTCCTCTTTCCAGCCCTGCCGGTCGGCCAGCGCGGCGAGCACCCGCTCCATGCCCGCCGACCGCGAGCCCTTGACGAGGATCCGGTCGCCCGGCACGGTCGCGGCCGCCAGGACGGCGGCCGCCGCGTCGGGATCGGTGCAGGCCTCGACCCGCCCGCCGGCGGCGGCGAACCCCTCGGCCAGCGGCGCGATCCCCGCTCCGACGGCCACGAGCAGGGCGAGGTCGAGGTGCGCCAGGGCCGTGCCGCACTCGCGGTGCAGGCGGTCGCTCTCGGGTCCGAGTTCGGCCATCATGCCAAGCACCGCGACGGCGGCGCCGCCCGGCAGGTCGCAGAGCATGCGCGCGGCGGCGAGCATCCCGGTCGGGTTGGCATTGTAGCTGTCGTCGAGCACCACGCGGCCGCCGAGGCGCAGGACGTGGGCGCGGTGTGGCGACGGTCGGAATCCTCGCAACCCCTCGCGGATCTGCCCGTCGTCGAGGCCGAGCGCCCGGGCCGCCAGGATCGCCGCCACCAGGTTGGCTCCGTTGTGCCGGCCGGGCAAGGGCACGGGCCACGGCTCGCCGTCGAGCTGGAGCTCGCCGGGAGCCGCGCCGTCACCGGGCCGCCAGGTCCAGCGGTGGTCGCCCGCCTCGCGTCCCCAGCTGACGACCGGACACGGGGCGCGCCGGCACCAGTCGGCGAAACCGGGGCTGTCGGCGTTGAGGATCGCGCGGCCGGTGGCCGGCAGCGCGGCCACCAGCTCTCCCTTGCCCTCGATGATCTGCTCGAGGCTGCCGAACTCCGCCAGGTGCGCCGCCGCGGCGTTGGTGATCACGCCCACCTCGGGGGCCACCGCGCCGGCGCGGGCGGCGATATGGCCGACGGCCGACGCCCCCATCTCGATCACCGCGTACCGATGCTCGGCGCTCAGATCGAGCAGACTGACGGGAACGCCCTGGGCGCTGTTGAGGTTGCCGCGCGTGGCGTAGCTCGGTCCGGCGGCCTGCAGCGCGGCGCCGAGGAAATCCTTCGTGGTGGTCTTGCCGTTGCTGCCGGTGATCGCCGCGATGCGGACCGTGAGCCGCGCCCGCCAGCAGCGGGCCAGGACATCGAGCGCGGCCAGCGGATCGGGCGTGAGGAGCAAGGTGCGGTCGCCGGCCGCGACGTCCGGCGCCGGCGCCGCATCGCTCAACGCGTGGGCGCCGGCGAGCATCGCGGCCCCCACGTACTGCCGACCATGCACCCGGCTGCCGGGCAGGGCGACGAACAGGCGACCGTCGGCGGCCTCGCGCGAGTCGAGCACCGCGCCGTGGAACCCCCCGGCGACCGCCGCGTCGGCGATCGCCTGCCAGCCGGCCGCGGTCCGCACGTGGGCCATGGCCGGCAGGCCTGCCGCGCGCAGGTCGGCCAGCGCCTCGGCGAGCGGATAGAACTCAGGATTCATCGGCGACCCTCCCGATCCAGGCCCGGACGATCTCGCGGTCGTCGAGATGCAGCACCCGGCCTGCGACCAGCTGGTAGTCCTCGTGCCCCTTGCCGGCGATCACCACGACGTCGCCCGCGCCGGCCGCGCCGAGCGCCGCCTCGATGGCCGTGCGCCGATCGACGACCACCTCGCAGGACGCGGCGCGCCGACGCACGGCGGCCGTGAAGCCGGCGGCCACCTCCGCGCAGATCGCCGCCGGATCCTCGCTGCGGGGATTGTCGGACGTGATCCAGACCCGGTCGGCCAGCGCGGCCGCGACCTCGCCCATGAGCGGCCGTTTGCCGCGGTCGCGGTCGCCGCCGCAGCCGAACACGACGGCGAGGGATCCCTGCACGAGTTCGCGGCAGGTGTCGAGCACGGCGGCCAGGGCGTCGTGGGTGTGGGCGTAGTCGACGACGGCCAGGCCGCCGGACGGCAGCACGAAGCGCTCCATGCGTCCTGGCACCTGGCTGATGCCGGCCAGCGCCGCCACGCAGTCGGACGGCGATTCGCCGAGGGCCAGCCCCACGGCCAGGGCGGCCGTGAGGTTGGCGACGTTGAAGCGGCCGACCAGGGGGCTGGCGAGCGTGACCGGCTGTCCGCGCCAGCGCAGCTCGATCCGGGTTCCGGTGAGCGAGAGGTCGGCCGCGACGACCGTGAGGTCCGAGTCGGCCGACCCCGAGCCGGTCGCGTAGCGGACGGTCTCGCCTCCGGACCAGCGCACCGGAGCCAGGGCCTGGTCGCCGGCGTTGACCACGGCCACGCCCGGGGCCTTGGCGCGGCGCTCGCCGGCGAGCCGGTCGAGGATCCGCAGCTTGGCCGCCAGGTAGGCCTCGACCGTGCCGTGGTAGTCGAGATGGTCGCGGCCGAGGTTGGTCAAGAGCGCGGCGTCGAGGGCCAGGTCGCCCGGCCGTTCCTGGTCCAGGGCATGCGACGACACCTCCATGGCGGCGCTGCGGCAGCCCGCGTCCCGCATGCGCGCCAGCCAACGGAACAGCACGGGGCCGCCGGGCGTGGTCAACGGCGCCGGCTCCGTTGCCTCGCCGTCGTCGTAGCGGATGGTGCCCAGGAGGCCGCACGGTCCCCGCAGCCGGCCCAGCATCTCCTGCAGCAGGAAGGCCGAGGTGGTCTTGCCGTTGGTGCCGGTGACGCCGACCATGCACAGGGACTCATCGGGCCGCCCTTCGCACTCCCTGGCCAGGCGGGCCGCCAGCCCGCGGGTGCAGGAGGCTGTGACCCAGACCACGGGACTGTCTTGCGGAAGGGCGGCCCGGAATTCCGGGAGCCGCTGGGCGTCAACCAGCACGGCCGTGGCCCCGGCGGCCACCGCCTGGGGCACGAACCGATGGCCGTCGGCGCCGGCGCCGGTCACGGCCACGAACAGGGTGCCCGGCGCGGCCAGCCGGGAGTCCTCCACGACGGACGCGACCGCGACGGTCGGGTCGCCGTGCACGGCGAGCGCGGGCCACGGCGCGAGCAGACGCCGCAACTCGATCACCATGACGCCTCCATCCTGACCCGCACCGTCGCACCGCCCAGGGGCCGGCCGGGCGCGGGTTCCTGCGCGGCCACGTAGCCCACGCCGCGCACCTCCAGGGGCAGGCCCAGACGGGCGGCCAGCGCCCGCACCTGGCGGTTGCTGAGGCCGGCCAGATCGGGGCAGACCGCCGCCGCGCCCGCGGTCTCGTCGCGCAGGGTCAGGGCGACCGCGCTGCCTCGCGCCACGAGGCTGCCGGCCGCAGGCACCTGCATGACCACCTCGCCGCTCGACAACGGCCCGGGGACCTCCAAGGAGACCAGCCGCAGCCGCTCGGCGGCCGCGGTCTCGCTCAGGAACAGCACGTCGGGGACGGCCACCAGGTCGGCGACCGCCGGCGCGGCCACGCGGATCGCGTCGTGCGCCGGATCGTCCAGCCAGCCGGTGGTCCGGCGGATGTCGTCGACGACGTCGCCGAAGAGGGGTGCGGCGCTCTGGGCGGCGTAGTGGAAGCGCCACGCGGGCTCGTCGAGGACGGTCACGATCACGAGCCTCGGCGCGTCGGCCGGCAGGAAACCCGCGAACGTCGCGGTATGCAGGCCCTTCGCGTAGCCCTCGCCGGGCGTCGCCTTCTGGGCGGTACCGGTCTTGCCGGCGATGGTCACCCAGGGGCGCGCGACCGCCTCGCCGGTGCCGTGCTCGACGACGCGGACCATCGCGCCGCGCACCAGGCTGGCGATCCCGGTCGGGACCACCTGCCGCAGAGGACGCGGCGCATCGCGGCGCACCAGGTCGCCGTCGGGGTGCCGCACCTCGGCCACCAGACGCGGCTCGTAGAGGGTGCCGCCGTTGGCCACGGCGGCCACGGCCATCGCCAGCTGCAGCGGCGTCGCCGCCACCTCCTGACCGATGGCGATCGTCGGCTGCGAGCGGCCCGACCACCGCGACGGCGGCTCCAGGGTGCCGTCGCCCTCGGACGGGTAGTCGACGCCCGTCCCGCGGCCGAAGCCGAAGTCGAGCAGCGTCCGGTAGTGCTCGCGCGGAGCGATGTTGTCCACCGACCGCGCGAACCACACGTTGCTCGAGCGGGTGAACGCCTCGTTGAAGTTCAGGCGTCCGAAGTGATGGCCGGCCGCCTCGCCGATCTTGAAGCCGGCGAACTGGGTGTTGCTGCAATCGAACACGGTCGAGGTGTCGACCGCCCCGCAGGCCAGGAGCGCGGCGGCGGTGAAGATCTTGAACACCGAACCCGGCTCGTAGGCCTCGGTGAAGTTGCGGTTGACCCAGGCCGCCGCGTCGCTGATCGGCTGCTCGCGCGAGGGGACGAGGGGCCAGCTCGCCGCCGCCAGGATGTCGCCGTTGCGGGGATCGACGATGAGCACGCTGCCCGCCGAGGATCCCGTGGCCGGCACCGCCTGCGCGAGGCGGGTCTCGCAGATCTCCTGCAGGTCGGCGTCGACGGTCAGCATCACACGGTCGCCGTGGCGTGCCGGGGACACCACCCGCTCGCCGTGATCCTCCCCCGGTCGCCCCGAGCGCACGCGCATGGCCCGGCCCGGCTCGCCGGCCAGCAGCCCATCGAGGCCGAGCTCGAGGCCCGTCAGATGGCGCACGCTGTCGGGGTCCACCCGGAAGAAGCCGATGAGCGACGCGCCCACGCCGTCCAGCGGATAGACCCGTCCGAGCTGCTCCTCGACGCGGAGCTCGGGAAACCGCGCCAGGAGCTGCCGCTGCGCGTGGTCGAGGTAGGCCTGGCGCGCCAGGACCTTGTGGTCCTCGCCGAGGGCGACGATCTCGCGGAGCCGGCCCGCCGGCGTGCCGCCGAACACGTCGGACAGCGCAGCGGCGAGGGCCTCCCGGTTGGTGACCAGCGAGCCGGACAGCCCCACGCGGTGCGAGGTGATGGTCAGGGCCAGCGGCCGCCCTTCACGGTCGACGAGGTCGCCCCGGCGAGCGGGGATCACCCGCGTCTGGAGCCATTGACGCTGGGCCTCGTCACGCCAGCGGTCGTGCTGCAGGACCTGGACCTGGACCAGGCGCGCCGTCAGGACCGTCGCGATCGCCAGGCACACGACCCGCACCGCCCGGAAGCGGTCGTCGATGGTGGCCTGGCGACCGTTCACGGGCGCTCGCCGGCCACGGCGGCCGGCACGCCGTAGGCGCCGAGGTCGAGGGCGAGCAGGCCGGAGCGCTCATGACCGGCCTCGACCGGCGCGGCGACCAGGAGCGTGGCCGGGGTGTCCGGACTTTCCAGTTCGAGTTCGCGCTGGGCCCGGCGCATGACCACCTGGCGCGAGCTCTCGGTGTTCCAGCGCACGGACAGGAGGGCGCCGCGAGCGGCGAGTTCGTCGCAGCGACGCGCCAGCGCCTGGTTCGCCTCGCGCAAGGCGGTGACCTCCCCGGCGATCTGGATCGACACGGCGAGGATGAGCGTGATCGCGACGCCCGCCAGCGCCAGCCACAGCGGGCCTGGACGGTTGCCGCCGCGCCGGCTCGCCATGGCGCCGCGCGCGGTGGTGAGGTTGATGCTCGGCAGCCCGGTCATGAGCGGGGTCCTTCCTGGATCGGCAACGTCTCGGCGACCCGGAGCTTGGCGCTCCGGGCGCGGGGATTGCGGGCCACCTCGTCGGCCGACGGCATCACGGCCTTGCGGGTCACCGCGCGGACGCGCGCGGTGTGGCCGCAGCGGCAGACCGGCAGCTCGGGCGGACAGAGGCAGTCGCGGCGTTCCTGGTCGAGCCAGCGCTTGACGCGCCGGTCCTCCAGCGAGTGGTACGCGATCACGGCGATGCGGCCGCCCGGCCGCAGGGCGACGAGAGCCGTGTCGAGCGCCTTGTCGAGGGCGCCGAGCTCGTCGTTGACCGCGATGCGCAGGGCCTGGAAGACCCGGCTGAGGATCGCGTTCACGGGAGCCCCCTTGGGAAGCGCCGCCGAGACCACCTCGGTCAGCCGGGTGGTGGTGCGCACGGGTTCGATCCGTTGCGCATCGAGGATAGCCCGGGCCAGGGGCCGCGCACCCCGCTCCTCGCCGAACTCGCGGAGGATGCGGACGAGCTCCATCTCGTCCATCTCCGCCAGGAGCGCATGGGCCGGTCGACCTTCTCCCTGGTGGAAGCGCAGGTCCAGGGGGCCGTCGGCCCGGTAGCTGAACCCCTTGCCCGGGTCGTCGAGCTGGCGTGAACTCACGCCGAGATCGAGCAGGATGCCGTCGGCGGCATCCCAGCCGGCCGCCCTGACGGCGGCCACGAGATCGCGAAAACTGCGCCGTTGACACGAGAGCCGGGGGCGGTCGGTCGAGATCCTTCTGCAGGCCGCGACCGCCTCCTCGTCCAGGTCCAATCCCAGGACCTCCGCCCCGGCCTCGAGGAAGGCCTCGCTGTGCCCCCCGAACCCGAAGGTTCCGTCCACCAACCGCCGCCCCGGCCCCGGCTCAGGAAGCCGAGGATCTCATCCTTGAGGACCGGCACGTGCATGCGGTCGTTCATGGCGCCTGGACTTGCGCCAGCTGCGTGTCGGCCGAGCGCCAGCCCGGCCCGCGCGAACCCCTTTCGAGCTCTCCATCCCAGTCTTCCATGGCCAGGATGGCCTGCAGGTATGGACTCCACCGCTCCAGCACCAACCGGTGCCCGAACGACGCCAGCCCGCGGTTCCACCGCACCAGCATGGGCACGCAACGGTAGTCCAGGTGGGCGAGCCGCGAGGCATCGAGCACCACCATGGCCCGGCCGCCCATCAGGGCGCGGTTGGCGGCCTGGATCAGGCGCGCCGCGCCGTCGCGATCGAGGATGCCGACGAGGTGGATCCGGACGGTCCGACCGCGGACCGTGATGTGCATGCTGGTGACCGACTCTGGCGCCCCACATCTGGTTGCGCTCCGGATCCCCTCGCTCGGCATGTGGACTCCCTTCCACGCTCGCCGCCCCTCCGTGGGCAGCGCCTCCTGCGACTACTTGAAGAACCGCTTGAAGTACTTCCGCGGCGGCGCCTTCACCACCGCGTCGGCTCCGGCCTCCTCGGCCGGTCGGGTCAGTTCCATCCGGTTGACCATGCCCCGCACCTTCAGGCGGCGGGTCACCCCGATGCGCTCGAGGTAGGTGGACGGGATGGCCACGCGCCCCTGGCTGTCCATGGGCACCTCCTGGGAGTGGTCGGCCATCCAGCGCAGGAACTCGTCGCGCTCCTCGTCGGCGTCCATGGCCATGATCTCCTGCATGGACCGCACGTACTGCTCCATGGTGAGCAGGCTGACGATCGCATCGGGATCCTCGAAGATGACGAAGCGGGGAGGCTCCTCCTCCTTGGCCAGATCCTTCTTGCGGAAGCGAAACGGCACGTTGAAGCGGCCCTTGTCGTCCAGGGCACGCTCGTAGGAACCGAAGAAGAACGGCTCCTGGAGGTTCGTGCTGCCGGCCTGGCCGTCGCTCATCGCATCAAGACTCCTGCTGGCCCGCCTCGATTTTCACCATTTTCCGCCATTTTCCCCCATCTGATCCCAGGCACACGATAGCCGAACCGGCCGCGGCGTGTCAAGAGCCCTTTTTGGGGATTATCTTAAAATCAGCTAATCGCCGAATAAAGCCAATATTTAGGCTCCATTCAGGATATCGCCACGACGATGGAGGTGGGTGGGGAAAGATGGGACGAATTCTTAGCGACGGAGATCGGACGGACGCGGCAACAGGATCTCCGACCACGCCAGACCCGTCAGATGCCGGAAACGCCCCAGCATGATCACCGAGCCGAGCAGGTAGGCGACGGTGGACGCCCAGGCCGCCCCCAGGATGCCGAAACGGGGCAACCAGACCAGGCAGAGCGCCACGTTCACGACCACGGTCGCAGCGCTGGCCTGGGTGTTCCAGTGCGGTCTGCCGCGGCCGATGAAGTCGCCGGCGAGGATCACCCCGGGTGCGAAGGCGACGGCGCCCGGCAGCAGCGCCCGCAAGGGCGCGACCGCGGGCAGGTAGGCGCCGTCCCGCAGGAGGCCGAGGAGGGGCTCGCAGAGCAGCAGCAACGGCAGCGCCGCCGCCGCGGTCAGCCCCAGGCCCAGACGCACCGCGCGCGCTGCCGTGCGGTCGCGGTCCTCCGCCGAGCGGCTCGACGAGCTGTGGACCAGCAGCGGGTTCAGGGCCTCGGGCACCAGCCAGAGCAGCTCCGTGGCCCAGGCCGCCGCCGCGTACAGGCCGACGGCCGCCACGTCGAGGTTCGCCTCGATCAGGAACTGGTCCAGACGCAGCAGCAGCAGGTAGCTGAGCGACGACAGCTGGCCGAGCCAGCCGTGGCCGATCAGATGCGTGAGCAGGCGGGGCACCGTGCGCACCCCCGTCCGCGCCGGTTCCGGCAACCTGCCGATCGCCCGCCACGCCTGCGGCGCCAGCCAGCATGCGGCGAGCAGCTGGACGGCCGCGAACGCCGTCACGGCGGCCCCGATGCCCCGACCGGCGACCAGCACCAGACCGACCATCGCGAGCAGCAGGACCAGCGCCCGGACCGCCGCCGTGGACGTGCCGACGACCACGCGGCCGGCCGCCAGCAGGTCGTAGTTGGCGAGCTCGTACAGCACCGTGCCGAACACCGCGAGACCGGCCGCCACGAGCAGGCCATCATGCCAGCCGAGGGTGCCGGCACACCAGGCCCACGCCGGCCCCAGCCGGACCGCGCCCGCCAGTACGAGCAACGTCAGGGCCACCACCGCGAGCCAGGCCATCTGGGCCAGGCCGATCCGTCGTGGCGGATCCTCCGCGCCGTGCAGACGCGGCACGGAGGCCAGCCCGACGCCTCCGCCAAGCAGGGCGGCGAGGACGGTGATGGTGGCGATGGCCAGGCTGTAGCTGCCGTTGCCCTCGGGGCCCAGGCCCTGCATCACCACCAGGGCCACCAGCATCCCGGCGGCCTTCTGCAAGCCGCGCCACATCAGCACCTGGCCACCGGACCGGGCGAGCTTCACGAACGACCGCCCTTCGGTCGCCGCAACGCGGACGCCAGGAGTCCGTGCGCCCGTCCGAACGCCGTGCGCCGCACGAGCTGGGTGCGCGGTTCGGGCTCGGCGCCGCACCGTCGCTTGAAATCCCACAGGCTGTCGCGGCCCACGCACCCGCCGAAGTCGACCGCGGCGAGCCCCCGCTCGCAAGCCGTCATGATGTCGCGCCAGTAGAGCAAGGTCGTCAGGAAATGCGTGCGGGCCAGATCCGGCCGGACGGCCCCCTGCCAGGCGACGAGCCGCCCGCCGGACACGAAGCCGAGGTGGCCGCCGACGACCTCGCCCCCGAGACGGACATGATCGAACACGAGACGATCGGGCCGGGACTCCACGAGGGCGGTCAGGAAGGCGAGCGGCACCGGCGCCTGGGCCCAGGCGGCCGCGCGCGCGGCATAGAGCGGGTACCACGCAGCGAGCGCCTCCGGGTCGGGCTCGCCGTGCAGCGTGCAGCCGCGCTTGAGGCCGCGGTTGCGCTCGTTGCGGCGGTTGTTGGTCCAGAGTCGTTCGCCGACGTGATCGAGGCCCTCGCGACAGTCGACGACCGCCGTCTCGTAGTCGTCGCGGCGCCACCCGTCGGCCGCCAGGATGCCCGCGGTCTCCTCGCGATGCGTTCCGGCCAGCGCCATGGCGGCCAGGCCCGTCGTGCCGCGCAAACGCCCGGCCAGGGCGCGGCCCAGGGTCCGCACCACGGCGCGGCGTTCGTCAGGGGCGAGGTCGCCGCGGACCTGCGGCCCGCCCAGCGTCCCGTCCAGGCTGCTCTCGAGCCGCCGCAGCCCGCGTCGTCGGCGCTGCAGGACGGCCAGTCCTCCGAGCGGCGTCCCCGCGCGGCCGGCGGTGATCCAGAGGCCCGCGGCCGCGGGGTAGTGCGCAGCCGCCAGGGCGGTCCAGGCCGCGTCCGCGGTGAACTCCGCCGGGCCCGCGGCGGCCAGCAGGTCGGACCAGCCGGCAGGCGGCGCGGTCCCGACCCGGACCTCGAGGCCGGACGCGGCGTCCACCGACGTCACCGTCGCTCCGGAGCCGCCGGCGGTTCGCACAGGGCCGGGCGCTCGAGGAGCGAGGAGAGCCGCCGCCGCAGCGCGTCCCGATCGCCGGCGCGCGCGAGCCCGAGCAGGTCGGGCAGGGCGGCAGCCGTGCGCGCCGGATCGCCGACCCGGCAACGCGCCTTGTGGATGAGGTCGATGCCGCTGTCCTCGAGCTGCTCCTCGGGGTCGAGGAGCGACTCGTGCAGCTTCTCCCCCGGTCGTACGCCCACGATCTCGATGCCGGGTCCGTGATCCGGATCGTGGCCCGAGAGCACGAGGAGGTTCCGCGCCAGCTCCATGATCGGCACGGGTTCGCCCATGTCCAGGATGTAGGTGGCGCCCGCCTCGCCGAGCACCATGGCCTCGATCACCAGCAGCGCGGCCTCGCGGATGGTCATGAAGTAGCGCGTCATCTCCGGATGGGTGACGGGCAACGGCTTGCCGGCGGCGATGCGCTTGAGGAAGAACGGCACCACCGAGCCCCGGCTGCCCAGCACGTTGCCGAAGCGGACGGTCATGAAGCGGGTGGTCCCCGGGCCGCCCTGCGCGTGGCGCACGAGCAGCTCCGCCAGCTTCTTCGTCGCCCCCATGATGCTGCTCGGCACGGCCGCCTTGTCGGTGCTGATGAGCACGAAGCGCTCGGCGGCGACCGTGCGGGCGAACGCGATCAGGTTGGCCGTGCCCCCGGCGTTGACCTGCACGGCCTCCTCGGGATGAGCCTCCATCAAGGGGACGTGCTTGTGCGCGGCCGCGTGCAGGATGAGCTGCGGGCGGTGGCGCCGCGCGAGCACGTCGAGGCGTTCGGCGTCGCGGACGTCGGCGATCAGCGGCACCAGCGCGGTGCCCGAGGCCACGCCGTTGAGCTCCCCCATGATCTCGAAGATGCTGTTCTCGCCGCGGCCGAGCAGGAGCAGCTCGGCCGGCTCGAGGGTGATCAGCTGACGGCACAGCTCGCCGCCGATCGAGCCGCCGGCGCCGGTGACCATCACCGACTTGCCGGCGACCACGGCGCGGGCGGCCTCGACCTGGAACCGCACGGTCTCGCGGCCCAGGAGATCCTCGGGCGCGACCGACCGCACCTGGTTGAACCGGACGTCGCCGTCGATGATCGCGCGCAGCCCCGGCACGATGCGGAACGGCAGCCCGGCCCGCTTGCAGAGCAGGATCAGGCGCCGGATCACCGAACCGCGCGCCGACGGGATGGCGATCAGGATCTCCTGGACCGCCAGCCGATCGGCCGCCTGCACGAGGTGGCGGGTGTCGTCCACCACCGGCAGGCCCTCCACCGTGGTGCCGATCAGGGCCGGGTCGTCGTCCACGAATCCCAGCGGCTCCAGGCCCAGCTCCGGCTCGCGCCGCATCTGCTCGACGAGCGCACGGCCTGCCGCCCCGGCCCCCACGATGAGCAGACGGACCGACGGCTTCTGCGGTGGATGGGCCACGGCGGGTCCTCTCTAGAAGGCCACGGCCAGGGTCCGCACGCGCGTGACGCCGGCCTGGGTGATCTTGACCACGTACAGGCCCGAGGCGACCCGATCGCCGAGCCGGGTGCGACCGTCCCAGACGTCGGTCGAGCTCGCCAGCCGGCTGTTGCGGTACACGATCTGGCCGGTCAGGTTCAGCACCTCGAACACCACCGGGTTGTCCTCGTCGACGGTCAGTCCGCCCAGGTTGAGCGCGGCGGCGGCCTGGTCGCCGGGGAACGGGTTGGGATACAGGTAGGACTGGTCGACGACATCGCCGCCGCCGCTGGAGCCGCGGGGAATGTCGAGCATGACCCCTCCGAGGTCGCTCGTCAAGACGAGCCGCGTGCCGTCGGCCGCCATGCCGAGGTCACGGTAGGTGCCGCCGGGCAACGGGGCGATCGCGGTCGCGGAGTAGAAGCGCTGGTCGAGGCCGCCGAACGTCACGAGGTCGGTGTAGGCGTCGACGGTCAACGCGTCGCCGTCGATCTGGAATCGGTTCAGGCCACCGTCGGTGAGGATCCAGAGGTCCGCGTTCCGGTCGAAGGCCAGGCCGCGCACCACCTGCCCCAGCAGGCCCGGCGTGAAGGTGTCGGCCTTGCGTTGCCACTCGCCGCGGAACGTCACCAGGTCCAGGGACGGCGAGTAGAGGAAACGGGCCAGGCCGGAGCCGCCCGCCCAGATGGTGCCGTCGGGGCCGACGGTGATGGCGTTGACCGCGGTGAAATCGACGTTGCCGCCGCCGGCGTCGAGCAGGGAGGCCGACCAGGAGTCGTCCGACGGATCGCGCCAGGTCAGGACGTCGTCCGGACCGGCGAGCAAGCCGTTGATGTCCCAGCGCCGCAGGCCCACGCCCTGCACCGAGAACCAGACGATGTCGCGGCGCTCGGCGTACGCCGCCAGGATCACGTTGCCGCCGAGGTCGGCGGTGCTGAGGTGGAGCCAGGACGCCTCCGCGTAGGGGTGCTCGGGGTCGAAGAGGACGTCGACGCCGAGCAGCGCGTTGTCCGAACCGCCCCACCAGTTCGCCGCGTCCGAGCAGACGAACACCCCGCCGTCGGGATGACCGGCGAGGGCGATGATGCCGTCGATCTCGAGCGGCGAATTGTACGGCGTCATGAGGTCCCACTGCTCCGCGCCACCCGGCTCGGCGGCGGGACGGAAGCGGGCGAGGCCGGTGGTGTACTGATTGAAATAGAGGTCGGCGCCCGAGCGGGTCATCGCGAGTATGCTGCCGCCGAAGTTGAACAGGCCGGTGGAGTCGTTGGCCACCGTGGCCCGGCGGTCGACGTTGTACCACTGGTTGCCGTCCCAGCCGGCCAGGCCGTCGCCCTCGCGGTCGCCCACCCAGGCGCTGTTGTCGGCGGCCACCGCCGCCCCGTCGAAGCCGCCGTGGACGCCCAGCCGGCAGCCCGGCAGCGCGAGCAGCGGCGCCGCCGCGTCGCCGGCCCGCCCGAGCCACGCCGCCGCGGCCCGCGAGCCCGCCCCCTGGTCGGTGCGGAAGAGGTCGCCGCCCAGCCAGACGCCGTCGGCGGACGGCACGACGACCGAGATGTTCCGGGCCTGGCCCGCCGGCGCCTGCGGGACGGCCACGCCGACCCCGGCGCCGTCGATCCTGACCAGGAGGTCGGCCGAGCGCAGGGCGAGCATGGCGTCGCCGTCTCGCGCGAGGTCGATGTAGCGCTCGGTGCCGTGGACGTCGACCCAGGCCTCGCCGCCCGCATCCCAGCGTTTGACGCCGCCGCTGGTGGCGGCCCAGATCGCGCCGTCGGCCGCGACCTCGAGGTCGAGGATCGTGTCCATACCGGTGGTCGCGTAATCCCAGCTGGTGAACACGTTGTCGATGAAGCGTGACCAGCCGCTCGGCATGGCGATGAGGAGCAGCTCGCCCGAGAGCGCCACCTCGTTGACATGGTCGTCGAGGAGGCCGTCGAGGGTGGTGTAGTACGCGCCCTCGCGGCCGCCCTCGATGACGCCGATGCCCTCGCCGTCGGTGCCGTAGTAGATGCGCTCGGCAGTGCCGACCCGCTGGCCGGTCACGCAGGTGACGTCGAGGGAGGAGAGCCCGTCGCGGTAGAGCTGGATGAACTCGGCCTGGGTGCCGGGATCGCTGATGGCCGTGATCCCACCGTCCCGGCAGCCGATCACCAGGCGCGTGCCGGACCAGGTCATCGACTGCACGTAGTGCCCGCCGAGGCCCGACGCGCGGTCGAGGTGGCGCAGGACCTGCTCGGTGAGCGGGTCGAACTCCACCACGCCGCCCTTCGCCAGTCCGGCGTAGATGCGCCCGTCGACGGCCACGGCCGCCGACACCCGGTTGGTTGGCATCAGCGGCGCGAACTGCGGCGTCTGGCCGAGCAGCACGGCGGGAACCAGGCACGCCGCCGCGGCCAGGATGATCCGTCGGGTTCTGGCGAGATTCATCGTCGTTGCACCTCCTCCCGGACCGCGGGATGGGGCGCGGCCTCGGCCGCACCGCCCTCGCCCCAACCGCCCGGGTTCATGAAGAACGTCCTCCACAGCGGCGCCAGCGCGGCCCGCCGTCCTCCCTCTACGGCCCACGGCCCGGTGAGTCCGGGCCGTTCGGCCTCCAGATCCAGCAGACGGTCGGCGTCGGCCCCGCTCCGCTCCGCACGTCGCAACGGCACTCCGGTCAAGCCCAACCGTCCCCGCAGCAGGGCCCGGACGAGGCTGTCCTGCCACCAGAGGGGACGCGGCGCACCCTGCCGATCGGTCACCACGGTGACCCCGGCGAGGGGCTCGCCGGTCAACGCGACCCGGCGCAGCCGCCCCTGGGCCAGGCGCCAGCGGCGGAGCGGCACGAGCAGCAGCGCCGCCAAGGCGAGCGGCAGTCCGACCAGCACCTCCAGCGGCCGCTGCGACCAGCGCCGCAGCGCCTGGCCGTCGTCGGGGTCGAGCACGCCGCTCGCCTGCGCGCCGAACCGGTCGGCCCGCGCACCGACGGCCAGGAGCCACGCCTCGGCGAGGATCCAGCGCAGCCGGATGCGTTGCCGGCGCAGGCGCACCAGGCTGTCCCAGAGTCCATCCGCCTCGCCCGGCCGCGTCCAGAGCGCCACCTGCGATACGCGGAACCGTTCGACGAGGTCGACGAGCGCCGCGGTGGTCCCGAGCCAGGGCACGTCGCCGCGCCCGAGCGCGGGGTGATGCGCTCCGTCGGCGGGTCCGGCCGTGACGTAGCCCACGACGTCGATCCCGAGGTCCTGGGGTCGCGCGCCGGCCGCGAACCAGTCCTGGATGTCAGTGACCGTGCCCACGAGCAGCGTCCGCTCCAGGGCGAGGTAACCCCGGGTCAGGCGCCCGTGCAAGCGGCCGACCAGCTGGGACGCCCAGGCCGCCAGGCCGGTGTAGAGGCCGAGGCACGCCAGCAGCACCGCCCGGCTGACGGCCTCCTCGCGTCCCAGGTACGACCCCGCCAGCAGCAGCAGCGCCACCATGGCGATCTGGCGCAGGTGCGCCCCCCAGGTGAAGCCCCGCTGCAGCGCGGCGCGGCCGTAGCGCCCCATCAGGGCGAACGCCACCGTCACCATGAGCGCCGACCAGCCGAACCAGCCCGCGTACCAGGCCAGCGGCAACAGCTCGGTGTCGAACAGCGGCTGCGCCAGCCGGCGTGCGCCGTACGCGCCCAGCAGGGCCGCGGCGAGCAGTGCCATGTCCAGCAGCCAGTGCAGGACGACCTCCATCGGGCGCCGCCATTTCTTGGCCACGTAGACCACCAGGCTCCACTTCTCGTAGAACGCGATGAGGCTGGTCAGGTGCAGCCAGAAGCTGCGGGTGAACGCGCCGCGGGCGCTGGCGCGCCGGTGCCGGTGGACGAAGCGTGCGTCCGGCAGGTAGACCACTTCGTAGCCGCAGCGCCACATGCGGTAGCACCAGTCGACGTCCTCGAAGTAGAGGAAGAAGCGGTCGTCCATCGGACCGCAGCGATCGAGGGCCTCGCGGCGCACCAGGAGGCAGCCCCCGAGCACCCAGTCGACCGGCCGCACGCTGCGGTGGTCGAAGTCGCGCATGAGGTGGCGGGCGACGGTGCGGCTGTTGGGCAGCAGCTTGCCCAGGATGGTCCGGCGCAGAAGCAGCGTCCAGAAGGTGTAGAAACGGCGGCACGACTCCTGGATGCTGCCGTCTTCGTTGAGCAGCTGCGGCCCGATGATGCCTGCGCGCGGCTGCGTGTCGGCGAACGCGAGCAGGGCATCGAGCGCGCCGGGCAGCACCACGATGTCCGGGTTGAGGATCAGGTGGTAGCGGGCCGGCACCAGCGCCATGCCCTGGTTGCAGGCCCGGCCGTAGCCGAGGTTCTCCGGATTGCGCACCCAGCGGACCTGGTCGAACGCGGCCTGCAACTCGTCGAGCCCCGGCGCCGAGCTCGCGTTGTCCACCACCACGACCTCGTGGTCGCAGGCGGGCGCCTGGTCGCGCAGCGACTGGAGGCAACGCCCGAGGTCATCGGGCGTGTTGTAGTGGACGATCACGATGCTCAGATCCAGGGACACGCGACCTCGCTACGGGATGCGCTTGAAGCGGAGGGCCCACACCATCCAGGCCGCCTCGATGATGATCTTGCGCGACATCTTGCTGACGCCGACCTGCCGGTCGACGAACATGATCGGCATCTCCTTGATGCGGAAACCGCGTTTCCAGACGTGGTAGTTCACCTCGATCTGGAAGCTGTAGCCGTCGCTCTTGATGCGGTCCAGGGGCAGCGCCTCGAGCACCGAGCGCCGGAAACACTTGAAGCCACCGGTGCAGTCGCTGAGCGGCAGGCCGGTGACCTTGCTGGCGTAGATGTTGGCCCCACCGAGAGGATCAGGCGGCTGAGCGGCCAGTTGACGACGGTGATCCCGTTCAGATAGCGGCTGCCGAGCACCAGATCGTTGACCGAGATCTCGCGCAGGAACTGCGGCAGGGCGGCCGGGTCGTGGCTGAAGTCGGCGTCCATCTCGAAGACGGCGTCGTGGTCGGTGTGCTCCAGCACCCAGCGGAAGCCGGCGATGTAGGCCTGCCCCAGGCCCGCCTTCTTCTCGCGGAACAGCAGGTGCACCCGGTTGCCGTACTCGGGCAGCTGCCGCACCACGTCGGCCGTGCCGTCCGGCGAGTTGTCGTCCACCACGAGCACCGAGAGCCGGTTGTCCTGGGCCAGGATCTGCGGCACCAGGCGCCCGACGTTCTCGGCCTCGTTGTACGTCGGCACCACGACGATCGG
Organism: Candidatus Krumholzibacteriia bacterium; assembly: GCA_041390065.1. Lineage (GTDB taxonomy): Bacteria > Krumholzibacteriota > Krumholzibacteriia > LZORAL124-64-63 > LZORAL124-64-63 > Glo-17. Next base: position 75,800 of record JAWKQQ010000015.1, read on the forward strand.
ACGCTCGATGCGGGTGCGTTCGGTGGGTGGGGTCGGGGTTGCCATGAGGGTCGCTATTCTCCCACGGAGGCGGATGGCACGGCACCGCGACGCCTGATCCACGGCCAGGCGATCAGCACCAGGGACACGAGCAGACCTCCGCACGCGAGCCGGATGCCCCGCGCGAAGGCCGGATCACGATACTCGAACCGGACCTCGTGGTCACCAGCGGGCAGGGCCACCGCCCGCAGCATGTGGTCGGCCACCAGGAGCCGGGACGGCTCGCCATCGACGGATACGCGCCAGCCCGGGGCTGCCTGATCCGCAAGCAAGAGCAGGGCCGGACGGGGCGTCCGGGCCCGGAGCACCACCCGGTCGAGGCCATCGTCGATGAACTCGGGCCGCGGGAGCGGTTCCGGACCGGATTCGGGCGCCGGCGAGGGCGCGGCGTCGAGCACGACAAGCTCGGCGGGATCGTGACGGCCGTCGGCCACGGCGTCCAGGAACGGCTCCAGACCGTCCTCCGGAGCGGGCACCGCCGGCCGCCAGGCCGACACGAGTCGGGCCCGCGGCAGCGGGTCGGCGAGGCGGTAGATCATGCGCCCGGATGCCGGCTGGCCCTCGGGTCGGAGCGTGAGGCCCCGGTCGGCCAGCAGGGCCAAGGCGTCGGGCCCGAGCGTCCCTGGGTAGGTGATCGCGGCCGCCCCCAGCCAGCGCGCCACCCGTCCCTGCGGCACGCCGTTGAACAGGCGCTGGCGGATGGCCTCGGCGGCGGCCGGCTTGGCCGCGTGGTAACCGCCGAGCGAGCGGATCCCCGCGGTCATGAAGGCGTTGTTGCCGGCGTCGTCGCCCAGAGGCAGGACACGGTCGTGGCCGACGATCCCTGCGAGGTCCCGGGCCAGATCGGCCGGCAGCTGAACCCGTTGGTCCGGGCGCCAGCGGTGCTCGAGGCGGGCGGCCGGCGCGAGCCGGGCCCCGCCATCGGCCGTGCGCACGACGTCGATCAGGGCGCGCTCGGGCTGGGTCACCAGGCGGGCGACGCTGCCCAGATCGATCGCGACGAGCACGCAGAGCACCGGCATCAGGCCCACGCGGCGGAAGCTCGCGCGCCCCGCCGCGAACACGAGCGCTCCCCCGGCCGCGAGCAGCACCAAGCCCTGCCGCACCAGCAGCGCCCGGTGCAACGACCACGCGGCATCCAGCAGTTCCGGCACCGAGGGCTTGCCGCTGCGGGCGGCCAGGGCGGCGAGGTGGTCGCGGTAGGCTCCGGCCACCGCACCGGTGGCCCCGGCCAGGGTGAGGACGGCGCCGAGTCCGAGCAATGCCACGGCGACCCGCCGCAGGCGGCCCGCGGCGGCGTCGTCGAGTCCGCTCAGGGCGTGCGCCCCGAAGGCGGCCAACACCGCCACCAGCAGCGCCGGCAGCACGAGCACCATGGACGGCACCCGGAACTTGCTGAAGTAGGGCAGCACGGCATAGGCCGCCTGGTAGAGACCGGGGCTGAACCGGCCCATGGCGAGTACGATCGCCAGCACGCTGACCACGGCCAGAGCCGCCACCAGGCTGCGCCGGCGCGTCAACCAGGCGGCCGCCGCCAGCGCCGGCAACAGCAGGCCCAGGTAGTTCGGATAGTCGGTGAACGGCATACGCCCGGCATAGGTGGCCTTGCCGAAGCCGGCGGCGGCCGGGATCACCATGGCCGCCAGATCCTCCGGCGCGAGGCTCCACTGCGTCGCGTAGTCGAACGGGCTGCCGCCGCCGCCGCTGGCGCCGGACTCCCCGCGGGTCGACAGCGCGGCGTACTCGTGGACGGGCATCAGCAGGACGGATCCCACCGCGAGCCCCAGCACCACGGCCAGGCTCATCAGGCCCAGGCGCCGGACGCGTTCGCGCCACGCCGGACGGGCGCCGTCGCCCAGCGGCCAGAGCAGGTTCCAGAGCGTGAGGGCCCCGAGCAGCAGCAACGTGTAGTAGCTGATCTGCACGTGGCCGCGGAGGAACTGCAGCCCCAGCACCAGGGCGAGCAGGCCTGCCGAGCGGACCCGTCCGCGCACCAGCACCTCCCAGGCCAGCCCCACCAGCCAGGGCAGGGCCATGGCGGCGGCGAGCTTGGACCCGTGCCCATGAACCCCCCAGGCCACCACCCGCGCGAACCAGAGCCAGCCCACGCAGCCCAGCAGCCTCGCCGACCAGGGCAGCCGCCAGCGCCCGAGCAGCCACCACACGCCGACGCCGCCGAGCAGCAGGTGCCCGAACAGCCAGGTCAACGGCGGCAGGCCCAGCCGGGTATGCAGGAATTCGAACAGGTAGGTGGGCGGATAGACGCCCAGCGTGTAGGCGAGCGAACCGAAGGTCGGCATGCCCACGAAGAGGTACGGGTTCCAGAACGGATACTCGCCCTGGTGGCGGGAGGCGTCGCCGACCTGGCGGAACGCGTCGGCGGCCGAGGCGTCGGCGCTGCCGTACACGGTGCCCTCGAACATGGGGCCGGGATACAGCAGGGCGAGCAGGACGAAGACGCCGAGCCAGGGCGCGAGCCCGCGGCCACGGGCCAGCCATGCGGATCGGACCGGTTGCACGGACGCCGTGGCCGACGGTGCGGGAGGCTTGCCGGGACGGTTGCGCTTGGCCAAGGGGAACTCCTCGTACGGGATGTCCGGGTGGTCAGGGTACCACCGGACTCGGGGCAGTGTCCAGATCGACGCCCGGCACGGGCCGCCGGCGCAGCTCATCGAGGGCGCCCACGAGGAGCGCCAGGGCGGTGTCGGTGCGGCCGTGCCAGCAGTGCCAGACCGCGTGGCCGCCGAAGTACGCGACCTGGGCGGGCAGCAGCACGGGCCAGCGCCGCCGCCGCCAGTGCTGACGCAACAGGCGCACGTGGCTGCGGCTGCGTAGATAGACCTTGCGTGGGCTCGCCGCGCCCAGCGAGGCGCTCACCTTGTGCAGGACGACCGACCGCGGCACGTGCAGGACCCGGCCGCCCAGCGAGCGCAGCCGCAGGCAGTAGTCGGCATCCTCGCCGTAGAAGTGGTAGCGGGTGTCGAGCCGGCCGCCGCGCACGAGCGCCTCGCGGGTCAGCAGCAGGGCGCACCCCGTGCCGTACTCCACGAAGCGGGCGTCGGCCGGCAGCTTGCCCGTCAGGCGACGGATCCCGGCGTGGCGCACCCAGCCCGTCCACGCGCCCACCAGGCCGCCGTCGTACCAGGCCCGCGAGGGGTCGTCGGCGTAGACGATGCGCGGCGTGGCGGCCCACGCCCGCGGCTCGGCGGCCACCGCCCCGGTCAACCGCTCGAGGCTGCCGCCCGGCACGACGGTGTCGTTGTTGAGCAGCAGGACCTGGTCCTGGGGCCAGCCCGCGTCCGCGAGCAGGTCGAGGGCCGCGTTGTTGCCGCCGGCCCAGCGGAGGTTGGCGCCGGTCTGGACCACCTCGACCCACCCGTGGTGCCGCCGCACCCAGGCCACCGAGGAGTCGGTCGAGGCGTTGTCGACCAGGATGACCCGCAGGTCCGGGTAGCCGCTCTCGCGCAGCGAGCGCAGGCAATCGGCCAGCACGTCGCGGCCGTTCCAGTTGACCACCACCACGCAGAGCGACGGCAGCGCGCCGGCGGGTTCAGACACGGTCGGTCACCCGATAGTACGACTCCGGCTCCCGGCCCGAGACCACCAGCTCGGCCAGCAGGCCGAGGCTGACGAACTGGACGGCCATCACCAGCAGCACCAGGCCGGCGACCAGGATGGGCCGGACCCGCAGCGCGTGGCCGGTGGCCCACCAGAGCAGGAAATACAGGGAGATGAGGCCGCCCGCGCCACCGAACCAGGCGCTCAGACGCCCGAAGAAGTGCAGCGGCGAGGAGCCGCGCGCGTGCAGGAAATAGACGGTGAGCAGATCCAGGAAGCCGTTGAGGAAGCGGTCCCAGCCGTACTTCGTGGACCCGAACTTACGCTTGTGGTGCCGCACCGGCATCTCGGTCACCCGGAAACCCTCGAGGTGCGCGAGCGCCGGCACGTAGCGGTGCATCTCGCCGTAGAGGCGCACGCGCTCGCTCACCTCGCGCCGGTAGGCCTTCAGACCGCAGTTGAAGTCGTGCAGCTTGAGCCCGCACATGCGGCCGGTGGCCCAGTTGAAGAGCTTGCTCGAGTTGTTCTTCAGCCAGGTGTCCTTGCGGTCCTGCTTCCAGCCGCTGACCAGATCCCAGCCCTCGTCGAGGCGGGCGAGCAGCGCGGGGATCTCGGCGGGGTCGTCCTGGAGATCGGCGTCCATGGTGATGACGCGCTCGCCGCGGGCGGCCTGGAAGCCGGCCGACAGCGCGGCCGCCTTGCCGAAGTTGCGGGCGAACCGCAGGCCACGCACCCGCGCGTCGGCGGCGCCGAGCTCGCCGACGATCCGCCAGGTGTGGTCACGCGAGCCGTCGTCGACCACGAGCAGCTCCCAGTCGAGTCCGGCCTGATCGGCGACCTCGCGGACGCGCGCGGCCAGTTCGGGCAGCGACTCGGCCTCGTCGAGCGCGGGCACGAGGACGGTGAGCTGGCAGCGGCGCTCAGCATCCATCCGGCAACCTCCTCGCGACCGTCCAGGCCACCTCGGCGGCCAGACCCTCCCGCAACGCGACGGCGGGCTGCCAGCCGATCCGCGCGGCGGCGCGGCCGACGTCGGCGGCGGTGTGGTGGACGTCGCCCTTGGCCATGTCCTCGTAGCGGACCTGCGATCGGCAGCCCGGCACGGCCTCGTGCAGCAGCGCGGTGAGGGTGTCGAGGGCCTCGCGCAGGGTGACGCGCGAGCCGCCCCCCACGTTGAAGACCTCGGCCGTCTCGGGCGCGGCGACCGCCATCAGGTTGGCGCGCACGGCGTCGGCCACGAAGGTGAAGTCGCGCGACTGCGAGCCGTCGCCGTAGATGGTGAACGGACGGCCGTCGAGGGCCGCCTCCAGGAAGATGCGGAAGGCCATGTCGGGGCGCTGGCGCGGACCGTAGACGGTGAAGTAGCGCAGGCTGCTGGTGGGCACGCCGTAGTTGGCCCCGTAGAGCACGCAGAGGTGCTCGGCCGCGAGCTTGGTCACGCCATACGGCGAGCGCGGCATCGGCAGGTCGTCCTCGGTGACCGGGTAGCGCGGCTGGTCGCCGTAGACCGAACTGCTGCTGGAGTAGACCAGCCGCACGAAGCCATCGCGCACGTCCGCGTGGCGGGCCGCCTCGAGCAGCGCCTGCGTCGCCAGGACGTTCCAGTCGAGATAGTTGGTGAACTCGCCCCCCCAGCTCGCCCGCACGCCGGCCTGGGCGGCGAGGTGGAAGCAGACCCGGCGGCCGGTCAGCAACTGCCGGCAATCGAGCCGGTTGAGATCCTGCTCGAGGAACGTGAAACGGCCTTGGGCGAGCGGGCCGGCGAGGTTCGCCCGTTTCTGGGCCACGTCGTAGTAGTCGGTGAGGCTGTCGACGCCCGCCACCTCGCAGCCCAGCGCCAGCAGGGCTTCGGTGAGGTGGCTGCCGATGAAGCCCGCGCATCCGGTCACCACGACCGGCGTGCCCGGCGCGAGGATGGCGCGCACGCCCGCCGGCAACGTGGCGGCCAGGCCGCTCCAGTCCAGGCCGCTCATCGCTGCTCCTGCGGCGCCTGGCCGCGCTCGCGCACGGCGCGCTCGACGTTGTCGCGCTCGAGGTCCTGGCCGCGCTGGCGCAGGTTCTCGAGCTGGCGGCGCATGGCCGGGTCGTCCCGTCCGGACACCTGCCGCCAGCGGTCGACCACGGCGGCGGCGGACTTCACGTCACCGGCCGCCTCGTGCAGGCGGAACTCGATCTCGTAGCCGAGGCGCCACTGGGGATCGGCCTGCAGCTCCTGCTCGATCCACTGCAGGGCCACGCGGTCGGCGCCGACGGCGACCAGACTGCGCATGCCCGCCAAGACGGCCGCCTCCTGCACGTCCGGATCCAGATGCGGCCGGACCCGCGTCAGGTACGACAGCGCGCTGTCCACCTGGCCGCGCTCCATGAGCAGCGCCGGATAGTAGCCGGCCGCCACCAGGCTGTTGTTGGGATCGAACCGCAGGGCCAGCTCATAGCAGACCAGGGCCTGATCGGTGGCGCGGTCGTAGGCCAGCGTGTCGGCGGCCGCGAGCGTGCCGTCGGGCTGGCGGAGCGCCTCCGCCCGCGACAGCAGCGTGAACCCGGCCCGGGCGATGCTCGCGGGGTAGTTGCCGAGCAGATTGATGGTGCTCGGGTTGCGGAAGACCTCGGTGCGCAGCACACCCACCTCGTCGAGCAAGGGACGGTAGTCGACCTCGAAGTCCGGAGGCAGACCGGAGAGCTCGACCTGCACCGGCTGGTCGCTGGCCCAGCCGGCGGCGGCCAGGAAATCGCGCTGCCGCTTCGCGTTGTCGCCCGTGGTGATCGCCCCCAGCTCGTAGGCGCCGAAGACGTTGGCCAGCAGGCGCACCGGATCGGTGGTCGGCATGTTGTCCTCGCCGCGGGTCTCGGTCAGCCGGTAGACCAGGCCCTCCATCTGCAGGAACGGGAAGTAGCGCGCCATGTTCTCGCGCGGGATGGTGACGGCGAAGAAGATCGGCCGCGGCGTCGTGCGCCGGCGGTTGGTCTCGATGATGTCCTGCACCACGTAGTCGCGCACCGGCACGACCACCAGCTGGGACGAGTCCGGATCGCGGAACATGCGCGGCCGCAGCTGGTCGATGTCCGCATCCTGGTAGCTGAGCGCGACCGGCGTCTGCAGGCGCTTGAGCTGCTTGATGTACCACGGCAGGTTGACCAGCGACAGGTTGACGACGGTCACGTCGCGGCGGAAATGCTCCACCTCCTGCAGGAACCAGATCGGGAACGTGTCGTTGTCGCCGTTGGTGAAGACGACGGCGCCCTCGTCGAGCCCGGCCAGGATGTTGTAGGCGTACTCGTAGGCGATGCGATTCTCGCTGCGGTCGTGGGTGAACCACTTGTGGTGCAGATCGCCGCCGAACGCCCCGAGGCCCGGCAGGGCGGCGATGATCAGGAGCGCCACCGCCGCGACGTTGCTCAGCGGATCGATCGTCGCCCGGGCCGGCCACGGCGGCCGGGCGGCGGGCCGGGGCCCGGCCAATCGCTCTCCGTAGGGCAGACAGAGGCCCGCGAGCAGGGCCAGGAACACCCCGCCCACGAACCCACGGTCGGCCGGCGTGGCGAACTGCAGCAGCAGCCAGAGGGCCACGCCCGCGGCCAGGAACAGGGCCCAGCCGATCGCGATCCGCCAGGTCCAGGACTCCTCGTTCCACGGACGCCCGTCGGCCGGATTGCGGCGCACGCCGCGGTCGAGCCAGTGTCCGATGCCGAGGCCGCCGAACGCCGCGCCGAAGACGTAGAGGCCCAGCCAGGTGGCCTTGGTCGCCGCCGGCAAGAGCGCCATCGTCACCAGCGCGAAGGCGAACGCCAGGCCGATGCGCACCAGGAACCCCGAGATCTTGAACGGACGACCGGGCGGCGGCGGCGCGGCCTCGGCCTCGAGGCGGCCGAGCGGCTTGCCGAGCGGGCCGCTGGTCCAGCGCAGGAGCGCGGCGGCGCCCAGGCCCACGAGCACCGAACCGAAGAGGAACGCCGCGAAGTAGAAGTAGTCGCGCTCGCGCACCTCGTGGTCGGTGAAGTTGAGGTAGCCGGTGAGCAGCTCGCCGTTGATCAGATAGCCGAGCACGAGCAGCCAGACGACCGGGCGGGCCCGGCGGACGGTGTGCACGACGCCCAGCAGCGCCAGCAGCACCGGTCCGATGAGCACCGAAAGATGGTCGAGCCACTGGCTGGGATGCGGCAGGAACGACCACTGCCGCAGCAGGAAGTCGTAGTAGTAGGCGAACTGGAAGCCGAGGGGCGCCTGCCGCTCCAGCGGGTTGAGCGGCGGATACTGCTCGCGCCGCAGCACCGACAAGAGGGTCTTGAAGTCCGACGGCACGGTCTGGTTGATGGCCGGTTCGGGCTGGGCGCCCGCGCAGATCAGCAGCATCGCGTGGACCGAGAGGCCCACGAGGAAGAGGATCAGCCCGAAGAGCGCGAACGGCCGCCAGCGAGCCTCCTGCGCGCCGCCGCCCGTCAGCCGGGGCCACACCGTCCGCATCACGCACGCCGCGGCGTAGAGCACGAGCAGGGTGACGATCACCCGGTCGTCGGTCACGAACGTGGTCGACGCGAGGAAGAGCGCGAGGCCGGCGCTCACCAGCGCGAGGTCGAGCACGGGCAGCGGGCGGTCGGTGGCCAGCCACACCATCACGAAGAATGCCGGGTAGACCAGCAGGGAGCCCAGATGGAACCCGACCCCCAGGCCGCACAGGTAGATGAGCAGCAGCAGCACCCAGTCGCTGCGCCGCTCGGTGCGGTGGTCGAACCAGATCAGACCCAGCCAGGTGAGCAAGGTCATCATGAACGCCGCCAGACCGTAGACCTCGGCCTCGATCGCGTTGTTCCAGAAGGTGTCGCTGAACAGCAGGAACAGGGCGCCCACCAGGGCGCCGGCCTGCGCCAGCCAGCCGCTGTCCGGATCGCTCCGCCGCGCCACCCGTAGGATGATCAGGTAGACCAGCATCACCGCCAAGGCGCTGAACACCGCGGACATGAAGTTGACCGCCCAGGCGGTGCGGTAGCTGGCCGTCGTGATGTCGGCCTGCCCGAAGACGACGTCGAACACCCGGCCGACGAGCACGTAGAGGGGCGTCCCAGGCTGGTGCGGAACCCCGACGATGTGGCTGGTGGTGACGTATTCGCCGCAGTCCCAGAAGTCGATGGTGGGGCCGAGGGTGGCGGTGTAGACCCCGAGGGCCGCGAGAAACACGAGGGCGGGGAGCCAGGGCATGGCTCGCTGAGACCAGGTACGTTCCAAGGCGAACCCCTGACGTGGTCGGCGCGACACCGGTCGGGCCACGACGTAAACGACGAAAGCTGAGGCAGTTCAGGCCGGTGAAGGTAACACAGCCCGCAAGGCCCGACAAGCTCGGGAGCACGGGCCGGACCCGACCGACCGTCCTCCAACCACGTCGGGATGCCGCGGGTTCCCCCTCGGCGGCGGTTCAGGCGTCCGGCGAGGCCGGCGCCACCGCGGTGCCGAGGCCCCGCCGTTGCCACCAGAGCACGCCGCCGACGAGGCTGACGAGCACCACGATCAGGAAGGCCACCAGTTCCATCGCGACGGCGCCCGTCGCCGACAGGCCCGCGCTCCCGGCCACGAAACCCTCGGCGCCCTTTTCCCGCAGGCCGATGCCGTTGACGGTCACCGGCAGGGTGAGCAGCAGGGCGAGCAGCGGGATCACCACCATCAGCTGCAGGCTCTGCGTGAGGTCGGGGTGCAGCTTGAGGCCGTGGGCCACCAGCAGGTGCACCAGGACCCGCAGGGCCTGCACCCCCATGCCGAACACGAAGATCCGGCCCAGCCAGGGCAGTCGCCGCCGGAACACCGCGAACTCGGCGACCATGGTCCCGGTGTGCCGGGCCAGGGTGGGCAGGCGCAGGCGCTCCAGCAACCGCGGCACCCGCGAGCCCACCCGCCGGCTCACCAGGATGGCGAGCACCAGCAGGAGGCCGGCGAGCACCGCCACCAGCACGAGCGCCAGGCGTGGCAACCGGACGCCGAGCGCGAGCGCGACGGCCGCCGCCACCAGGGCGCCGGTCGTCAGGCCGCTGAGGCCAAGCAGGCGGTCCAGCAGGGTGACGCAGAAGACCCGGCCCGCGCAGCGCTCGCGGCGGCCGAGGTCGACGATCTTGAAGGCGTCGCCGCCGATGTTGGCGGGCAGGAAATTGTTGAAGAACATGCCGATGAAATAGAGGCGGCGGATCTCCCCCGGCGCCGTCCGCAGGCCCGCCGCGCCCAGCAGCCAGGACCACTGCACGGCGCCGCCCCAGGCCGAGAGCGCGAACACCGCGACGGCGGCCGCGAGCCAGCCCCAGCGCGGCGCCTGGAGCGCGGCCTGGACATCGGACAGCGGATGCCGCGTGAGCACCAGCGCGAGCAGGCCGGCGCTGATCACCAGCTTGACCAGGAACGTGAGCCAGCCGCGCATCAGCGTCCTCCTCGACCGGCGGCGGCCACCCGCTCCCAGAGGGCGAGCGATTCGGCCACGCAACGCGGCCAGCTGAACGAGCCGGCCCAGGCACGGGCGGCGTCGCTGTAGCAGGCCCACAGATCCTGGTCGTGGAGCAGACCGAGTGCGGCCTGGGCCATCGCGTGGTGGTCGCCGTAGGGCACCAGCACCCCCGTCTGGCCGTCCCGCACCGAGTCGCGCAGGCCGGGACGGTCGCTGGCGATCACGGGCACGCCGCACTGGTTGGCCTCCACCACCGTCAGGCCCCAGCCTTCCTTGGGGCTGGGATTGAGGCAGATGGCGGCGCGGTGCAGGGTGCGGACGAGCTCGTCCCAGGGCAGATGACCGGTGAACGCGACCCGCTCGGCGAGGTCGAGCTGCTGCACCAGACGCCGCAGGCGCGGTTCGTCCGGCCCGCGGCCCATGACCAGCATGCGGGCCCGCGGCAGCTCGGCGTGGATGTCGGCGAACGCCCGGATCGCCACGTCGGTGCTCTTGTAGCGGCGCAGGCGCGACCAGCACACCACCAGCGGCGGGTCATCGCGCGGCGGCGGCTCGGCGAGCGCGAACCGGGCGTGCTCGAGGCCGCAGTGGATCACCTCGATCCGGTCGGCGGCCAGGCCCCGGCCCACGAGGTCGTCGCGGGTCGACCGGCTGATCACCTCGAACCAGGCCTTGCGGTAGACCAGCGGCAGCGGCCATTCGCCCGCCCACACGTAGGTGGCGGCGAGCGGGTTGGTCTCGCGGTAGACGGTGGGGCCGAACAGGTGCGGCACGATCGCGAGCACCGGCACCCGGCCCGCATAGAGCGGCGTGTAGAACGGGATCTTGTTGATGTCCTCGAGGAGCAGATCCCAGGGCCCGCCCTCGCGCAGGCGGCGCCGGACCACGCCCGGCAGCAGCAGGTTCGCCAGGCGCCAGTCGCCGTGCCGCAGGATGCGCACGCCGTCGATGGCGTCGTGCGCGGGCGCGCCGGCGTAGCCGGCGCAGATCAGTTCGACCTCGTGGCCCGCCGCCACGGCCCCGGCCAGCAGGTGGTGCAGGTGCTGCTCCGCGCCCCCGCCGAGCGGGTCGTGGATGTCGCGCCAGTTGACCGCCAGGATCCTCAAGGCCGGTCCTCGCGCTTGCGGCCGATGACGCCGATGGTGGGCGTGGTGTAGAGCGACAGCCGGCTGCGGCCGAACCAGCCGCGCCAGCGGCGACCCAGCGCCCCGAAGGGCCACGGCGGCTCGGGATACTTGGCGAGGCGGCGTCCCGTCCGCCGCAGCACCACCTTGCGCAGGGCGCGGTACCACAGGCCGGGGACCATCCAGTCGCCGTAGCTGCGGACCGGATCGGTGCCCGCGTCACGCAGGAGCCGTTCCAGCTGCGCAATCGTGAACTGGGTCTCCCAGCCCGCGAACCAGCGGTTCAACCGGATGAGCATCTGCTTGCCGACGGTGTAGTAGTGGAAGGTCTGCGGCACGTCGACCACGAGGGCGCCGCCGGGCCGGAGCACGCGCACGTTCTCGCGCAGCAGGGACATGGGGTCGCGGAAGTGCTCGAGCAGGCCCTGGTGGAAGACCACGTCGAAGGTGCCGTCGGCGAACGGCATCGCGAGGCCGTCGCCACACACCAGGACCACGGGCTCATCCGCCGCCGCGGCGGCCAGGCGCACCAGGCCGAGCGAGCCGGCCACGTAGTCGAGGGTCCAGACCTCGGCGCCCGCGCGCGCCAGCGCCACGGCGTCGCGGCCCGTGCCTGCCCCCACCTCCAGGATCCGCCTGCCGTCGAGCGGACCGAGCTCGGTGATCTCGCGCACCAGGCGGCCGTCGTTGTCGTAGACGTCGTCGAGGCCGTGCCGGTCGGCCTCCTCCCAGAAATCCTGCCAGTGCCGCGGTGTGGATTCCCTCACGAGCCCGACGCCTCCGGGCCGAGGTCGGCGGCCGCGCGGTCGAGCACGCCGTTGACGAAACGGACGGCGTTCTCGTCGCAGAACGAGCGCGCCAGCTCGCAGGCCTCGTTGATGACCACGCGGAACGGGACCTCCGGACTGTGGTGCAGCTCGACGAGCGCGATGACCAGGATCAGCCGTTCCAGCAGGCCGACCCGCGCCAGGTCCCAGTTCTCCAACAACGGCGGCAGCTTGGCCTCGAGCTCGCGGCCGTGGTTGATCACCCGGCGCGAAAGGGCGCGCGCGAACTCGCCCGTCTCGTCGGAGGAGTCGCGGCGGTCGAGCTGCTCGTCGAGGCACTCGGTGAGGCTGCGGTTGCTGATGCGGGCGGCGTACATCGACTGCAACAGCAGCGCCCGGCCCTTGCTGCGTTTACCCACGCGGACACGCTCCGGCTGAAACGTGGGCCCACCCCGGCCGGGTGCGCCCGCAACGATGGATTATGCGCCGAAGAACCCGCCGCCGCAAGCGGACGCATCCGCTCGCCGACGGCGCGAACGCCGGACGCCGTTAGCCGGCGTCGATGCGCGCGAAGAGGTCGATCATCTCCAGGGCCGTGAGCGCCGCGTCGAACCCCTTGTTGCCGGCCTTGGTTCCGGACCGCTCGATCGCCTGGTCGAGGGTCTCGGCGGTGACCACGCCGTAGATCACCGGCACGTCCGCATCCAGGCTCACCTGGGCGATGCCCTTGGTGATCTCGCTGGAGACGAGGTGGAAGTGCGGCGTGTCGCCCTGGATGATACAGCTGAGGCAGATGACCGCCGCGTAGCGGCCGCTCGCGGCGAACCGCTTGGCCGCCAGCGGCACCTCGAAGGCGCCCGGCACCCAGCAGCTGTCGATCTGCTCGTCCTGGACCCCGTGGCGACGCAGGCAGTCCAGGGCGCCCTCCATCAGCTCGGTGGTGAAGAAATCGTTGAAGCGGCTGGCCACGATGGCCAGGCGTTGTCCGCGGGCGTCGAACTGCCCCTCGAAGGTCTTCTTGACCATGGTCCTCTCCTCGGCCTGCCCCGGGGCTAGGCCTGGCTTTCCTGCCGCGTGTCGGGCAGGTGGTCCAGCAGGTGACCCATGCGCCGCTTCTTGGTCTCGAGGTAGCGCAGGTTCCGCACGTTGGGTCGGATCTCCAGGGGCACCCGACCGGTGATCTCGATGCCGTAGCTGTCCAGCCCCACGACCTTGCGGGGGTTGTTGGTCATCAGGCGCATGCGGCGCACGCCCAGATCGCGCAGGATCTGGGCGCCGATCCCGTATTCGCGCAGGTCGGTGGGGAAGCCGAGGCGGTGGTTGGCCTCCACGGTGTCGGCGCCGTCGTCCTGCAGGTTGTAGGCCTTGAGCTTGTTCACCAGGCCGATGCCGCGGCCCTCCTGGCGCATGTAGAGCAGCACGCCCTGGCCCGCCTCGTCGATGGCCTCGAGCGCGGACTCGAGCTGCTCGCCGCAATCGCAGCGCAGGCTGTGGAAGAGGTCGCCGGTCATGCACCCGAGTGCACCCGCACCAGCACGTCGTCCTGACCGGTGATCTGGCCGCGCACCAGGGCCACGTGCACCGCGCCGTCGACCTTGCTCTCGTAGGCGACCATGCGGAAGTCGCCGAAGCGCGTGGGCATCGTGGTCTCGACGGCGCGCTCGACGAGCCGCTCGTGGCCGCGCCGCCAGCGGATGAGGTCGGCGATGGAGACGAGCTTGAGCTGGAAGCGGTCGGCGATCTCACGCAGCTCGGGCAGCCGGGCCATCGAGCCGTCCTCGGCCATGATCTCGCAGAGGATGCCTGCGGGGTAGAGTCCCGCCGCGCGGCAGAGGTCGACCACGGCCTCGGTATGGCCCGCTCGCTGGAGCACGCCGCCCGGCTGGGCCTCGAGCGGGAAGATGTGCCCGGGTCGGGCCAGGTCCTCCGGACGCGCGTGCGGATCGAGGAAGACCTCGACGGTGCGGGCGCGGTCGTGCGCGCTGATGCCGGTCGTGGTGCCGACGGCGGCGTCGACGCTGACGGTGAAGTGGGTGGTGAGGGCGGCCGTGTTGTGCGACACCATGGGCTGCAGGTCGAGCTGCTGCATCCGCTGGCGGGTGGCCGCCAGGCACACGAGGCCGCGGCCGTGCTTGGACACGAAGTTGATCGCCGCCGGCGTCACCTTCTCGGCGGCCATGATGAAGTCGCCCTCGTTCTCGCGGTCCTCGTCGTCCACCACGATGATGAGCTCGCCCCGGCGCAACGCGGCCAGGGCCTCGTCGATGGTGTTCAGCACGATGGGGTCGCTCATGATCTCCCCTTGCGGCCGAAGCCGCGGTTCAGGATCGAGGTCAGCGAGGTCACCTCGCCCGGCGCGCCGGCGCCGGCCCCCGGCAGACCGGCCAGCATCTCGGCCGGGCGCCCGGTGCGCGCGGCTTTCACCAGCACGTCCATCTCGAGGTTGACCTCCTGCCCCGCCCGGTAGCTGTCCAGTACGGTCCAGCCCAGGGTGTGCGGGATGAGGTTGACGGTGAAGCGGTCGTGGTGCGGGCCCTCGTCGACGGTGAGCGAGACGCCGTCCACCGCCACCGAGCCCTTGGGCATGAGCCAGCCGGCGAGCCGTTCGCCGCAGGCCACGGTCAGCAGCACGCTCGAGCCGCGGCGCTCGCTGCGCGCGATGTGCCCGACGCCGTCGACGTGGCCGAGGACCAGGTGCCCGTCGAGGGCGTCGTTCGCCCTCAGCGCCGGCTCGAGATGCAGCCTCCGTCCGACCCGCCAGCCCCCGAGCGTGGTGATGCGCAGGGTCTCGACGGCCGCCTCGACGGTCACCGCGTCGCCGCGCACGGCGGTCACGGTCAGGCAGATGCCGTTGACCGCCAGGCTGTCGCCGGCCGTGAGCCGGGCCGCGGTCTGCGGCGCATGCAACTGGAGGCGCGAGAGCTGCGCGCCGCGCGTCACCCGGCGCAAGGTGCCGATCTCGCGGATCAGCCCGGTGAACATCAGGCCACCTCCGGGGTGCCGAGCCGTCGCAGTTCGGCGGCCACCTCGCGGCGGTCCCAGACCAGTCGCAGGTCCCGGCCCAGGCGGGCGACCGAGCTGAGGGTGAAATCCACCGGCGAGGCCGCCGTCCAGGCGGGCCAGGCCGGTCCGTCGCCCACGACGGTGGGCGCGACGTACTGGACCCAGCGGTCGACCAGGCCGGCCGCCAGGAAGGAGGCTGCCAGCCGCGGCCCGCCCTCGACCATGAGCGCGTGGACGCCGCGCGCCGTGCCGGCGCTCAGCAGGTCGTGCAGATCGAGCTGGCCGTCCGGACCGCCCGCGCAGGCGACCCCCTCGGCGCCCGCCGCGAGGGCGCCCGAGCGGCCGGCGGCATGGAAGACGAGCCAGCGGTCGCGGTCCAGGGCGGCGGCCGCCGCGCCGTCCCGTGCCACCACGCCGGCCAGCGGCGGCGCGGTCGGGCCGTCGAGCGGGGAGTCGGCGAGGCGGGCGTCGAGCCGCGGACGGTCGCGCCGCGCGGTGCCGCTGCCGACGAGCACGAGGTCGACCCAGCGGCGGCGGGCGTGGACGTCGCGCCGCGCCGCCGCACCGGTCAGGTAGCCCGGTTGACCGGGCGGATCGGTCGCCCGCCCGAAGCGGCCGTCGAGGCTGGTGGCGGTCTTGAGCTCCACGTAGGGCCGGGCGAACTGGTCGGTGCAGACGAACGGCCAGATGAGGTCGAGGCATTCCGCGGCCAGCACGC
This sequence comes from Candidatus Krumholzibacteriia bacterium, assembly GCA_041390065.1. Classification (GTDB taxonomy): domain Bacteria; phylum Krumholzibacteriota; class Krumholzibacteriia; order LZORAL124-64-63; family LZORAL124-64-63; genus Glo-17. The sequence continues at coordinate 91,428 of JAWKQQ010000015.1, forward strand.
CGCCGAGCACCTCGACGCCGACCCCGCGCAGATGGTCGGCGCCCCCGCCCGCCAGCGGGTTGGGATCGCGCACCCCGAACACGACGCGCGCGATGCCCGCGTCGACGATCGCCCCGGAGCAGGGCGGCGTGCGCCCGTGATGGTGGCAGGGTTCCAGGGTGCAGTACAGGGTGGCGCCGCGGGCCGCACTGCCGGCCGCGTCGAGGGCCACCCGCTCGGCATGGGCGGTGCCGGCGCCGTGGTGGGCGCCACGGCCGACCACCACGCCGTCCCGCACGACCACCGCGCCCACGGGCGGGTTGGGCCAGGGACGGACGGGGATCGCGACGGCCAGGTCACGGGCCTCGGCCACGTGGCGGAGGTCGTCGCGGCTCGGACCGGTGTCGGTTGCACTGCGGCCAGACATGAAGAAACCCTTCGAGCACGGTGGCGCGAAGGGGGAAGCAGGGCGCTGAACGGCCACGATCAGCGGCGAACCGCCGACACCGGTCGCTCGTCACGAACCCAACTTCTCCCATCCGGACTGTGACCGTCGGCTCCGGAATTCCACCGGATCGTGCCCTCGCCGGCACTGGCCGGGTCTGGGCTCGCGGGCTGTGACCGCCGGTGGGGACTTTCACCCCGCCCTGAAGCTGGACCGTGATCGTCACGCGACGAACACGTCGGGACCAAGGTAACGGGCCGACCGGGCCCAGTCAAGATCGCGCCCTGTCGCCCGCCGGGTCCGTTCCTTATCGTCATGGGTCTGCCGGGAGCCGGGAGAACCCGCACCTCGAGATTCGCGCTCCCCCGGGAACCCATGAGCGAAGCGACTCCGGCCGGCCCATGAGTCGCATTGTGGAGCAGCCGACCGTTCGCCCACAGGTTCCGTTGTCCCGCCCGGCGCCCGGCAGCACCCAGGCATGCATCGGGGCGGTTCGGCATGTGCTTCGCAACATGCCGAACCGCCCCGATGCATGCCTGGGTGCTGCCGCGTGGCGTGAGGACCCCGGAGGGGTGGCGATGCAGCCGCGGCGCCTGGTCACCGAGGTGCACCCGACGGCCGTTTGTCAGACCGGTTCCGTTGGGCCTCGTCCGAGCCTGGGCGTGAAGGCCAGGCGTCTTCATGGCTTGGGGGCGACATCGACGGTGGAGGGGGGCAAGAGGGTGGGGGTAGGCGGTAGAGGGAGACGGCGGGACGGGAGGGGTCGAGGAGGATCAAGCGGCCATCGGCGAGGAACACGAGGTCGGCCGCGAGGGAGGCCTGGTCGAACTGGAGATGGACGCGGCGCCGCAGCGTGCCGTCGGGGGCCAACTCATCGAAGCAGGCCAGGCAGCCCGGGCGCGGTTCGATGCTCAGGGGTTCGACCCAGAGGCAACCGTCGGGTCGCCAGCGAACCCGACCGACAACGGGATCGTGGTCGGCCAGCAGGTAATGATCCTCCGTCACACGAAGATCCGCGAGGATGGCGGCCTTCTCTGCCGCAGTGCGGAGCCGCGGGACGAGAGAACGCCGGATCACGACGCCGCTGCCGTCCGGTTCCCGGATGCCCACGCTCCAGCGATCCCGTTCGAGAGCGGCGGCCACGCGACCGTCGGCGTCGATGTCGCAGCGCCCATGGGCGAACACCTCGAAGAGCTCCCGTTCGACGCTCCGGGCCCGGAGGTTCTCGGTCAGGATGGTGCGCGCGAGAACCGACCGTTCCCCCGTCGCCGGGTCGACGAGGCTCAGTTCGAAGATGTTCATCCAGTCGGGAGGCGAGAGCTCGCCGCGGTGGGTCACGGCCAGGACCGGACCACCGGCGTGCCGCAGATCCCGCACCATCCCGACCGGTGCGCCCCCCGCCTCCGCCGACAACAACCACCGACCCGCCGGATCTCCGACCTCGTCGAGAAGGACGAGAGTGCCATCGGCCGAGAAGTCGAAGCCCGGTGACGCGCATCCGCCCGCCACGCCGAGCCGTCCATCGTCGAAGACGACGGCCCGCCAAACGCCGTGGAACTCGCCCGGCCCCTCGCCGACCCGCCCGACCACGCGCTCCACCTGTCCGGCGTCATCGAGGATGATGACCCGCCCCAGTGGCCCGTCGAGCAGGTAGACCCGCCCATCACCGTCGCCGACCGCCGAGACGATCCGTCCCACCAGCAACTCCGCATCATCCCCGCAGTCGAACGTCCACCGTCGATCCCCGACGATCACCACCTCCTGCGGCGCGTCCCCCTCCACCGCCACCACCGGCCACTCACCCGCAAACCCCACCGCCGCAAGCTCCCCGCCCCAGGCCACTCCCCCGAGCACCCCCAACCCCAAGATGCAAAAGATCCCCCTCATCAGATCCCCCTTGGCATTCCCGACTCACCCTCCCCCACACCCCGGCGGCGGACACAGACGCTGCAGCCCCACCTGGTCACACAAACCAACCCGCCTCGTAATTCTTGCGAAGCACATGTCGAGGCGGGTTGGTTTGTGTGACCAGGCGGGGTCTCAGTCGCCGTCGGTATCCTCCGCCGCCCAGTTGGCGAACAGTGCGTCGCAGAACGCTTCGGCGTCGAAGACGGCGATGTCGTCCACGCTCTCGCCCATTCCCACGTAGAGGACGGGCAGGCCGAGGGTCTCGGCGATGGCGACCACGATGCCGCCCTTGGCGGTGCCGTCGAGCTTGGTGAGGATGAGGCCCTCGACCGGCACCGTCTCGGCGAAGATCCGGGCCTGCGCCAGGCCGTTCTGACCCGTGTTGCCGTCGACCACGAGCAGCGTCTCGGGGTCGCGGCCGGTACGCTTGCGGATGACGCGGGCCACCTTGGCCAGCTCGTCCATCAGACTGGTCTTGGTGTGCAGACGGCCGGCCGTGTCGACGATCAGCGTGTCGCAGCCACGGGCCGCCGCGGCGTTGATCGCGTCGTAGGTGACGGCCGCCGGGTCGGCGCCCGGGCCCTGGCTGATGCAGGGTACGCCGACGCGGTCGGCCCAGACCTGGAGCTGCTCGACGGCGGCGGCGCGGAACGTGTCGCCCGCCGCCAGCATGACCGTATGGCCCTGGTTCTGCAGCAGGTTGGCGAGCTTGGCGATGCTCGTGGTCTTGCCGGTGCCGTTGACGCCGACGACGAAGATGACGCGGACATCCGCCGGCGTGTCCGCCGGGACCGTGTCCACGGCCTCCTTGCCCTTCTTCCGCTTCTTGCCGCCGCCCTCGAGCGCCGCCTCCCAGGTGGGCGGCTGCACCTTGGGCCGCGCCTCGGTGAGGATCGCGGACACGTCGTGCCGGATGACGGCGAGCACCGCCTCGAGGGTGGCCTGACCTCCCTCCTGCCGCAGGCGCGCCTCGATGCTGCGCGTGATGCGCACCGCCGACTGGACGCCCATGTCGGCGGTGATCAGGAGCTCCTCGATCTCGTCGAGCGTATCCTCGTCGAGCTTGACACCACCGCCGAGCAGCCGCCGCAGGCCGCCCACGAAGCTCTGACGGGTCTTGCGCAGGCCCGTGCGGAATCGGTCGAACAGGCCCATTACTCGCGCGCCTCCAGCGAATCGTCGCCCTCGGCGGCGATCAGGTCCGGGTCCTCGGACAGCGAGTCGAGAGCCTCGGTGTCGTCCGCGAAGTCATCGTCCAAGCCATCGTCGTCGCCGAACGCATCGGCGGCGAGGTCCGTGGCCATCGCCGGCGCGCTGTCGGCGTCGTCGAGATCGGCGCCGCCGCCGTCGCCGCCGAACGCGAACTCCTCGCCCTCGGCCTCCACCTTGCGCTCGGCCTCGCGCGCGTCGATCGACTGGCGCGCCGAGGCGATCGACGCCGCGAGGTCCTGGTCGCTCTGGCTCTCGGCCACATCCTGGAAGCTCACCGACACGATGCTCGAGCAGCCCCGCTCCATCATGGTGACGCCGTACAGGTGATTGGCCGTCTCCATGGTGAGCTTGTTGTGCGTGATCACCAGGAACTGGGTGTTCCGGGAAAACTCGCGCAGCATGGTGACGAAGCGTCCGATGTTGGTGTCGTCGAGCGGCGCGTCGGCCTCGTCGAGCAGGCAGAACGGCGACGGCTTGACCAGGTACACCGCGAACAGGATCGACAGCGCCGTCAGGCACCGCTCGCCGCCCGAGAGCAGCGACACGTGGTCGATGACCTTGCCCGTGGGTTGGGCCGTGATCAGAATGTTGCTCTCCAGCGGGTCGTCGGTGCGCAGCAGCTGGAGGTCGGCCCGACCGCCCTTGAACAGCGTCTGGAACACCGCGATGTAGTTGCGGCGCACCTCCTCGAAGGTCGTGGCGAACAGCTTGCGCGCGGTGCGGTTGATCTCCCCGATGGCCTTCTCGAGGTCGCCCTTGGCCTTGACCACGTCGGCCCGCTGGGCCTCCAGGAAATCGAACCGCTCCTTCTTGGTCTCGTACTCCTCGAGCGCCAGGTGGTTGATGGGCCCGAGGCCGTTCAGCTTCTCGCGCCGGTCCTCCAGCAGCGCCTCGGCCTGCTTCTCCTGGAAGACGCCCTCCTCCAGCTCGAGCTCCCGGGGCAGGTCGTCCGCCGACACGCTCGCGACCAGGGCCTTGAACGTGCCGGAGTACTGCTCCTCGACGCGTTCCTCGAGGTTGTTGCGCCGCAGGTCGAGGGTCGCCAGCTCGGTCTCCAGCTGGTGGATGCGGTCGCGGCAGCCGGTGCGTTGCTCCTCGATGGCCTTGATGCGGTCGTGCCAGGCCTCGGTCTCCTGGCGCAGCGCCTGGATGGCCTCCGCCGCGTTGCGCACGATGTGGCGCCGTCGCTCCCGCTCCTGAAACGCGCCGACGAGCGTCTGCCGGCACTCCTCCAGGCGGACGCCCAGGCGCTCGCACTCCTGGCGACTCAGGGTCACCTGCTCCAGCAGGCGCTCGCGGCGCGACTGCAGCTCGGTGACGTTGGCGCGCATGTGGCTCAGCGCGGTCTCGGTCTCGCGGCGCTCGCCGTCGCGGCGCTGCTGCAGCAGGCGCAGCTCCTCGTAGGCGTAGCGCAGCTCGTCGCGGCGGGCCTCGCTGGCCTGCACGCGCCGGCGCAGCTCGTCGCGCTCGACGGTGCTGTCCTCGCGCCGCCGCCCCGATTCGGCCAGGCTCGCGCGCAGCTCATCCTCCTCGCGGGCGAGCAGGTCGACCCCCTCCTGCAGACGCACGCGCTCGGCACCCATCTCCTGGCGCCGCTCGCCGGCGAGGCGTTCGCGGTCGTCGAGCTGGGCGAGCTCCATGTGGACCTGCTGCAGGTCGCGGTTGAGGGCCTCGAGGTCCTCGCGGCCCTGCCGCAGGAGTCCCTGGTGCTCCTCGCGCTCGGCGCGCAGGCGCTCGAGCTGCTGGCCGAGGGCGGCCAGGCGCTCGTCGAGGGTCTGCACCTCGGCGCGCAGCTGGTCGAGCTTCTCGCCACGGCCGAGCATGCTGATCTCGCCGCGCTCGCCGGCGCCGCCGCGCACCAGGCCGTCGCTGGTGACGACCAGGCCGCTGCGGCTGAGGCAGACGACGGGCAGCTCGCCGCCGCCCGCCGAGAGGGCCGCCGCCAGGGCCAGGTCGTCGGTCTCGAACAGGTACGTTCGCGCGAGCAGACGCGCGAGGTGGGGCAGGCGGTCGAGGTCGCCGTCGAGGGCGTCATGGGCCGGACGCCCGCCCGCCGGCGCCGGTCCGGCCGCGACCGGCGTGGGCGCCGACGGACACAGGAAGACCGCCTGGCCCTGGCGCTCGCGGCGCAGCTCCTGCACCAGCTCGGTGGCGGTGCCGGCACCGTCGACGACCACCGCGTCGAGCATCTCGCCCAGCAGGGTCTCGAAGGGTCCCGCCCAGCCATCCTGGACCTGCAGGCGGTCGGCCAGGCCGCCGAGGACCTCGGCGCGCTCGCCGTGGTGGGTGAGCACGTGGCGCGCGCCCTTGCCGTAGCCCTCATGATCTTCCTGCAGACGGGTCAGCAGTTCGAGCCGGCCGGCGGCCGCCTCGCGCTTGCCGCCGGTGGCGGCCTGCTCCTGCTGCTTGGCCTCGGCCGCCAGTTCCAGATCGGTGATCCGCCGCTCGGTGGCGGCCAGGTGCTCGAGGAGCTCACGGCGGCGGGCCGTCAGGTCCTCGCGCTGCGCCTGCGCGGCCTGACGCCGGACGGCCGACCGCTCCGTCTCGGCCGCGAGCTCGGCGTCCTCGTCGTCCAGGAGCAGCAGCCGTTCCTGACGGTTCTCGCGCTTGATCTTCAGCTCGCGCAGGCGGCCCTGGCCCTCGGCATCGTCCTCGATGAACTGGAGGTTGAGCTGGACGGCCTCGTCATGACGGGCGCGGTCGGCGGCCAGGGCGGCCTCGAGCACCCGCAGCTCCTCCGCCTGCCCCGCCAGCAGATCCTTGCCGCCTTCGGCCTCGTTCGCGAGTTCGGCGTGGCGACGGTCGAGCGTCGCGATCTGGGCTTCGAGCTGCTGACGCCGGACGTCGGCCTCCTCGGCCGCATGCTGGGACTCCTCCGCCCGGCGGCCATGCTCGGTGACCCGCTGCTCGAGCACGGCCACCTCGCGCTCGTTCTCCTGCAGCTGCTCGTCGAACGCCTGCAGGGCCTCCTCGAGCTGGCGTCGCTCCGCCTCGCGCTCGTCGATCAGCGGTCGCTGCGTCTCGATGCGGGCCCGCAGCTCGTTCAGCTCGCCGGTGTCGGCCTCCGCCGTGGTCCGCAGCTCGGCCACCTGATCGCCGATCTCGGCCTCGCGGCGGTCGAGCGCCTCGCGGCGGCGGCGGGCGAGGCTCAGGTCGAGCGCGCGGATCTCCGCGAAGAGGCGCTGGTGCCGCCGCGCCTTGCCCACCTGCCGTTGCAGCGAGCGCACCTCGCGGCCGATCTCCTCGACGATGTCGTCGAGCCGCAGCAGATCCTGCGTGGTGCGGTCGAGCTTGCGCTGCGTCTCCTTGCGCCGGGCCTTGTACTTGGTGATGCCCGAGCCCTCTTCCAGCAGCCGGCGCAGCTCCTGGTTGTTCTCGTTGAGGATCTGCTTGATCATCGATTCCTCGATGATCGAGTAGCTCGTGTTGTTGACGCCGGTGTCCCAGAGCAGGTCGCGCAGGTCCTTCAGCCGGCAGGCCGTGCCGTTGAGGAAGTAGTCGCTGGTGCCGTCGCGGGTGACGCGGCGCTTGATCGCCACCTCCTCGTACTCGACCGGCAGACGGCCCTCGTCGTTGATGAACGTGAGGGTGACCTCGGCCATGCCCACGGGTTTGCGCTTGGTGGTGCCCTTGAAGATGACGTCGTCCATCTTGCCGCCGCGCAGGTTCTTGGCCGACTGCTCGCCCAGGACCCAGCGCACGGCGTCCACCACGTTGCTCTTGCCGCAACCATTGGGGCCGAGGATGGCGGTGATGCCGGCGTCGAATTCCAGCACGGTGCGATCGACGAACGACTTGAAGCCCTGCAGTTCGATGCGCTTGAGTTTCACGGAGCGGATCCTTCCCGGGACACGGAATTTCAGAAGCGGGCCGGCACGACCCAGTCCTCGCGCAGATACGCCTTGAGGCCGACGGCGGCCGTGCGAGCCTCGTCGCGCGTGGCGAAGCTGCCGGTGTAGATGCGGTACCAGCGGCCGCGGTCCTTGATCTCCACGGCCCGGGCGACGGCGCGCAGGCCGCGGCGGTCCAGCTCGCGGATCTCACGGTCGGCGGTCGCCTCGTCGGGCAGCGAGTAGACCCAGAGGGCCCATCCCGCCGCGCCCACGGGCTCGCGGAACGGCGTGGGGTCGAACGCCGCCGGCGGCGCGTCGGCCGGCTGCGGCGCGGCCGGCTCCGCCTCGGCGGGCGGGGTCTGGGGTCGGGCGACGGTCGGCTCGGCGCCGGCGTGGCCGGGCGGAGTCACGCCGCCGCCGCCGGCGGGACCGGCCACGGCCGGCGGCTCATCCGCGGCGGTCTCGCCGGGCTCGCCGGCCACGGGCTCGCCGGCCGGCCCGGCGTCGCCGGTCGCCTCCGCGGGCGGAACCTCCATCTGACCCGGAGTCTCATCGACGACGGCGGGCTCGCTCGCGTCCGGCAGCGTCGGACGGACCGACGACCCGCCGGCAGCCGCCACCTCGCGCGGCGGCGTCTGCGGGCCCCGCAGCTGCCCCACGACGAACCAGCCCAGCAGCGCGAGGCAGACGAACGCGGCCGCGGCCACGAACACGAAGATGCCCGAGCTCCGGCGCCGCTGCGGATCGGTCTCGGCCGACGCCTCTCGCGGCTCGTCCGGCGCGTCCGTGGCGACCGGCGTCGAGTCCGCCATCTCCTCGGGCGGAGCATCGTCGGCGGCGTCCTCGAGATCGTCGTCCACCGGCGTCTCGTCGGCGGCGTCGGCGTCGGGCAGGCCAGGGTCCGCCGGAACCGAGTCCGCGGGCGGGGTCGTCGCCGCGTCGGATTCGGCGCGCGTCGGCCCCGCGAGGCTCTCCTCGCTCAGCCGGTCGTTGATGGCCGCGAACTCCTCCACGCCGAAACCCAGGAGGTGCGAGGGACCGGCCCCCATGCGCTCGAGCTCGGACACGATGGTCCGGGTGTCGGCGTCGCTGCGGCCGAGCAGATCCCAGCAGAGCAGCCGGATGTTCGCGCCCTCGAGCCACGGCTGCGACCGCAGCTTGGCGGGCAAGACCATCACCAGGTCGTCGGCCTGGTGGCGCAGGCGGCCGAGCAGGTCGGCCACCTCGTCGGGCGTCACGCCGGTCGGCGCGAACGAGCCCACACCGAGCACAGAGCCACGCCGGTTGTCCGAGGGCAGCGGGGCGCTCGAGGCGTACAGCGAGGCCCCGAAACGCACCATGTCGATCCAGCCCTCCTGCTCGGTCCGACCCACCCAGCGCGTCAGGCGCGGCTCCTGCTCGTCGCCGTCGAGCAGCACGACGGCCTGCCCGCGGTCGGCAAGCACACGGGCGATGCCGAGGCCAGCCGCGGCAGCCGCCGGACCGCCGGCCGGCGCCTCGAGCAAGGCCCAGATGCGCGGCGCCGAGCGCCCGTCCATGCAACGGTCGACCAGGGCCTCCAGCCGGGACTCCTTGGCGAAGCGAGCCACCTCGTCCCAGAGGCCCTCGCCCCCGTGGAGATCGAGCTCGGCGAGGTTCAGTCCGGTGGTCAGGACATCCAGGCCAGCCACCTTGAGGTCGGGCGTGTCGGCACTCATGATCGGATCAATCCTCGCTGGGGATGGGGTTGACGAGCCGTTGCCAGGCTGCAACCAGGGCCGCGACCAGCAACGGATACTCGGACGGCGCGACGGATCGAAGATCGAACCCCAGGCCTTGCTGGGAGATGCGCGCGACGACGGCCGGTTCGCCCTCGCGCAGCAGCTGGTGCACCCGCTCGAGTTCGGGATGAGGGGCGTCCCAGAGCAGGAGCCGCGTGGGCACCTCGGCCTCGGAGAAGCTCCCGCCGCCCACCCTGGCCACATCGACGGCGGTACGGGCCGACCAGCCGGCCGGCGCGTGCGCCGCGAGCGCCTCGGCGAGGTGGGCGGCGCCATGCTCGAGGTCGGACACGGGCCGGGCCAGGTGCTCGAGCGTGGGCAAGGCCGGCAGGTCCTCGGCCTCGAGGTAGAGGGTGAGCACGGCGTCGAGGGCGGCCAGCGTGGTCTTGTCGACCCGGAAGGCCCGCCGCATGGGATGCTGCCGGAGCCCCGCGATCTCCTGCCGCGACCCCAGGATGATGCCGGCCTGGCAACCGCCGAGCAGCTTGTCGCCGCTGCAGGTGATGAGGTCCGCGCCGGTGGCCACGTCGTCGGCCAGCAGCGGCTCGTCCGGCAGGCCCAGCTCGGCGAACGGGAACAGGGCGCCGCTGCCCGCGTCGTACACGAGCCGCGCGCCGTGGCGGCGGGCGAGGGCGGCGAGGTCGGCGACCGAGACCTCCTCGGTGAAGCCGGTCATCGCGAAGTTGCTGCGGTGCACCTTCATCAGCGTGGCGCCGGGCACGAGGGCCGCCTCGTAGTCGGCCAGGCTGGTCCGGTTGGTGGTGCCCACCTCCACGAGCTCGCAGTGGGTTTCGGACAGGATCTCGTGCATGCGGAAGCTGCCGCCGATCGCCACCACCTCGCCGCGCGAGAGGATGAGACGGCCGCCCCGGGTCGCGTGGCGCGCGGCCAGCCAGACGGCCGCCGCGTTGTTGTTGACGACCAGGGCGTCCTCGGCCCCGGCCAGCAACGCGATCTTCTCCTCGACGCCGCGGCCGCGATGCCCGCGCTGGTTGGTGGCGAGCACGAACTCGAGGTCGCTGTTGGCGGCGGCCACGTCGGCGGCCCACTCGATCGCGCGCGGCGGCCAGTTCGACCGTCCGAGGTTGGTGTGGACGACGATGCCGGTGGCATTGACGACCCGGCGGCTGGCCGGCCCGGTCAGGCGTCGGACCTCGCGGTCGATGCGGCGCCGGGCCTCCCGGAGCAACTCGTCACGGGTGCGCGGCCCCCGCTCCGGCTCGGCGGCCAGCTCCCGGCGCAGACCGTCGATCACCCGCTGCACCACCCGCGTCACCCACGGCCGACGACGGCCGCGCGCATGCGCAGCCACGTCCGGCTGGTCGAGCAGGACGCCCACCGAGGGGAGTTCGCGGAGCATGGGGTGGCTCATCGGGGACGACCTCGAAACGCGGCACAAACGCATGGATGGCCGCGCAGGGCACGGCCACGGCACCGGAGCGGATCCCGCCCCGCGTGACGGCCAAAGGTACCAGAGGCGACCGCCGATGTCCAGACGCCGCCTGCGTCGCGCTTTACACCCCGAGCCGTCTCTCGTAGTCTACTCGAAAACACGGAGGTCGGGCCCTTGTCAACGCGACATTTAGCGGCGTGCATGATCCTGGTCGGCGGCAGCCTGCTGGCGCTGGTCGGCTGCGCCCATCGGGTGGACGTCCCCCGCGACCCCGCCGACGTGCCGGGCTACCTCAACGCACCGCCGGATCTGGCGGGAGTGGACGTGTCGGCGTTGCGCGGCCGCCGTATCCTCGTCGACCCCGGCCACGGGGGCCGCTTCCGCGGTGCGGTCGCCGATCAGGGCCTCACCGAGGCCGAGGTGAACCTCGGCGTGGCGCTCTACCTGCAAGGTCTCCTGCAATGGGCCGGCGCCGAGGTGGTGCTCACCCGGACGGCCGACGTCGACTTCCTCACGCCCGCCGACAGCACGCTCGCCGGCGACCTCGCCGCCCGCGTCGCCATGGCCGACAGCCTGCGGCCCGACGTCTTCCTCTCCATCCACCACAACAGCACCGCCAGCCGCGACCCCGACATCAACGAGACCCAGACCTACTATCCGCTGGGCCGCGAGGGCGCCGATCGCGACCTCGCCCTCGCCATCCACCGCCAGCTCGTGCGGGCGCTGGAGATCGCTCCGGCCCGGATCCTGCCCGGCGGCTTCCACGTGCTGCGCGAGAGCCCCGTGCCGGCGGTCCTGGGCGAACCCGCGATGATCTCCAACCCCGTGATCGCCGGCCGGCTGTCCCTGGCCCGCAGCCTGGAGCTGGAAGCCCGGGCGTACTTCCTCGGCCTGCGCGACTACTTCGCCGCCGGCTCGCCGCGATGGCTGACGGCGGTGCCCGACACGCTGGTGCGCGGCTCGCGAGCCGAGTACACGTGGACCTTCGACCCCGGCGGCGAGGGGGCGCCGGGACCGGATCCCGCCACCCTCGCCGTCCTGGCCGACGGCCGGTCCCTGGCGCCGCGTTGGTCGGCCGACGGCCTGACGGTGAGCCTCGCCGATCCCGACCTCGCCGCCTGCCACGGGCTCGACCTCACGGTCCGCAACCTCGCCGGCCGGGCCGCCACCCGCAGCCATGCGGTGGTCCCCGGCGCGCCCGGTCCGTGGTCGATCACGGCCATCGCCGACGGCCGCGGCCGCGTGCTCCTGACCTACACGGCCGCCGACCTCGACTTCGTCCGCGACGGCCCGTTCGACCTGATGGCGACGACGGGCGCGTCGGCACCGATCCCCCTGCCGGCCGGCCGCGGGCCGCGCGGTTGGCTGCTGATGGACGACCCGCCGGCCGACCTCGCGACCCGACGGATCGCCCCTCGCGAGGAGCGACGCGATCACGCGGATTCCGGCGCCATGCCGGCGCGTCTGGACCTCGGAGCGGGCTGGTCGTGGCTCACCCTCGTCGCGCCGGCCGCGATCTGGCCCGACCGCGACGTGCCTGGCCACGGCTGGCGCGACCGCAGCCCCGGCGCCGGCCGGCCGTCCTTCACCCCGCCCACGGATTGGCCCGCCTACCCGGCGCCCAGCGGCCAGCCCCTGTGGCTCGAGGCGGACGGCGCGCTGCCCGTGCTGCGCGACCCCGACGGGCGGTCGCCATGGTCGCCGACCGCCGACGCCGACCAGGACACGCTGGCCTGGCAACCGCTGCTGCCCGCGCTCGTCGGCCGCCGCGTCGCGATCGATCCCCGCGGCGGCGGCACCGACGAGCAGACCCGCGGCCCGTTCGGCACCCGGGGCAGCGACCTCAACCTCCGCCTCGCCGGCCGCCTCGCCGCACTTCTCGGCGGCCTCGGCCGCGAGGTCACCCTCGTCCGCGACGACGAGCTCGCGGCGCCCGAGCCGGTCAAGGTGTTGCGGGCCGACCGCGCCGGCGCCGAGCTCTACCTCGCGCTCGGCCGCGGCACGCCCGCCGTGCTGCATCATCCCGGCAGCCGCCAGGGCGAGCCCTGGGCCAGGAGACGGCCGCGGCCCTGGCGCCGCTGTTGGCGGCGCCGGTGGAGGTCGCCACGGCCTACGACTACGTGCTGCGGCACACCGCCTGTCCGGCCATCGTGGTCATGCTCGAAGAGGTCGACGGTCCGGCCGCCGAGGAACGGCTCACGGACGTCGCCTGGCAGGACGCGGTGTCGCGGGCGCTGCTGCGCGGAATCGTCGAGCTCCTGGCGCCCGGCACGCCGTGGTGGTCGCCCGCCGACGGGCTGGCCGGCCTCGGCGAGCGCGCCATCGCTCGCCGGCATCTCGACTACCTGCGTCTCGACGGCAACCTCGTGTGGCTGCCGCCTGCTGGACAGGCGCCCGGGTCGCCCGTACCGTCATGGGCGGCCGGCGATCCGGGCCTGCCCTGGCCTGCCGAGCGTCACGTTCTCGAACTGCACGCCGGCCCGAACTGGCAGCTCTGGACCCTGGTCCGGGCGCCGGCAGGGGATTGGCATGGTCGGATCTTCCTGGAGAACCGCTGAGCGGAGCGTTGCGTTGAGCCCGACGTCCGAACCTCCCCGCCGTCTGTTCTCGCCCCGCAGCGAGGCCGAGCGCGCACGGGTCGGCAGGCGGCTGCTGTGGGCGCTCCCCGCCGCGCTCCTGATCCTGGTGATCCTCGCCGTGCTCGGGCCCGACGCCGAGACCATCGAGCGCAAGTTCACGCCCTACGGCGACGCCGGTCCCCTGCGCCTGATGCCCGAGATCAGCATCGATGACGGCGAGATGCAGCGGCATCAGCGCGCGGCGGCGGAGGCCGTGCCGCCCCCCGCCGCCCCGGACTACCAGATCGAGCCGGACGAGCTGTCGGCCGACGCCACCGAGGTGGCGCCCCGCAGCCACGACACCAGATCGGACGTCGCCGGCCTGGACGAAGGCCTCGAGGACCGCCCCCAGACCGACGCGAAGATCGCCTCCGACGGCGACGCCACCGTGGACATGGACCTGCCCAGCCAGCAGGTGGACAGCGACTTCATCATCACCCGGCTGGTGCGGCCGCTCTACCCGGCCCGCGCGACCCCGGACGATCGCGCCCGGCCGCTGATCACCGTCGAAGCCGCCTTCTTCCTGAACGAGACGGGCGCCATCGTCGCCCTGATCATCCAGAGCAACGACGGCGGACCCGAGTTCGCGGCGGCGGCCCGCGAGGCGATGGAGCAATGGGAATTCCAGCCGCGGTTGCGCGACGGCCAGCCGCCGGCTCCGCGCTGGCTGGTCGTCACCTGGCGCTTCCGCAGCCCGTTCAGCGGCCTTCCCCGGTGAACCCGAGCGAATCCGGCGCCCCGACGTTCAGGCTGTCGGGCAGGATGGCCAGGCTGTCGGCCAGGGCGGCCCGGGCCGCCAGGTCGCGCTGCCAGGCCACCGTGTAGAGACCGCCGGGAAACGGCACCACCACGCCATCCTCGACCATACGCACCGAAGAGGCGTAGCCCTCCGGCCCCGCGGTGGCCGCCTCGCGGCCCGTCAGGGCGTCCCGCATGCGCCGCGCCACCTCCGCCGGCGGCAGACCGGGGTCGCCGGCCACCGTCTCGAGCGCCAACCGCGCCGCGAGGTAGGCGCCCCGACCCACGGCGGTGGCCTCCTCGTCATAGTCGGCCGCCGGCCACGCCGCGGCGAAATCGACCGACCACTCCACCGGGTAGGCGACCTCGGCGGCCGCGAACACGGCCCGCTCCATGACCGTCCCCGCCCGCTCGAGCAGGCGGGTGCTGTTCCAGGCGCTGGGGCCGAGCACGAGCGCTCCCAGCCGGTAGAAATCGAGCTGCGGCCCCAGCAACACCATCTGGTCGGCCGCCGTCGGCACGAACACGACCTCGGGCCGCGATTCGCGCAGGAGCCGGATCTCCCGCCGGAAATCGGTTGCCGCGGGGTCGACCACTTGCTCGCCCACGACCTCGCCGCCGAGTTCGGCGACCGCCTCGCCGAACGCCTTCGCCATGCTGGCGCCCTCCGGCGTGTCCGGGCGGATGATCACGTAGCGTTGCTTGAGCAGCACCTCGCACGCCAGTCGCGCCAGCAGGGCCGCCTCGAGCGCCCCGGTCTGGTTGGTCTGCAGCACGTGCGGTCCGAGCCAGGCCAGGCGCTCGCTGGTCGCCGTCGGCGAGATGAGCGACACGTCGTGCTCGGCCGCCACCAAAGCGGCCGTGGCCGTGGTGGACGACAGCAGGCAACCGAGCAGGAGGCTGCAGCCGTCCTCCTCGCACAGCTTGCGCGCCTGCAGGGCCGCCATCACCGGATCGGCCTCGGTATCCTCGAACTTCAGATCCCACGACTGACCGGCCGGCGGCGGCACGTGTCCGACGGCCAGGCGCGCGCCCTGCAGGAAGGCGTTGCCGAACCGAGCGTAGCGACCGGTCAGCGGACAGAGCACGCCGAGCCGCCCCGACACCGTCTGCGTCTGGCGCACTCGGGCATCGGCCAGCTCACGACGGGCGCGCGCGACCGACGCGTCGGCGAGGCGGGCGGCGTCGAGGTCGGCGACCACGGCCGCGGCCGCGTCCAGATCCCCGCGCTCGAGGAACCGTCGCACCGAGACCAGCGCGGCCGTCGAGGCCAGCGGACCCGTGGCCGCCGACCAGCTGGCCAGCTGGTCATCCGGCAGGCCCTGCAGCCAGGTCGCCGCTCGATTCAGGGTCCAGTCACGGGTCGCACCCGCCGGCTGCGCGTCGGCCAGGACGGCCGCCACACGCAGGGCGTCGATGGTGCGGCCGCCGGCCGCCAGGGCATCGGCCGCCTCGAGCATGACCGCGTCGCGGCGGCTGCTGGCCGGCCACCGGGCCGGGAAGCCCAGAGCCAGCTCACGGACGGCGTCCCAGCGCTGCTCGCGGACCGCCGCGCGCACCATCAGCTCGGTGATCGCGTCGCCGAGCGGATGGTCGGGCCGCGCGGTCAGGATGGCCGTGCCCTGCTCGAGGACGACCTGATCGCGGGCGAGCTGGTACTCGCGTTCGACGCGGGCGAACTCCCGCCGCGCCTCGGGCGACGCCTCGGCCGCCGTGTCGACCCGCCGCGGGCCGGGGCCCGAACCGCCGCAGCCGGCGCCAAGGCCCAGGACAGCCGTCGCGAACAGGATCGCGGCGGCACGGGATCGCCAGACGTGCATGGTCTCTCCTCGGTCGGCCCCGTCCGGCGTCAGCTGGACGGATCCGTCGGTTCATCGGGTTGCTGATCCTTGAGCGCGTCGAGCGAGACCAGGCTGTCGCGGACCTTGTCGAGCACGGCGGCCTCGAGGTAGATGGGGGCCTTGGTGCGCAGCGCCAGGGCGATGCTGTCGCTCGGCCGCGCATCCACCGCCACCACGTTGTGGTCACGTCCGAGGTAGATGCGCGCGTAGTAGGTGCCACCGCGCTGGTCGGTGATCACCACGCGTTCGACGTGCCCGTCGAGGCCGTCGATGACCATGGCCAGCAGGTCATGCGTCAACGGCCGGCCGAACGATTCGCCCCGCAGCACCAGGGCGATGCTCGCCGCTTCCGCGGCGCCGATCCAGATCGGCAAGCACATCTCCTCCGGCGGCACGTACAGCAGCACCACCGGTGCGTCGGTGCGCGCATCGAGGCTCATCCCGACCACATCGACCTTGATCACCGCCGCCCCTCTCCGTCCAGCCTCACTCGATCGTGAAGCTCTCGGCCCGCAGCAGGTTGCCCGCGCTGTCGACCACCCGCACCTCCCAGGATCCCGTCCACTCGGGCAGGAGCTGCTTGCTCGAGACGGTCCGCCAGTTCCCCGAGCCCACGGCCAGCTCGACATGGGCGACGGTCTTGCCGTCGCGGTACCACACGTGGGTGACCGTGGTCGGTTCCGTCGCGCCGACGATGCGGGTGCGGCAGTAGACGACCGGCGTGTCGGCCGCGAAGACGGTCGCCTCGCCCTCGAGGCTCCGCGACTGCACGTCATAGCCGCTGCCGAAGGCCATCTCGGTGACCTCCAGCGGACCGGCCGCCGTCGCCTGCGCCGCCGCCGTTCCACAGATCAGCGCCAATCCCAGCATTCCATACAGTACGTAGCGCATCGCGTTCCTCCTTGCCGGGCGCAGTCGCGCGCCCGTCACGCAGCACCATAGCAAAGGGCGGACCGCTGTCAACGGCCCGCCCATCCGAGGGACGCGCGGCCCCCGCTATTTCCGCAGGTCCTCGATCGACCGGGGCTGGATCCGCTCGGGATGGTCGAGGTTGTCCAGCAGGTACTGGGCGTCGGCCGCGTAATCGCTGTCGGGGAACTTCCGCAGCAGCGCCAGCAGGAAGAACGACGCCTTGCGCCGGTCGCCCCAGGTGTCGAGGTACACGTTGGCCGCCATGAACATGGCGTCATCCGTGTATTCGTCGTCGGGGTAATCCTCGATCAGCAGCGTCAACAGGTCGGCCTTCTGCTGGGGGTCCTTGGCGTAGAACGCGCGCTCCAGCAACTCCTTGGCCGTCTTCCCGTTGCCGGGGCGGAACTCGCCGAAATACTCGATCTTGGCCGCCTGCTGGGCCTGATCGCTCCAGTCGCGCACAGCCTGGGCCTGCAGTTCGGGCGTGAGGTCGCTCACGACCCGCTGGTAGGCTTCGTCCAGGGTCTGCGGCCGCTCGTACTGGATGTCGTGCACCATCACGACGTGCCAGGTGTCGCCCACCTGCAGCGGCGGATTGATGCCGTGCTGAAGGCCCCAGACGGCCTCGGTGAACGTGTCGCTGTCCTTGATGCCAGGCACGAAGCCGCCCTTGTTGAACCAGCCGAGGTCGCCGCCCCGCGCGGCCGTCTCCGGGTTCTTGCTGAGCTTCCGCGCGGCGGTGCTGAACGACATCTTGTTGCTCCTGACCGCCTCGTAGGCCGCCTCGGCCTGTTCGCGCGTCGGGCAGGCGATGTGGCTGGCGTGCATGGTGCCGAGCTTGGTGTAACGGTCCTGGTTGCGCTCGAAGTACTCGCGGACCTGATCGACCGTGGGTTCGACACCCTTCACGATGGTCCCGTTCTTGGCCAGGTCCATGGCGTTGCGGTACTGCACGATCAGAACCCGGGACACGGTGGGATCGAGGTCGAGCCGCTCGGCCTCGGCGGCGCGTACGCGCAGCAGCTCATCGACCATCTTGCGCACCAGGAGGCGCCGGCCCTCGGGCCCGCCGAAACGCGCCTTGTCGCTGCCCGTGAGCTCTTCCTGCCGCAGGTCGAGCATGCGCTCGGTGATGTTCTCGCCGTTGACGGTCGCCACCACGCGGGTGTTGTCGAGCTTGCCGTCGCCGAAGATGGGCCGCGGCCCGGAGGCCGACGGCGTGTCCCCGCCGCCGCAACCGGCGAGGACCAGGCCGGCCACCACGCCGACCCAGGCCGCATATCGCAAGGCTGTCATGCCAGTCTCCCGTCGCACGGGCTTCGGTGACGCCGGCCGACGCGGCCCGGATCGCGTCGTCGGGGCCCCGGCAGGGGGCAGGTTCACAGGAGGTCGTCGCGTCCGCGGTCGGCGAGCACGGCGGTCACGTCCTTGACCTTCTGATCCAGGTCGCGCCGGCAGACCAGAAGGGCATCGCCGGTATCGACCACCACGAGGTCATCCACCCCCACCAGCGCGACGAGCTTGCCGGGAGCGTGCACGACGTTGCCGTGGCTCGCCAGGCTCAAGACGTCAGCCAAACCCCGACCACCGTCCGCGAGTTCCGGCGCCAGGTCGCCCCAGGCCGACCAGCTGCCCAGGTCGGACCAGGAGTAGCGGGCCCGCACCACCTCGAAATCGAGCAGCTTCTCCATGACGGCGTAGTCGATCGACTCCGCGGGGCAGCGCGCGTAGGCGCCGGCGAGTTCGCCGGCGAAGCCGCCGGTTCCGTGCGCGGCCACGGCGTCCGCGAGGCAGCGCGAGATGTCCGGCATGTGCGCCGCAGCCTCGCGCGCGAAGCGGTCGGCCGCCCACACGAAGATCCCGCTGTTCCAGAGGTGCCGTCCACCCGCCAGGTAGGCCTCGGCCCGCGCGCGGTCGGGCTTCTCGACGAACGCCCGGCCGGGCACCACGTCGGCCGGCGTCCCTGGTTGGTGGTCACCCACCTCGAGGTAGCCGTAGCCGGTCTCCGGTCGGGTCGGGGGAATGCCGAAGGTGACGACGCCGTCCGTCGCAGCCGCGCGCGCGAAGGCAAGCGCGAGCTGCTCGGCGAAGATTTCGGGCTCGGCGATCGCGTGGTCGGCCGGCAGCAGCGCCACGGGCGCTCCGGGCGCCAGCCGCTGCGCGACCCCCACGCCGAGCACCGCGCAGGGTGCTGTGTTGCGGCCCACCGGTTCGCCGATGACATGGGTGGCCGGCAGGTCGGGCAATTGCCGGGCCGTCGCCTCCACCAGGTCCTGGTTGGTGATCACCAGGACCCGCTCGGGTCCCACGATCGGCGCCACCCGGTCATAGGTCGCCTGCAGCAGGCTGCGGGCCGCCGCCAGTGGCAGCAGCTGCTTGGGCCGCAGGGACCGGCTCAGCGGCCAGAAGCGCGTTCCGCGCCCCCCGGCCATGATCACGCAGCAGCCGTGGCCGTCGGGCCGGGCCATAGGCGTCACCTCGCTCCTGGCTGCGCTGGTCAGGGCCGGCGGCGCTTACTCCGCCTCGGTGACCAGCACCTTCACGCTCACCTGCACGTCGGCGTGCAGCCGCAGCGGCAGCTCGTACTCGCCCAGCTCCTTCAGGGGAGCGTCGAGGATCAGCTGCTGGTGCTCGATCTCGAGCTGCTTCTGGCTCGCGAGCGCTTCGGCGATGTCGCGGACGGAGACCGAGCCGTAGAGCCGGCCTTCCTCGGCGACCTTGGCGCCGATGGTCACCGTGAGGTCCTTCTTGACCAGCTCGGCGGCCAGGACCTCGGCGGCTTCCTTGCGCTTGTGGTCGCGCTTGGCCTCGAGGACCATCTTGTCGGCCACCATCTTGCGGGCGCCCTCGGTCGCCTCCACGGCCAGGCCCTGGGGCAACAGGTAGTTGCGCGCATGGCCACGGGCCACGGACACCGTGTCGCCCATCTTACCCAGCTTGTCGATGCTCTTGAGCAGGATCACATCCATCTCGAACCACCTTGACTCCGCGCGGCCCCGCCGCGTTCACGTCTCGTCGTCACCTTGGGTTGCGCCGGGGTCGTGACTCCGACGCAGATTCAACCATTGATCGGCCAGGCCGATCAGGACGCCGCCGCCCACCAGCAACGGGGCCAGGAACAGCGCGCCCAGGATCCAGAACAGGGCCCGCAGCGTCGGCGGCAGCAGCCGCCGGACGAGCCAGCTCTGCACGGCCAGGCCCTGCACGGCCAGCAGCAGGCCCGCCAGCAGGACCAGGTTCCAGCCGGCCATCACCAGGCTCGGGTTGCCGGTGACGACCGCCGCCAGGCCGCCGATCAGCGTCCACACGCTGAAGAACGGCGCCCGCCAGTCTTCCCATCGCCGCAACGCCGGCCGCGGCGGCCGCGGCACGACCAGGCGCGCGATCAGCCAGCCGAGACTCAGCGCCAGGGCCGCCTGGCTCATCAGGCCGATCACCACGAGGCCCGGCCAGAGTCGCCGCTGCACGGCCAGCATCCGCCCGGCGACCGCATCGAACTCCGCCAGCGCCGCCTCGCGATCCGACGCCGAGAGGCCGGCCGGCAGGTTCTCGTCGAACGCCCGCCGGTTCTCGACGTTCAACGCCTCTGTCGCCTCGACCAGGCTCGTGCCGCCGAGTTCGAGGATCATGACCGGCGCCAGCAGCGAGGCCACCACCCCCAGGATGGGCAGCACCCGCCAACCACGCCGCAACGCCCAGCCGCCGGCCACCCCGGCCACCACGAAGCAGCCACCGACCGTCCCGTCGCGCCAGCCCGCCAGGGCGAGCAGCAGCACGGCCGCCAGGCCGACCGCCGTCGCCACCTCGCGTCGGCGCGGCCGGATCATCACCGCCGCCGACCACAGCGCGGGCACCACGAGGTTGCCCACGAGGCCGGCGTAAGCCGCCGCCATCGCCGAACCGCGTCCCAGCCCCGCGAGCAACCCCACGGTGACCAGGACCGCGACGCCCAGGACGGCGCGGGCGGAGGTCATGGTCGGCCCTCCTGCGGACGGCTAGCGGTAGTATTCCCTCGCGAACGGCAGCAAGGCGAGGTGCCGGGCGCGCTTGACGGCCGTGCTCAGCAACCGCTGATACTTGGCCGTGGTGCCGGTGTTCCGCCGCGGTGCGATCTTGCCCCGCTCGGTCACGAACCGCCGCAGCAGGTCCTCGTCCTTGTAGTCGATGCAGACGTAACCCATCTTCGTGAAGAAGCAGGGCTTCTGTTTGCCTGGCCGCCGCTTCTTCTTCTTCTTCTTGATCCGCATGTTCTTGCGGGCCATGACGACTCTCCTTTCCAGCGCCGAGCAGCCCCACACGGGCGTGCGACACTACTCCTGGTTGTCCACGGCTTCCTCGTCGGCCATCTGCTGGCGACGCTTGGCCATGGCGACACGGTTGCGCTCTTCCCACTCCTCGTCCACGACCACCAGGTGACGCAGTACCTGGTCGTCCTGACGCAGGTAGCGGTCGATCTCGGCCACGGCGCCGCCCTTGCTCTTGAAGCGCAGGAGCATGTAGTCGCCCTTGGTGAGCTTCTCGATCTCGTAGGCCAGCTTCCGCACGCCCCAGTGATCCTGGAACGTGACCTCGCCGTCATGGCTGCCGACGATGGCGGCCACGCGGTCGACGCGCTTGGCCATCTCGCCCTCCGGCAGATCGGCCCGCAGGATGAAGACGCACTCGTACTTCTGCACTGGAACACCTCCCTTCGGACAGATAGACCCGCGTACTGTTCGGCGCGTGGCCGTCAACGCGGGTAGGGACGGAACGTGTTCGCGCGTGTTGCCACGCTGTTCCGATTCGATTGTCGTGCGGGGCAAGGCCCCGCGCCCGCCCTCGGGCGGATCGGCGAATATATCCCATCACTGCCCTGGTGGCAAGTGCGAAGCAGGCCGGATCCGGCGGTTGTGGCGGGACGCGGCAGCCCCGAGGCCGTGCTCCAGGAGGTCGGCCAGGGCGTCCGCACCCCGCTCGACCAGCTCCGCCGCCGCCGCCTCTTCCGCGGCCGAGAAGGGGGCGAGCACGTGGTCGGCCCATCGGGCGGGGTCCAGCGGGGAGTCCAGGGGACCCACGCCCAGACGCAGGCGCGGCACCTCGTCGGTGCCGACGGACGCCAGGATCGACGCCAGGCCGTTCTGGCCCCCGTCGCTGCCGCCGGCGCGGATGCGCACCGACCCGAGCGTCAGCTGCAGATCGTCGCACACGACCACCGGGATCACCGCCGCCGCGGCCGCCGCGAGCGGGTCCGACGCGGCGACCTGCGGCCGCCCGTGGCGCGCGTTCCAGGCCAACCAGGCCAGGCCGCTGCGGTTCATGTAGGTG
The DNA here is from genome assembly GCA_041390065.1 of Candidatus Krumholzibacteriia bacterium. GTDB lineage: Bacteria > Krumholzibacteriota > Krumholzibacteriia > LZORAL124-64-63 > LZORAL124-64-63 > Glo-17. Next base: position 113,371 of record JAWKQQ010000015.1, read on the forward strand.
AGCGGCTCGAGGAGCGTCAGCGGACCGGCCGGGCCGGCGCCGGTCGCCGCCCGGTACTCCGGCGCCGTTTCGGTGAACTGCAGGCCGAGCCGCCGGGCCAGTTCCTCGACGCAGAGGAATCCCACGTTGTGGCGCGTGCGGCGGTAGCGATCGCCCGGATTGCCCAGGCCCATCACCAACTGCACGGTCGTTCCTCCGCTCGACGCAGACGAGGTGGAGACCAGCTCCACCTCGTCCAGTCCGGGCTCCGTCTGCCGGGCGGCAGATCAGTCCTTGTCGGCGTCCCCGTCCGCGGGCGCGGCGGCCTCGGTCTCGGCGCCCGCCTCGTCGTCGTCCAGGCCGAACACCGTCGCCGGCTTGACCACCAGCACCTGGAGGTCGGGATCGTCGACGATCTCGCCGACCGGCGGCGTGAGGTCCTTCACGTAGACGCTGTCGTTGACCTTCAAGGCCGAGATGTCGAACGCGACGGCGTCGGGGAGATCGCGAGGCAGGCAGCTCAGGGTGACCGAATGGGTCAGCAGGTTGACCTCTCCCTCGCCGAACTTGACGGATGCGGGTTCACCCTCCGGACGCAACGGCACGTGCACCTCGACCGGCACGCCACGGGGAATCTCGTAGAGGTCGACGTGGAAGATCTCATCGGTCACCGGATGCCGCTGCAGGTCGCGCATCAAGGCGATCGGATTCTCACTCTCGCCCTCGAGCGTGAGGTCGAAGATGACGGCGCGGCCGCCGGTCTTCTTCAGGATGCGCGTGAACTCGACGGTGTCGAGCTGCACGCTCGTGGCCTCGCGGTCGTGGCCGTAAAGGACGGCCGGGGTCTGGCCCGCGGCCCGGGTCCGACGGTTCTCGTTCTTGCCCGAGCTCTTGCGCGGGGACACGTTCAGCTTGACGAGGCCCATGAGGCTTCCTCCTGGTTCGGCACGACCCGTCGGTCTCACCGCCTCCGGCGGTAAGGATCCTCCGCGGGGACCCCGGGACGTCCCGGAGCCCGCGCCCCCCGGGACCTCTTTCCCCGGGGCGGCCGTGCACCTTGGCGCAAATGACCGCCAAAGAAAGCACGACCCGCCACGGGTGTCAAGGCGGCCACCCTAGCGGAACAGGGCGCTGATGGTCTTTTCGAGGTGGATCCGGTCGATCGCCTCGGCCAGCAGCGGCGCCACGTCGAGCACCGTGATCTTGTCGCACTCGCCCTGGCGGCGGAACGGGATGGTGTTGGTGACGGCCAGTTCCCGCAGGGGCGATGCGTTGATCCGCTCGAGCGCCGGACCCGAGAGGATCGGATGGGTGCAGCACGCGGTCACCGAGCGGGCGCCCTGCTTCTCGACGCACACCTTGGCCGCGCTGGCGAGCGTGCCCGCGGTGTCCACCATGTCATCGAAGATGATCACGTCCTTGCCCTCGACGTCGCCGATGAAGTTCATCACCTCGAGGTCGTTGGCGCGCGGCCGGCGCTTGTCGATGATGGCCAGCGAGGTCTGCAGACGCTTGGCGAACGAGCGGGCCATCTTGATCGAGCCGACGTCCGGCGCGACGACCGCCGTCTGTTCGGGGTCGAGGCCGCGGAAGTGGCGCAGCAGCACGGGCGCGGAATAGAGATGATCGAGCGGGATGTCGAAGAAGCCCTGGATCTGCGGCGCGTGCAGGTCGATGGTGAGCACCCGGTGCGCGCCGGCGGCCGTCACCAGGTTGGCCATGAGCTTGGCCCCGATGGGCACCCGCGGCTGATCCTTGCGGTCCTGCCGCGCGTAGCCGAAGTACGGGATCACCGCGGTGACCCGGCGGCACGACGCCCGCTTGACGGCATCCAGGAGCATGAGCAGTTCGATCCAGTTCTCCGCCGGCGGCGGCGTGGGCTGGATCAGGAAGACATCGGTGCCGCGGATGTTCTCCTCGATCTTGACCTGCACCTCACCGTCGGAGAAGCGGGACACGTCCACGGCGCGGAGGTCGGTGCCGAGGCAGTCGGCGATGCGCCGGGCGATCTCGGGGTTCGCGTTGCCGCTGATCAGGACCAGTTCGTTGTACATCCGACGACCTCGCAGGCTTCGAGGGCGGGTTCGCCACTCGGCTCCGGGCAACGAAAACGCCCCGACCGCGGGGCGACGAGGGGCTGGCTGGGGCGGCAGGATTCGAACCTGCGAATGCATGGACCAAAACCATGTGTCTTAGCCACTTGACGACGCCCCAGCGCTCAGTTTGCTCCCGCGCACGAACCTGGTCGTGCCGGCGCCGATCGCGTGGAGAACGTCGCGGCGCCCCGCCAAAACTAAGCGCCGTGTGCGCTCTTGGCTAGTAACTCTCCTCCATCATCGAGTCCGGCCCGTGAAAGTGGCCGCCGTCATCCCCCGGCTGGCCGCTCTCGGCCCGCTGGAGTTCCTGCTTGTACGCGGCGATGACCTGCGCCTCCATCCACTCGCGCGTGTCCATGTTGATCGGATGCGCGATGTCCTGGAAGGTGCCGTCCTTGCGCTTGCGGCTCGGCATGGCGACGAACGGGCCCGACGCCCCCTCGATGATCTTCAGTCCCCGCACGACGAAGGCGTCGTCGAGGGTGATGCTGGCGAACCCCTTGAGCTTGTTGTCGTCCCTGAGGGTGATCCTGATTTCAGTAATCTTCACGCCAGACTCGCTTTCAGCTGCAGTCGCCACGTCACGGGGCTTCCGGCAACTCACCCCTCCATTGCTCTGACTCCGTGGTTCACCGGCTCGACCGTCTGCGCGAATGTCATGTTCGATCCCAGTTCCCGGATCAACTGTTCGCCCTGCTCGGGATTCCTGAGCACCCCGAACACGGCCGATCCGCTACCGGTCATCATGGCCACGGGGAGATCTTCACGCAACCTCAGTAAGAGTCGACTCAGTTCCGGGTACTGTGGCACCACCACCTCCTCGAGGCGGTTGTATCCGAACCAGGGGCGCCCAGGGAACGTCGCCAATAATGGCTTTATTACTTGCAGGTTAGCGGCCGGTGTGCGCACTGTCAATCCCATTTTGAGGGCCTCGTAGACCCCTCGGGTGGACACCGAGACGTCCGGTTTCAGAACGAGGATGGGCACCCGGTTCAGGTTCGGCAGCGGGGTCAGTTCGGTCCCGCGTCCGCGCGCGAGCTGGGTGCCGCCACGGGCGAAGAACGGGACGTCCGAACCCAGCTCGGCCCCCATGCCGGCCAGGTCGCCAAGTTCCAGATCCGCGGCGAACAGACGGTTGCAGGCCACCAGCACGGCCATGGCGTCGCTGCTGCCGCCGCCCAGGCCGGCGCCCACGGGAATCGCCTTGTCGACCTCGATGCTGAGCTCCCCGGACACCCCGAGCCGCCGGCAGAAGAGGCTGGCTGCCTGCCAGCAGAGGTTCGTCTCGTCCTCCGGCACCACCCCGGCCGGTCGCATCAACACCTCGATCTCGGGCTCGCCGCCACGGCGCGGACCGCGAAGGTTGACCTGGATCCGGTCGTACAGGCCGACGGTCTGCAGGATCGTCTCGATCTCGTGGTAGCCGTCATGACGGCGGCGGAGCACCTCGAGATGCAGGTTGAGCTTCGCCGGCGCCAGCATGTGGACACGCCGCGCCTGACCGGTGAGGGATTCGTTCACGGGGTTCCTTTCGCCTCGTGGCGACCGTCGGCGTGATCACGCCAGCGCTTCGCCCAGGCCGTCGTGGCATAGTCTCGGCGGGGCCGACGCCCCGCTACCGGGCCGCAGCGCCAGCTTCGGCCGAGCCGTCGCAGCCAGGCCGGGGCGTCGACGAGTTGCCAGCCGGCGGGACCGCGGCGCGTCTCGCGCGAACGGACCAGCGGCAGGCTTCCGATCGGATCGCCCACCAGGGTGACGGCGGCCGCCGTCGCGGTCCCCCAGCCGGCCTGGACGGCCGCCGCGAGCAGGGGACACTCGCGAGGTTCGAGGCCCAGCAGGCGGGCGGCCACGGCGTCGACGGCCACGAGGTCACGGCCGGCGAGCACCAGGTTCAGGGCCACGGGATCGTTGCCGTCGGCGCAGACGGTGAGGTCGAGGACCACACCCTCGGGCCGCCGCGGCCCGGCGGCACGCACGGCGGCCGCGAGCTGGTCGGGGCGGCGGGCCAGAACCGCCGCGCGCGGCGCCTCGGCCCCACGCTCCAGGACCGCGGCCACGGCTCCGACCAGCCGCAGGCGCCGGTCGGTGGCCACACCTCCGAGGAGCCAGTCGGCGCGATGGTCGTCCGCCGTCCGCTCCAGGCCCAGGTGACGGAGCAACGCCAGGACCGCCGCTCGAGGCGGCGAGGCCGGATCCCAGGCCACCATCGGCGGCTGGGCGGACGCGCCCGCCGCCCGGCACGCGGCCGCCACGCCGGCCACCTGCCACGGCGTCACCTCGCCCGCCGGCGTGGCCCCGCCCCGTGGAGCGGCCAGCCAGAGGCACGGCGGCTCGGCGACGGGCAGCAGCCCCGCGAGCACGAGCGCCCGCGCGATATCCGCCTCGACGGTCTCGGGGCGGGTCTGGACCAGCGCGACCAGGGAGTCCATCACATCCTCTCGATCAGGGGGTCGGCCGGGTGCCGATGATCACCACGAACACGCCGATCCAGGCCACCACCAGCAACTGCAGCGTCGGATCGTTGAGCAGGATCTCGTGGGGTCGGCCCCCCTTGCCCTCCTTGAACACGAGGTAGAGGTAGCGCCAGAGGCCCAGGAACACCAGCCCGGTCGTCCAGACCAGCGAGTGGGTGCCGAAATGGGCGACCGTCGAGGGCCAGACCGTGTAGAGGGCGTAGGCGGCGAGCGTGAGGCCGAAGCTGGCCCCGATCATCGCGTTGAGCGTCGTCTCGGTGTAGGACAGCAGCACCGGCCGCGTGGTGCCCGAATCGCCGGCGAGCTTGATCAGCTCGTTGCGCCGCTTGCAGAAGCCGAGGAACAGGGACAGGCAGAACGGGCAGATCAACAGCCACATCGACACCGTGACCGCCGGGTCGACCGGCACGAGCACCATGACGCCCGCCAGGGCCCGGATCACGAAGCTCACCCCGATGCCCACCACGTCGACGATCGGGAGCTTCTTGAGCAGGCGCGAGTAGGCCCAGTTCCACACGAAGAACAGCCCGAGGGTGACCATGAAGGCCCAACCCAGGAGCCAGGCCGCGACCACGGCGAGCGCCACCAGCGCCAGCCAGGCTCGCCAGGCCGCCGCCATCGGCAGGCGACCGCTGGCCACCGGCCGCCGCCGCTTGTGCGGGTGCAGCCGATCCTGCTCGACGTCGCAGATGTCGTTGAAGACATAGACCGCGCCCGAGGCCACGCAGAACACGAGGACGGCGGCCACGGCCCGCCAGACGGCGGCGGGTTCGCCGAGCAGCTGGGCGAAGATCACGCCCGCGAGGAGGATCAGGTTCTTGGTCCACTGGCGCGGCCGCATGGTGACGAGCACCTCGGCGAGCACGCGCGGCGCGGTTGGCTTGGTGGTCATGTCAGTATGCGTTCTCCCCCCTCACCACATGGTGTGCGGTCATCAACAGGATGCGCAGGTCCAGCCACACCGACCAGTTCTCGACGTAGTGCAGATCGTACAGCGTGCGGGCCTCGATGCTCGTGTTGCCCCGCAGCCCGTTGACCTGCGCCCAGCCAGTGAGTCCGGATTTCACGCGATGCCGTTCGAAGTACCGCGGCATCTGCTCGCTGAACTGCTCGACGAAGACCTTGCGTTCCGGGCGTGGGCCGACGAGCGACATGTCGCCCCGCAGGACGTTCCAGAACTGCGGCAGTTCGTCGAGGCTCCAGCGCCGCAGGACGCGGCCCAGCGGCGTAACGCGCGGGTCATGCGCCTGCGCCCACACCGGCCCGGAGGCCGACTCGGCGTCCCGGCGCATGGTGCGGAACTTGATCATGGAGAACTCGCGGCCGTCGCGGCCCACGCGGTCCTGCCGGTAGAACACAGGTCCGCGGCTGGTGAGCTTGACCGCCGCGGCCAGCGCGAGCAGGCCAGGCGCCAGCGCGAGCAGGGCGAGCGCCGAGAGCACGAGGTCGAAGGTTCGCTTGACGATGCGGTCGGCGCCGCTGAGGGAGACCTCGCGAACGGAGATGAACGGAATGCCCCCCAGCTCACGCAGGCGCAGCTTGCTGGTATGCAGTTCGAAGAGGTCGGGCACCCACTGCACGTCCACGGTCAGGTTGGCCAGCCGGGCCACGGTGTCGGTGATCAGCGGCAACTGGTCGAACCTCAGGGTCAGGATGACGCGGTCGATGCCGTGTTCGCGTACGACGGCGCGGACGTCGGCAGCCTCGCCCAGGCACGGGGGCGGCGGCAAGGGCGGCAGCGGACGCACCTCCTCGTCCGGCTGTCCCCCGGCATCGATCACGCCGACCGCGGGATCCTCGTGACCGGGTCCCGGATCGGCCTCGCCGGCCACCTTGAGCCAGCCCACCGGTTCGAGCCCCAGTCCAGGCAACTCGCGGACCATCCGCAGGATCCTGCCGCGCATCGGGTTGTCTCCGACCAGCACGACGCGGACGCGCCTCATCGCGCGGTGCAGGGCGCGGGCCAGGATGCGGCGAGCGAGGACCCGCCCCGCGCACAGGAACAGCCAGCTGAACCAGAAGAAGAGCCCGAAGAACCAGCGGCTGAAGGTCATCGCGCGCACGAAGAACGTCAGCGCCAGGATCAGCAGGCTGCCCACGACCACGCCACGGAACAGGCCGACGAAATCGCGCTCGGCGCGGCGTCCGCCACGGTCGGCATACAGGCCCTGCGCGTAGAAGATGCCCAGGAACACGAGCACGGTCACCAGGCTGGCGACCAGGTACGGTCCGAGCGGCGGCACCCCGAGCGGCACCAGGACCAGGCCGCTGTGGAAGCGGAACCAGTAGGTGAGCAGGAACGACCCCGCGAGCATCAGGGCGTCGCTCACCATGTAGACGGTGGGCTCGAGCAGTTCTCCGCGCGCGCGCTGCTCGGTCACGGTCGGCCTCCCCCGCGGTGGGCCCGCCAGGCGTCGGCCAGGGCCCCTCCCAGGGCTGCCCGGAAGCGTTCGCGTGCGAACCCGTCGGCATGGGTCACCATGGCCTCGCGGTCCCAGGGGCCGTCCAGCCGCGGATCGGCGAGGGCGTCCGCGAGGGCAGCCACCGTCTGGTCCTCGCAGAAGACCCCGTTGAGGCCGTCGACCACCGTGTCGAGCACGCCGCCGGCCCGGTAGGCCACCACCGGACGACCGGCCGCCGTCGCCTCCAGCGGCGTGATCCCGAAATCCTCGAGGCCGGGAAACACGAAGGCACGGCAATGGCCATAGAGCGCGGGCAGGTCCGCGTCGGCCACCGCCCCGAGGAACCGGACCTCGCCGGTGCCGGGCGCCTCGGCCGCCAGCCGCGCCAGCCGTCCCGCTTCCGGCCCCTTGCCCGCGACGACGAGCAGGCGCCCGGCCCGGCGGGCGGCCGCCACCGCGAGGTCGATGCGCTTGTAGGGCACGAGCGCCGACAGCACGAAATCATAGCCGCCGGAGCGGAGACCCGGGGGCGCCGGCAGGCGGTCGGCTCCCGCGAAGCGGGCCACGTCGACCGGCGGGAAGACGATCCGCGTGCGGTCGGCGGGCACCCCGTACCAGTCGAGCAGCCGCTGGCGGACCACCGTGGAGATGGGCAGCCAGCGGTCGACCCGGCCGGCGGTGCGGCGATCCCAGGCCCGCAGGCGCGCGGCTTGCCAGCCGATGAGCCGGCGCAGGACCGGCGGCTTGCTGCCGAAGTAGTCGTCGAATCGATCCCAGACGTAGCGCATGGGCGTGTAGCAGTAGCACACCGAGAGGGCGTCCGACGCCGGCACCGCGCTCTTGGCCACGCAATGGCTGCTCGAGAGCACGAGGTCGTAGCCGCGGAGGTCGAAGGACTCCACGGCCCGCGGAAACAGCGGGAGCAGCCAGCGGTAGCGCCGTTCGGCATCGGGCACCTTCTGCACGAACGACGTGGTGATGCGACGGTCCTCGATCACCGGCGCGACCGACCCCGGAACGTGCAGCAGGGTGAACAGGTCGGCCGCGGGGAACATCTCGGCCATGACCTCGAGGCATTTCTCCCCCCCGCGCATGCCGGTCAGCCAGTCGTGCACCAGGGCCACCCGCAAGCCCGTCGGCAAGCTGGCGGCCACCTCAGTCACCGGTCACTTCCGGACGGCCCGCCTCCAGCAACTCGCAGAGGACGTGGATGCAGAGCAGGTGCAGTTCCTGGATCCGCGGAGTATCCGAGGCGGGCACGACGATCGCGCCGTCGAGGCTCGCGAGCAGCCGGCCGCCATCGCCTCCGAGCAACCCGTGGCAGGTCAGCCCCAGCGCGCGGCCGCGACCGACCGCCTCGACGCAGTTGGCGGAGTTGCCGCTGGTCGAGATCACCAGCAAGACATCGCCGGGCCGGCCGAGCGCCTCCACCTGCCGAGCGAACACCTGGTCGAATCCGAAGTCGTTGCTGATCGCGGTGAGGGCCGACGTGTCGGTGGTCAGGGCCAGCGCCGCCCAGCCCGGTCGTTCGCGGCGGTAGCGGCCCGCCAGTTCGGCCGCCAGGTGCTGGCTGTCGGCGGCGGAGCCGCCGTTGCCGCAGACGAGCAGCTTGCCGCCTTGCCGCCAGGTCGCCAGCACCGCGCCGGCGAGTCGGTCCAGGGCGTCGCTCTGCAGGTCGCCGAGGCGGTCGACGGCCTGACGGTGGTCGGCCAGCGCGTGCTGGAACAGGTCGCGGGCTCCGCTCATGACGCTGGCGTCTCCTCGTTGCGGCCGAGCCAGGTGAGGTAGCGCTGGACGGCGTCCTGCCAGGTCGGCGGTCGCGGCAGCCCGAGCGCGCGCAGACGAGCGTCGAGCAGGATCGAGCAGGCCGGCCGCCGGGCCGGCGTCGGGTAGTCCGCCGTCGTGCAGGCCTCGACACGGGCCGGATCGTGGCCCTCGAGGCGGGCCACTTCACGGGCCAGGCCACACCAGGTGGTCACCCCCGAGTTCGTGGCGTGGAATACGCCCCAGGCATCGCAGGGCAGCAGGTCGGCGAGCTGGTCGGCGAGGTCGGCCGCGTAGGTGGGCGAGCCGTGCTGATCATCGACCACCCGCAGGACATCGCGTTCGCGCAGCAGGTTGCGGATCGTCCGCACGAAGTTGTTGGGACCGTGGCCGAAGAGCCAGCTGGTCCGCACCACGCGCGACGGCACGGACATCTCGAGCACCCGCACCTCGGCCCGAGCCTTGGTCTGGCCGTACCAGTTGACCGGCGCGCGGGCGGCGTTCTCGGCGTAGCCGGAGGGCTGGTCGCCCGCGAAGACGTAGTCGGTGCTGACGAATGTCAGCGGGCAGCCGGCGACCTCGCAGGCGGCCGCGAGTTCGGCGGTGGCCGTGACGTTGGCGCGCTCGGCGCCGTCATGGTCGACCTCGGCCCGGTCGACCGCGGTGTAGCCCGCGGTGTGGATCACCTGACACGGACGCAGATGCAGGAGCATGCCCGCCGCCACGCCGGGGTCGGCGAGGTCGCCGTCGGGCAGGTCGACTCCGACCACTTCGTGGCCGGCCGCAGGCAAGACCGAAAGGAGAGCCCGGCCGAGCTGGCCTCGAGCCCCGGTGACCAGGATGCGCATGGAAGTGACGTCCTCGCTCGCGTGGTTCCAGGCGGTCAGGATGGGCCTTCGGCGTCGGAATTGCAAGCCGAGTCCGCGGGTTGCGTGGCCCGCGCCGCCCGGTTGGCCATGGCGCAGGGGAAGCCCCGTGAGATCAGGAACCGCTGCACCCGGCCGAGCGCCCGGGCATCAGCGGCGCCCTCGCGCCGCCAGCGGCTCGCGGCCGCCTCGAGCGCGACCTCGTGTTCCCGGTCAGACGGCAGGTGGCGGGCCGCCACGTCGGCCGCCAGCCCGGCGTCGATTCCCTTCTGGCGAAGCCGGGACTCCAGCCACATCCGGCCGACCTGCTTGTGCCGCAGCGCGTCGCGGCAGAAGGCGTCGGCGAAATCCCGGTCGGCGTGCAGGCCCTGCCGCTCGGCCTGCAGGAGGACGGCCTCGACCGCCGTCTCGGGATGGCCTCGCCCGAGCAGCCGTTCGCGCAACCGGACGGTGGTCCAGCGCTTGCGATCCAGAAGCGCCAGGAGGTCACGGGCCGCCAGCTTGCGGGCGGCCGCGGCGCGGAGTTCATGCACGAGGGGGGAGCCGAGGCTCCCCCCGATCGCGGGCAGATTGGCGGGCAGGGCGTCGGGCGCGACGGTCAGCGACTCGCCGCCGTCGAGGTGCACGGTCACCGAGCCCGGGCCCTCCTCCAGGCGCACGAGGATGCGGTCGGCGTCGGCCACGGCCCGCGCTAGGCGCCGGCCTTGCGGCTCTTGTCCGACCCCTCGGCCTTGGGCGCGGCCGTCATGGGCGCGGCCTCGGCGCCGGCCGCCCGTCGCTTGATCCCATAGTGCTCGAACACCTGGGCGGTGAGCTTCTCGTAGAGGTCGGGGTTCTCCTTGAGGAACACCCGCACGTTCTCCCGCCCCTGGCCCAGGCGCTCCTCGCCGTAGCTGTACCAGGCCCCGCTCTTCTGGATGACGTTGGCGCCCACGCCGAGGTCGATGAGGTCGCCCTCCTTGCTGATCCCCTCGCCGTAGAGGATGTCGAACTCGGCCTTCTTGAACGGCGGCGCCACCTTGTTCTTGACCACCTTGACGCGGACCTGGTTGCCGATCACGTCCTCGCCCTGGGTGATGGCGCCGGTGCGACGGATGTCCAGGCGCACCGAGCTGTAGAACTTCAGCGCGTTGCCGCCCGACGTGGTTTCGGGGTTGCCGAACATGACGCCGATCTTCATGCGGATCTGATTGGTGAACAGCACCAGCGTGTTGGTCTTGGCGATCGCGCCGGTGAGCTTGCGCAGGGCCTGGCTCATCAGGCGCGCCTGCAGGCCCACGTGCTGGTCGCCCATCTCGCCCTCGATCTCCGCCCGCGGCACCAGCGCGGCCACCGAGTCGATGATGATGATGTCGACCGCGCCCGAACGCACGAGCATCTCGGTGATCTCCAGCGCCTGCTCGCCCGTATCCGGCTGGGAGACGAGCAGGTTGTCGATGTCCACGCCCAGCTTGCGGGCGTAGATCGGATCGAGCGCGTGCTCGGCGTCGACGAACGCCGCGACGCCGCCCTGCTTCTGCATGTTGGCGCAGGTGCTCAGGGCGACGGTGGTCTTGCCGCTGCCCTCCGGGCCGTAGATCTCCACCACGCGGCCGCGCGGCAACCCGCCCACGCCCAGGGCGATGTCCAGGGCCAGGCTGCCGGTGGACACGGCGTCGGTCTCGTCGTAGATCCGGTTGTCGCCGAGGAGCATGATGGCGCCCTTGCCGAACTGCTTCTCGATCTGCGCGCGGGTCAGCTCCAGCGCCTTGGCCCGATCGTCGGACCGGGACTTCTCGTCACTCTTTGCCATGCGGTTTCTCCTGATTGTGCGCCAGCGGGTGATGTGCAGGCCGGATCCGTCGACCCGGACGGCAAGATAGCACGGCCGCCGCGGGGACAGCAAGGACTTTCGTTTAATTTTCGCCAGCCCGTCCGCGGCCGTCCAGAGGCAGCCTGGCCAGGACCTCGTAGCGGGCGCCCTCGCGGCGCAGCGCGCTCGATACGAGGCAGGCTTCGGCGACCCCGAACGGCTCGAATTCGCCGAGGTCGAGCGCCTGCAGGCGCGCCAGGTCGGGCGCCGCCAGCAGGGACCTGATGCGGGCCAGGGTCAGGTGCGGGCGAAAATCCTTGCGGTCCTGCGGACCGTCGGGCCAGGCCGCATCCACGGCCCGGCGTACGCGGCCGGCCAGCTCGTGCAGCGGATGGCCGCCGTCGGCATGCAGGACCAGGACCCGCGGACGCCGCAGGTGCGGAAACGCCCCCAGCGGCCCGAGTCGGAGCGTGAACGGCCCGACCCCGGCCGCGGCGTCGATCAGGCCGTCGGTGAGCGCGGGAACGCGTTCGACCGGCCATTCGCCGAGGAACGCGAGGGTCAGGTGCCACGACTCCGGGCGGGTCCAGGCCAGGAGCAGCTCGCGCCGCGGGGTGTCCAGCCGGCGCGTCAGGTCGCCGACCAGGTGTGTCGGCGGGTTGACGGCCACGAACAGCCTCAAGGACCGACCGCCCAGCTCAGCCGTGCGGGCGCCACCACCGGCACGCCCGTCAACCGCCGCCGCAGCATATCGAGGGCCGCGGCCACCGCGAGTTGGCGGTTCCTTTCTCGATCACCGGAGAACCGGTAGCAGGCGGCGTCCACGCGGTCGGGACCCGCCAGGGCCAGCCACGTGGTGCCGACCGGCTTGGCCGCCGTGCCGCCCCCGGGCCCGGCCACGCCGGTGACCGCGAGAGCGAAATCGGCGCCCAGGCGCTGTCGGGCGCCCTGGGCCATCTGCTCGGCCACCGGCCGCGACACCGCGCCGTGGGCCAGCAGGGCGTCGGCCGCCACGTGCAGCAGATCGAACTTGGCCTCGTTGGCGTAGCTGAGCACCCCGCCCCGGAAGTAGGCGCTGCTGCCGTCCTGGCCGGTGATCGCCGCGCCCAGCAGACCGCCCGTGCAGCTCTCGGCCACGGCGAGGGTCCGGCCGGCACGCAGCATGAGGTCCTGGACCACGCGCGGCAGGTCGACGAGCTCGCGCGCGTACACGAGGTCGCCGAGGGCGACGTCCAGCGCCGCGGCCGCGTCCGCGAGCGCAGCCACCTGGTCCGGGCCACCCGCCACTCGCACGTCCACGCCCCAGGGCACGACCCACCACGACCAGTGCAGATCCGGATGCCGCCGCCGCACCGGCTCGGTGAGCTCGGCCACCTTGATCTCCGCCATCTGCGCCACCCGCCAGAGCTCGACCCGCCGCGCCGCCGGCAGCACGCCGGCCGCGCCCAGCCGTTCGACGATCGCCGGCAGCATGGCCTGCAGCTCGGACGGCACGCCCGGCAGCACGGCCACCCAGCGGTCGGCCAGACGGCCGACGAACCCCGGCGCCGTGCCCACGGGGTTGGCGATGGCCTCGCAGCCGGCCGGAATCAGGGGTTGCTTGTCGCCGGTCAGATCGCGCTCGAACCCGCGCCGCCGGTACTCCGCCCGCAGCGCCGCGGCCACGTCCTCGCGCCATTCGAGCGCCACCGCTGCCCAGGCGGCCACGGCCTCGCGGGTGAGGTCGTCGCCGGTCGAGCCGAGGCCGCCGCAGATGAAGACCAGGTCGCCGGGCTCGGTGCGGTCGAGGGCCGAGGCGATCGCCGGCAGCTGGTCGTGGACGACCGCGATGTCGCGCACGTCGACCGCATGGCGGACGAGCGCGCGCTGGATGCGGGTGCTGTTGGTGTCCGACGTGCGGCCCTCCAGCAGCTCGTCGCCCACGGCCACGATCCGCACCGATGCCGACCCGTCCATCACTGCCACCCCAGGGCATAGGCGGTGATCCTGGTCGCGAT